>CAZLXW010000085.1:0-12347 GCA_964563505.1 uncultured Eubacteriales bacterium
TTGATTCTAAAATGTCTTTGATAGAAAAGTAGAACTTTCCTATCAAAGAACAAAGCGACTATGTCGCGTTCCCCTTGGGATTGTTCGCGGAGGGAAAGGTCCTTGACGCTTTCTGCTACGTTTCAAGGCAGAAAGCTAAAGTAGGACTTTCCTAGAGCAAGGAACAAAAAAGCTCACCACATTGTGATGAGCACATTGATTATCGATTGGAATAATATTTTTGATTTGGACTCTTGGGTTTGTCCGGAATTGTTAATTTTAATAATCCGCTTTTAATTAATGGATTAAGCACCTTCTGGCTAAAATAACTTCTGCTCTTTATATTCAAAAATTTTTGAATTTCCAATCTTGTTTTAGGTTCTTTGCAAAATTCTAATATATTCTCTGTAGCACCTTGAATTTCAGCATGTTCACTAGCATGTTCACTAGCATGTTCACTAGCATGTTCACCCAACTTATCTATCAAAGGAATTATAGTCTTAAACACATCCGCTTCAATAAATTCAGGGTCTGCACCAGAATATATCTTGTTGTATTTATAAATATTCCTAACTCCTGAACCAAGCTCATCAACCCAGCCGATTTCCTTAAAGAACTTGGCTATCGTTGGATTTTTAGGATATGGGGAAAAGTTCTCTGGGTCAATGATTCCATTTCCATGAGGTTTATTGCTATTCTCAATGTAGACTCTATCCTTCTCTATTACAAGCTTAGCAGGGAATGGATTTGAAAACTCCCTATGAATGAGCACGTTAGAAATCGCTTCTCTAAAGATCTTATCTCGTATATTTACCCGCTGATCACCTTCAAGATAAAACTTATCATTGAGATGCTTTCCGATAAACTGCATTAGCCTTTCGTTTTCATCATATTCAAGCGCTTCAACGTGTCAGCAACCAAACACCTATCACAAGAAAAGCAAGTGCCCAGATGTAGAAGAAGATCTCTGTACCTTTGACGCCCATATGTGTTTCAAACCATTGGATTTTTTTGATCTTCCAGATGGCCGGTGGCTTTGTTACGGTTAATATAATCACTAATGCTGAATACACAAATGCTAAAATTGCCCATATTGTCATAATTTTTTCCTCCATTTCTTATCCTAATCCTTTACGTATTTTGGGTGCCAAGATGAAAAATACCATCATGCTGATTCCAAAAACAATGCCTGCATAGGTCATGATATCAAGCCAATCGCCTTGACCGGATAGGACCAGGTCATTGCCTTTGTAGGTCCAGTAGAAGGGAATCCAGTAAAATAATTTTTGCCACTTATCTGCTAGAAGTTCTTGGGCCGCAATAGATCCAAATAAGGGCATGAAGAGTAGTTTCATGTTGCCGGCTGCATTCATAAGATCGTCATTATTAATCCCTTGAATAAAGCCGACAAGGACGCTGATGATGCATGATGTCAACACCATAATCAGTGCATGTAAAAAGTTAATCTCCCAAAAGCCAGTAATCATCAGAAGCAAGATACTTCCTACCACGGGGACAACCACACCCATTAAGCTTTTGCCGGCAATAAAGCCTATCCGTGATACAGGTGATAAGTGGATGGCCCGAATGGTACGGTCTGTTTTTTCTTCCACGATGTTTAAGGCAATAATCATACCCCCAAGAATAGAGATGAAAATAATCCCTGCATTGACCATGAGTTTTTTGAGTGGCGGAATCTCCCGACCAAGATCGACGATTTCAGCCATAGAGTCTTCGACGGAGAGTTCAAAGTGTTCAAACGTGGCCAGGTTTTTAACATAATCTACGATATAATCCGGTTCATTCCCCTGGGTCAGTATATAATAATCTTCTGATACTCCGGGTAAGATGGCTATGATATGGTCTCGCTTGCGCAACCGTTCTTCTATTAGCTCTAAACTGTCAAGAAGTTCAACCTGAGCAAACTGTTTAAGATAGTCACTTTGCTGTGGGTTTTCCCCTTTTAGCAATACGATTTCAACGGTTGTATCATTAATCCCCGGAGAAAAAACATTAATCATAATCCCAAAAATAATGGGTACCACCAGAATATAGAGGGTAATAAAATTACGGACACTGACTTTGACGTCTCTCCAAAAAATAATGAATATTTTTTTTAACATATATACGCACCCCCTACAAGGACAAGGTCTTTTTAAATCGATAAGTCGCCAGTACAAAAAGCCCTATGCCTAATGACAAGAATCCTGCTGAGGCAACAAGTACATAGGTCATGTTACCTCCAATCGATATAATATCTTTGAAGCTTTGAAGCATCACATAACTAGGTATAACTTTGACCCAGTCCGGATCCCAACTCGGTGTAAAATACGAGATATTGGGCATAATCATAATCACAATGACGATGTACATGGCACCAAAGGCTTCAACAATATCGTCATAAAAGCTTGTTAAGAGAAGTCCCAGAGCTGCAGCAAAAAATCCTGATGTGAATAAAAACAAAAGTAGCATGGGATAGTTTGCTTGGCCCCTCATAATGGGTATCGTTATAATTAGCGTCGTAAAGATACTAGTTGTAATAATCACACCGATTTTACTCAATAAATAATGCCAGACAGAGGAGGCAGTCACTGCATAGGCCTTGATAATGCCTTCACCCTTGTCTAGGAAAATATAGGCTGCAATCATAAACAGACTCATCAAGCTACCATTAAAAGTCAGAAAAACCGGCAGAATATTCTCTCGATCATTCAGTGGCTCACTGTTTTGATACAAGCTCCGAACCTCCAATTGATCCGAATAAGCTTCAATCACATCATGTCCTGCTAGTCGATTATGAAATACACCTAATAGATTCTGAAGTTTTTGCGTTTCATAGCCCTGCAGATAATAGGTAAAACCGATCTGATTCTGGTCGTTGACATGGACATAAACTGTCGGTACCCGTTCTGACTCCGTGATAGCATCTAAGGCTATCTTACTCTCCAAAAGGTAAACTTTGGATTCCTCGGTTTCATAAAGTGTGGCAGGATAAAGTGTATCCTCCGCCTCCAATTCAACATACTCTACCGCTTCATCCTCATCGTCTTCCAAGAGATTTTTCCGATAATTGTCTTGGACGACTTGGGGAAGGTCAAGATACATATATTCCTTGCCCTTGCTGTTAAATTCTTCCGGTACGACAAAGAGAAGCACCAAGAGCAGGACAATGGCCATCACTAGTTCTAGATAAAAATACCAACTTTTTGAAGATAGCTTGAGCTCTTTGGAAAAACTGTACCAAAGTTTCATCTATACCAAACCCCTTCCGGTTACCTTGATAAATATTTCTTCAAGGGTTGCTTCCTTAGTGTGCATGGTTTGAATATCATGGTGGTCGATGACCTCCATTAATCGAGCTTTTTCAGCTGGCTCAACGGTCGAAAAACTGTCTTTGATCAATTGATCGTCTTGTATATACTCTACATCGACTAATTTTTCACCATATTTGAGCTTTAAGGTTTTGGGGGAATCAATGAGGCGAATCTTACCGTCAACCACAAAGGCCACACGATCACAGAGTTCATCCGCGATATACATGTTATGTGTTGTTAAAAAGACGGTGGCTCCTTTTTGGTTTTCTTGTCGAATGATATCTTTGATTCCTGCTGCTATCGATGGATCTAAACCTGTCGTGGGTTCATCTAAAAACCACATCTCCGGATTATTAATCATGGACCTTGCAAAGGTTAGGCGGTGCTTCATCCCTTTGGAATACTTACCTGCCTTAACGTGTTCTTTTCCTTCTAGACCCACAAGTTTAATCAGTTCCTTAGGGTCTCTGGTCTTGACATCAAAGAGTTTTCTATAAAATTCTAGATTTTCTAAACCGGACATTTTACTGTAAACATTGGATTGTTCAAAGGACATGCCAATCTTATTAAACATCTTATCTTTAATGTGTTTAACATCATATCCGGCTACTTCAACCTGGCCTTGTTGCAGCTGTAATAATCCCACTAAAATGTTTTGTGTTGTTGATTTTCCGGCGCCGGACGGGCCCAAAAATCCAAATATCTCACCTTTTTCAATCTCAAAACTAATATCGTTGACTGCGTAGATATCATCCTTATTATAGGAATGATATAAATTCTTGACTTTAATCATCGGATTCACCTCTTCCCGGTCTTAGTCTTCTTGGTAATTAATAAGTACATGGTCGCCTTCTATAAGTCCTTCAATGATTTCTATCTTATTATCCACTTTGATTCCGCTTGTCACTTGTCGCTCAACCAGTTTATCATTTTCAAGGACTTTCACATAGCTTTTTCCATCTTTTAGAATGAGGGATCCTGAAGGCACAAGTAGCATTTCTCTGGATGGTTCAACGACCACCTTTGTCTCCACTTGGGTTCCAAAAGCAAGGTCAGGAGCGGATGTTGGTAATCCAACGGCTACTGTTTGTCGGTTTTCCCTAACGCCAAGTTCAGATACTGTCTCAAAAGCTTTGGGATAGACTTGGTCAACGGTTAAGGCTTCGATATAAATACCTAACTGAGCATCACTAATCTCAGCTGTCATACCCGGTTCGATTCGAATGGCATCTTCCATCAAAAAATCAACCAGTACGGTTTTATCTGTCGGATCCTGCAATTCAATGAGCATCATACCTGGAGAAGGTTTGTCGCCTTCAAAGGTGTTCAGCTCTGTAACAATGCCTTCAATATCTGCATATATTGCTCCATCCTCTCGCTTTTGTTCTAAGAGGTCAATGGACAAGAGCAGGGCTCCGATTTCAGCCTCGTATTTTTCCCGCATATTTCTCGAGAGGCCTCTTGCTGCCTGACTATAGCTATTTTGGGCCATGTCTAACTGGGTATTGAGCTGATCGATAACTTGTGTCGTCTGCTCAAGTTCAACCAAGGAAACAACACCTTCATTATAGAGAGTCTCTATTCTTTCCTTTTCTCTTACCGCATTTTCAATCTGGTTTTGAAGGCTGGATATTTGAATCCTAGAGCTATTGACTGTTCCCATATCCACTCCGGACTGGGCTTCACTATAAGTCGCTTCTAGGGCTTCAATCTGTTTCTTCACCCTTTGAATCTCTAGATCAAGCTCTTCATGATTGTTTTCATATTGAATGAGAAGCTGTCCTTTGCTTACACGGTCGCCAAGCTTAAGCGACATCTGTTCAATAGTCTGTCCACCGTTTCCGTAATACTTTCGAATATTCTTTGAGCTGATTCTTCCAAGATCACCAACCGATTGTCCTCCTTGGCCTTTGGTAACCTGGGCTGTGTTATACTCAACACCCACATCTCCCATAGTTAAAATATAAAAGAGACCTATGCCTATGGCTATGAAAATAAGAAACACGATTATCAATTTTTTCGTCATAATAACCTCCAAACTAAGAACGGACTTTATTTATAATAAATCTGTCTAAAATGTGTTAAAAACCCTTCAAATTCTGTCATAATCTTATCTATATCGATATCAATGCCCATGTTCAGTTGAGTAATATAAGCTTCGCTGATGCGTTCTAAGGTATATTGAATGTTTTGAATGGCCATGTTTATATCAATCTCATCTTTAAATAAACTTGTATCAATGTTGTGATGATAGTACATGTCCATGGGTATAGGATTGTATTTTTGAATCATTTTTTTAATCTCTTCAAAGTCCATACCTGCATACATGGTTTTTGAAAAACTCACCAATGCCGGCATTTGATGAAAAATTTTTATTTTCAGATGACTAATCTGCTCAATCCGTTTCAAGATATCGGTTTCTTCTAAACCAACTTGTTCGGCTATAGGAACTGCTACGGATGTCATGGCATACTCAAACAAATAGCTATAGAGGGCATCTTTGGAATCAAAGTAATGATAGAGCAGGCCTTTGGATATTCCGGCTTCTTTTACAATGGTATTGGTCGAGGCTTTTTCAAAGCGGTTGGCACCAAACTCTTTCATTGCCGCATTAATAAGGCGGTCCTTTTTATCCGGGTCCATTTTTTCTAATATATCTTGCAAAAAATCATCTCCTATCGACCGACCACTTCGGTCGGTGTTATGACATAATTATACACCTACCGACCACTTTGGTCAATAGGTGTTGAGAATTTTTTTATTCTACTTTTGTATAGGGTAAGCTAAAAATATCATATATGTATATAAGCTCTTTGATGTCGGTATCCATGGACTTTGTGAAAATAAATTTTCCATCACATACATCACAAGCATAGGTGATTTGATCTTCCTCTTCTTCAACATAGGATATTTTGAACTTTTCTCCTTTGTATTCTTGGGCCCATAAACGGTCAATATATAATTCATTATTTTCCAGACTAATGGTGAATTCTGCTCCTGTATATGGGCAGTTGAACTTACCTGTCATGCTTATTAATTGGTCCTTGTTTTTCATCTCACCTGTTGCTACTGGTTTTACTTCCACCAAAGGTTCTTTGCCAGAAATAATGCTTTGTATGCCTTCTAGTATTCTACCTGAAGCGGTCGTATCATTATTGCTTAAAATAATGACACCACAATCTTTTTGAATATCTACCCAGATATTAAATGTATAGCCACTGATAAATCCACTCGCACACATTTCCTCTGCAGGTTCACCGCGCACAAAACATCCATAGCCTGCATAGGCATTCAAGTAGCAAACAAATTCATATGGTGTCAACATTTTTTTAAGGGTATCTAGACCGATAATTTTCCCATTCAATAAGTCCTTGATCCATTTTAATATGTCCTTTGCATTGGAATAAAGAAATCCACTGCCATAGGCCCCACTCATATCATAATAATCAGCGTGAATAATTCCTTGTCCGGAATAGGAATAAGCTTGTGCCAGACCAATATTTATATCTTCGTTTTTTGATAGGCCTGTATTCTCAAGCCCAATGGGTGTAAATATATATTGTTGATAAAAGTCTTCTATTCCTAAGCCAGAAATCGCTTCAACAATTTGAGCCAATAGCGCGTAATTTGAATTACTATATTCAAATCTCTCACCTGGATTGAAGTTCAATTCTCTTTTATTTAAACGCTCTAGAATGGTATCCACACTAATTCTTTCACTAATCTTATACTCTTCAAAGCTCGTGTGCTCAGGCACGCCCGAAGTATGGCAAAGAAGCTGGTGTATGCTTATATTCTCAGAATGAATGTAATTGGGTATGTACTGTGTGATTCTATCTTCAAGCTTCAATTTATCCTTTTCATAAAGGATAAGAATCGAAACAGCCGTAAACTGTTTTGTAAAACTACCAATTCTGTATTTTGTTTCAATGGTATTGATCACTTTATATTGTTCATTGGCATAACCATAGCCCTTTTCAAAAAGAATACCGTTCCTATTATATACCAAAAGACTTCCTGAAAATCGATCAGCTTTGACCCAAGAATCCATGTAATTTGTAAGTTTATCCTTTATTAAATTCATGATGTTTTCCTCTTTTTTCATCTTTATTTTTTCACCGTTAGCCCAACAAAAAAAATCACCAGATAAATCAAGAATACGACTCCCAATAAAAGTATACCTATATTTCTCGCTTTTATATATGTATATAAGGGTAATAAGTAAATTATCACCCCACTTACCAGCAAATGTATTGCCGGAAGAATCAGACCGGCAAACTTGGGGCCTTTAATTGACGCCAAAACTTGCAGTCCAATAAATAATCCACCTATAAGTATTATTCCAATAAATGCAATAAATAATCCAATCATGCTAAAACTCATATAACCCTCCTAATATTCAGTATTTTCTATATATATTTCGGCAACTCTTGAACACTCACTTTTAAAGCTTCAATAGTCTTGGCTTCAATGACACAACGCACCTTATAATTCTTGGCAAAACCGATATAGCGTTCCAGTTGCATCTCTCCGCTTCCAAGCGCCAAGTGATGATCTTCTCCAATAGCATCATGAATATGCATATGTCGTATTTTATCCAGATGTTCAATAATGAATTCTCGGTCATTGCCAAAAGAATAATCATGGCCGATGTCATAGGTCATAACAATATGTGGGCGTTCAATCAGATTCAAGGTTCCCGCCCGCATAAACTCTCGGTCAAAGTCCCCGGTATTCTCTACTGCCAAGCTGGTTTCTTTTCCTTTAAGGACTTGATCCATCGTGTTTCCAAAGGTTTCAACATAGGACATATAACGATCGATATACGACTGGTATATATAGATTTTTTCTGTTGGCATGGTGAAGTAGACCCCTTTTTGCATATGCATATTGACAATGGGGCTTCCTATAGATTCGGCAAATTCTAAGGTTTTAATGACCAAGTCGACATTGACCTTTCGTACCTCTTCCTGAAAGTTGGCCACATCCATATTATCGGCCATATGAAAGGTAAAGTAAATCTGATATTTGTCCATCAACTCCAGCAAAAAGTCTTTGTCTAAAACCTCGACTTGGTAATCCGGTACGTTCATGTTAATCTCAACAAATTTCAATCCATGCTCATGGCAAAATTTTGCATTGGCTTCTAATCCGTCTAACTCTAAAAGTGTGGGCATTCCAAAATGTAACATACGATCTTCCTCCTTTATGCCATGTACCAGTCGCAAAGGTCTGTGAATGATTCTCCTTCAAGATATCGCCGCACGACCTGAAGAGCTTGTTCCATTGGGATTGTATTCGAAGAAAATGCTTGATAGTCTTCTTCGCTCAAATCTTTGATTCTTATCTCATCACTCTTAGCTCGGTCAATCGTTGCATTGCATGTGACAATGGATGGCTCCTCTTCATCTTCCGGTGTATAATTTATAATGCTCAAGCCACCTAGTCCTAAGGCAACTTCCATATATCCTCCATCGACCTTTTCAACAACCACAAAATTGGCTTCCTTTTGCTCTTCTGCCACGAGTTCTTTTAATCGACTTATAAGCACATCTATGTGTTCAAACGCTTCATCCTTTGTTCTTGTTCGAATATAATATGGCATCATTATTCCTCCTATTGACTTTTTCTTTGCAGGCTTGCTTTTATTTATTAATCTAACCACAATTGCTTGGCTTTTGTCAATATAATCTAACCTTATACAAGAAAAAAGCAGAGTATATCTAACCATACACTCTGCTTTCACATGTCTTGAATTATCGCTTTTTTAGCTTCTTTTTTTTACTGGTCTACCCTCGATATATCCTCGATCGCCTTGAGGCTCATATTGAAAACTCGGACCTTCTTCGTCTGCCCATTCAAATCCGTATAGAGTTGGATTGTAACGGTCAATGGCTTCTTTGACTAACATCACTTCTTCTTCAAAGTTGTCATCATCGTAGGGTTGTCCTTGAAAAATCATCACATGATATGGCTTGAGTGTAATGAGTTCCATTCCTTCCGATATTGGTTGCTTATAGTCCATTGGAACTTCAACGCCTTGAACATACTGTGATGTTCCTGCCGGTCGGTATTGGTCTGGCAACCACATTCCAACCGGTTCGTCTAGGGCTTCTTTGACACTGCATAATAGACCCCAGATGTCACATCCGACCTCTTCGCAGTAGGCAAAATACTCCCTTGCTTTAACACCTCGTTTAATTAACATCTTTCGCTCCGGTTTTTCTATAACCTGGGTAAATATTGTTGCTACATCTTTTTTGCTCATCGTCGTCTCACCTTTCTCTTGAATATTTTGGGGTGATACCGGAAAGGAAATAAACCACTTAACCGGTGGTTTTTTTAAGGAATATTGCTTGGGTGTAATACCAAATTGCTTGGAAAAAGCCCGGGTAAAGCCCTCTTGAGATTCAAAGTAAAAATCATAGGCCACTTCGATAATTTTACACTCTTGATCTCGAAGTTTTTTAGCCGCTTCCGTCAACCGTAGCATGCGTAGATACTCAAAAGGTGTTTTGTCTGTATATTCCTTAAAGAAACGGATACAGTACCAGGGTGAATATCCAACATGGGCTGCAATCTGGCGCAATGTGATTTTTTCATCTAAATGATCTTCGATAAATTCTTGCATCATTCGAACGGCTTGTATTCCTTCACTTTCCTTCACTCGATCACCTCTAATATCATTATAAGACAAGGCGGGGTTAAAATCTTGACGTGAATTGTCCACTACAATCTACTTCAAAAGAAGTATATTGCTATTTTCCAGTACATTTTCTTCTCTTTCAATCATATCTAGTAGTCTTTGAACAGGACCAGACGGAATATTTCGATCTGCTTCCCATGCTTCTACCGTTTTAACCGAAACACCTATTACTTTTGCAAAGGCCGCTTGGCTTAGCTTTTTTTTCATTCTAATTTCTTTGATTTTTACGCCATGATAACTTGGCAATTCAGCAATTTCAACTCTACTTCTTGTAGCCTTGGATTGATTCCCTTTTTCATATTCAACAGCTTCTGACAAACCTCGTAGAATACTCTTTGAAACATCCATCTTATCACTACCTTTCTAATTCATCGCTAAGTGATTTTATAAACTTTTTTATTTGATTACATTCTTCTCTTGTCATATTAATTTTTTCTGATTTTGGGTATGCTGAAATCAAATATATCTTCTGATAAAATGCAAAATCTACATAAACAACACGAATACCTCCACTTTTCCCCGTATCCGGCAACGCCCATCTAAGTTTTCTCAATCCACCAGTTCCTTGTATTAAAGTTCCCGCTTCTGGAGTCAAACAAAGAAACGTCTCTAGCTCAATCATATTTTGCTCATCAAATTTTAATTGTTTCCAACATTTCTCAAATTCATTCGTTCTAATAAATTCTCTTGTCATATTAATTCTCCCACTTATACAATACCCTATTCAGTAGGGTAAGTCAACTTTTATTTCTACTTCGCAACCAACTGTTGACTAATTTTCAAGAGTTCTTCGTGGTCTTTGAGCCCCTCAATAAAACGCTTAGGAATATTGGACAAGCCCACTTGCGCTCCGATTAATGCACCTGTTAGCATAGCTCGCACTTGATTTTGACCACCGCCATTAATGGCATGGAGCACACCGGATTCAAAGTCATCCTTGAACCTGGCCGCTAGGTAGTATGCTGTCGGAAGCATATGATAGATTGCACACGGCATACCGTAAACAATGGATGCTTTCCATGCCGGTTCAATGATAATATCCGGGTCATCAGCTGCTCTTGCCATATAGCCAGGTGATAACAATGCATCTGGTGAAGCAAATAAGCCTACATTTGATTTTGCTTTTTCCTCTTTTTTAGGTGCTTCTAGATTATCCAATGTAACAGCATGAAATGGTAATTCTCCACTATGCACCATTTTCATAAGTTTTTTACTAATGTTCTCATCGAGTGGCTCACCGTTAATGAGTGTGGCAAGTACAACATTGTATGCCACCGATAAGGATCCCGTTACATTATCACTTTGTGCTAGAGCCGTATTTTCTGTAATGCTTGCGCATAGATTTTGCATGTCCTTTGCATAATAAATGGCTGTCGGAATATTTCTCTCAAGGGACTCTGTTGTATCTCCTATTCCTGAAACTTCCGACCAAGGAAGATGCTTTTCCACTCGGCTTTCATATAAATGGCGCATCACTTGACTCGTATAACCACCACGTCCACCCATGGGCGTACCATCTAATTGAGGCAATATATTTTGGTCCATCATGTCACAAAAGGAATGTTTTTCATATCCTTTGTTTTGAATGAGGTACTTCGCCATTTCTTTAATAATCCAGCCTTGCTGGGATAGTTCTCCGGCTTCAACTCCATGATGATAACGATCCGGCTTCGGATTTGTATAATCATCAATCCATGTTCCATATGCTTCATGTAGTTCATCTAAATCATAATACCAGTGGGGTCCAACGCCTAGTGCTTCTCCAATAAATGCCCCCATAAGTGCACCTCTTGCTCGATCCGTAAAATCACTCATAATATACCTCCTTAAATACTATCTTCATTGATTAAAATATTCTGTATCTTGATATTGTTAATTAATTGATGTATAATAAACATATAAAAGGTGCTGCCTGACGGTTAGCCCTCGTAGCTTTTATTTTAAGTAACCTACCTTAGGCGGGGCGGTTACTTTTTATTATGTCTATTATCTGATTTATACTGATTGTATATATAAACTAATCGAGCAATTATTGTAACGATTGCACTAATTAAACCAATATAATCAAACATCTCCATAAAATCACCCCCATTCTTTTTGGGAGTGGATAACCGCCAGTTTCCGTCATAACGAATACAGCACCTTAGATAGATAATATCAGAACAAGCATTCGTATTCAATGATGCTTTTGAACTAAATTCAAGCATTCAATTCAACTTAAGAAGGTGTGAACAAAATGTTCACACCTTCTTACAGTTCCTCCTCCTTATTTATATCCTCCTTAAATACTATCATAGTCTCTCGGAATTACAAAGCCCGAAAAATCAGTGCTTTGAATCCCATGTTTT
>CAZLXW010000086.1:0-12231 GCA_964563505.1 uncultured Eubacteriales bacterium
GGCGTGCAGGTTCAACTCCTGTCACCCGCATTAACAGAGTCTCAAGCTTTTGATTGCAAAGGTTTGGGGCTTTTTTCAATGCTCAAAAGTTCTTCTTTTATATCGAGGCCTCCGGCATAGCCGGTTAAGCTACCGTTTGATCCGATAACGCGATGGCAAGGGACAACAATCATAAGGGGATTTTTATTGTTAGCCATTCCCACAGCGCGACAGGCCTTTGGGTTGTCAATATACTCAGCGATTTGCTTATAGGTTCGAGTCTGTCCATAAGGAATTTGACAAAGGGCATTCCATACCTTCTTCTGAAATTCAGTACCGTGTAATAGAAGTGGTAAATCAAAGCTTTTGCGTATTCCCCCAAAATATTCACTTAATTGAAGATAGACTTGGTCAGTAAAATCAGTAGTTTCATTTTTTTCATCGATCTCAAGAGCGAGGGAAATGGACGATACGTGATTGTCGCTATAACCGATTTTTATGATTCTGGAATCAAAGTTTTTAAATGTATAAAATGCATATTTTTCCATGGTTAACATTCCTTTCAATTAGGTTCTTATGATAGTCATAATATACCATAAATCAATGAGTGATTGAAGTGGAGATGAGACTTTGTGTCTAAAAATGTATCATTAAGACAAGTTAAGGCATATTTAATGCAATTATAATGGAAAAAATCCGGAATAGATTGTAATATAGTACAAGAGAGAAGTAAATGCTATTGTTACGAATAGGGAAGAGTAGGGTGACGAACATGCTTCAAATGAATCAATTAGGAAAAACATATGGCGTAGGCCAAATAGCAGTAAAGGCTCTTCGAGGTATCGACTTGACCGTCGAAGAAGGTGAGTTTATATCAATTATGGGACCGTCGGGTTCGGGAAAGTCTACATTAATGAACATTATCGGTTGCTTAGACAGGGCTACTTATGGATCTTATCAACTCGATGATGTGGATGTTTCCAAGCTGGATGAGAATGCATTGGCAACCATTCGGAACAAAAAGATTGGTTTTGTTTTTCAATCGTTTAACTTGTTGCCACGTATTTCAGCCCTTAAAAATGTTGAGTTGCCCATGATCTATGCCGGGGTTCATCATAAAGAGCGTAAGGAACGGGCAATAGAAGCTATGAGACGTGTTGGTCTAGCGGACCGTATGGATCACAAACCAAATGAAATGTCCGGAGGACAAAAACAACGTGTGGCCATAGCGAGAGCCTTAGTCAACAATCCGGCAATTTTATTAGCGGATGAACCGACAGGTAACTTAGACTCGGTGTCATCTGAAGAAATCATGGCAATTTTTCAACAGTTAAACGATGAAGGGGTAACGGTATTAATCGTAACACATGAGCCGGATATAGCAGATCATACACATCGAATCGTAACATTTGAAGATGGTTTGTTAATAAAAGATCAAAGGGTTTTATCCCCTTTAAATGCTCAACAAATATTAGAAGAAAAGCAAAGTGTACTTAATGCATCATTAAAAGGAGGAAAATAGGATGAGTGAATTTAATGAAAGAGATAATGTGAATGAAAAAACAGAAGTGGAACTGAACGAAGAATATGTGAACATGAATGGGTTTCAAAAAGCGATAGGAATTATTACATCGCCCAAAAAAACACTCTTAGCAATTAGCGTTAAACCCAGTTTTTTAATACCGATTCTACTGATTTTAATTATACCGGCAGCCCATTTTTTATTTGCATGGTCCGGTTATGAGCAGATGATTATTGAAAGTCTGGAAAGTACTATGGCGACGTCAGGCCTTGAAATAACGGATGAATTCTTAAGCATGCAGATGAATATAAGCAAATGGACAATGGTTATACTTGCAACTGTAGTGGCTATAGGCGGAGCCGCTATAAGTGCTTTATACTATTTTGTTGCGGCAAAGATTGCAAAATCAGACGTAGGTTATAGTCGATTGTTTTCGACACGTTTACATGTGGCGATTATCGGTTTATTATCTTATATTATTCTAACTATTCTTGTCATACTAGGAAGCCCAACCCAATCCTACACGAGCCTAGTTATGGTTTTACCACAATCGATGCAAACGACCTTTATCGGTGGATTATTAACGCCAATTGAATTTTTTGGTATTTGGGGATTGATTGTTATGTATTATGGTATGCGTATTGTGGCTAAAGTAAGCAAAAAAGCAGCGTTAATATCTGTTATCGTAGCATTATTAATAAGTATGCTCTTTACAGGCGCTAGCTTAGGTATATCGTCGATGATGACGGGTATGATGGGATAGGTGATTGGATGAAAAAAGTATTTATTGCGGTAGGAATTATGATCGCGCTGGTAGCAATAATCGGAGTTAATATGTGGCGACAAAGTATGGATGATAGCGAAGGCGGAATAAGTTTTGGCGGTGGTAAATTGCAGGAAGTTACTGTAGAGACGATTCAAGTAGAAGAAATAACATCAAGTGTCACAGTAACAGGCGTAGCAAAAGAATCTTTAAAGCAAGAAATTCGTGCGAATGAAGCCCTAGAAATTACCAATGTTTATAAAGATAAAGGTGATGTAGTAAAAAGTGGAGACATTCTTTTTGACGTGGATGTAGTACAGCTTGAAGACCAACTAGCTAAGTTGAAGTTAAATCAAGAACGGGAATATTTGCAACTTAGCCGATTAAGCTCGGATAGAAATGTAACCGGTGCCGAAAGCGCTAAGATTAGCAGTGAATTATCACGACTTAATTATGAGACAGCAGTTAATGAAGTGAAAAAACAAGAAGAAGAACTTGCAAAGCATCAAGAACTTTTTAGCGCAGGAATTATTTCAGAAGTTGAGTTTGACTCAATAAAAACGAACTTGGAAAATACAAAAAAACAAATGGAAAATGCCAAGCTAAGTTTGGAACAAAGCCAAGCCAGTGTTCAAGAAATACAATCAACACAGGCAAACTCGAATCAATCAAACGAATTTGATATTAAGGCCCAGCGATTGGCCTTGGAGAGTACGGCGATTGATATAAAAAATCTTGAAGACAACATTGCAAAATATCGAACACTTGGACAGGTGACCATTGACGGGATTGTAACTGAGATGGATATCAAAGAAGGCGATTATCTTAGTGTTCAAGCACCTATTGCAACAATTATCTCGGGTGACGAGATTAAAGTTGAAGCCTATATTCGCGAATATGATATACGTGATATTGAAATCGGCCAAGAAGTCATCTTAACAGGAGATGCTATTGACGATGCGGTTCAAGTGAAAGGTATCGTAGATTATATCTCGCCGATTGCTTCAAAGGCGGTGATTAATGGGCGAGAATCAACGTCAATATTAGTTGAAATGCGTGTTCAAGACGGAGTAGAACAAGTGAAACCGGGCTATACACTTGAATGTGAGATTACAACACTTAAGAATGAAGAAGCGATTGTGATATCCTATGAAATGTTTGGTCGAGAAAAAGAGGGTCAAAAAACAGTTTTCGTGGTTAATGATGAGAACATTTTAGAAGAGCGAGTTGTTGAAGTTGGTATTACATCAGATTTTGATGCAGAAATTATTGCCGGAATCTCAGAAAATGAACGTGTGGTTGTTAATCCATCATTGATGTTAAAAGATGGGATGAAAGTAACCGTAAATGAACAAACGGTGAAAGAAGGGAACTAGATGCATTTTACAGAGAATTTTAAACAAGCGTATTTAAGCTTATCAACGAACAAGTTAAGATCAATTTTAACCATGCTTGGTATTATTATGGGGGTTTTTTCTGTCGTAGCAATACTTGCCATTAGTAATGCGGCAAAAGTATTTATGCTAGACGAGTTTAACAAAATGGGCGCAAATTCCATCATTATACAAAACATGCAAGGAGGCGGGAATGAGATTGAACAACGTGATCGCTTGACGTTAGATGATCTTGAAATGATTAAGGAAGGTGTTCAGGAAGTAGAATTTGGCTCAGCGGCACAAGTTTTTTATTCTGATATTCGTGTTGAAGATGGATATCGAACGGCATATGTGACAGGTGCTACTCATGAATATCCGAATTTTCAAACCATTGATTTTGTACACGGACGATTTATATCGGCAGAAGATATTGCCGGACAACGTCGTGTCATTGTCGTTCCGGACACTTATGCCAAAGAATACTTTAATCGGACAGATATTATTGGTGAAGAAGTTACAGTGACAAATTATTACGGAGACCTACTAAAATTTCGAGTGATTGGTGTTATGAATACGGAAGATGGACTTTTTGCATCAATGACGGCAGGTATGGAAATGCCAATTGAAGTGATTGTACCTGTGAGTTTGACACAGTCATTTTTTGATAATGATACAGTAGATCAGATTCAAGTCTCTGTTTTTCAGGGGACAAATCTGAAAGAAGCTGGAGAAAAAATCATTCGATTACTTGAGTTTGTCAATCAAAACGAGAATAAATATATGGCAACGAGTATTGAAGATATTCAAAAATCCGTCGGTAGTGTGCTTGATGTCATTTCAATGATTTTTGTTGTTATCGCCGTGATTACCCTTATTGTTGGTGGTATTGGGATTATCAATATCTTGTTAGTTTCTGTAACAGAACGAATTCGAGAGATTGGACTGCGAAAGGCAATCGGTGCTAAAAAAAGAGATATTATACTCCAATTCTTAACAGAATCGATTATGATGACCGGATTTAGCGGTCTCATTGGAATCATATTAGGACTTACGATGGGGGGGATCATTTCAGCTTTAATAAAAATTCCACCGGTGGTTGATTTGAAAACGGTTGTCTTTACTTTTTTAGGATCGATTTTATTAGGTATTATTTTTGGAGTTTATCCGGCGAAAAAGGCTGCAGATTTAGAGCCGATTGAATCCCTAAGATACGAATAAAATAAAAAAGGAATAGCCACTGGCTATTCCTTTTTCTGACTGAGGGTACTGTTTTGATAGTTTACATCATGAGTGACATCCTCGCCAAACCATTCTGGTGGGCTAAATGCATGAGCATCATCAAGGGTTTCAAATTCCACTTCGGCGACTTGCAGGTCTTGATAATGGTCATGAAATAGATCAAGCTCAATCGTATATTTTTCATAAGGTATATAGTAGCGGGTTTTGTCTATGACGGTTCCTTCTACTTTTTCTGAGAGCTTTTGAAATTGATTTTTGGTTATATTCAACTCGTATTCTTCTCGTTCAAGAAGACCTTTTCCTTTTATGGTTAAGATAAAGTTATCTCCAAGCTGTCGTATACGAATGACGGGAGAGGTTGAGATGTAACCTTGTTTAATTTGTGTGTGTGGGTAACTGCCTAAATTATTAGGAAGTCTTTTAATCAGAAACTTTTTTTCGATTTCCATAAGAGTTAACTCCTTGTTTTTTAAAATATAAAATGGTAAAATGGATTTAATAATATTATAGCGTAAAATAATATTGAATCATAGTTATTTAGGAGGCTGTTATGGGAAAAGCTGCTTTATTTTTAGCAACAGGCTTTGAAGAAATAGAAGCATTAAGCATCATTGACGTTTTAAGGAGAGGGGGAATTGATCTCGATACAATCTCAGTATCCGGTATGGAAGATGTTGAAGGTGCACATGGAGTGATTGTCAAAAGTGATGCCTTGTTCTTTTCCATTGATTATAGGGAATATGAACTGTTTATTCTGCCGGGAGGCCCCGGAACGGAAAACCTTGGCAAGCATGAAGGATTATGTGAGCTTCTAGTTAAGGTTCATCAAGAAGGAAAAAAAGTTGCAGCAATATGCGCTGCCCCCAGTGTTCTAGGACAAAATGGAATCCTTGAAGGCAAGATGGCAACTTGCTACCCGGGAAATGAAGACGCACTTAAAGGAGCACATGTCTTAGACCAAGAAATTGTTCGTGATGGGAACATTATTACAGGAAAAGGTCCTGGAGTTAGTCTGAAGTTTGCATTTGAATTGCTTAAGGATTATCTAGAGCCCAGTGCGATCGAAAAGTTAGCACACCGTATGATTATAAAATGAGAGAATTACTATATTTGAATGCTATCTAACATAATAAGAAAAATAAATAATGACATCTTAGCTGTGACAAATTTTGCTGAGATGTCATTATTTATTTTGGCGAAAAAAGGCATAGTTTGCCTTTAACACTGTGTTTTGACAGCGTGATAAAATAACGCAACGGTAAATGGATAATCTGCAAAAAAACAAATGTATTTTGTGGAAAAGACTTTACAGTCCAATAATTTTATTATATAATTACCAAGTAATTTAGGCTTATCATAGATGGAGACAAAACATAAAGTGTATTTATTATATAAGACCCGTTCCGATAGGAGTGGGTTTATGTCTAATTATGAAAGCTATTCGAAAGGAGTTTTATACATGTCAGGTTATTACGCAAGAAGGATTGTTTCCGCGTTGATTACCATTTTACTTATCTCATCATTAACTTTTATAATGATGCATGCTGTACCGGGAGGTCCTTTTACACGTGAACGTCCCGTTCCGGATGAAATCCTTAGAACGTTGAACGAAAAATATAACTTGGATGCATCTTACTTTGAACAATATGTTGATTACATGAAGGGGCTTGTTACCTTCGATTTAGGTCCTTCTTATTCTAAAGTAGGAACATCAGTAAATGATTTGCTTATTTCTGGATTTCCAATTTCAGCTAAGATTGGGCTTTTCGCAAGTGTGTTAATTGTTGTATTGGGTATTCCAGTTGGAATTATATCAGCCTTAAAGCAGAATAAACCTATTGATTATTTAGTTATGTTTTTGGCAACAATCGGGGTAACCGTCCCCAGTTTTGTTATGGCGACATTAATTATTTATTTCTTTGCAGGTAAACTTAATTGGATTCCGAGTTTTGGTGTTAGCGATTGGCGGGGATATATAGGCCCGGTTCTTGCATTATCCGGTTATTCGTTATCCTTTGTTGCGCGTTTAACTCGTTCAAGTATGTTGGAAGTTTTACAACAAGATTATATCCGTACTGCTCGAGCAAATGGAATAAGAGAGTTTAAAGTTATTGCAAAACATGCAGTGAAAAATGCAATGATACCGGTAGTAACATATATCGGGCCAATGGTTGCAGCAATACTCACAGGATCATTTGTTATTGAGAAAATTTTTGCTTTACCGGGTCTTGGAAGACACTTTATTGAGAGTATAACAAATCGTGATTACACAACAATTATGGGTATGACCATTGTATATGCGGTTTTCTATATTATCATGATATTCTTAGTAGATATAGCGTATGGATTTATTGATCCAAGAATTAAACTCGGAAAGGGGAAAGCATAAAATGGCAGATAATCGTTTTGTTTTTCTAGACAGCAACCTAGAAGACGCAGAAAAAGTGCGCCCAAGTCTAACCTATTGGCAAGATGCTTGGCGTCGGCTTAAAAAGAATAAACTATCAATGATTGGTGTTGTGACAATTATTTTTGTGTTGCTATTTGCCCTTTTTGGCCCTTATTTAACACCGTTTTCGTATTCAGATCAGGACAATCAATATAAAAACTTGCCACCAGTCCTTGATGTATTTAACGTGGATGAAGATGCGAATTTCTATCTGTCTAGTGATTATAATATGTTTAGATTATCGGATAACGGACGTTTACAAGAACGCTTGAAGAATACAGATAAAGATCCAATCAACAAAATATATACATATATTATGAACGTGGATGGTGTAGATCGGGAAGTTGTTTTAGATTTCTCCTATAATTTATTGCCAACAAAGCAAGGTTATGATTATGATTATACGATTACCTATGAAGGTGTTGAGTATACTCAATCTACAGGTAATATGTGGAACAAAACATATCCTTTTGGTACAGATGATCTAGGGCGTGATTTATTAACACGTATTATGTTTGGAACACGAATTTCTTTACTAGTAGCCTTTATCGCAACGTTAGTTAATTTATTTATTGGTGTTGTTTACGGTAGTATTGCAGGCTTTGAAGGTGGTCGTATTGATGATATTATGATGCGTATTGTTGATATTATTAATTCGGTTCCGTTGGTATTATATGTAATCCTATTGATGGTATTGTTTAATGAAGGTGGGTTGTGGAATATTGTTATTGCCTTAAGTACAGTATACTGGGTATCCATGGCGCGATTAGTTCGTGGACAGATGCTTTCCCTAAAAGAACAGGAATTTGTTTTGGCAGCACGAGTTATTGGTGTGCCTAAGTATAAGATAATATTTAGACATTTAATACCCAATGCAATGGGTCCGATTATTGTTTCGATGACAATGATGATTCCAAGTGCAGTGTTTACAGAAGCGTTTCTAAGTTTCATCGGTTTAGGAGTATCTGCACCGATGGCATCCTTAGGGGTATTAGCAAACAATGCCTTATCAGGATTGTTAACGTATCCATATCTTTTGTTCTTCCCTGCGATGACAATTGCTATTATTATTCTTGCCTTTAACTTCTTAGGGGATGGATTAAGAGATGCGCTAGACCCAAGGCTAAGGAAAGGATAGATTAAACTATGACTAAAATATTAGAAGTTAAGAATTTAAATACATCATTTTTTACCCATCTTGGTGAAGTTCAAGCCGTTCGTGGTAATAGTTTTACATTAAATAAAGGTGAAATCCTTGGCATCGTTGGTGAATCCGGTAGTGGGAAAAGTGTAACAGCCATGTCAATTATGGGATTGATTGACCATCCTGGAGAAATCAAAAGTGGTGAAATCATTTTTAACGGTGAAAATATCGCTAAAAAAACAAACAAAGAGATGTCGAATATTCGAGGAAAAGAGATTTCAATGATTTTCCAAGATCCCATGACATCATTGAATCCGGTTTATTCAATTGAGAATCTTATGGTTGAAGTCATTCAACGTCATAAAAATGTATCTAAAAAAGAAGCGCGAAGACTTGCAATCGAAAAGCTTGAACTAGTAGGGATTCCAGAACCTGCAGGCCGTATTAAATCCTTTCCCCATGAATTTTCAGGCGGAATGCGTCAGCGTGCAATGATTGCAACGGCCCTTTCCTGTGATCCAAAACTACTTATAGCGGATGAGCCAACAACGGCATTAGATGTTACGATTCAGGCACAGATTTTGGATATTCTTAAAAAATTAGCTACAGAGTTAGATACGTCAATTATGATTATTACTCATGACTTAGGTGTAATTGCAGAAACATGTACAAAAATAATCGTTATGTATGGCGGGCTAATCATGGAAAAAGGTCCGATTGACGAAATATTTTATAATCCTCAACATCCATATACAATTGGTTTGTTGAATTCGGTACCTCGAATGGACGTTGAAGAAAAAGGGCGTTTAATTCCGATTCCGGGTTCGCCACCAGACTTGATGAACCCTCCAAAAGGTTGTCCCTTCTCTACAAGATGTCCGCGTGTTATGCAGATTTGTAAAGAAGAACCGGTACCTACATTCAAAGTAAATGATAATCATACATCAGCTTGCTGGTTATTGCATAAGGATGCGCCGGAAGTTGGAGGATTTGCAAAAGGAAGTGAAATAATTGACTGAAAATAAGACGTTATTAGAAATTAAAAATCTAAAAAAATATTTTACGATAAAAAACAGCATATTTGAAGATCGGCGTAAAGTGTTAAAAGCAGTTGACGGCATTTCCTTTAGTATCAAAAAGGGCGAGACCTTTGGACTTGTTGGAGAATCCGGGTGTGGTAAGTCAACTACCGGTCGTTCAATCGTTCGATTATATGAACCTACAGGTGGAGAAATCATTTATGATGGCGAAAATATAGCAAACATAAGTGATAAAGAAATGCTAAAATATAGAAAACGCATTCAAATGATTTTTCAAGATCCATACGCATCATTAAATACACGAATGACAGTTTCAGATATTATTGGCGAAGGATTGGATATTCACACGAATATCACCGGCACTGCACGACAAGAGCGTATATACGAATTGCTACAGACCGTTGGATTAAAGAAAGAACATTCAAATCGATATCCTCATGAATTTTCAGGTGGTCAGCGTCAACGTATCGGGATTGCTCGCGCGTTAGCTATTGAACCTGAATTAATTATATGTGATGAGCCGATTTCAGCCCTAGACGTATCGATACAAGCTCAGGTCGTTAATATGCTTGAAGACTTACAAGAAGAGTTGGGCTTAACGTATTTATTTATTGCCCATGACCTATCCATGGTTAAGCATATCTCTGATCGAATAGGGGTTATGTATTTAGGTAATATGATGGAGATAGCTGAAAGTAATGAACTCTATAAAAACCCATGGCATCCATACACAAAAGCTTTATTATCATCAATTCCGATTCCTGATCCAAGAGCCAACAAAGACCAACGAATCATCCTTGAAGGGGATGTGAAAAGCCCGATTAATCCAAAAGAGGGCTGCAGATTCAATTCACGATGTAGATACTGTAAGGAAAAATGTAACCAAGTGACACCTGAGTTGCGAGAAATTGCACCGGATCATTTTGTTGCATGTCATTTCGCAGAAGAAATCAACGGATTATAAGCAATATTTATTGTTATGCTTCTATTACAAATATAAAGGTATAAACTTGTGCATAACAATTCATATATAGTGACATAAGTCACACGAAACTAAATGAAATAAAAGGAGGAAAACAAATGAAAAAATTATTAGCAATCTTATTAGTTCTGACCTTATCTGTATCATTATTTGCAGCATGTAGCAATAATGATAAAAATACAGGTACAACAGACACAAATGTAACAGATAGTGACTCGACAGATAATGGGGCAACAGATAGTGGCTCCACAGACAGCGGTGCAGCTTCAGGAAGCATTCTTCGTTGGAATGTTGGAGCTGACCCAAAAACTCTTGATCCGGGCTTAAATGGTGCCAGTGATGGTGGAGACGTTATTAACCAAACGTTTGAAGGTCTTGTAAGAGAAAAAAGTGGTGTTATTTATCCTGGAATCGCTGAAACTTGGGAAGTATCAGAAGATGGATTAACAGTAACATTTAACTTAAGAGAATCAAAATGGTCAGATGGTTCTGACTTAACAGCTCACGATTTCGTATACTCATGGAAGCGTGGAATGGATCCTGCTACAGCATCTGAGTATTCTTGGATTTGGGAATATACAAATATTGTAGGTGCTTATGAAGCGGTTTATGATGGTGGATCATTAGATGACGTCGGCGTACGTGCTGAAGATGATCAAACACTTGTTGTTGAATTAAACTCTCCAACAGACTATATCGTAAGTTTGCTTTCTTTCTACCACTTTATGCCAGTAAAACAAGAGTCTGTAGAAGCAAAAGCTGATGGCGCTTGGGCGAAAGATGCTGAAGTTGTAATTTCTAACGGACCGTTTGTATTAACATCATATACAATTGGTGAAGGATTAACACTTGTAAAGAATGATAACTATTGGGATGCTGGAAATGTATCTTTAGACGGAATGGAAGTTGTATTTATTGATGAACATTCAACTGCATACCAAGCATATCAAGGTGGCGAATTATTAGCAATTCCAGAAGTTCCTACTGCAGAGGTATCACGTTTGATTGCAGAAGATCCTAACTTCTATGTATTTGCTTTACTTGGAACGTATTACTATAACTTTAATCTTGATCTTGACCTTTGGGCAGATCAACGTGTCCGTCGTGCGTTAACACTTGCAATTGACCGTGAGATGATTACAGAAACATTGGGTTCTGGTGAAATTCCTGCAGCAGGATTTGTACCTGAAGGTTTCTTAGACCATGAAGGTGAAGATTTTGCATTAAAAGCGGGTAATTATGGAATTCCTACTGATGGAAGTGGCGTTGAAGAAGCACAAGCGCTACTTGCAGATGCCGGATATCCAAATGGTGAAGGATTCCCAGAATTTACACTTATGTATAACACAAGTGAAGGTCACCAAAAAGTGGCTGAACTTGTTCAAGAAATGTATAAAACAAATCTTGGTCTTAATGTAAAGTTAGAAAATCAAGAATGGGCTGTATTCCAAGATACACGTAAAGTCGGCGATTACCAAATGTCTCGTGGTGGTTGGTTAACAGACTTTATGGATCCAATGGGTCTATTAAGTATCTTTACACAAGGAAATGCATACAATGATCCAAATTATGCCAATGACGAGTTTGATGAATTGATTTCAAATGCTAACTTAACACGTGGAGAAGAGCATTTCAATTATTTATATGATGCACAGGATATCTTAATGACTGAATTACCCATCGTACCTGTATATTACTATACAGATAAGTGGTTGATTTCAGAAAAAGTACAAGGAT
>CAZLXW010000087.1:0-12192 GCA_964563505.1 uncultured Eubacteriales bacterium
CTTTTAATCGAACCATATTGGAATGTAAATCTCGCCATCTGTTCAACTGTCGGAAATTGAATGTCCCTTTTAATCGAACCATATTGGAATGTAAATATCGTATATTGCGTCAATTACTTCGATGTTTCCATGCTTTTAATCGAACCATATTGGAATGTAAATATCAAAAGAAAAAGTGTAGGTATTCCGGTAGATGTGCTTTTAATCGAACCATATTGGAATGTAAATTCAAAAGTCATGGCTGAGATTGGTGTTAATAACATCCTTTTAATCGAACCATATTGGAATGTAAATTTGCATTACATCATGGCCTGACTCCCATTCTGTAGGCCTTTTAATCGAACCATATTGGAATGTAAATAGAGCGCATGATAACATCGACATTGTATTTGATAACCTTTTAATCGAACCATATTGGAATGTAAATATGACTGGGGCTATGTAACCAATAAAAGCTTCGTCGCTTTTAATCGAACCATACTGGAATTGTAAATCTATTTTGAAATAGAGATAAGATATACTTGTTAATAAGGAGAAATATTTATGTATAATGAAGTTGAAAGAGGAGGGGATTATTTTACAGATAATACTGAGAATATGATGAGGAAAACTATGTTATTATAGAAAAAGCGACCATAGCTTAACACTATGACCGCTTTTGTACATTTATCTTAATTAATCACTTCAAAATTCCATTGTTGATTATCATATCCGTGATAATCGTATTGGTCAATATTGTTACCATTAGTCATATCACCATTTTTGACGCCTAATGCCTTGTTGCTATTTTTATTGATAATACTAAAGTAGCCATTGTTCAAGTCAGTAATTTTCCATAATTGATTATTTGCACCATTTGGTTGCCATAATGCCATGTTCGTACCATTATTAGTTGATGCACCAGGAACATCAAGCATTTTTGAGGCATTGACATTAGCGATATAATATTCACCTATATCATTAACTAGAAATTTCCAGTTTTGGCTAACACTGCTACTATCTGTATCCATAATAATAATATCGGCATTATTATCAGGTGATGAGTTGAATACATCCATAACCTTTGTGTTATCGCTTTTATTCACAATTTTATAAGATGAATTTCTATCAAAATCCGGTACACTATTTGTTGTAACATTGCTAATCATATATGTAGTGATAGATTCAGGTGCAGTGTCAACTTGCAAGATATTGTTTTGAATGCTGATATCATTCAATTGCACTAAATTTTCGGTAAGAGAAGTTCTATATGCATTTGCACTATTACCGACAGTCATAAATTTAGATAAATCAATAGAATAACTGTTTTGAGATTCTGAATCATTAATAACGACTATTGTCAGTTCATCTGTATTTTTATTTAAGGCAACAAGCATATCAGAATCATTCACGCCAATGATGGTGGAATCGGGGCGAATAAATTTAGAATAATTAGCCATTCCATAATATTGTTTTGTAATTTCATAATCTTCGACACCTTCAAAATTTGCATGAATAAGGCCCCAATTATTTACATTAAATTCTTCCTCAACCACTTGCCAGTATACCCAAGTCTCTGCTTGTAATTCTCGGATATCGTCACGAATTTTACGAGCTAATTCCAAAGAACTCTCGATGGCGTCATGGTCGTGATTACCTACACCAACTCCGTATTCTGATTGCGATAGTCTTTTGTCATTGCATAAGGCTATAGTATTAAGATATAAACGTTCTGTTCCATAGTATGAATGGCTATTGATTTTGCCAATAGCAGATTTTGCATCATTATCATATGAATTCCAGGATGATAATGTTGAGTTGAATTCAAATCCTTCTGGTCCGGCGAGAGTAACATTTGATAACCCTTTATCGTTGAAAGTTTGTTCTAAAACTTTCAAAAAATCATTTTGTTCTTGTGGTGTATAGTGACAACCTTCTTGTCTATTATATATTTCCCACCATGGTCCGTTAGGCTCGTTGAATGGAGAAATCGAGTCAAAGGTAACACCATATGTGTTTTCAAATAATAGATATACTTCCGCTAAATAATCAGCAAAGTCATCATAGTATTCAGGTTTTAAGTTGCTCGTTCCATCAATATTTCCGGAAGAACAACCACTATAGGTCATCCAATAAGGTGGAGTTTTTGCGAAGCCTTCAACAATGTCAACGCCACGTAAGATTGCTTCGTCTAATATATAGCGTTGTGTTGCATCAGCGGTATAATCCCACACTCCGGGTGCAGGTTGATAACCTTCAAGATTAGCTCCATTTCGCATATGATCATGGGTTGGATCATCACCGCCTCCAATATTGTATCTTGCTACATTAAAGCCTAATCCAGCAGCATCATCAAAGATAAGGTCCAATATTTCGTCTTGTTTTGTAGAATCTTGCCATCCGCCGATGGCATTCCCCCACCAAGATAGAGAAGTTCCCCAACCTTTAAAGGTTTGAAATTCATACTCAGGACTAATTGTCACCGTACTTTGTGCTGTCGCACTATAATTCATCGAAGAAAAAAATAGTGCAATTACCATTAAATAGCAAAAAAGCTTTTTGATATTACTCATAATATTAATCTCCTTTTTTAAAAAAAACTATGCATTTTGACAAGAAACCGTTTGACACAGAAAAAATCGTGTGCTAAACTGAACATAGTTAAAACCTTGAAAACGTTTTCAAATAACTAATCACACTATACTATATAATGGAGGTTATGTCAATGTTAGAAATTAAAAAAACTAAGTTAATGATTGTCGTAATAGCAATGATGTTAGTGTTGTCAGCGTGCAACACCTCATCAGATCAAACAGAAGTTCCGGGTAGTAATGTAGAGAATAATAATGATAATGTCGGGGATTCGGATAATGAAAAAGTGGAATTAAGGTTTTTGCTATGGGGAAATGAACAAGAAATTGAAAGTAAAACTAAATGGACTGATGAATTCAATGCTGAAAACGAATCAATCCATGTTAACCTAGAAGCAATTCCGGAGGGGTTTCATGAAAAATTAACAGTGCAGATTTCATCAAACACCTTAGCGGATTTGGTGCAAATAGCAGGTGATTTTGGTGGTGCATATTTCAAAGATGATTTATTTGCTCCGTTGGATTCATACATTGAAGAAGATGGATTACAAAATGCTTGGGTTGATAGTTTAATGAGTGGATTGTCGTATGATGGCAGTGTTTATGCTGCACCAACGACATTCTATTCAGGCTTTATTATCTACAATAAAACGATGTTCGAGGAAAACAATGTTCCTCTTCCAACAAATGATTGGACGGAAGAAGAGTTTTTATCAGCGGCTAAAGCGTTAACAAAAGGTGAAGGTGCTGACAAAGTTTGGGGAGCAGATTTTTCATCATGGTGGTCATACTCACTGGCCAGAAACCTATACGAAGGCTATAAAGCTTGGGATTGGGATACGGGTACAATGACGGCAGATACCCAAGGATATAGAGATGGTGTACAATTTATCACAGATTTGTATCAAGTGCATGGCGTTTCGCCAACACCAACGATGGCTGGTGATATTGGTGGAACATTTCAAAGCGGTAAATATGCAATGACAATAGGGGCTTCTTGGGACATGGCAAGTTTCAACACTGCAATCGGTGATGATTTCGAATGGGACATCGTAACATTTCCTACAAATCCAACGTATGGACAATGGAGGTCTCCGCTCTGGACAACAGCAATTGGTATGTCGGCAGATACACCGTACAAAGATGAGGCTTGGGAATACATAAAATATATGTCGGCTTCAGAAAAAGTACAAGGTGAAATGGAAATCATTGGTTTACCTGCTTTAAAAGAGGTGAGCGAAGACAGTGAATTCATAGATACGATACCTGATGGTTGGCAACCGTTTGACAAATCTGTATTTTTTGATGCACTTGATTATGCAGTAGATGGTGTAGTTCTGAATGAAATACAAGATGAAATATTAAAATATGAATTAGAATTACTCTTTGCTGGAGAACAAGACATTGATACTGCATTAGAGAATATGCAGACTAAAGGTCAATTAAAGCTAGATCGAATGAAAGAATAATCTGAAGTCACCTAATACTCTGTAATGACTCAATCAGTACAGCACACAATAAAGTTGTTACAGAGTATTAAAATTTTATACTATAACTATTTAAAGGGTGGATAAATATGCATTATACAAGAAGAAACCAAGCAAAATATTTTTATCTGTTTATTTCTCCGTGGTTATTGGGCTTTTTTCTATTAACTTTAATGCCCTTAGTATATTCATTATTTCTATCGTTAACACGATATAATGGAATCTCAGCACCAAAATTTATTGGTCTGCAAAACTATACGGACATATTTCTATATGATGACTTATTTAAGCAAAGTCTAATCAATGCTTTTCACTATGCAATAATAGCGGTACCAACAAGTTTGATGCTTGCTTTAATAATAGCATTATTACTTTCAAAAGAATCAAAAGCAAGTAATTTTTTTCAAATTGTTTTCTATTTTCCTTCAGTAGCGGCAGGGGTTGCAGTTTTTACAGTGGCGCGATTTTTGCTAAGAGGTGAAGGAGGTTTAATCAATTATATTTTATCAATGTTAGGAATACAAGGACCATATTGGTTGACAGACCCAAGCTGGGCAATGAATGCGCTAGTAATGGTTAATTTGATATTTTGTGGTTCACAAATGTTGATATTTTTAGCCGGGATTAAACAAATACCTACGTCATATTATGAAGCAGCAAAAATTGATGGAGCAGGTAAAACTCAATGTTTCTTTAGAATTACATTTCCATTAATTATTAATGTTTTTGCATTCAATTTGGTTATGGGAATAATAACCGCTTTTCAAGTTTTCGTACAACCATTAATCATGACAGGCGGGGGACCGCTCAAGAAGACCTATATGTACGGAATGTACATATATGATAGTGGCTTTAATTTTGGTCGATTCGGATATGCCGCAGCACTTGCCTGGATTATGTATATTATTATATTATTTATTAGTATGGTTATATTAAAATCATTGCAAAAACGTATGAATTATGAAGAATAAGGAAGGAGGAGTAGTTACTTATGTTAAAAAAGATTCGATTTGTGGTTTGGATTTTAGTTTGCTCCGTTTTAGGAATAATATTTATAATGCCGTTTTTCTGGATGTTATCTACATCTTTAATGAGTACAGAACAAATAGTGCAATATCCACCAGAATTAATTCCGTCACCTGTTACGCTTAGATCTTTTGAATATGTTATTAAATCGGGTGATTTTTTTACATATTTTAAAAATAGCAGTATAATAGCAGTAGCAAATATTTTTGGTACATTAATAAGCACGACGTTGGTCGCTTATGGATTTGCAAAATATGATGCTCCTCTTAAAAGTTTTTGGTTTGCACTACTAATGTCGACAATGATGGTGCCATATTTTGTAACAATAATACCTTTGTATAGTATTTATGTGAATTTAAAGCTGATCAATACTTTTGCACCGTTGATATTACCTAATATGCTTTCAGCAAGTGCTTTTAGTGTGTTTTTATTACATCAGTTCTTTAAAACGTTTCCAAAGGAAATAGAGGATGCTGCAAGAATAGACGGATGCAGTGAATTACATATTTTATTTAAAATAGTTGTGCCTAATTCAAGAGCAATTTTATTTGTAGTTGCCATTTTTATGTTTGTATGGACATGGAACGATTACTTTGGACCTGTTATATTTTTAAATGATCAATCTAAATATACATTGGCTGTTGGCTTGGTGTTTCTAAATTCATCAATTAGTGGTTACAAAGATGCACTTGATCAAGGTCCGGTTATGGCTATGGCATTGCTTTCTGTATTACCTATTATTTTAGTATATTCATGTTTTCAAAAATATTTTATTAAAGGTATTGTAAGTAGTGGATTGAAAGGATAAGATGATTTAATGAATGAAAAGATAACCATAGTTGATATTGCAAAACAGGCAAATGTTTCACCGGCTACAGTGTCTAGAATAATCAATAATACGGCAAAAGTTAGTAGTGAAAAGAGAGAAAAGATTTTAGCATTGATTGAAGAATATAATTTTAAACCAAATCGTATTGCAAAATCTTTGCAGTCAAGTAAATCAAATATAGTGGGCTTTATTGTTCCTCACATTAACAGCCCCTATTATGCACAAATATTTTATGAAACAGAGCTTATTGCTCAAAAGGCAGGTTACACCCTAATGTTGTGTAATTCAGAATCAGATAAACGCTTAGAAAGTGATATTCTTAATGCCTTTATGTCGACGAATGTTAGAGCTATTGTTTTTATGGGTGGGCGTCTTGATGATATAGAGTGTGATAAAAAATATATTTCCGAACTAGAAAATATAAATAAGAAGGTTCCTGTCATTTCATGTGTTGATGTACCTGGTTTAGAATGTATACAAATTTATCATGAGCAACAAAAAAGTAGTAACGAACTCTTAGAACACTTATCGAGTTTAGGTCACAAAGATGTTGCGTTATTGGGTGGATATTCAAATATTAGAACGACGATTAAAAGGCGTAAAGAAATAAAGGATAATGCGGATAAGTATGGGATAAACATACGTAGTGAGATTATTGATAGCGATTACTCGGTAGAGGGTGGTAATATAGCTATGAAAAAAATGTTAAAATGTGATAAGTTGCCACAAGCAATTATATGTATCAATGATTTAGTTGCAATCGGAGCCTTAAGTGAGGCAAACAAAAACAAGATCAATGTTCCAAAGGATATAGCAATTGTAGGATATGATAATCTTGACATATCACCATTTATTTACCCGGGGGTCACAACAATAACAAGTAATTATAAAGATTATTCTAAGGCCATTGTTAGTGCAATACAAAATGTGGATAATATTAATTCAAATGATAGGATAACCATACAAACAGATTTAATTATTAGAGGCACGACACAATGATAACTATGATTTGAGAGGAAGTATTTATATATGAAAAACAAACCTAAAATCGTTAAAAAAGATAGCAGTTTTTCTTTTTTAGTAAATGACCAGCCTTTTATTATGCTAGCGGGCGAGGTACATAATTCAGCATGTACTTCCTACAAATATATGGCCAATGTGTGGAGAAAGGCAAAGGAACTAAATTGTAATACAATTTTAGCTCCAGTATATTGGGAGTTAATTGAGTCACAGGAAAATGTTTTTGATTTTAGTATAGTTGAACAATTAATATTAGGTGCAAGAAAACATAAGCTTAAATTAGTTTTATTATGGTTTGGAAGTTGGAAAAATGGGCGTTCAACATATGCTCCGAATTGGGTCAAGACTAATTTGGCTAAGTTTCCAAGAACAGAAGATGAACAGGGAGTAAAAACAAAAATACTCAGCATGTTTCATACTGAAATTTTACCAGTAGAGATTAATGCTTTTATAAATTTTATGAAATATATAAAGAACTTTGATTCTAATGATCAAACGGTTATAGGAGTACAAGTTGAAAATGAAGTTGGCGTGTTAGATTCAACACGAGATTTTTCATTGAGTGCAACTGAAGAATATAATAAAGATGTTCCTCATAAATTAATGGAATATATAAAAAATGCAGATAATGGTTTGAGTAAAGTAACGAAGAATTATGAAAGCATGTCGGATAAATCGTGGGGAAATGTATTTGAAAAATATGCAGATGAAACATTTATGTGTTGGCACTATGCGTTACATATAGACAAATTGGCGAAAGCCGGTAAAGAGAATTATGCATTACCAATGTTTACAAATGCCTGGCTAAAAGAGTTTGATGATGAAAAGCCGGGATTTTATCCGTGTGGTGGGCCATTGCCGGAGATGCTTGATGTGTGGAAGTGTGCAGCGCCTAATTTAGAAGTATTGTCACCAGATATGTATACATTTAAGTTTGAAAAAGTCGCAAACGCATATGCAAGAAGCGATAATCCGCTTTTTATACCGGAAACACGTAGAGATAAATGGGCGGTTGCTAATTTATATGTAGCCATAGGTACATATAATACTTTATGTTATGCACCGTTTGGGCTGGAAAGTATTGGTGAAGATAAATCGTTTATCACACAGATCACACACACCAATACGAATGACAAGAATGTATCTAGCGAGAGGGTAAAGGAATATTTATCACAAAGTTATAATTTGTTTGCTAATATGATGCCAATTATTACAAAATATTATGGAACAGATAAAATGATTGGATTTGTACAAAACGCTAATTATATGACGAAACATATTAAACTAGGAAAATATCAGATCATTATCGAATTTTATCATCAAATCAATGATGATAACGAATTTATCCCAGGTGCGGGAATAATCATTCAAAAAAGTGAAAATGAATTAATTTTTATAGGATATGGATATAGAGCTTGTCTTGAAACATTGAATATAAACAAGCAATTAGATTATTTATCATTGGAAAAAGGGGTGTATGATAAAAACGCTAATTGGATTAAATACATGCATCTCAATGGTGATGAACAACATATTCAAATGGAAGAAAAGCCGACAATATTAAAGGCCTTGTATTATGAATTCTAAATGAAAAGAGGAGATTAGCATGAAAGCAGATATTAGATTTTTAGACGATCCACAAATTTTTAAAGTAAACCAACTTCCTGCTCATAGTGACCATGGTTTTTATAAAAACCATGAAGAAAGAAAGGCAAATGCTTCCTCTTTTTCTCAATCTTTAAATGGGACATGGAATTTTCAATATTCCAATAATGCAAAAAGCAGACCTAAAAATTTTTATACAGAAGGATATGTCGCTAAGAGCTTTGATGAGATTTATGTTCCGGGACATATAGAATTAGCTGGGTATGATAAGTTACATTATATTAATACTATGTATCCGTGGGAAGGGCATATCTTTCGAAGAGCTTCTTATAGCCTAGACAGAGGCTTAGAAGAAGGTTCTTTTAGCGAAGCAGAATATAATCCTGTAGGTTCTTACTTAAAGTATTTTGACTTAAAAGAAGGTCTACAAAATAAAAGTGTTTATGTATGCTTTGAAGGTGTAGAACAAGCCATGTATGTTTGGCTTAATGGACATTTTATTGGGTACGCTGAGGATAGTTTTACTCCAACAGAATTTGATTTGACACCTTATATAAAAAGGTCGGGTAACGTGCTAGCTGTTGAAGTACATAAGAGAAGTACAGCTGCCTTTATAGAAGACCAAGACTTCTTTCGATTTTTTGGCATCTTTCGCAATGTAACACTTTATGGAAAGCCAAAGATTCACATAGAAGACATATGGATAAAGCCAGTACTAGAAGAGGATAATGCATCAGGAAAAATCGGGATTGATCTATTGACATCCTTTGAAGAAGAATCTGGATATGTAAAGGTTACTTTACGGGATAAAGAGATGGAAAAGGAGATTGTATTGTGGGAAAAGGTGGAGATAAAAGAAAGCATTTCACTTAGCCCTATTCCTCTTGAAAAAGTAATTCCTTGGGATAATCACAACCCTTATCTTTACCAAGTCTTAATCGAAGTATATGATAAGACGGCTAAACTTGTTGAAGTGATTCCTAATGATATTGGATTTAGAAGAGTTGAAATAAAAGAAAAAATAATGCTTTTAAATGGAAAAAGGCTTATTATAAATGGGGTGAACCGTCATGAGTGGAGTGCGAATAGGGGAAGAAGCGTCACGGTGAAGGAGATGAAAAAAGATATTGAAATCATTCGAAAAAATAATATAAATGCAGTTAGAACAAGTCATTATCCTAACCAAATTCTATGGTACGACTTATGTGATCAGAATGGAATATATCTTATGGCCGAAGCCAACTTAGAATCCCATGGGTCTTGGCAAAAAATGGGACAGGTAGAACCTTCTTGGAATATCCCCGGTAGTATAAGTCAATGGAAGGAAGTTGTGGTAGATAGGGCTAGAACCAACTTTGAAGTGTTTAAAAATCATACGTCCATACTTTTCTGGTCCTTAGGAAATGAATCTTATGCAGAAGAGAACATAATAGCAATGAATCAATTCTATAAAGAAAAAGATAATAGCCGTCTTGTTCATTATGAAGGTGTTTTCCATAATAGAAGTTACGAAGATAGTATATCAGATATGGAAAGCAGGATGTATACAAATCCTATGGAAATTAGGAAGTATCTTGAAACCTCACCTAAAAAACCGTTTATCTTATGTGAGTATATGCATGATATGGGCAATTCACTAGGGGGAATAAAATCCTATATAGATTTGATAGAGGATTATGAAATGTATCAAGGAGGATTTATCTGGGATTATATTGATCAGGCGTTATGGGTAAAGGATGAAGTAACAGGAGAAATGGTTCTTCGGTATGGAGGGGATTTTGACGATAAACCATCGGATTATGAATTTTCTGCTAACGGAATTATATTTGCAGATCGAAGTGAAAAGCCTGCCATGCAAGAAGTGAAATATTACTATGGAAAATATAGCTAGGAAAAGGAGCGGTAAAGATATGTTAAATATAATATATGGGGACTGTACGCTTGGCATAGGAGGTTCTGATTTTCACTATATTTTTTCATACCAAGCAGGAGGGTTAGAGTCTCTTGTAATAGATGGTGCAGAATGGCTTTATCGAGTTCCAAAGCCAACCTTTTGGAGAGCTACGACAGATAATGACAGAGGAAGTCAGTTTCATCTTAGATCGGGTATGTGGTTTGGAGCAGATCAATTTATCAGCTGTGAAAAGATAGAAGTTGTGGTTGACGGAAAAGAAATAACCAAATTAAGAGCCCCTTATAATAATAATTATACGGGTAAAGAACAGGCAAAACATGTTAAGATATTTTTTACCTATGCCACCATAACAATCCCTAAAACAGAGATTTTAGTGTGTTATGAAATAAATCAGGTGGGAGAAATAAAGGTAGAGGTAACTTATTTTGGCAAGATGAATTTACCACAGCTTCCAGTCTTTGGTATGCGTTTTATTATTCCGGTAAAGGCAACTCATTATTGCTATGAAGGATTATCCGGAGAGACCTATCCGGATAGAATGGCTGGAGGAATTCCTGGGATCTATGAAATTGAAGGATTACCAATTACTAAATATCTTGTACCACAAGATTGTAATGTTCACATGAATACAAAATGGCTTGAAGTATATAGAAATACAACAAAGGATAATTCCTGGAAATGTACAGATAGCATGGGAATTCGATTTTCTTACATAGATAAAAAATTTGCTTTTTCTTGTATTCCTTATACATCGGGAGAACTTGAAATGGCTACACATCAAGAAGAACTTCCGCTTCCAAGAAGAACAGTTGTGTCTATTTTAGGCGCAGTAAGGGGAGTGGGTGGAATTGATAGTTGGGGTTCAGATGTAGAGTCAACGTATCATATTAGCGGAGAAAAGGACATCTACTATTCCTTTACGATAGAAAGAGTGAATCAAGATAATAAGTAAATCATGAAATAATACCTATACCATGTCTTGACACAAATTTTAGCGTCGGGTATACTATTAAAAAGGCAAAGGAGTCTATTATAGATTTCCTCTGCCTTTTTTTATCAAAAATTGTGCACAGGAAAGGACGAGGAATATGAACTATTGGATTAAATACTTATTGAATCCCGGGTTAAAAGAAGAAACAGAACGAGTTTTTGAAGGAATTGCAAGTGGGCGTGTGAGAGATTTAGATAATTGGTTTGAAGACAAATGGTTACAATTAGAACTCGTTAAGGATAGTATTCATAATCAATTTGAACGTTTAGAATCCTTGGATCATCAAAAATTAAACTCAATTCTTACGGAAAAACAGAAGCAGTTCAAAGAATTCTCAGAATTTTTTATTATCAATGAAATCGGTGATATAAATATATCGTCAGCAAGTCGACAAAGAGGTAAAAATGTTAAGACGACAACCTATTTTCAAAAAGCAATGGCAGGGGACTGTTATATGTATGGGCCCTATACAGATCCGGATACCCTAGAAATCGGAAACTGTCATTCCAAGTTTTTTGATGAAGTAACCTTGATGTTTGCCATGCCTATGTATAATGCAAGGACGAAAAGAAAAAGTGTTCTATGTGGACGCATACCTAATGATGTCATGAGTGATGTGATTCAAGAAGAAGATACTCATGTATTCAAAGAATCCGGGGATAATTATTTGTTCATGGTAAAATCCGCTCGAGATATTCCGGTTGGAACGGCAATCTCAAGAAGTCGATTTGAAGACAATACATTTTCTC
>CAZLXW010000088.1:0-12133 GCA_964563505.1 uncultured Eubacteriales bacterium
TTATACAGTGTTGATTTCTCTAATTCAACACCTTCCGTCTTTTTCATCTGTATTCCATAACAACCTGGCTCAATCAAGCTTAATTCGATGAGTCCTAATTCACTAAAAACTTGCAAAATTAAACGACTTTTTATTAACGCATTCAGATTCTGTTGGTTTTCTTGAACTAAATAATTCAACCTAATTAAGTCCATACGCTGATGATCTTTCCCCAGTTTTATTCTTATCTTACGGTATAAGTCAATACAATCTGCGCGGGTACACACAAGACTATATTGAGATAAGACTCTATCAATTTTCCCAAAATCTATATCCACAAAAACGGCTTTTGCCTGATTTAAATATTTTTCTAAAACCGACGCGTACTTCATTCCTTTTAAGAAGACTTGTGGTTTTTTATATCCTTTCCATTCATTTATATTGAATGTCCCGATAATCTCAACCTCTGTTCCCTTATAAACATCTAAGAAATACTCTGCACTATTAAAGGCAACGACGTCGACTATATCAGGTTCTTGCAAAAATTGCATCTTAAAATGAGTCTTTTCTTTTCCCATCAGCTGCGTCTGACCAACATAACCTTTTAGCAAAAACCTCGGTTCTTGATTGCCTGCTCCATAGGGTTCAAGACAGGCGAGTTCTTCAATCCGTTCGACATTTATTTCTTGTAAATCTACATTGTGTTCAACACGCGCTTTAGGAATAAGGGTTGTAGCCGTCATGTGCTCCTTTGCGTACTGATTCAAGGCCTTTCTAAGTGGCTCAATATTCTCTTCATTAAGACTCATTCCGGCTGCCATTTCATGACCACCTACTTTTAAAAACAAGTCTTTTGAATCCATGAGTGCATCAAAGATAGAAAATCCTTCAACACTTCGAGCTGAACCGGATGCAATTCCATCGTGAATCGTTAATAGTACAGTCGGCCGATAATACTTTTCTGTCAGACGCGAAGCTACAATCCCAATAACACCATGATGCCAATTATGTCCGGCAACGACTAGAATTGATTGTGACTGAACATCTATTGTATTTTGAATAATTGCATCTGCTTCGTTTAGAATGTCTTGCTCCATCTCTTGACGCTTTCGATTTTCAGCGTCTAACTCCGTTGCAATATCCATTGCTTGGGATTCGGATTCTGTTAAAAATAATTGAACCCCACGTTTTGCATCACCAAGGCGTCCTGCCGCATTCAAACGGGGTCCTACCTGAAATCCAATAATGCCTGCTGTTAAAGTTTTTTCACCCGCACCAACAAGCTCCAATAAAGCTTTCAGCCCCTTATTTCCTTGGTTGCGCAACATTTTCTTTTGTATCCGCTCAAAGGCGACAGATACAATGACACGATTTTCATCAATAAGGGGAACAATATCTGCCACTGTTCCAATCGCTGCGATCTCAATTAAATCCTTAAGGAATTCTTCATCAATGGCATATACCGTAGCTAAGGCTTGAGCCAATTTAAAAGTCACACCAACACCAGCTAAATTCTCAAACGGATATGAGCATGTCGCTTGTTTTGGGTTAATGACTGCATCCGCTTTAGGTATGTCTTCCTGACATTCATGATGATCTGTAATGATGACATCCAACCCTTTTTCTTTGGCGTATGCTACTTGTTCGACTGCAGTAATTCCTGTATCTACACTAATAACCAGCGAGGCTCCTTGATTGAAGATCCGGTCAATAGCGGATGTGTTTATCCCGTAACCTTCTTGAATTCGATCCGGTATATAATAATCTACGTTTGCTCCACATGCTTTTAATATTTTTACAAGTATCGATGTACTTGTTATTCCATCAACATCGTAATCACCATAGACGTATATTCGATGTTCTCGAGTAATATGTAATTGAATAAGTTCAACCGCATAATCCATATCTTTTAGCCGAAAAGGATCATAGAGCAGATGATATTCAGGATGCAAAAAAGCCATCGCATCATCTGCCGTCTGAATTCCACGATTATATAAAAGCTTAGCCACTAAAAAACTGATGTTAATTCCTTTATCATTTAATGCTTGCTGTAATTTTTCAATAGGTTTATTGACACTTTCTGTCGTTTCAATAATTAAAGGTTTTAACATAGCAACTCCTTATGCTTGGGCGTTTTGTATCTTTGCTTCTTCTTTTTTCTTCATAACATACCATAATGGACTTGCAATAAATATTGAAGAGTAGGTTCCTGAAATAATACCCACCATTAATGGTAAGGCAAATTCACGAATCGATGCAACACCAAGTAAGTTTAAGACAAACACCATGATAAATGTCGTTAATGATGTATTTATTGAACGAGAAATCGTTTGACTAATGCTTGTGTTAATAACACCATGGTAATCACCATGTTTCATGGTCTTTTGATTATCACGAACACGGTCAAATAAAACAATGGTATCATTAATAGAATACCCAACAATGGTTAACATGGCCGCGATAAATGAATTATTTACCGGTATATATAATACAGAATACACAGTAAATACAATTAGAACGTCATGAATTAATGCCATCACCGCCGCAATACCAAATCGAAAGTCATGAAATCTTAAAGAAACATAAAACAAAATCCCAATTGAAGCAATAATAACCGCAATAATTGCATCTCGACGCATTTCTGTACTGATGGTTGCACTGATATTTTCACTTTCAATATTTGCAGCAGTAATGGAAAACTTATCCATTAAGGCTTCACGTAAGGCCATTCCGGTCTCCGTGTCTAACTCTTTGGTTTTAATTACAAATTGACCGGCTCCATCAACACCTCTAACAATATTCATCTGAGGCGTTTCATCTCCTGTCGCTTCAACGACAAGTCCTCTAACACCTTCTTGCAGCTCTTCTAACGTCTCGTAAACCACTTCATTTGTCGTGACTAAGGTTGAGGTCCCCCCTATAAATTCAATATCATAATTCAAAATAGAGTCTTTTGTTCCTTTATGAACCGGCAACATGATGAATCCTATAATAATAATTACTAGCGAAACTGAAAACCAGATCTTTCGACGTTTGACAATATCAAACACTTTCACATGATAATCGCGTCCATAGAGAGCCTTATTCGTTGCTCCAAGTTCAACAAAACCAACCACAATAATTCGTGTGACAACAAGGGCAGTAAACATAGATATAACAATACCTAAAGCTAAAGTTTGTGAGAATCCCCGAATCGTTCCGGTTCCCATAATATATAATACTGCGGCTGCTATAAGTGTGGTAACATTTCCATCAACAATCGCCGTTCTTGCTTTTCTAAAACCAGCGCTTACCGATGCTCTTAGTGTTTTACCGACTTCCAACTCTTCCCGAATTCGCGAGAAAATGATAACATTTGCATCAACTGCCATACCTACCGACAAAATCATTCCGGCTATACCCGGTAATGTCAGCGTCATATTTGTGAGAGATAGAACAATAATGACAAGTGATGCATAAAATGCTAGTGCCAGAACAGATGCTAATCCCGGTAAACGATAGTATAAAATCATAAAAGCAAATACAAGCATTATACCAATGAGCCCAGCTCTTACAGACGTATCAATGGCATCTTTACCCATTTTGGCACCAACTACATTGGAGCGAAGTTCTTCAAGCTCAAGCGGTAATGCTCCAATTCGGATAAAGGTTGCGAGTTCATTGGCTTCATCAATATTATTCATTCCTGATATTGTTGCAACACCATCTGTAATAGCAGAACTTACCGTTGGCGACATAATTATTTCACCATTGTAAACAATATTAATTGGTTTATATAAGTTATTCGCTGTTGCAACTGCAAACTTCTCTCTTCCCGATGCATTTAGATCAAGTATGACAACATATCCAAGTCCATCCGGATTACTTGCAGCACTTGCATCCTTAACATCACTTCCTGTAATGGCAACAACTCCGTCTGTATCCACAAACTTCAAGTCACCAGGTTTCCCTAATTCTTCCAGCACTTTATTGGGATCGGATACATTGGGTATATCCACATTAACACGACGTTTACCTTCGCGATAGACTTCTCCTTCCGTATATCCACTTCCTGTGATACGTTGATTCAACTTATAAATCGTATCATTCATTTCCTGATCTGTCGGTTCTTCTTTAATTGTGGTATAAGTAATGCTTACACCACCGGCTAAATCTAAACCTAAGTTAATATCTTTGGCACTTCCGACTCCATTGCTACCAACACCTATAAAAGCAACAACAAGCCCTCCTGCAATAATCAATAGAGATAATAAAAGCACTACAAGGCTTTTCCCCTTCATAAATAATCCTCCTTAAAATTTATTCAGCAACAAGTTCACAGGCACGCATATATATCGCACATTCTACTCGTTTCTTTTCTAATTCACAACCCATTTCATAAGCCTCTGTAATTGACCCATGGAAATTATATGCATTTGCGCTACATCCACCACTACAATAAAACTTTGCCCAACAAGTCTGGCAAGCTTTTTTGGAATATACATTACACCCTTTAAATTCATTTTGCATACTTAAATTGACAATACCTGTATCTAAATCACCCATTTTAAACTCTTCCATACCTACAAATTGGTGACATGGATAGAGGTCTCCCTGAGGTGTCACTGCCAAATATTCAAAGCCTGCACCACAACCGGTTAAACGTTTTGCAACACATGGACCACCTGTTAAATCAATCATAAAATGGAAGAAGTTAAAGTCTTTGTTTTCCTGTTTACGTTCAGCCATTATATCCGCTAAACGTTCATACTCCTTAAGTAACTGAGCAATATCTTCCTTCTGTATCGCATAGGATTCTTCTAAAGGTGCTACAACCGGCTCAATAGAAATTTCCGTGAACCCTTCGTTGGCCATATGAAGAACATCTTCTGCAAAATCTAAATTATGATGTGTAAATGTGCCTCGAATATAATAACTTTTATCACTACGTTGTTTTACCAGCTCTTTAAATTTCGGAATAACTAAATCATAGCTCCCTTTTTTATTTGATGCCGGTCGCATATAATCATGTACTTCTTTTCGTCCATCACAACTTAAAACGACATTATACATATGTTCATTAATAAAATCTATTTTATCTTGATCCAACAAAACACCGTTGGTTGTAATTGTAAAACGAAACTTTTTATTATTGGCTTTTTCTAATTTTTTTGCATAATAAACGGTTTCTTTTACCACATCAAAATTCATCAAGGGCTCTCCACCAAAGAAGTCCACCTCTAGATTTTTACGCTGTCCAGAATTTGCAATCAAAAAATCTATTGATTTTTTGGCAACATCCAAAGACATTATTGAACGATCACCATGATATTCACCTTCCTCTGCAAAGCAATACTGACATGCAAGGTTACAATCATGTGCCACATGTAAACAGAGCGCTTTCACTACAGTCTCGCGTTCAGCAAAAGTATCAACGACTTTTTGATATTCATCTTGTGTAAATAACACTTTTTCGTCTATTAATGTTTGTATTTCATTTTTAACTTCAAGTAAATCTGCTTTCGGATATGTATTCTTTAATTGTTGCATAATCTCTTCATGAGAACAATTTTGATTCAATAACTCTATATACTCATAGGAGCACGCATCAAACAAATGAATCGCGCCACTATTCACGTCAATAACGAGATTCATTCCATTCATTTTATATTGATGTATCACAATAAAACTTCCTTTCAATCAATTAATAAGCAGCGACAGAGCGTCACTGCTTATCTACTTACCTATTTTCATTTTCGCAGCTTTGATTACCAACTGTACATGATGTCTTACAAGCTGACTGACATGATGTTTGGCATTCTCCACAACCACCGTGCTTAACCGTATTTTGTAACACTGCACTATTTAAGGTTTTGATATGCTTCATTTTACATAGCCTCCTTTTTCTTAACCTTAACTATTATATCATAGTTCACTATTTTTTAAAATCTAATTTTATAGAAAATATAACCTAAATATGCTATCATATAGACTTGAACCGTTCACATGATTGCATGACAAAGGAGTTATTATGATTGATTTACATACACATACAACTGCCTCAGACGGTACTTATACCCCTGAGCAATTAATTGATTATGCATTAGAAAAAAAACTAAAAGCAATAGCCATTACCGATCATGATACAATCGATGGATTACTTCAAGCACAACACTATATACAAGAAAAGGCTATTGATCCGTCAACACTTGAATTGATTAACGGAATCGAATTATCAACTAACATTGATAAATATGACTTTGATGTCCATATTGTCGGACTTTTTTTAGATATTCATCATCCTAGCTTTATTAAGGGTCTAAAACATATTTATGACGATCGTGAACGTCGCAACGAGAAAATGATTCGCTCTTTGCAAAATCATAATTATGATATTACATTAGACGAACTTAAATCCCAGTCAAAAGACAGCGTTATAACACGCTCCCATTTCGCCAACCACCTAGTCAAAAAAGGCTATTTTTCAAAAACGAAAGAAGTTTTTCATAAATTGATTGGAAATGGTAAAAAATTATATATCCCAAGAGAAGATGTTTCTTCCGAGTCCGCCATTCATCTCATCAAAGAAAGTGGCGGGATACCTGTTTTAGCACACCCAACTCTCTATCCACTTGACAGTAATGGATTATACGCTCTCGTCGATCAACTAAAAAGTTATGGATTACTCGGAATCGAAACATATTATTCTCTATATACAGCTCAGGAAACTAAAGCCATGATTCACATAGCCCAAAGATTTTCATTACTCAAATCCGGAGGATCTGACTTTCACGGGGATAACAAACCCGGTAATGACTTGGGTGTTGGCTTTGGAAATCTCCAAGTTCCTGATGAGTTGTTAATTCCAATGCGACCTTAGATTATTCATCATCGTGCAATAATCGCTTAGCCATAGGCGCTCTTAATCTATGTGGCTGAGGGAAACCCGAGCCAATAAGCGGTCTTGCATATCTAAAAAACTCATCTGTCACATTATTACCGGCTAGATTAATAAATTCATCCGACATATATTTTGTTTTTCCGGCAATATCCTTTAAAGGATATAGATGATAGTTAATACTATAATCTCCCGTTCTTTCCAGAACAATTGATCCGTCTACATTATCCCATATAGCAAACTGGGCTACTTTTTCTCCTACTTCACGCGCTTCATGAGAATCGACGTCGGATATAGCTCCGATGAAATTTCTTTGTGTATAACCCAATGTATCTGAACGAACACGCGTATAATTCAACTTAGATTTTATAAGATTTGATAACATATCCCCTAGTTGACCGGATCCGGATAACTGAACATTTCCATGGGCATCTGTTTCAACCTCTTCTGTCAAAGATAGCATAATTGGTTTACCATTCTTATCCTTTATTCCTTCTGAAACAGCAATCACACATCGTCCGTATTTTTCATAAACCTCTTTTACATCAAGCAAAAACTCATCAACATCAAATGGACGTTCCGGAAGATAAATAAGATGTGGACCATCATCCGGATATTTTCTAGCTAATGAAGATGCTGCTGTTAAAAAACCGGCATGTCTACCCATAACAACCCCAATATAGACGCCTTGAAGCGCACGATTATCAAGATTGATTCCGATAAATGCTTCTGCCACATATCTAGCTGCAGAGCCATATCCCGGCGTATGATCATTAATGACCAAATCGTTATCAATTGTTTTGGGAATATGAATTGCACGAAATTCATATTCCGATTGTTTTGCATTTTCATTAACAATTCGCACTGTATCCGCTGAATCATTTCCACCAATATAGAAAAAATAGCGAACATCATGGGCCTTTAAAACTTTAAAAATCTCTTTACAGTATGCTTCATCAGGTTTAATTCGAGTCGATAATAATGCTGATGCAGGTGTAATACCAACTTGTTCCAAATTATGTGTTGTTTCTCTAGTGAGGTCCATAAAACGTTCATTGATAATTCCTTCCACACCATTGATTGCACCATAAACTTTTGTAATCTGCGGAAACTTACGCGATTCGAGGACTGCACCAACTAAGCTTTGATTAATAACCGCTGTAGGGCCTCCACCTTGAGCAATAAGCACTTTACCTTTAAGTTCCATTGAATCAGCTCCTTGTATAGTATTTTGATCGTTAAACATCTATTGCTATTTTATCATATTTAATGCTATTCGTCCTAAAAAGAGGCAAAAAAAAACGAAATGACTTGAAAAATCAAATCCTTCCGTTTTTTATGATATAAATTACTTATCTTCTTTTTTATCTTCTACTTTTTTTGTTTCTACTTTTGATTCTTCTGATGTTTCTTTGGTAATACTCATGTCAGGTTCTGCAATAGAAACAATTGCTGATTTTTGTATCGGAACTCTTACTGATTTGTTTGTTCCAAACTCAATAATAGCAACATTATTAATCACATCAACAACTTTACCGTAAAGGCCTCCTGATGTTAATACAGAATTACCAACTTCAATTGAGTTTTGCATTGCATCGATTTGTTTTTGCTTTTTACGTTGTGGTCGAATGATAAAAAACCAAAAGATTGCAAAAATCGCTCCATAGATTAAAAGTAATGATGTCATTCCACCTGCCGGTGCTTCTGCTTCTAGTAAAAATAATAATTGATTCATATAATCCTCCTTGTATTTTAATCAGAATTTACTTCTGATTATGTTTAAATCCTTCAATCTTCTTTTTCTTATACTCTGCAAATATGCCTTTATCAATAGCATCTCGAATCTCTTCCATCATCGTATTATAAAAATACAAATTATGCAAGACTGCTAATCGAAGTCCTAACATTTCTTTTGCTTTCAGCAAATGTCGGATATAGGCTCTTGAATATCGTTGACATGTCGGACATCCACAGTTTTCGTCAATGGGCCGATCATCATCTTGATATTTAGCATTCAATAAATTCATCTTACCATGGTCTGTATAAACATGTCCATGGCGACCGTTTCGCGATGGATAAACACAATCAAAAAAATCGACACCACGCTCAACACTTTCTAAAATATTCTCCGGCGTTCCGACCCCCATTAAATATGTTGGCTTATTTTGCGGAAGATATGGAACCGTTGCTTCAAGAATACGATACATCTCATCATGAGATTCACCAACGGCTAATCCACCTAATGCGTACCCATCTAAATCAAGCTCTGAAATTACCTTTGCATGTTCGATACGTATATCTTCATACGTTCCTCCTTGATTAATACCAAATAACATTTGTTTGGGATTAATCGTGTGCTCTAAAGAATTTAATCGTGTCATTTCTGTTTTACATCGCTCTAACCATCGCGATGTACGATCAACAGAATCATGCATATAGTCTCGGGTTGCCGGGTGTGGCGGACACTCATCGAATGCCATTGCAATCGTTGATGCTAGATTTGATTGTATCTGCATACTCTCTTCAGGTCCCATAAATATCTTGCGTCCATCAATGTGTGATGCAAAGTACACACCTTCTTCTTTGATTTTACGTAATTTAGCCAAACTAAATACTTGAAATCCACCTGAATCCGTTAGAATAGGCTTATCCCATACCATAAACTTATGTAAGCCACCTAATTTGCTAATTAGCTCATCTCCGGGACGCACATGCAAGTGATATGTATTTGATAGCTCGACTTGACATTTTATCTCTTCTAAATCTTTCGTTGATACCGCGCCTTTTATTGCAGCAACTGTACCAACATTCATAAACACCGGAGTTTCAATTGCTCCGTGAACGGTATGAAAGCGACCTCTTTTTGCTCGTCCATCCGTTTTTAATAACTCATACATAATTTCACCTATTTCATCTATCATTTCAAATCATACCTTATATTAGTATACACGTTTTCAAATAAAAAACTAGTAAAACTTTATTAAAAATCCATATTCTTTGAAAAAAAATTTATTTTACATTCTTGCTTTATCACTTTAATTCAATTATAATTGTAAGAAACTTTCGAACCCATCATGCATTAGGAAGGATAATATTATGGCTGGATCCATATTTGGAAAAATATTTACAATAACAACATGGGGGGAATCCCATGGTCCGGGAGTTGGTGTCGTCATTGACGGATGCCCTGCCGGACTCAAACTTGTCGAGAGAGATATTCAACTGGACTTAAATAAACGCCGCCCAGGACAATCACCATATTGTACCCCACGGGATGAGGCAGATAAGGTAAAAATTCTTTCCGGCGTCTTTGAAGAAAAAACAACCGGAACCCCGATTTCCTTATTAGTCTATAATAAAGATCATCGTTCACGTGACTATACAGAAATCATGGACACCTATCGTCCCGGACATGCTGATATGGCCTACGATTCAAAATACGGTTTTAGAGACTATCGCGGGGGCGGTCGTTCTTCAGGCCGAGAGACCATCGCACGTGTAGCAGCCGGAGCCGTTGCCAAGAAAATCTTAAAAGAACTTGGCGTCGAACTTATCACCTACGCAAAATCTATCGGACACTTAACCATTAATGAGGATAATTTTGATGCTTCGATCATCTATGAAAATTCATTTAGATTCCCTGATTCGGAGCTTATAGAACCATGCGAAGAATACTTGAATACCTTGATTAAAGAAGGTAATTCCACCGGTGGTGTTATTGAATGTCGCGTCAACGGGCTTCCTGCCGGTATCGGTCAACCCGTATTCGACAAACTTGATGGTCTGCTCGCCCATGCGATTATGTCAATCGGAGCCATCAAGGGTGTGGAAATCGGTGCTGGATTCGATGCCACAAAAATGACCGGATTAGAAAACAACGACTTTTATAAAGACGATAACGGGCGAATTGTGAAAGAAACAAATAACGCCGGTGGTATGACCGGTGGTATCTCCGATGGCAGTGAAATTATCGTTCGTGCGGGAGTTAAAGCAACACCAAGTATTCACTTGGAACAAAAAGCCACAAATCGTCAAGGTGAGCTTATTGACCTAGTTATTGGCGGTCGACACGATCCGGTTATCGTACCACGTGCTGTTATTGTGGTGGAAAATATGATTGCTGTTACTTTACTTGATCTATTACTTCAACAAACGGCAACACAAATGGACTACATAAAAAAAATATTCAAAAATGATAAGTAATTCTTCATTTTAAAGAAAAAGCTTATGTCACGATTTCGTGACATAAGCTTTTATTTCGAGTATGACTAACCAAAAACCACCGATAAATATAAACCAATCTGCCATATTATAGAATAGCTTTTTCGTCCATGTAATTGCAAAGAAATCAGTGACTTGACCTTCACTTATTCGGTCAATGAGATTCCCAATGGCTCCGCCTAGAATCATAGAAAGCGCTAAGGTTATAGACCGCTCTTTTTTGAAAAACCCATAGATTACCCATAGTACTCCTAGAAATACAACCGCCGTCACTTGTATTAATATTAAAATAACCGGGCGTTTTTTTAACAAACCTCGAAAAGCACCTTTGTTGTAAACAAGTTTAAAGGTCAAGGGACCTTTTTTACATTGCCTAAACAATAGTTTTTTTCTGGCATACTTTTTTGTAAATTGGTCTACAAGAACAAGACCTACGACCAATAAAATAGCTACTATCATCTTTATTTCCTTTCATATTTACTCTATTATACTTAGTGGATAATCTTGGTCTGAAACCTCTTTTAATTGTTGTATTAATTCCTCAATAATATGTGGGTTTCCTGCCACTAAAGCATATCTATCCCTCAATGGCTTTGACAAACATACACCACCGGCTTCACGAACAATGAGTTGTCCGGGTATAAAATCCCACTGATTCAAATACATCTCAAAATAACCTTCTGTTCGTCCGCTTGCTACAAAAACCAAGTCAATGCAAGCAGAACCTGATCGTCGGATTCCTCCAACATTGGGCATAATTTTAGAAAAATAATTTAAGTTATTATCTGTTGTCGTTTTCTTATTATACGGAAAACCTGTTGCGATGATTGACATATCTAGTGTCTTATATGTACTCACTTGAATAGGTTGATGATTCAGATAAGCCCCTTCACCCTGAATTGCCCAAAAATAATCATCCATATAAGGTAAATATACACTTCCAAACAAGGTTTCTTCTTTGTATTGCAAGCCAATCGCAATGGAAAATAAAGGATAGCCATGAGCATAATTGGTCGTTCCATCCACCGGATCAATAATCCACAAATAGTCGCTCTC
>CAZLXW010000089.1:0-11969 GCA_964563505.1 uncultured Eubacteriales bacterium
GCTGTTGATTCGATTTTATCGGAACATTTAAATTATTTCTTAGAAGAAAATCCGTCTGTTGCTAAAGTTATTTTAAATAAAGCGGTAAATGCAGCAAGAGCTCGTTCAGCGGCTAGAAAAGCGCGAGATTTAACCCGAAGAAAAACAGCACTTGAAAGTACCTCCTTACCCGGTAAGTTAGCAGATTGTTCAGAAAAGGATCCTGCACTTTCTGAAATTTATATCGTTGAGGGTAATTCAGCGGGAGGTTCAGCAAAATCCGCAAGAGATCGACGAACGCAAGCAATTTTGCCACTTCGAGGAAAAATATTAAATGTTGAGAAAGCGCGATTAGATCGAATTCTTGGTAATAAAGAAATTCAAGCTATGATTACTGCCTTTGGAGCAGGTATTAGTGAAGATTTTGACTTGGATAAATTACGTTATCATAAGATTGTTATTATGACAGATGCCGATGTAGACGGTGCACACATACGTACATTATTACTTACTTTTTTCTATCGTTATATGCCTCAACTTGTTGAAAATGGGAATGTATTTATTGCACAGCCACCACTTTATAAAGTGACTAAAAATAAACAATCAGAATATGTGTACAATGAAAAAGCACTTGAAAAATTATTAGATGAAATCGGACGAGATAATATTGCATTACAACGATACAAAGGTCTTGGAGAGATGGATGCTGAGCAATTATGGGATACCACAATGGATCCTGATAAACGAATTCTTTTACGTGTAGAAATCGATGACGCCGCAGGCGCAGATGAAATATTTACAACATTAATGGGTGACCGTGTCGAACCACGACGTGAATTTATTGAGACCCATGCCAAATATGTAAAGAATTTGGATATATAATGATTTGGAGGTAGCAAGGAATGGATGAAAATCAACAAAGAGATCAGATTATTTCCGTTGAATTACAAGATGAAATGAAGAAGTCATACATTGATTATGCTATGAGTGTAATTGCATCAAGAGCGCTGCCAGATGTTCGTGATGGATTAAAGCCTGTACAACGACGAATTTTATACTCAATGATTGAGTTGAATTTATCTCCGGATAAACCTTTCCGTAAATCGGCACGTATCGTCGGAGATACAATGGGTAAATATCACCCACACGGTGACTCTTCAATATATGATGCAATGGTACGTATGGCACAAGAATTTTCACTTCGAGAAATGCTTGTTGAGGGCCATGGTAACTTTGGATCTGTAGATGGTGATAGTGCGGCGGCTATGCGTTATACAGAAGCACGTTTAAGTAAAATTGCCATGGAAATGTTAGCAGATATAAATAAAGACACCATTGATTATAGACCAAACTTTGATGAATCTTTAAAAGAACCCATTGTTCTTCCAGCAAGATATCCTAATCTTTTAGTTAATGGTACATCAGGTATTGCTGTTGGGATGGCAACGAATATTCCGCCACATAACTTAGAAGAAGTTATTGATGGTGTTGTAAAAATCATTGATAATCAAGTAGTAGAAAATCGTGAGACGGAAATTGATGAATTGATTGATATTGTTAAAGGTCCGGATTTTCCGACATATGGTAGTATATTGGGAACATCCGGTTTTACAGAAGCATATCGGACAGGTAAAGGAATGGTTAAAGTTCGTGCAACAGTTGATATTGAGCCAATGAGCGCAACACGTCAACGTATTATTGTGACTGAATTACCCTTCCAAGTCAATAAAGCAAGACTCATTGAAAAAATCGCAGATTTAGTTAAAGAAAAACGAATTGAAGGTATTAGTGATTTACGCGATGAATCCGACCGACGTGGAATGCGTATTGTTGTCGAACTAAAAAAAGATGCCAATGCCAATGTTATACTAAATAAATTATACAAGCATACCCAATTACAAGATTCATTTGGTATGAATATGCTTTCATTAGTGAACAATGAGCCTAAAATATTAAACTTAAAGCAAATGCTCGTATACTATTTGGATCATCAAAAAGATGTGGTAACACGTCGTACAAAGTATGATTTAAAACGTGCTGAAGATCGTGCACATATTTTAGAAGGACTCATTAAAGCCTTAGATCATATTGATGAAGTTATTAAGATTATTCGTGGATCAAATAGTACAGCAGATGCAAAAATAAACTTGATGGAACGGTTTGGTTTTTCAGAAGCCCAAGCCCAAGCAATTGTTGATATGCGATTAAGAGCATTAACGGGCTTAGAACGTGAAAAATTAGAAAAAGAATATCAAGAACTACTTGAATTAATCAAAGAATTAAAAGCAATTCTTGCGGATATGAAACGTTTATTACAAGTTATCAAAGAAGAATTACTGATTATTCGAGCAAAATATGGAACACCAAGACGAACAAAGATTACATTTGATGATGGTGAAATTGATATTGAAGATTTAATTAAAGAAGAGATGACGACGATTACAATGACGCATCTTGGATATATAAAGCGTATGCCAATCGATACATATCAAAGCCAAAATCGAGGTGGAAAAGGAAAAATTGGGGCGACCATTCGTGAAGAAGATTTCATTGAACGAATATTTATTACGTCAACCCATCATTATATTCTCTTCTTTACAGATCGAGGAAAGGTATATCGATTAAAAGCCTATGAAGTGCCTGAATCGAGCCGAACAGCTAGAGGAACAGCTATTGTTAATCTGCTTCAGATTGAATCCGGTGAGAATATTACAGCCGTCATTCCGCTGAAAGATTATTCAGAAGATAAGTATCTTCTTATGGCCACAAAAGGTGGTATGATTAAAAAATCATCCATCATGGAATACTCAAACATTCGCGTGAGTGGATTACAAGCGATTAACTTGCGTGATGATGATATTTTGATTGAAGTTAAATTAACAGATAACCAACAAGAAGTCATCCTTGGAACAAGACTTGGTCAATGTATTCGGTTCTTAGAATCGGATGTACGTGTGATTGGACGAACGTCTATTGGCGTAAAAGGAATTAATTTAAATGATGATGATGAAGTCATCGGAATGCAATTAATATCTCAAGGAAAAGATTTACTTGTTGTATCAGAAAAAGGTTTAGGAAAACGAACACCGATGGAAGAGTTTAGTGCTCAAAATCGTGGTGGTAAAGGTGTTAAATTCTATAAAATAAATGCACGAACCGGAAATGTTGTTGGAATGAAAGCGGTCAATGATGATAATGAACTTATTTTAATTACGACCGAAGGCATTGTCATTTGTATTCGAGTTCATGATATAAGTACATTTGGTCGTGTAACTTCTGGGGTAAAACTTATGGATTTAGATGAAGATATCTTTATTGCAAGTATTGCTAGAATCAAAGAAATAAAAACAAAAACAGAAGAATAATGAAGAAATAAAATCCGCCTACATGGGCGGATTTTTCTGTAATATGTTTGTAATAGGAAACATGCAGATTATTTGTTATAATAGAACAGAGAATTTAATGTAATATACTAGGAAAGAAATGGTTATGATTAAATATACTAAGAAAAACCAAAGAATTGCATATATACTTATTCTTGTTCTTTTCATTTTTAGTCATTTGAGTATGACCAATACAATCAATGGACGTGAAGTTGATACATTTGGATTTACGGATGATGAAATCAATCGAACAATTAATAATATTAATAAGGTAAGAGCTATTTATGACTTACCTTATTTGTCATATAATGAATCATTGAATAAAACTGCTGAGACCCATAATAGGTATATGGAATTTAATAAAAGTTTTTCATCTATAGAAGAAAGTGGTAAAACATACTTTCGAGGTCGATATCCTTGGGATCGAACAACCTTTAATAATTATCGTAAACCTTATGTTTTTGAATTATTAAATAATAATATTTCAAACTATACAAGTGGTTTAAATCAGTTGATTCAAAACCCTTATGCAAGATATGGTATTTTAGATCCTTTATATGAGGATTTAGGAATGAATATATATAAAGGGTATGTAACTTATCTTTTAGGTGGAAAATCAAGAAGCAATCAATATGAAGTGGTCTATCCTTATAATCAACAAACAGATGTAGGGACTATTTTTACGAATAAGTATATACTCAACCCTTATGCAGATGTAAAAACAAATGCTTTTGTAGGAATTCCAATTACATATACATATTATGAAGAGTCAGGAATTATTGAACGATTTAATAATCTAAAAGTGAGTGTGACAAATGTTTCCACTGAAAAAGAAATCGATACACTAATTATTACTTCGGATCAAGATCGAAATATTAATAATACAATTATGATTTTACCATTAAAATCCTATAGTTATGGGACCACCTACCAAATTAAGATAACAGGTACAATGACTTTTGATCGAATGATTGAAATTAACGGTGTTCAAACAAATCGAAAAGCCATTAATTATACATCAACATTCACAACAGCTTCAAGTTCATTTACCATCAACCAACAGGCCTATGTTACTCGAAGTCAATTCGTTGAAGAATTAATGAAAACAAGTTCAATTCCAAAAAAAGAGTCATTAGAAATCATTTTTTCAGATGTAAATGTAAATTCACCTAATTACAAATATATTTATACCGCTTATATTAATGATATTATATTAGGTTATGAGAATAATATGTATCGACCAAATGCAAACATAAGTCGTGAACAAGTTTATACAATAATTATTCGTACCTATGAAAAAGAGTATGGGACAATCAATCTTTCATCTTCTGAGCGATCTATTCGTTTTACAGACAAAGATAAAATAAGTAATTATGCATTAGAGTCGATTTACAAAGCAAAGAAAATTGGATTAATTACGGATAATGCCTATCAGTTTAATCCATCATCATATATAACAACATTAGAATTTAATAATATTATGGAACAATATAAGAAAATTATAAAATAGCTTTTATTATGGAGGTAACTGAATGCAAAACGCCATCAATCATTCAGAGATTCGTATTATTGAATTATCGCATATCGTTGAAAAAATAAAAGAAATGATTTTATCAGCAAATTATTATCTTGGAGATGATATACGTGAAAAAATTCAGGCATCAATTCAAACAGAGGAATCGGAAACAGGCATTCATATTTTGAATCAGCTCATAGAAAATGCAGATATCGCAGCAAATAAAAAAATGCCTATTTGTCAAGATACAGGAATTGCAGTCTTCTTTGTAGAAATAGGTGAAGACATTCATTTTTATAATGATTTATCGATAAAAAATGATGAACAAAGTGGAATTGAACAGGCAATTAACGAAGGTGTTCGACAGGGGTATACAGAAGGATATTTACGAAAATCCATAGTAAGAGACCCGTTTGATCGTATAAATACAGGGGATAATACACCGGCAGTTATTCACTATGATATTGTTCCCGGTCATCAATTAAAAATATATTTTTCACCTAAAGGCATCGGTAGTGAAAACATGAGTCGAATATATATGCTAAAACCTTCTGAAGGAATGGAAGGGGTTAAACGTGTAGCTCTTGAAGCGATTGAATTAGCCGGACCGAATCCATGTCCGCCGATTATTGTTGGTATTGGTGTCGGTGGATCATTTGAAAAGGCGGCAATTTTGGCAAAAAAATCCCTACTTAGACCTATCAATCAACATTCAGAGCATCCTAAAATTGCTGATTTAGAAGACGAAATTCTAAAATCAGCCAATAATTTAGGTATAGGGCCTCAAGGTTTTGGAGGAAGAACAACCGCACTAAGTGTCAACATTCTTACCTATCCAACACATATTGCCGGATTACCGGTAGCTATAAATATGAGTTGTCATGCAACAAGACATTCGGAAATTGTTATATAATGAAGGAGAATATTCATGATTCAGATGCATACACCACTAACTAAAGACAAGGTTGAACAACTATCGTGTGGAGATCAAGTTTTGCTTACAGGAACAGTATATACGTCAAGAGATGCAGGTCATAAACGGATGATAGAACAACTTAGAAATAATCAGCCCTTGCCTTTTCCAATCGAAAATAGTATTTTATATTATGTTGGTCCGGCACCGGCTCGTGAAGGTGAAGTTATAGGTTCTGCAGGTCCCACAACAAGTTATCGTATGGATGAATTCACACCAACATTATTAGACCTTGGATTAACAGGAATGATCGGTAAGGGTGATCGTAATCAAGAGGTTATATATTCAATGATTAAAAACAAAGCAATCTATTTTGGTGCAGTAGGTGGGGCGGCGGCTTTATTAGCGAATTGTATTAAAGAATCAAAAATTATTGCCTATGAGGATTTAGGTCCGGAAGCATTACGTGAATTGTATGTTGAAGATTTTCCGGTAACTGTTGTGATTGATTCAAAAGGAAATAATCTCTATAAAAAAGCAAGAGAAAAGTATATGTTATGACATAATGACATATAGATTAAAAACAATCTTGTAATTCAAAAATATATATACTATAATAAATTTAGATTGGAGCTTTCGTGACGCAAGAAGTTATTAAACATAAGAAATTAAAATTCTTTCAATGGTGCATTATTTTCATTATACTATATATAGCAGTTGTTTCTATTATTGAAATGATTGAGCTAGTAAGCAAGTATGAAGTAAATCGTATTATTGATTTTTTTATTGTGCTGTACTTGTTCATTTTCATTTTTTTGTATTGGCAAATGCATTCTTATCAATATGAGATTACTGAAGGATACCTCATTATAAGGGAAATATTAGGAAAAAAGGAAAAATATATTCTTATGATTCCGTTTGATCATATTATAAGTGTATCAGAGCAACGAAAGAATAAAGAGTATAGGTATCAAAAGAAAAAAACATGTTTAAAACATTGGATGCCTAAGTATTTTGTATATTTCATTGAATATGATGATTATATGGATATTAGTTTAATAAAATTGCAGTGTAGTCATGAATTTATTCAATCACTTAATAAGCATAGGTAGTTTATAATAAACTATATATGTTATAATATATTAAGTAACAATAATTTTGACAATAAATTTGTCATGAGTAAAGGGAGGAAAAGAATTATGAAAAAAATGTTAACAATTTTATTAGCACTTATGTTAATCGTAGGTTTAACAGCATGTGGTGGAAATGATGATGTATCAACAGATACAGGCGTGGAGGATGTAGTTGATGCAGTCGAGGATACGGTTGAGGATGTAAGTGATGCAGTCGAAGATACGGTTGATGAAATGACAGAAACTGATTTTTCTGTAGCCTTAGTAACAGATACTGGTGGAATTGATGATAAATCCTTTAACCAAGGTACATGGGAAGGTATTGAAAAATTTGCTGAAGAAACAGGTGCAGATATCACATATGCGCAATCTAATTCAGATGCAGATTATGTTCCAAACCTTTCAACATTTGCAGAAGAAGATTATGATTTAATTGTTGCTCCTGGTTTTTTATTTGTTGATTCAATATCAGAAGTTTCAAATAATTTTCCTGATCAAAAGTTTTTAATTATTGATGAAGTTGTTGCAGACAGAAGCAATGTTGCAAGTGCAGTATTCGCAGAAGAACAAGGTTCTTTCTTAGTTGGTGTTGCAGCAGCGCAAGCAACACTTGATGCAGGTATGAATTCTGTTGGTTTTATCGGTGGGATGGACTTTGCTTTGATTCAAAAATTTGAAGCAGGATTTATCGCGGGTGTTAAAGAAGTTGCTCCGGATATGGAAGTTGTTGTAGAGTATGTTGGTGACTTTGTTTCAACAGAGGTTGCAGCATCTTATGCAAGCCGTATGTATGATAATGGTAGTTATGTCATTTATCATGCAGCAGGTGGAGCAGGTAATGGTTTATTAAAAGAAGCCAAAGACCGTCGTGCAAGTGGTGAAGATGTATGGGCAATTGGTGTTGATAAAGACCAATATGAAGATGGTATATATGGAACCGGCGATGAATCAGCTGTTTTAACATCAATGGTAAAACGTGTTGATGTTGCTTCTTATAATGTTTCTAAGATGACCATGGATGGTGAATTTCCAGGTGGAGAAACACTTGTATTTACACTTGAAAATGATGGTGTAGGTATACCAGAAGAAAATCCAAATTTATCCGAAGAAATTGTAAGTTTAGTTGATGACTATGCAACACAAATAAAATCAGGCGAAATAACTGTACCGACTGTACCGGAAGATTAATTCGCATAATGACATAAAAACCAAGACTTATGTCTTGGTTTTTATTTTATACAAATAACTTAAGGAGTGGTGTTATGGAATATGTAGTTGAAATGCTGGATATTACAAAAGAATTTCCTGGAATAAAGGCAAATGATCGTGTAACATTACAAGTAAAACAAGGTGAAATTCATGCGTTACTAGGAGAAAACGGGGCGGGTAAATCAACATTAATGAGTGTTTTATTCGGATTATATCAACCGGACGAAGGAATCATCAAAGTTAGAGGTAAAGAAGTCAATATTGCAAATCCTAACATCGCAAATGAACATGGAATAGGTATGGTACACCAACATTTTAAATTAGTAGAAAACTTTACCGTTACTGAAAATATAATATTAGGTGAAGAACCAAAAAAATCAATGGGTCGAATTGATATAGAAAGTGCTGAACAAAGAGTAAAAGAAATTAGTGAACAATACGGTTTGCGTGTTGATCCAAAAGCAAAAATAGAAGATATATCTGTAGGAATGCAACAACGTGTAGAAATCCTTAAAATGCTGTATAGGAATGCTGAAATACTTATATTTGATGAGCCTACAGCGGTATTAACACCACAAGAAATTCATGAATTAGTGAATATAATGAAAGAACTGGTCAATGAAGGAAAATCAATTGTATTAATTACGCACAAACTCAAAGAAATAAAAGAGGCTGCAGATCGATGTACAGTTCTACGCCGAGGTAAATATATAGGCACAATAGATGTAGAGGATACATCCGAAGAGAAAATGGCTGAAATGATGGTTGGACGTGAAGTAAGCTTTAGTGTTGAAAAAGAAAAAGCAAGTCCTAAAGATGTTGTTTTATCTATAAAAAATTTAGTAGTTAAAAATAATCGTGATTTAATTGCTGTTAAAAACTTAAGTTTAGACGTGAAACGTGGTGAAATTTTTTGTGTAGCAGGCATTGACGGGAATGGACAGTCAGAATTAATTGAAGCCATTACCGGATTAAGAAAAATAGATTCGGGTTCAATATTAATTAATGGAACAGAAATTCAAAACAAGAGTATTCGTGAACGAACATTATCAGGTATTGGGCACATTCCAGAAGATCGTCATAAATACGGGTTAGTATTAGATTTTAGCCTGGAAGAAAACTTGGCATTACAATCGTATTTTAGTTCTGCGCTTGCCCAAAATGGATTAATTAAATTTGAAGAGCGTCGAAAAATGTCCGAACAGCTCATTGAAGAATTTGATGTTCGAAGTGGAAAAGGAAGTCAAACACCGGCTCGAAGTATGTCAGGTGGTAATCAGCAAAAAGCAATTATTGCACGTGAAATATATCGTTCACCGGATTTATTAATTGCGGCACAACCAACGCGAGGCTTAGATGTTGGAGCAATAGAATATATTCATAAACGTTTAGTTGAAGAACGTGATCAAGGAAAAGCTGTTTTACTAATGTCATTAGAAATGGAAGAAGTATTGAATCTTTCGGATAAAATTGCCGTAATATATGAAGGTGAAATCGCCGGAATAGTTCATGCAAATGAAACCAATGAAAATGAGATTGGATTAATGATGTCCGGATCGAAGAAAGGAGCTATCAGCTAATGCGAAATATTAGGATGTTTATTGCAAACGAAAAAAATCATAAAGTATTAATTCCTATGATAGCTATTTTTATGGGATTTTTCATTGGATCATTAATTATGTTGATTACTAAACAAAGCCCAACAGTTATGTTTAAATCAATTCTACGTGCTGTAACAGGGATTAATATGGATCGTTTAGGAACCGATAAATGGTTTAGTGCACGTATTGCAGGAGAGTATTATGTTTATGTGATGCCAATCGTACTTACCGGTTTATCTGTGGCCTTTGCATTTAGAACAGGTCTTTTTAATATAGGAGCCGAAGGTCAATTATTAATGGGTGCATTTGCAACTACAGTGATTGGTATTAATCTAGATCTTCCAAAATTGATTTTATTACCCATTATTGTTATAGCCGGTGCATTAGCCGGTGGGCTTTGGGGGTTTATCCCAGGATTTTTAAAAGCAAGATATAATGTTCATGAGGTTGTTGTTACAATTATGTTAAACTATACAGCTTTATTTTTGACAAACTACTTAATGAAATTAATTCCGGGAAGTTCAACAACGAAAACAGTCGATTTAAATGAAAATGCTCTATTAGGAAGTGAGATGCTTCGAAACTTAACGAGTAACTCACGTTTAAATTTTGGGTTTATTGTCGTCATTATAGCGGTATTCCTATTTTGGTTTATAATAAATAAAACAACCTTTGGCTATGAATTAAAAGCAGTTGGCTTTAACCCATTTGCTGCAAAATATTCAGGTATGAAAGTTGAAAGAAATGCAGCATTATCTATGGCTATTGCAGGTGCTTTTTCAGGCCTTGCAGGTGTAATTATTGTATCCGGAACCTTTGGATATGGTCGTATGATTGCATCATTCGAGAATTATGGATTTGACGGAATTGCTGTTGCATTAATTGGAGGAAACACAGCAGTTGGTTCATTGTTAAGTGGGCTATTATTAGGTTCATTAAAAGCGGCCCAACCAATTATGCAAGGACAAGGCGTTCCAAATGCCATAGCGACAATTATTACAGCGACAATTATAATTTTCGTTGCAATGCAAAAAGGTATACAGGCTCTTCTAAAAAAAGTAAAGGGGGCTAAATAATATGCAAGATTTAATTTATTCTATGATTCAAGCAACTTTGATTTATGCAACACCTATTATTCTCGCAGCAATGGGAGGATTGTTTTCAGAACGAAGTGGTGTTGTTAATATCGGTTTAGAAGGTATTATGATGATTGGTGGATTTGCATCGGCAACAGTCATTGTCTTTATTGAAAATTTTACAAGTTTAGCACCTTGGATTTCTTTGATAGCCGGAATACTTGCAGGTATGCTTATTTCTTTATTACATGCCTACCTTTCCGTAAATCTAAGTAGTGACCAGGTAATATCCGGTACAGCTATTAATATTTTTGCAGGCGGTATTACCATATATCTTGCAGAAATTATTTTTCAACAACAAAGAACAGATACCTTTAATCAAGGATTTTTAAAATCATCGATTCCTATATTAGACAAAATCCCTGTTATCGGACCGAGTTTATTTAGTAGATTATATCCGACAGTATATTTAGCCTTTATTATTGTATTAATTTCATGGTACTTACTATATAAAACGTCTTTCGGTTTACGATTAAGAGCAACGGGAGAACATCCGCAAGCAGTAGATAGTATGGGTATTAATGTATATAAAATGCGTTATATTGGCGTATTAACATCTGGAGCATTAGCCGGACTCGCCGGTGGTATTATGGTGTTAACGCAAAATACACAATATACAATAACAAGTATTCATGGTACCGGATTTATCGCCTTAGCGGCACTTATTTTTGGAAAGTGGAGACCGGCGGGTGTTGTTGCAGCCAGTTTATTCTTTGGATTTTCACAAGTTCTCAGTTTATATTCGAATTCTATAGCAGATGTATTTAATTTGGATTTTATAGGAAAACTTCCAAATGAGTTTTTCTTTGCACTACCGTATGTATTAACGGTTATAGCCCTTGTTGTATTTAGTGGAAAATCAGTTGGACCCAAAGCAGCAGGTGAACCCTATGACAAAGCAAAGCGTTAATTACTAAATCAATACGATAAGATAGGATCAGGGTATTGAATCCTTGGTCCTATTATATTGAATAGCGATTAAAATCACTTGCTTTTAGAGTTTTAATAAAATAGTTGTCAAAAGAGGTTGACAATAGCAACTGGCTTTAGTATAATAATTCTTGCGCTGAAAATAACAGCAATTTCATATTATTATAAT
>CAZLXW010000090.1:0-11754 GCA_964563505.1 uncultured Eubacteriales bacterium
CCTCTTGCTTCCGGTATTTTCACTAAAAAATCAAGATACATAGGCCCTCCTTTTTGGGAGCAATGATTTAGGTCTAAAATTTATTGGAAGTTCACAATAAAGCCCAGAAACAAGCAAGCGGAAACCGCGTTTTTCTGGGCTTTATTGTGATTTTTATTATGATATTTTTTAGTTAGGTGTAAAAATCACAGAAAGTTCAGACTTGTGGTTTCCCACAAGATAAGTTTCAGACAAAATCAACTGATTTTGTTCAGTAGCTTTGTATCACATTGTATTTCGAGTTTTACTTTGATGCATTCATTACATTGCGATTCTTGGTTTACTTCTAGAACAGTACATGAATACTTACCATTCTTTTTCATATATTCTAAAACACTTTCACAATAATATCTGGGTAAATATCCAACATGATTACCTTCTTTATCAAGTATCTTGATCGCATTTTTGTCATAGATATTTGAAGGTTCCGGTTTAAGAATCAATTGATCTCCTTTAAGTAATTCAAGCGCCTCTTCACAAATCTCTCCATCACATCCAATATAATGTCTTGCCCCTGCAACATAAAAAACTCGTTCAATCTCTCCATCGTTCGTATTTAAAATTGGGTCAACAAACTCCAAAGTATCAATTGGTAATCTGGCTCCACTTCTTTTTAATAGTTTATAATCATCAAATGCTTCTAAACCATATTTGTAAAGAATTCGTTCAATGTCCCTTCTTTTACGATCGGGTAATCTACTTGAAAATGTTGGAAATAAAGTGTCGCTTTTGTAAACTTTATTGATATCTTGAAAAGATATTAGTAGTTCAAACCCTTTCTCAATAGCCTTTTGAACTTCATAGCCATAACAAAATTCATATTGACCATTTTTCGATAATTGTCCTACTACATAATTACGTCTTGTAATCGGTTCTTTCCAAATTAAATAAAGGTAGTCTTTCCCTTCTTTTTTTGACACATTTACTCCTCCTTTCTTTTCTCAAGTTCCTGTTTAATTAAAGCAATTTTTCCCATTAAAAATTTTCGAATCAAATCCATTCTTTTCTCACTCATTAAACGTAAGCGATTAATCGCTTACAATTTATCTATTATTTCGTTATAAGTATGATTTAACTGCTTTCTTACTTCTAACTTATATTTCATAGGAGCATTTTTATAATTTTTAGAAGCAACAAGATTTTTGAATTCATAAAATTGTGCATTGTTATCAGCAAAGCTTGGATCAGCAATTTCACACAGAGGAAGTAACTTAATGATGCTATTCACAATTGCAAGTTCATTATTTTTAGCACTCGTATTTACCATTATTGCATCATACAGTTGATACATTGGGCTTATTAATGTTATCTTATCTCCATACAAAGCCGCAACCTTTAGCAAGGCAACTTCACTAAGTTTGTTTTCAATATCCGGATAGCCTCCAACTACAAAATCCATAACACACCTCCTCAACGCTTTAAATCTGACTGATGCTTATCTTACTCATCTTCTCCTCGATGCTCCACATTCATAGCATCAACCCAATCTTCCTCAACGTACACCATACCGTTTCGACCTTCCACCTTCCGGTTAGGACCAGCCTTATAAAGCTTACAATTAAGCGGACCATAACAGAATGTTTCAAACCTATACTTCTTCCGACCTCTAGGATTCCAGTTATCAATAATTATCTCAACAGGCATTCTGCAGCCCCACATGCAGCTGCTACACTTCGTGTCATAAGTCCTGGTTGCCAGTCTTCGGTGTCCTCTTTCTCGGTAAACTTCCAGCTCCGGCGGCACCAGTTCCCAGGGGGGTGAGCTGTGAACGATGGTAGTGCTTCGGGTGATGAGTTTCAATTTAGAGACTTTGTAAAATTGTGTAGGTTCAAGATAAGAATCCGGCACAGGGACGCACTCTCCCGAGATAACGTCATTCACTTTGAATTGATGTTTGGCATGGGCTGCTTTGCCGATGCCTATGGAGAAGGTATTATGTTGGTAATCGATATCTCCCTCTAAAGTGATGGCATAGCCCAGGTATGTATGGGAGGCTTCATCGAAGGATCTGAGTAGACGTATGCGGGGTTGGATTGAAATTATAGTGCCATTGAAGGTTGATTTTTGATCCATGACTGGGAGGCCTCCTTTGCTTTATAAATTGAATTATTTAATCTTTTTAACTATTTGCTTCTGCTTTGCTTGAAGTCTTGTGACGATGCTACTTACTGTATCAATTATTTGACTAAAACTATCCTCAATAATTTTTTCTTTTTCTTCGATATCGGATTTCATAAACTTTTTAACTGTAGTAAACCCAATATCATTAAGTTCATTTAAATCAAGATATAATTGTTTATCATTGATCATGACAAGTTCATCAATATATTTTTGCCACTTATCATTGCTCCATCTAAGCTCATAGTTACTAATATTAGTTATAAGTCTCTGCAGTTTATAATAATTTTCACAAACTAAAAAAACTGCGTTGTCATTATCGTAACTGTTTGATAAGCCATGACGATAGTATAAATCAAAATCTTCTTGCTCAAAATTCTCACTTAAGACAATACCGTCATCGAATGAAAATAACGGTATTTGATCAAATAAACTAACTACATCTTTTTCCGTCTTGTCTTGTATATTCATAAAGACTTTAAGAATATTGAAAATTTCTCTGGCGATAACAAGTTGTGACGATTCTCCTTCAACCTCTAATAACCTGCCACTATTAGTCACTTTATCGATGTTATTGTAAATCGATTCCAACTCTATATATACTGTTCTATCATGGTTATTCTTAAATTCCTTAAGCAATTTTTCTTTTTCTTTCTCTAAATTTGCAAGATTAACCAACCACTCTTTTCTAAGTATCTCATTTTCATATGTCTTAAAACTTTCCTCATCGATTTGCTCTTCAATGTCATTTATTTTTTGAGCTAATATATGTAATATGAACGGCTTCTCAATTAATTTATCACCAAAGCGAAAATAGTTTGATTTGATTTTTGCCAATTCGTCTAATATATCAATCACTAAGTCCTTTGCAAAAATTACAGGAAATTCTAGTTCGGCTTTTGTGCTGTCTTTCTCATTTTTTAAATTTATAAGTTCAGAAAAACCCTGTGAATTGTTCTTGATTTCAGTCGTTACAAACTCAATATATACATTAAGACGATTATTTTCCTTTTGACGAATTGAACTCTCTGCCAGATTATATGAAATAAATGCAGCAGTAAATGGAACAACAATCCCTACAACGATTGTGCTCCATGGAAGTGACATAAGCCAATTCATAAGACTATTAAGCATTAGACATAATTCAAGTATCACATTATCCATTCACTTCACCCTCAATCGTCCATTAATACAATATTTTTACATTTTAACTAATAATAAAACGAACAATACTTATCTTTTCTTATCGTAGATTCATGTTTTCAAACAACTTATAAGTTTACTCCTTCTTTCCCCAGGCAGCACTTTTTGTATTTCTTGCCCGAGCCACAAGGACATGGATCGTTCCTTCCGACTTTTTTGGACACCATGTTTCGCTCACGTAATGGAATGATTGGCGTATGCCCCTTCACCATTAACTCAATTTCTCGTAGTCTATATAAATACTCAGAAATCACGATTATAGCTTGAACCAAATGAATCGCTTCATTTTCGAATTCTAGTAAATACTTTGTCAGTTGTTTGCTTCTATCTTTTGGATCAGGTATATATGTTATTTGCTGTGATATGGTATCGTATTCAACATCGTTATGACCAATTGCATTTCTCAATTTTGAATTAACCTGTAAATTCAACTTATCAACGTATATTTCATCACTGTTGCAGTAATGATACCTTGTACCTTTTGTTGCAGCTATAAAATCATCAAGATTTTGAATTTTCTCTTTAATGGGTTGAACTGATTCAAAATTACCACGATACTTTATATTATTTAGTGCTATTGGCAAAATCATAAGATTTCCCAATGCTTCGTATGCATCAAGATAAAACTGTTTTACAGAATCAAAATCACTAGTTGATGATCCCTCAACATCATAATCAATAGCCGCTTCCTGATAAAACTGAATTGAAAATGCAGGAATAAGCGATTGATAATTTTTAATGAAACTATCAAGCACTTTGTATATCAAAGCTTGCAAATCAATCAAGCCATATCTATTATGATTATTAAGATAATCAATAAGCTTTGTCAGTTCTTTGTTGTTAAGTTTTAGAATATCACTGCTAAACGAAAGATCTTCTAGAAGATCACCTCTTAATGGTGAGAGAAACCCATGTACTTCTACCATATGAATTGCCCTCATGATTTCGAATTCATTTCTACATGGCATGATATTTTCAGGGAATACTTTTCTTATCTCTTGAAGTAGGTATTCTCTATTTCCATTTTGGGCCAAGTCAATTATCCGTTTGAAATCATTCCATCTACCTGCTGTTCGGATAAAAGCCTGTACACTCTTAGTAAATTTATCATAACCGTCATCCGACATTCTCGACACGTTCGTCATGAAAGGTGTGGTGATGTTTTCGATGGATTGTTCTTCTACATACTGCTTGTTTGTTGGAAACTCTCCAGAACATTCAATAATGTAATTTGGCTTTTCGTCATTATTAAGAATGTCAGCATTCTCAAATTCAAATTTAAGTCCAGGTTGCATTTGACCTATGACTACTTTACCCGAAAGGGATACACCACATTTGCCACAGGCTATAACTATCGGGTGTTGTTCCAGCCAGCCTACCTGTAATCGCACCCTAGTGATGCTATTGCAAACTCTACATTTGATATAACTATTATGTACCATAGCATCAACTCCCTCTCAGATTTAAAGGTCACTCCATACCCATTAATACAATATTCTGACACTTATATCTAGAAATAAAACGGACACCACTTCTAAAAATGCCCGTTTTGATTCAATACCCTTTGCTGCAAATAAAGTTTATCACAGCACATGTGAATCAAGCACAGCAGCTCACATAAAGATTATCACATCAGCTCTGGTTTCATTATATCAATTCTCATACGAATCAATCACATCAGCTTTCATATGAATCACATCAACTCTCATATGAATCATCACTTCCAACCCCAACACAGCAGCTCACCTTATAACCATACCAGTCTACCCCACCCTGCTTGCCTTCATCCTAGTCCATTATCAAATGTTAGAAATGTTATTACCCGGCATTGATGTGAGTGGTAAAATAAAGTAGTCCAATGGCCTATTTTACTTGGCTGGTTACAATCGATGATCATAAAATGTTAAATCACCGTCGTCTCTTACAACCCTCAGCCAGTTTATAGCAATACTGGCGATCCCACCCAGCTTGCCTTGGTTACAGTCCATAATCTATTTCTAGAAATGTTAGTACCCGGCAACGATGATCAACATTTGATCAGAGCGCCTTATGTGCTGAGAGTGATAAACTTAGGTAACAGCTCCATGACATCTAAATGCAAAATCGTCCAAACCCATAAGATTCTCCTGAGTCTACTTGAACAGATTGTGGTTGAAGCCTATTCACTTACAACCCTCAGCAAGTTTATCACGTTAATTACGATCCCACCCAGCTAACCTTTATACTTATATGAGGCTCTGCTGTCTTTGGTGGTTAATCTCTGCTAAATAAGTCTCTTGTGTATACCTTATCCACGACATCTTTAATTTCATCAGATAATCTGTTTGCCACGATAACATCTGAGATCTTCTTGAACTCATCAAAGTCTTTTATTACTCTTGAGTGGTAGAACTCATCTTCATGAAGAGCAGGTTCAAATACCACAACCTCAATCCCTTTAGCCTTGATACGTTTCATGACACCTTGGATGGCAGACTGACGGAAATTATCAGAGTCCATCTTCATAGTGAGTCTGTAAATACCTACTATTTTAGGCTGTCTCTTGATGATCATATCAGCAATATGGTCTTTTCTCGTTCTATTTGCATCAACAATAGCAGTCATTATATTTTGTGGGATATTTTGGTAATTGGCCAGTAACTGCTTTGTATCTTTAGGCAAGCAGTAACCTCCATACCCAAAGGAAGGATTGTTGTAATGAGTACCTATGCGTGGATCGAGTCCCACGCCTTCGATGATTTGTTTAGTATCCAGACCTCTTACTTCAGCATATGAATCAAGCTCATTAAAATAAGCTACACGGAGTGCAAGGTAAGTATTGGCGAACAATTTAATTGCCTCTGCTTCTGTCGCATCTGTATAAAGAATTGGAATGTCCTTTTTGATTGCTCCTTGAGCTAATAACTCAGCGAATACTTTAGCTCTCTCTGACTGCTCTCCCACAACAATTCTTGAAGGGTACAGGTTGTCGTATAGGGCTTTTCCTTCTCTCAAGAATTCAGGTGAGAAGATAACATTCTCAGTATCGAATTTTTCTTTGATTGACTCTGTATATCCAACAGGTACTGTAGATTTAATAATCATTACTGCATCTGGATTTATCGACAATACATTTGCAATTACTGCTTCTACAGTTCTGGTGTTGAAATAGTTCTTCTCTGGATCATAGTTCGTTGGTGTTGAAATTATGACATATTCTGCATCCTTAAAAGCTTCATAATTATCTGTTGTTGCAATTAAGTTCAACTCTTTAGTATCCAAATACTCTTCAATCTCCGGATCAACAATCGGAGACTTTTTATTATTGATCATGTCAACTTTCTCTTTAATTATATCCAGCGCTATGACCTCATTGTGTTGTGCTAAAAGTATAGCATTGGACAGGCCAACATAGCCTGTTCCAGCGATAGTAATTTTCATTATCTGTGCTTACCCCCTTGTTTATGTAAGGTCATAAAGACCTAATGGTTTGATTGATTATGGCTATCATTCTCAACCAGCCTACTTTACCACATTATAATACTCTTTGTACCAATCCACGAACTTAGCAAGTCCATCTTCAATACTCGTAGATGGCTTGAAGTTAATGTCTCTTTCTAAATCACTTACATCAGCATATGTTCTAAGAACGTCTCCTGGCTGCATTTCCATATAGATTTTCTCAGCTTCTTTGCCAAGTGCCGACTCTAATGCATTGATAAATCTCATAAGCTGCACTGGATTGTTGTTACCGATATTATAGATTTTATAAGGTGCAAAGCTTGTACTTAAATCGTCCTTGCTTTCATCCCAATCTATATTAGGAGTGGGAGCTTTATTAATCAGTTTCACGATGCCTTCTACAATATCATCAACATATGTGAAGTCTCTTTCCATCTTTCCGTGGTTAAAGACTTTAATAGGCTTTCCAGCTAGAATGTCTTTAGTAAATGAGAAGTAAGCCATATCTGGTCTTCCGTAAGGGCCGTAAACTGTAAAGAATCTAAGGCCGGTAGTAGGAATACCATAAAGATGACTATAGGTATGAGCCATCAGTTCATTAGACTTCTTAGTAGCTGCATAAAGCGACACCGGGTGATCCACATTATGATTCGTAGAGAATGGCGCTACCTTATTACCACCATAGACAGAACTTGAAGATGCATAAAGCAAATGCTCTAATGGATAGTTCCTACATGCCTCTAAGATATTCATAAAGCCAGTTAGGTTAGAATCCACATAAGCATAGGGATTCTCAATGGAGTACCTCACTCCTGCTTGAGCCGCTAAATTTATAACGTGTGTTGGCTGGTAGGTTACGAAGATGTTATCTAACGCTGCCTTGTCTTTTAAATCTACTTTATGAAAATTAAAGTTGTTGTACTTGCCTAGGATTTCAAGCCTGGACTGTTTTAGGTTTGGATCGTAATAGTCGTTCAGATTATCAATTCCTATTATTTGATAGGAATCATCAAGTAATTTCTTTGAAAGGTGAAAGCCAATAAATCCGGCTGCACCTGTTATTAGTATTTTCATTCTCTAAACTCATTCCTTCCTATTCAGATTTAGCGTTAAACACCGGAATATTCACTCAATATAATACTTCTTGCCAATAAATATTGCAAAAGATAAATTACCGCCATTGAAATACTATAAATTCCCACATACCAATATGAGTTTAATTCCAAAGCTCTAGAAATTAAAAATGTTATAAACACTAACGCTACTCTCAAAATATTTAACCAGAATGCAACTTTCTGCTTTTCAAATATATCAAATATGTTACTTATTGGTTTAAATATAAACCGAAAAAAAATGGACACAGATAATAGCCGAGCATAATTACCTGCATCTAACCACTCACTACCAAATACAAATGAAAACAACTGTGGACCAAATATAATAAGAATACCTAATGGAACAATACCAATTATAACCAGAACTTTTAACAACTTATCTGATAATTCCTTAATTCTCAAGGGATTAGTATTCCTTAAAGAAGCACATTCTGCATAATATACATTGCTGATTGATGTTCCAATAATATTCATTGGTAATTGAATGACTGAATTAGCTAAACCAAAAAAACCTACAACACCACTTCCATATAGTGAAGTTATGAATAATACAGGTAATGATATGGTTATATCACCCAAGTATCTCCTAGGTGTTGTATATAAAGGGAACTCCTTGTATCTATACGCAACACTACTCAACTCTTTGAGATTAAAATTATCAAAAATTTGCTTTCTATTCTTAATTAGGGGATACGTTAATGTCGTAATACCTGCACTTTGTCCAAGTATTTTACCAATTATTAAACCAATAGGTCCAGTTCCTAGAATCCCCATCAAAATACTAATAAAGTTTTGAGAAAATGACTGCCCAAATTTCGTCTTTGTTATAGATTTAAAATCTTTGCTTCTATATGCCCATTGAATAAGAATATTATACAAACCCTTTAATAATAATCCCAAAGGAATTAGATAAATATAATTGATTAGTTCTACTCCATCAAGCAAATGCAATAACTCAACGCCAAACAATCCCAAAATAGTTGAAAGAAGCAATGTCGAGATTATTAATGTTATAGTGCTCAATGTAAGAACTTTGAATGCTGTTTTATCATCAGCAGCAATTGGTATCCCCATTTCAAAATTGAAAGACCCGACAAAGCCCAACGAAGCTATGACTGCAGTAAAAACAGAAATAATGCCATATTCATCAGGTGTGTATAGCCTAGTTATGATAGGAGATAAGGCTATATTAATTATTTGAGCAACTGCAGCTCCACTAGTTATTAAGACAACATTTTTCCCGAACTTTCCCTGCAAAACATTTCTTTTCATATTAAATTCACCTTTTGATAGATTCTTTAGAATCTACTATTGAATTTTTTTATTAAATTCTTTTTCAACAATCTCACTAATCTTCTGATAGTAAGATTGAAATGTATATTTTTGAGTAACTGTATCGATTGCTTTATTCCCTACTTCAACAATTTTAGATGGGTTAGAAATTAGGTTTAATAGTTTATATGATAGATCATCAGAATTCATAGTTTCAAAAATGTATCCATCTATATTTTCTTCAATGTAAGAAGCTGTGCCATTAGCACTTGTACTAATGACAACTAGGCCGTTTGCCATAGCCTCAAGTACAGAGATTGAAGCAATTTCATTTTTGCTTGTTAATACAAAAATATCATGCTCATGATATAGAGAAACCATTTTATTAAAGGCTACGTTCTTCTTAAGGCTGAATATTTTTGACAATCCGCAACTATTAATATATTTTACTAAATCATCATAATATCGCTCTTCTTCGTCACATGAGACTTGTCCTACTATAGTTACATTTACACTACTACAATCTTCTAGTTTTTTAATTGCATCTACAAGTACATAATGATTCTTATAGTCTCTATATTTTCCTACATCCAGTATTCTGATCTTATCACCATAACAATAATTCCGTCTATGCAAAACTTCATCAACTTTTGCAACAAACGGCAAGAAATATTCATGTTCATTTATACATTTTGTTGCGTACTTATAACTTTGCTCATAAATTCCACGATACAAAACCGGAGTTATTCTAACATAGGGGAATATATTCTTTTTAATTTTCTCAAGGATAAAGTTCTTCATTCTAAAACTATTATCTGCCTTTTCAAAATAAATAGGGGTTTGATTATAAAGAAGAACAGCGCGACAACCAATTAATTTACAGATAAAGTTTGCATATGCAGTAACAAAACTTCTATTTCTTAGAACTACAACATCTGGATTTATATCTTTAATTTGATTAAAAAATTTAATAAATGAAGGTATAAAGAACTTCATTTTCTTGTTCTCATTATTCTGACTCTTCATAAGGAAATCAATTAATTTAAAAAATGTTTTAGAAATCAGTGATTTCTCTATACATTCTGGGGTTATAACACTATAGTCTTCGCTTATACCAAATTTCTCCACTAGAAATGAAACTTCATGCCCCTCATTTACAAGCCCTTCAACAATAGGTGCTTGATTAGTATGAAATCTTGGAGCTATATACAAAAACTTCATAACTGTAACCTTCCTTTATTGTGCAAATTTACTGGTTCGGACTATTTGTACTAATGCTTTTTTGTTTTTTTCCATTATACCTATTTAGATACCACACTATCGGGACTAAAATTATAGCTCTAAGTACAATATTACTATAAATTGTTCCAAATGCACTTCTGTGAAAGCTCATAGTTTGCGATATCGATGCAGTGTAAAGCAATATGAAGAATATACTTTTATACCTTAAAACATGTTCTATCTTCTGTAAAAGATAGCCTATTGCAAAATAAACAAGTATAACCCCGATATACCTAAAGTTCATATAAGCCTCCAGTATAGATGAAAATCCTGTGCCTGCTATAGCCCCTCTGCTAGCCTCGCTAGCAAACAGTTCATCCCTAAACTCATAGGTTATCTGCTTAGGTTTACTACCTGGATATACAAATGATGGAATCGGTACAACCAATCCTTTAATATAAGTCGAACCTAATCTCGATCCGAAATCATTACCAGTTTTTATATAAAACTCACTGTAATTTCCAAAGGCTGCTCCAAACTCATTAACACCTGGATTCAATGCTTCAACTACTCTCTCTTTCTGAAAAGCCGTTTCTATAAACTGTTTTGGGTTGTCTTGTATGAGGGATACAATACCTCTATTAGCAAATACAAAAGCTAGAAAAACATAAGCAATCAATAGGACTGCAACTAATTTGGGCTTCAGCTTTTTTATAGGTTTAAAATAATAAAACCCAATAATGAAACAAATAAGTAGAGTTAACAGAACACTTCTTTGTCCTAGTATAGTTTTTATTAATATATACGGGGCTGAAAATAGTAGAAATACCCCAATCCTTAATTTCACATATCTATCCCTATACTTTTTGGCGTGTATAACCCCAAGATATATTGCAACTAATGAAAAACCAATAATCATTATTTCAGTTGAAGGTAGTGTTAAAGTTAATCCTGCAGATAAACTTTGAAAAACTGCTTTGCCTGAAAAAAGTGCAGTAATTCCACCAACTCTAATAATATTTATCAACTCGAATAATGAACCTGTTAGTATTAAAGAAAATCCTGCAACCATTATTTGTTTCTTTTTCTCAAACAATTTATCAAGATTTACTAATTCACTCTTAGTTGAACTAGTATTATTTTTTCGTATTAGATGAAAAAAGGTTATGCCATAAACCAAACCTATGTTTGCAAGTATATAGCTCACCAAAAAAGGTCCTACTGCATAAGGATATGAAAATATTCTATGCAATCCATCGCCCCAAACAACATTTAAAGGTCCTGAAATCCCAGAACAAAGAGGCTTCGCCTCGTTATAAGTCGGTTGCTTTAGCAACTGGCTTTT
>CAZLXW010000091.1:0-11743 GCA_964563505.1 uncultured Eubacteriales bacterium
TATTTTTTTGATTCTAAAATGTCTTTGATAGAAAAGTAGAACTTTCCTATCAAATGAAAAAGCAGATACGTTGACGTATCTGCTTTACTTATAATCAATTTAGAAATTATCGCATAGGATTTCAAAATACTCTCGCGCATGTTGACATGCAGGACATAGTTCAGGCGCTTTTTTTCCAACATGGATATATCCGCAATTTCCGCATTTCCATGCAATGGATTCTTCGCGTTCAAACACTTTATTATTTGCAATGTTATCTGCTAACTTACGATATCTTTCTTCATGGTGCTTTTCAACTTCAGCAATTTTTCTATATGTCGTTGCGATTGCTGTAAATCCTTCTTCTTCAGCATCATCAGCAAATGATGGATATAGGTCTTCCCATTCTTCTTGTTCTCCATCCGCTGCTGCTTTTAGATTTTCTAATGTTGAACCTAAAGCAATTGGATATGAAGCTCCGTTAATTTCATTCATTTCACCATTGAGGTCTTCAATTAGAAACTTATAGAAGCGTTCAGCATGCTCTTTTTCATTATCTGCTGTTTCTTGAAAAATGTTTGAGATTTGAATATATCCTTCTTTTTTTGCTTTACTCGCGTAATACGTATAGCGCATTCTTGCCTGTGACTCACCTGCAAAAGATTTCATTAAGTTATCAGCTGTTTTTGTTCCTTTTAATGATTTGCTCATAAATACCTCCATTTGTTATTTTTTTATTAACAATTATTATTAATTGAAATTGTTTACAATTATGATTTTATCATTTTCAATTACTTGTGTCAACATCCAAGGAGCAATAAAGTTATTATTATGATATAATACTTCTATATATTTTATAAAAGGAGTTTTATTATGGACAAAAGAAATTCAAGTATACATTATGTAGCAATAAGTGGAATGGTTGGGAATATTTTTCTGCTGATTATTAAATTATTCGTCGGATTTATGAGTCACAGTCAAGCTATGATTGCAGACGGGTTAAATAGTGCAGGCGATGTCTTTGCTTCTCTTATGACATTTATCGGCAATAAAATCTCTTCAAAACCTTATGATGAAGAACATCCTTACGGCCACGGAAAGGCAGAATATATTTTTAGTATGCTTATCAGCATTTCTTTATTCGTCGTTGCCTTTAATATAATCAAAAGTTCCATTGATTCTCTCACAAGTCATCGTACTTTTTTATTTACTCCATGGCTCATTGTTGTTGCTATAGCAACTATTGCTATAAAATTTGGCTTATACCTTTATGCCAATCGCATCGGTCATAAACACAATTCACTTTTAGCATTTGCTAATGCTGAAGATCATCGAAACGATATCTTTATAACTCTTTTCACATTGTTAAGTATCGTCACAGCATATTTCCAACTATATTTTATAGACAGTATTGTTGGTGTTGCTATCGGTATTTGGATTGCATACACCGGATTATCCATCTTTAGCAGTGCCTATTATGTACTCATGGATACAATGATTGATCAAGATATCAAAGATGAGCTCTTTGAAATAATCGGTGGAATTGAAGGCGTTGACCACGTCGATACCATTACATCTAAACCCATTGGTTTAAACTTCTTACTTATAGTAAAAATATCCGTCGATGGAAATTTAAGTATTATAAAAGGTCACCAAATTGGTGACCAAGTTAAGAAAACACTTTTAAATTATAACTATGTCGATGAAGTCATCGTACATCTTAATGCAACACAAATCCATCCACAAAAAGAATACATTAAATAGATCCAAAACAATTAATCAATTCGATAAGAATTCACGATTTCACCGTAAAAAATCATATGATAATCGCCTTCCGGATAGTATCGATTTTTAATCGTATCATCAATAAACTCGGGAATGAGTTGATGTTTGGCTACAACTCGACATTCATAGTGTAATCCACACTCTTGAATAATTGGTATTTCCACATTTTCACCCTCAGCTGCATGTATATCACATTCAACAAATTTATCAACATCTCTTCCGGAATGTGTGCCACAATAAGTGATTTGTTTTTTCAGTTTTTGATTTAGTGGGATGCTGACCGTAAACTCTTTATGGACATCAATGCCTTCAAAGGTAAAGCGACTTGGACGTACACCAATCACTAATACCGGTCGTCCCCACATAACACCGGATGTTGCCCATCCAATGGTCATTGTGTTGACTTTACTTTGTGTCTTTACGGTTAAAAAAGCTCCTTTTGGTATTTGTTCAAGAGCATCCTTTAAATACCGTGTATACTTTACTTTTTTTCGTTCAATCTTCTCTTCCGCCATCGCATAACCCTCCAATACGAATTATCTATATTTTATTTTTTTAAAAAATTCAGCACAACATCTGCCATCGAATCCTTTTCACATACTGTTGAATGTAAAATCGATCTTTTTTCAATATCTTTAACTGCTTCCGGAATATCCACTTTTGAAACTTTATATAATTCATGTAATAGTTCAAAGTCATCGATATTTTCATAGCTATCATCTAATGCCACAAGTGTACTTTTTGTAAATTTATATGGACTTGCTGTTGACACAATCACTGTTTTTGTTATGTCTTTTGTCTCGTCAATGTATTGATCAAAAGCAACTTTTGCCACTGCTGTATGTGGATCTAACATGTAGTTAACATCTTCAAACTCGTCTTTAATCGCTTCTTGCGTCATGGCTTCTGTCGCAAAGGCCGGATAAAATGCATCTAACTTTGCTTTCATATCCTTAGTAATGCTATATTGACCTTCTGTTTGTAATCCTTCCATCAATTCATTAACCACCGATGCATCTTCTCCGGCAATTGTGTAAATGAGTCGTTCCAAATTACTTGAAATTAAAATATCCATTGATGGAGAAATCGTTAATACAAAATCTCTGCGTCGATCATATGTTCCTGTCTCAAAAAAATCATATAAAACTTTATTATCATTCGAAGCACATATTAGTTTATTCAAAGGTAGGCCCATTTCTTTTGCATAATAGGCAGCTAAAATATTACCAAAGTTGCCTGTAGGTACGACAACATTTATTGACTCTCCGGCTTGTATTTCTTCTTCCTTCACTAATCGGCTATAGGCATATACATAATAAACAACTTGTGGCAGTAATCGGCCGATATTGATTGAGTTGGCACTCGAGAGTTGCACTCCAACTTCATTTAGCCTTTGATTAAATTCTCGATCATTAAAAATTGTTTTTACTCCATTTTGCGCATCATCAAAGTTTCCATCAATGCCGACAACAAGGGTATTTTCTCCTTCACTTGTCGTCATTTGTCGTTCTTGAATCTTTGACACACCGTTTTTGGGATAAAACACAATGATTTTTGTCCCTTCAACATCACCAAAACCAGCAAGCGCTGCCTTTCCGGTGTCACCAGAGGTTGCTGTCAATATTGCAATTTCATTTGTAATTCCTTGTTTTTTAGCCGCCGTCGTCATTAAATACGGTAAAATCGAAAGTGCCATATCTTTAAAAGCAATGGTGGAACCATGAAATAATTCCAAATAATAATAGTCATTCTTCTTAACAATTGGGGCAATATCAGGGTTGTCAAATTTATGATCATATGCACTATAAACACAGTGCTTGATTTCTTCTTCTGTAAAATCTGTAAGAAACTCTCCTAAAACATAGCAGGCAATCTCTTGATAAGACAGATCTTTTAATTCTTCAAATGTTTTATTCAACGTTGGAATTTGATTGGGAACAAACAATCCACCGTCATTAGCTAAGCCTTTTACAATTGCGTAAGATGACTCAACATTTTTTTCATTTCCGCGCGTACTATTATAACCTATTTTTTTCATCCTATACCACCTTATGTAATTTTAATTAGAAAGTTTGGGGAAATTATAACATATTCTTCTATCAAATACAATTGTTTTTGAAGGAAAGACAAAAAGTATTGCTTCCGCAATACTCTATATCTAAGCCAATTTATTTATCCTTGAAATACTCAACAACTCCATACTTTGTCACAAATTGAAGTTTCGTATTAAACCAGCGCATATTTTTAGCACTCGTTATATACGGATTTACAAAGGATAGTGCTCCTGCACTGTTGTCAATCCCTGCTAAAGCAATCTCTACTGCTTTTTTTGTGTCTTTACTTACACTAACTTCATAATAGCGTCCATCTAAGATTGGAGAAAATTGATATATTTTCCCATTGTTTTGAAAAACAACTTTTTCAATCGTATCTGGATATGAGGAATCATACATACGGTTAATAATTGCATTAGCAATAATCGTTCGATTAAATAAATCTTCTGAGCCAACCTCTGCCTCAACAATACGTAATAATACACTATAATCGGTTTCTGATAGTTCAATCGGTTCTCGAAATTCAATAATCGGTTCATAACCAACTAAAGTCATTCCTTCGAGTAATTCATCCACTAAATCTTTGAGTACATTTTCATCATTTACGATTGACGATGTTGATAATATCTCTTTTTCATCTTCATCTTTCATAATTGACAATACTTTTTGATTGCTTGGTGCATCGATGCCTTGTATTGTCTGAAATGTATCTAGATTCATTATTGGATGACTAAGAAGGTTACGATCTAGCAGCAGAACGATTTCATCTTCATTTTCACTGTTCATCTCAATTTCATCTAGTTCTTTTTCTTTTGAAATGTTTTCTTGTTCTTCTTGGTTTTTAGCACTATATACATTCACTAAATAACCATTTGAACCTAATATGAAAACACTTACAATACAAGTCGTAACGATAACGCAACCAAAAGTATATACTTTTTTAGATATAGTATGATTCTTTTGAAACAAAAATTCAAATAACTTTTTAAAAAAATTCATAATATCTCCTTTTCAATACTTTTTACGACTTGGTCATTATACTTAGTATCAATTTCTAAGTCAATGAACCCAACTTCACTTTAGATATTTTTTTATTATTTTCAGAATATTCCGTTATTTATATTAGCATTTCATCTATTTTTTTTTGATATTACCCTGTTTTTTTGGTTAATATTTCAATGATATATATATATATATCATGATGCCTAAGGAAAGATTAAGTACTATTTCTCTTCTCTTATTTGTCTTTTTCCTATTTTTCATGCTATACTAGCTATAATATAAGAAAAGGACGATGGGTATGCCTACAGGAATTTATGCAACAACTAAAAAAAACGGTCAACAATACTATCGCGTGTCAATAACGTACAAAAACAAACATATTAGTTTAGGCAGCACTGACTCTTACGCTACTGCAGAAAATTGTTATGCATTAGCCAGTCTCATTGTACGCAACAACCGTTATCGTCTTCGTGATTACAATAAAACCAATCAATCCTTAAGTTATGAAAAATGGGTTATACTCCATAATTTTAGAGATAATGGCCTTTATTTTAAAACTCCAATTTATCTATATAAGCATTATTTCACCTATCATTTGTCGCAACAAACGATTCTAACCTTTGATGTTGATGACTTATTTTTTTACGGTACACATAAAATTTTTAAACGTGGAAACTATTTTTTTGTAAATGATTTTGGTATGCAAATGAATATATTAACGCGTTTTGGTATTCGCAATCATGCTTCAGCTGGTAAAGATTATCATTTTATCGATAAGGACCCTTATAATTTGCGCTACGATAATATAGATATCATTAATCCTTATCATGGCGTCGAAAAAAAATTATACAAAAACAAAGTGCGCTACAAAGCGAAAATCCATGTCAACGGATATATTGTTCTAGGCTATTTTCAATCTATGCATAAAGCCGCTATTGCATATAATAAAGCCATCGATTTTATTCATCGCTATGTCCACTATGATAAGAATTATACAAAAAACTACATTGATTCAATAAGCCAGGAAGAAATCGACTATTTATATACGACAATTGTACTACCAAAATATTTAATAAATCTCGCTAAAATAAATGAGCTGCTAAATTAATAGCAGCTCATTTATTTGAATGATGTTTTATGTATGACTAAGCACAATTTTTTCGTTAATATAGTCAACTCTGACTTTGCTTTCTTCTTGAATCATATCTTTAATAAATAACTCAGCCAATTCATCTTCAATATGTTTGCCAATAGCTCTGCGTAAAGGTCTAGCACCATATTTCTCATCAAATCCAACTTCAACCAAATACTCTTTGGCAGCATCCGTAACGGTAAGCTCAATTTCCTTTTCTTTCGCTGTATTGATGACATCTTTTAACATCACTTCGACAATGTCTTTTAAAACTTTCCTAGACAATGACTGGAATATAATTGTTTCATCAATGCGGTTAAGAAATTCCGGTCTAAAAAAGGATTTTAAGGCATCTAACTCATGAAGGTCTTTTGCTTTGTTTGAATCATTATTGAAACCAATAGAACTACTTTTATTGCTTGTTCCTGCATTAGAAGTCATAATAATCACCGTATTTTCAAAATTAACACTTCGTCCTTGACTGTCGGTCAACCGTCCATCTTCAAGAATTTGAAGCAATAAATTATATACATCTGCGTGAGCTTTTTCAATCTCATCTAATAATATGACAGAATAAGGACGTCGTCTTACTTTTTCGGTTAATTGACCTGCCTGATCATAACCGACATATCCAGGAGGTGCACCAATCAGTTTAGACACCGTATGTTTTTCCATAAACTCAGACATATCAAAACGAATCATGGCAGATTCATCACCAAAGAGCTCTTCTGCTAAACTTTTTGTTAATTCCGTTTTTCCGACCCCGGTGGGTCCAACGAAAATAAAAGAGCTAGGTTTAAATCGTTTTTTAAAACCTGAACGATTACGTCGTATTGTCTTGGCCAAAATACGAATCGCATGTTCTTGACCTTTAACTCGACGTTGCAATCGATCTTCTAAATTGAGAAGCTTGTGCTTTTCTTCTTCATTAATGCTTTGAACAGGTATTCTTGTCCATGCTTCAATAACATATGCAATATCCTCTTGCGTAATTGAGACACTGTCACAAGTCACCTCAAGTTGATGAATTTTTTCCGTCAAACGTAATTCTTCAACGCGACAATCCGCAGCTTTCTCAAAATCATCCTCATTTGCTGCCTCTTCTTTTTCAGCAACAACTTTAGTCAGCTGATTTTTTAAAGCCTCTAATTCAACCAAACCTTTATTTTTCAAGTTTGCCCGTGAGCCCGCTTCATCAAGAACATCAATTGCTTTATCCGGTAAATAACGATCATGTATATAACGCTTTGACATATGCACAGCACTTGCAATAATCGCATCGGATATATGAACTTTATGGTAATCTTCATAATAATCTTTGATTCCTTGAATCATTTCTGTTGCTTCGCTTTCTGTTGGTTCTTCAACAAGAACCGATTGAAAGCGACGTTCAAGGGCTGTATCTTTTTCAATATGTTTACGATACTCTTCAAGTGTTGTTGCACCGATGACTTGAACATCCCCTCTTGCAAGGGCAGGTTTCAAAATATTCGCAGCATTCATAGCGCCACTTTCAGCTTCGCCTGCGCCTGTTATGTTATGTAGTTCATCAATAACCAGAATAACATTACCGCTTGACATTGCTTCATTAATAATGGCCTTCATGCGACCTTCAAATTGTCCACGAAACTGTGTCCCTGCAACTAAAGCCGTTAAATCCAATAAATAAATTTCAGCATCCAGAAGTTTAACCGGTACTTGCTTTTCAACGATACGAACAGCTAAACCTTCGGCAATTGCCGTTTTCCCAACACCGGGTTCACCAATAAGAACCGGATTGTTTTTCTGTCGTCGATTTAATATTTGAATAACACGGTCAATCTCACGATGGCGTCCAATGATACGATCCACTTCACCTAACTTAGCCTTTGCTGTTAAATTAATACCAAAGGCATCAAGGTTTTTACGCTTATTATTAGATTTTTTTTCTTTAACCTTCGTTTGCTTCTTACCAAAAATATTACCAAAGGACTTATCTTTATTCACGTCATCCACTTCTGAGAATTTAGCATCATCTGCCTCGTCTGAATCTTCAGAACGCATATTTCCTGCAAATGCACCCAACATTTCCGAAATATTCTCCCCTTGTTCTCCATCGGTCATTTGACTCATAAAATTATTAATTGAATCACTAATATCAGGATCTTCAAACATTTGCATCATTTGCTGATTTATATTATCAAATTCTTCAGAACTCATACCACTTTGTTGCATCATCTGTTCAATCGGACTGATTCCTTGTTTACTTGCACACGGCAAACATAAACCCATACGTTCCGGTTTATTTTCTGCCATTTTTGTTATAAAAACAACTGCTGTATTTTCTTTACATACAGAGCATTTCATACTATCATCTCCATTTACTTTTCATTCAAGTGTATACCTTAAATTATCACACTCGCCATGGCTTGTCTATGGAAAACCATCTAATATAATAAAGTTTTAATAATTCCTTTACGATATGCCGTAAGTAAAAGTTTTAAATCTTTGATATCATTGTAGAGTTGTTGTCCAATATCGGTGTCACCAACAAGAATACGTTCTTTTGACGCTTCCACGATCGACAAGGAAGAAATCATATCAATATTATTTTCGAAAGCATCTTTTGCTGAAGTAAAGGGTTCATGGGCTGCAAGCAACATTCCATGAGAATTAAAGATTAAGGTGTATCCGGCAATTCCGGTTACGTCTTGATAGGCTTTGGCCAAACCTCCATCAATAACAATCAAACGACCGCCCGATTTTATAGGACTCTCCCCTTCACTAACCTTTACCGGAACATGACCGTTAATGATTCTTGAATAATTCGGCAACAAGCCAAAGTCTTTGAGTATTTTTTTACATACTTCCTCATTTAATATATGTTCATAATAGGCATTTTTCTTTTCTATATGTGTTTCTTTATCTTTTATAAAGATGCGCTCAAATGTTTTCATGCCATCTTTGCCAAATAGTGACGAATGCTTCCCTGACCATAGATACCAAAAAATGTCCATTTCTTGATCGTCTTCACTTTCAAAACGATTTCCATAGGCTTCACGTAATAATAACTCATATTGATCGAGTAGCTTTCTTCCACTAAACTGCATTCCATCCATTGTCACTTTTGTATAGTCTCCATTCGGGTCTAATGGAATACATCCATGGTAGAGAAGATTTTTATTATATATTTTATATATACTACCTTTTTCAAATAAAAATGCAACGTGCTCCTGTAACCGTGCATTATTTAAAAATGACTGCTGTAATTTAAGCATAATAAGGTGTTCTTCTTCAGATAATTGGGTGGGATTGTCAACATCTATGGTCTCAAAGCTTTCTATTTCTAAGGGATATTCTTTATCTGCAAGTTGAATCTTTTTATTTGCAAAGTCAACTTTAGATAAAAGACACCGATCTTCCATTTGATATTCCGGACGTCTCTTTGCTATCTGCTCTTCAAGTTTGAGGAGCATAAAGGTCGTTGCCTTATTTATCTGCGCTGCCAAAACAACTTCATCTTCCAATAAATCTTCAGTGTTCTTTGGATAAAATTGGCCTTCAACATTGTTAAAGTGATGCATGGCATATTTTGCTATCGGCAACAAGTTAATTCCGTAGGCCTCTTCTAAAATATCTAACTGACCGTAACGTGCGCTTACCCGTATGACATTTAAAATACATATCCATGAACCTGAAGCCGCTCCCATCCATACAATATCATGATTGCCCCACTGAATATCTAAAGAATGATAACGCATGAGCTTATCCATAATTACATCCGGTCTTGGACCCCTATCATATATATCTCCTAGAATATGCAAATGGTCAACCGCTAAACGTTGAATCACTTCACTAATAGCAATAATAAATGCTTTAGCTCTGCCTATCTCAATAATACTTTTTATAACCTGAGAATAATAATGTTCTTTATCAGGGTCATTATCCCGATGATGTAATAGCTCTTCAATGATATATTCAAATTCTTTCGGTAACGCTTTCCGTACTTTTGAACGGGTGTACTTTGAAGACACTTCTTTTAAAACAAGAACTAAACGATGAAGTGTTACTTCATACCAGTCATAACGTTCAACTTCTGACATACTTGCTAATTCACTATTTTTATTAAGCACTTCATTTGGATAGTAGATTAATATTGCTAATTTCTTTTTGCTGTTGTTGGTAATGGTTGATCCGAAAACATCTTCAACTTTTTTACGTATAATTCCTGATCCGCTTTTTAAGATATGTAGAAAAGCTTCATCTTCTCCATGAATATCCGACAAAAAATGTTCCGTTCCTTTGGGCAAGTTTAATATTGCTTCTAAATTAATAATTTCGGTTGAAGCCTCATAGACTGTTGGAAACTGCTTACTTAATAATTTAAGATATTTAAGATCTGCCATGATTTTCTTTTCTTTCATAACGCCCCTCCTGTCATCATATATAAAAGACTTGCTCAATTAAGAGCAAGTCCTCACTATTATTCATATAACGGGTATCTACCAGTTAATTCTTTAACCATCTCAATGGCTTTCTCTTTTGAATGATCAAAATCTGTTAAAGCAATATATATAATCTCTGCAATAGTGTCCATATCAGCCTCTTTCATTCCTCGCGATGTCACAGCTGGCGTACCTAGCCGAATACCACTTGTTACAAAAGGACTTTCAGGGTCAAAGGGAATGGTATTTTTATTACAGGTCACTTGAACTTCATCCAGCAGCTTCTCTGCAACCTTTCCTGTCAAATTCAAGCTACGCAAGTCTAATAACATCAAGTGATTATCTGTGCCGTTGGATACGATATTAATCCCCCGTTTCATAAGTGCTTCAGATAAGGCCTTGGCATTCTTAACAATCTGTTGCTGATAATCTTTAAATTCTTGACTCAATACTTCTTTAAAGTTTACAGCTTTTGCTGCTATAATATGCATTAAAGGTCCCCCTTGAATTCCTGGGAAGACAGCTTTGTCAATCGCTTTTGCATATTTCTCTTTGCACAGAATCATACCACCTCGTGGTCCTCGTAATGTTTTGTGGGTTGTTGTCGTTACAAAATCGGCATATTCAACAGGATTTGGATGTAAACCTGCCGCAACAAGTCCTGCAATATGTGCCATATCAACCATTAAATAGGCATCTATTTTATCTGCAATTTCTTTAAATCGTTTAAAGTCAAGGGTACGCGCATATGCACTTGCACCGGCAATAATCATCTTTGGTTTTTCCGCAAGAGCAATTCGCTCAAGTTCGTGATAATCAATATAGCCTTCTTCATTCACACCATAAGGAATAATCTCAAAATACTTTCCCGATATATTCACCGGACTACCATGTGTCAAATGGCCACCATGGGATAAATTCATTCCCATAACTTTATCCCCCGGCTCTAAGACAGCAAAAAATACGGCTAAATTTGCTTGTGCCCCCGAATGCGGCTGCACATTGGCATGATCAGCACCAAAAATCTCTTTTGCACGATCTCTTGCTAAGTTTTCAACAACATCAACACATTCGCATCCCCCATAATAACGACGGCCCGGATATCCTTCAGCATATTTATTCGTTAAAGGCGTACCCATAGTTGCAATTACAGCTTCTGATACAAAATTTTCGGAAGCAATAAGTTCAATATTATTTTTTTGTCGATTAATCTCAGACTGAATTGAATCAGCCACTTCCGGGTCAAATTCGTGTATTGTTTCAAATGAATACATTTTCTACCTCCATATTTATGATTAACTTTTAATGCCATTATTGTACCAAATCGCTGGCGCGATGGCTAGCGAACCTTTTTGTTTCTTAAATCT
>CAZLXW010000092.1:0-11624 GCA_964563505.1 uncultured Eubacteriales bacterium
GACGATGATTAAGGGTTCTAGCAGGGACGTCATTTGAGCTACGGCGGATTCTACTTCACTATCGTAGAAGTCAGCCACTTTATTTAATATAGGTTCCAGTTGTCCTGTATCCTCTCCGATTTTTACCATATGGGTAATCATAGGTGGGAATACGCCTAACTCACGTATGGGCTTGGACAAAGCTGTACCTTCGCTCACTTGGGTTCTCGCATCTTCTAAACCTTTCTCTACAACATAGTTATCGACAACTTTGGCCACAATATTTAGGGCATCGAGTAAAGGTAAGCCGGATGCTAAGAGTGTACTTAGGGTTCTTGAGAAGCGGGATGCGACGATTTTTGTCTGTACAGGCCCGATTATAGGGAGTTTCAGCTTTAATCGTGATAGTGTAATCGAGCCAACTTCTGATTTTACATATATTCGAAAAATTATAATGAGGCCGATAATAGATGGAATCAAAATATACCATCGGTATTTGACAAAGTCACTAATGGCGATTAAGGCCTTTGTTGTTGCCGGTAGTTCCATTCCCATACCATCAAACATGGTAACAAATGTGGGCACAACAACAAGAACGAGGAGTATAACCACCCCGAGTGCGACAATCGATACAACCGCCGGATAGGTGGTTGCTTTTCGAACAGATTGTTGTAATTTGTACTCTTTTTCGAAATGTTCTGCCATACGATGTAAGGCAATCTCTAGACTTCCGGATACTTCTCCGGCTTCAATCATGTTAATGAGAATCTCCGGAAAATATTTACTATTGGCGCGCATGGTCGCCGATAGGGCTTCCCCTTGCTCGACACGCTCATACATGTTATTGATAACTTTCGATAGGTATTTGTTCTCTGTTTGTTCTTTTAACAAAAAAAGAGCTTCTAATACACTAACACCTGCATTTAAAATCGCTTCGAATTGTTGGCAAAAGATGGTAAGGTCTTTGACTTTAACCGGATTCCCTAAAACAATCTCGCCATGTAAGGCACCTTGCTCCGTAATAGATTCCGGGTATAAATTATTATCTTTTAATTTTGTGATGGCACTTTGTCGAGTCGATGCCTCGATTACACCTTTTTGTTTTTTCCCTTGCGATGTTGATGCAAGATAATTGAATTTAGCCATATTTATACCCTTTCTTCACTTTTTTACACGCAGTAAAGACATTATACCATGCCATTAGGCGTAATTCAACCAATTATTCATATTTTGTTCATACTATATTCATATTATTTTCATTTTATTCTCATGAAATTCTCATCAAATATTAATTAATGTAAGAGTCGGCGTTCCAATGCATTAGGATCTGTCGCAAAAATAAGGGCTTGTTCTCTTGATACTACACCTTCATTGACCAGATTAAGCAAAGACTCATCCATGGTTTGCATACCAATCTCGCGATTCGTTTGAATAATCGAGTTAATCTGATGGGTTTTGTTTTCACGAATCAGATTACGGATGGCTTGATTCACATGAAGGGTCTCAAACGCTGCCACGCGACCGGAGTTGGTATAGTTCGGCAGTAATTGTTGGGATACAATCGAAACCAAAACACTAGACAATTGAATACGGATTTGTTGTTGCTGATGAGGCGGAAAAACGTCAATAACACGGTCAATGGTATTGGCCGCACCGATGGTATGTAGAGTTGATAAGACTAAGTGACCGGTTTCTGCCGCTGTTATTGCAATGGATATGGTTTCTAAATCACGCATCTCTCCTACAAGAATAACATCCGGATCTTGACGTAGGGCTGCACGTAAAGCATGGCTAAAAGAATCGGAATCCACACCGACTTCACGCTGGTTGACAATAGACCGTTGATGACGGTGAAGATACTCAATAGGATCCTCAAGGGTAATGACATGGGCATTACGATTTCGATTAATCTGATCAATTAATGTCGCTAGTGTCGTTGATTTACCGCTTCCAGTAGGACCGGTAACCAGAACAAGGCCACGCTTTTTTTTGTAAAGATCAATCACTGAAACCGGTAAACCAAGGGCTTCCGGAGTAGGAATATCACTTGCAACTAACCGAATGGCTGCTGCCATTGAGCCTCTTTGTTTGAAGACGTTGACGCGATAACGCCCTACATTGAGTATACTGTATGAAAAGTCGATTTCTCCACGATCTTGAAATTTTTGAAAAATTTCATCACTCATAATAGGACGAATAACCTCTGCAGACTGGGTCGGTGTTAATCGTTCATATTCCATATATTTTAACTTGCCATGAATTCTAAGAATGGGTGGTACACCAACAGTTAAGTGTAAATCGGATGCTTGGCTTTGCATCGCTTGTATCAGTAAGTCATCAATCGTCATCATTGTCTTCCTTTCTAATCAGCTCCGTATGAGATACGAATCATTTCTTCGACGGTTGTCGTTCCATTCAAAACAAGACGTTTACTATTCTCACGAATGGTTTTTAATCCTTGGTCTAATGCTCTACTGCGGATATCGTCAGAGGTTCCCCGTTGATTAATGATGTGTCGGATCGATTGGTCAATGGGGAGGATTTCATAGACCCCGATTCGTCCGATATATCCGGTATTGGCACAAAGATGGCATCCCTTTTCTTTGTAGACATGGAGTTCCTCATGAATATTAACATTCAATATGGCCTTTTCTTCTTCCGATGCCAAGACTCTTTCTCGACACTTTGTACATAATCGTCGAACCAGCCGTTGTGCGATGACACCAACGACAGATGCACTGATTAAAAAAGGTTCGATGCCCATATCCATTAAACGGCTAATCGAGCTTGCTGCATCATTGGTATGAAGGGTACTTACAACTAAGTGACCGGTAATGGATGCTTTAACTGCAATCTCAGCCGTTTCCGCATCTCGAATCTCACCGATCATAATAACATCAGGGTCTTGACGTAAAATAGAACGTAAGGCAGATGCAAAAGTTAAGCCGGTCTTTGTATTGACCTGGACTTGATTAATGCCTTCAATCTGTGACTCTACAGGATCTTCAACTGTTACGATGTTTAAATCTTCACTATTGATTTCGTTCAATGATGTGTAGAGTGTGGTTGATTTACCACTTCCTGTTGGACCGGTTACTAAAATAATACCATGAGGATGGGAAAGAATATTTTCAAACTTGACCAAATCATCACGAAATAATCCAAGCTCCTCTTTTCCCTTTGTAAAGCCTTCTTTTGAGTTGACACGCATTACCACTTTTTCCCCATAGACCGTTGGCAGACTAGATACACGAATATCGTAGGCCATGTTGTTGACCTTAATATTAATACGCCCATCCTGAGGCTTACGTTTTTCTGCAATGTCCATACCGGCCATAATCTTTATCCTGGCAACAATAGCGCTTAAAAGTGATGTCTCGTAATCGAACATCTGTTGTAATTTACCATCAACCCGATAACGAACCCGTATATAGCGTTCATAGGGTTCGATATGAATATCACTGGCCCGATGGCGGACCGCTTGTTCCATAATGGTATTGACCAGCTTAACTATGGGGGCGCTTTGAATTTGATCACCCATCATTGCATCCTCATGGATCTGAGTATCCACTTGAATCTCTTGCTCTTGTTTATATTCCTCCGCAGCTTTCATGGCTTGTTGCTTACCATAATGCATTTCTATAGCCGATTTTATATCAACTTCATTGGCCAGCATGGGAATCACTTCCTTGCCGGAATAGATCTTGACATCATCAATAGCAAAAATATTTAAGGGGTCTTCCATTGCAACATACAAATCATTGTCTGTAATACGTATGGGTATTAGAATATGGCGTTTAGCAAGAGATTCACTAATGGTCAGTACCGCATCTTTTGAAATATCATACTCTTTAAGTTCGACAAAAGGAATACCTAGCTGGTATTCCAGCACTTCATTAATATTTTGTTGGGTTACATATCCGAGATTAATGAGTGTTTCTCCTATTTTGGCGCCACTTTTACGTTGTTGGCTTAATGCTTCTTCTAACTGCTCTCCGGTGATAATACCGTATTGCATTAGTAGGTCACCGATTCGCAACTTTTTCTTAAAGCTTTTCACGTTTTATCACCCTTTCTTAGAAGTTCGTGCTTTTTGGCCGCAACCGGTAATTGAATCCAGAGTTTTTGCTTTGGATGGGGTGCCTCCGTTACGACGTCCCCTTCATCCGTTATTAAGGCTTTAACGGTAAAGGTATGTGTAGAGCCATCGGTCTTCATTAACTCTAGAGTATCTCCAACGACAAATTTATTCCGCTGCTCTATGAGGGTTTGTTCCCCTTGCGTATCCTCTAATACCTTACCCACAAAAACAAAATCACGAATATAGGTGTTACTATCATAAATCTGGCTGTCTGCATCCGGACGTTCATGATAGAATCCGGTTGTAAACTGGCGATAACTGCACTTTTTAATTTCTTCTAAATAGCTAGCTTTATTGCTTTTATATACTTCAACATCCGTAAAATAGTCATCAATAGCTTTTCGATAGGCTCTTGTAACTGTCGCTACATATAATCCGGTTTTCATGCGTCCTTCAATCTTTAGACTTGTAATGCCCGAACGAATAATCTCATCGATATATTCAATCATACATAAATCTTTAGAATTATAAATATATGTACCACGTTCATTTTCAAAAACAGGCATATATTCTCCCGGCCGAGATTCCTCCATAAGATGATAGGTCCACCGACAAGGATGGGTACAGGCCCCTTTATTGGCATCCTTCCCCGTCATATAATTACTTAAAAGGCATCTGCCTGAATACGAAATACACATTGAGCCGTGAACAAAGGCTTCTATGTCCATATCCATCGGTATTTTACTGCGGATCGTTGCAATCTCTTCAAAGGATAGTTCTCTAGCGACAACACCCCGTTTAACTCCTTGTTGATACCAAAAATTAATGGATGCATAGTTGGTATTGTTGGCTTGTGTACTCAGATGCAATTCCATGTCAGGTATAATCATTTTTGCAATAGCTAAAATACCCGGGTCCGCAATAATAACTGCATCTGGTCCGATTTCTTTCAGTTCCTTGAAATATTCCTCCACTGCCGGGATATCCTGATTATGTGCAATAATATTTGCGGTCACATAGACCTTTACATTATGAGCATGGGCATATTCAATGCCTAATCGCATATCTTCAAAAGAAAAATTTCTAGCTTTTGCTCTGAGCCCAAATTCTTGTCCACCAACATAAACCGCATCCGCTCCATAGGCCACTGCAATTTTTAAATTTTCCAAGCTTCCTGCCGGTATTAATAATTCCGGTTTTTTTATGTCTAATCTATCCACAACGTTCTCCTATTCTTGTATCTTAACACTTATTGTCGCACCATCAGCTATATCTAAAACAGTCGTACTTAATTGTTTATGATGATTAATTTCCCAGAGATATTGGCGCATCCTTTGATGAATGGTCCGCCGCCGTCTAGGCACATTAAAACGTGACCTAGCTACATCGCCTTGTTGCAAAACATTATCTGACACCAGTGTTCCGTGTTTTTTCAAAAGGTAAATGACATCCGGTAAAAATGTAAGGTATTGGCCTTTTGCTGCATCCATAAAAATAAAATCGTATTGCTCTTGCTTTAAACACAATTCCTGCAAAACGTCTATTGCATCACCATGGATTTGATCAATCTGGTTCTCATATCCTGATTGGTGAATATTTTGTCTTGCCTGACTGACCATCTGATCATCACGCTCAATGGTGGTTATCTTAACCTTGGAAATATCAAGGACGTCTTCTATGGCTTGCATCATAAGGATTGTAGAATATCCAATAGCCGTACCAATCTCAAGGATTCGAAGGGGTTTTGCCATTTGAATCAAGACCGCCAATAAGGAAGCCATATCATCTTTTATAATCGGCACATGATGTTCTTTGGCATGTGCTTTCATTTCTTGTATGAATAAAGAATTTTCTTTGCGAATATAGCCAAGATACTGGCTCATTGAATTGTTTTCTTTCAAGTCTAACTCCTTTTTAGCAAAAATAGGCTAAAGTTATCTTTAGCCTATTTCTTACGTCTTGCTCATTAGAATTTTTGATTATATCTATTTTTTGCTGCATTATGGTCGTCGAGTGTCGCATTAAACTCATGAGCACCTGTCTCTGTATCTTTCAAAACAAAATACAAATAATTATGATTTTCCGGATATAAGCTTGCTTCAATCGCAGCAGCACCGGGATTTGCGATAGGACCAATAGGTAATCCCAGATTATTATAGGTATTATAGGGCGATACGATTTCTAAGTCACTATACAATAATCGGTCACGAGGCACGCCCAATGCATACATGACTGTACTACACATTTGCAGACTCATATCGATATTCAGTCGATTATAGATAACGCCTGCCACCTTGGGTCGTTCTTCGGCCACGCGAACTTCTTTTTCAATCATTGAAGCAATGGTTATAATTTCATCGACACTATATCCTAATTCTTCAGCTTGGGCATAATACTCATCAGAAAAGACATCATCAAACTTCATCAGCATCTTGCTAATAATATCTTCTGCTGAAGCATCTGCATAGACTTCATAAGTTGCTGGGAATAAGTATCCTTGTAAACGTTTAGGCCGGTCCGGTAACTCATCGATAAAACGATAACCAAAGTTTCCGTTTTCTGCCGCATCCATAAATTGGCTTACTGTACATAGTCCTTGAGCGGCTACACGTTCAGCAATCTGTTCAAGGCTGAAGCCTTCAGGTATTGTAAATTTAACAACTTCTCGTTTCTCTCCTTCTTCAGAAAGGATGGTTATGATTTCTTCAGGCTCCATTCCTGTATTTAAGGAAAAATCACCATATTGAAATAAACTGTCCACACCTTGAAGCTTGGCTAATACACGAAAATACACTGCACTTCGAATAAGTTCATTTTCTTCTAAAATATTGGCAATAGTTTCTGTCGAAGCACCTTGGGGAATACTGATTTCTTTTGTTATAATGGTTCGATTCGCATCCGGTTCCTTTGCCATTAATTCATAGCCGGAACCATATGCCCACATCGCCGCCTGATATATTGCAAAAACTGCTCCTATAATAATGACAATCTTTAACATATAGTTAAAAACTTCGCCAAGAATTTTGTTTATCATATAATCACCTTTCGCTACTCTAAAAAATGTGTATCGAATTCTAACTCTTCTGTAATCGTATCATAGACCGAAGCCATCAATTTAGATAATTTGAGTTCCGCATCTAAAAACATCTTTACTTTTGGTTCACTTAATAATTCTTTATAATCTTGTTTGAGACTAATTAAATTTTCATAAGCATTATAGGCTCCATATTGATGGGATACCTGAATCTCAAAATTCTTTCGCCTAAACTCTTCAACTTGACACAACAATTCTTCATGTCTTTCAAGAATTGACCGATAATTCAAATAATCAATATATTCTTGCTTTTCTTTGATTTTTTTGACTAGTTCAAGGGTTTCTGCTTTGACATCCATCCTATCACCTCTTATTCCACTTCCATTATTACCGGCAAGACCATTGGATTACGTTTCATTTGACGCCATAAATGTTCACGTAAATCATCACGTACCGCATTCTTCATCTTTGCCCAACCTTCAATTTTACGGTCTTTGCATTTTTGAAGTGTTTTGACTACGACTTCCCGCGTCTCTTGCATTAAATCTGCTGATTCACGAACATATACAAATCCGCGTGATACAATATCCGGACCGGATAAAATCTCTAAGGTTCCTTTTCTTACTGTCACCACGACAACGATGAGTCCGTCTTCGGATAGTTTTTGTCGATCTCTAAGAACAATATTCCCTACATCACCAACACCTAAACCATCAACTAATAACGGCTGACAAGGCACTGTACCTGCACGCGTTGCATGACTTTGATTCAACTCTAAAATCTCACCATTGCTTAAGATAAATATCTTGTCTTTGCGCATACCTAGATTACTTGCAATCTCCGCATGCTTAATAAGATGCTTATACTCACCATGAACAGGTATAAAATACTTTGGTTTTACCAATGAATGTAAAAGTTTTAACTCTTCAATACATGCATGTCCGGAAACATGTGTATCTTCAACAATAACTTCTGCTCCACGTCGATACAAATCATTGATTACTCGTGACACATACTTTTCATTTCCGGGGATTGGTTTTGAACTAAATACAATAACATCCCCTTCTTGTATCTGAATATTACGATGGGTTCCGCTTGACATACGGGACAATGCAGCTAAAGGCTCCCCCTGACTACCTGTTGTTACTAAAACAACCTGTCCATCTTTATATTTACCTATATCATTAATATCTGTAAGCATGTTTTTGGGCATTTTTAGATAGCCCAATTCAGAAGCCGTTGTAACAACGTTAACCATAGAGCGACCTTGTACAATGACTTTTCGTCGATACTTCTTAGCAGAATTCACAATTTGCTGTACACGATCCACATTCGAAGCAAATGTAGCAACAATTAATCGACGACCTTTGTTTTCTTCAAAAATCATGTCAAAAGATTTTCCGACACTACTTTCTGACATGGTATATCCGGGACGTTCAGCATTTGTACTATCTGCCATTAATGCAAGAACGCCTTGTCTGCCTAACTCCGCAAATCGGCCTAAATCAATAGGCTTACCATGTATAGGGTTATAATCCACTTTAAAGTCTCCAGAATGGACAACTATTCCTGCCGGGGTCGTAATAGCCAATGCCAATGCGTCTGCAATTGAATGATTGGTTCGAATAAACTCAACTGAGAATAGCTTTCCGAGATTGATTTTTTGCCCCGGATTTACGCGCTTTCGTGTTGTTGAATTCATCATTCCATGTTCTTTCAACTTATTTTCTAAAAGGCCTATGGTCAATCGCGTCCCGTATACAGGCACGTTAACATCCTTCAGAATATAAGGTAAGGCTCCAATATGGTCTTCGTGACCATGTGTAAGCACAAACGCTTTCACCTTTTTAAGGTTTTGTTTTAGGTATGTTGCATCCGGAATCACCAAATCGATTCCTAACATTTCGTCTTCAGGGAATGCAATACCACAATCAACAACCATAATCTCGTCCTTGTATTCGAACGCTGTAATGTTCATGCCGATTTTATCCAACCCACCTAAAGGTATTATTTTCAGTTTTTCATTTGTTTTCTTCAAGAAAACACCTCCGTCTAATAGTCGAATATGTTATATAAGATCTCATTCATTGTTTTTCTGACAATCTTTACATATTCCAAAAAATTTTGCTTGATGATCATGCACTAAAAAACCATAAGATTCTAAGAAACTCTTCTCAATTGATCCCATTAAATCTTCCGTCACTTCAATAACTTTTCCGCATTGATCACAAATTAAATGATGATGGCGATGTACTTCGTCCTCGTTGGCTAACTCGTAACGAATATACCCATCATCTAGGTTCAGTTTTTCAACAATTTTAAGTTCATTTAATAGTTGTATGTTACGATAAACCGTTGCTAGTCCGATCTCTGGATGTTCAGTTTTAACAATCTGATACAATTCTTCAACGGTTAAATGTTTATCTTGATGAGCCAGCATTGCGTCGAGTACGACTTTTCGCTGGGATGTGATTTTATAACCATGTTCTTTTAATTGAGTACAAATCAGTTCTCTTTTTGCATCCATATCTACACCATTTTACCTTTTCTAAATAATAACAATTATCAACAGTATAAATGAAACTTATCTTTTTGTCAATTTTCAAAGGATTCGATTTGTTCTTCCAACATTGGAAAAACGATTTCTAATAGTTCATCATCTTCGACAATCTCATAAATGATATCATCACCCTCTAAATATGTTGCTTTAAGTACATACGCAAGAACTTCTTCTTCCTCTTCATCCGTATCACTTTCTATAACAAGCAAATATCCATCTTCTTTATACTGGATAGCGCTTAAAATATCAAAAATAATCTTTTCACCTGTTTCGTCGTCAAAAAATTCTATTCTCTCCATGTCACTCATCGTATTCACGTCCTTTTCAAATCCAGATATGTTTGCAAAATCAAAGATGCTGCAATTTTATCAATATATTTTTTATGATCCTCTTTTCGCACCTTACCTTCTGTAAGAAGGCGCTTAGCAGCAACTGTTGACAATCGCTCATCAAAAGTTTCTACCGGAATTTCAAGTTCACGTTCAAGTCGACGCACAAAATAGAGCGTTCGATCGACGCGTTCACCTAAGTCATTATTCATATGTTTGGGTAACCCGACAACAATAAGCTCCACGTTATATTCATCAATAAGTGTTTTTAATCTTTTGATGGATTCAATCAAATTACCTGAGTCTTGTCTAGAGATTGTTTCAATGCCTTGCGCCGTCCAAGCAAATGAGTCGCTAATCGCCACACCAATTGTTTTTGACCCATAATCTAATCCCATTATACGCATTTTAAAATCAGTCCTTATTTTGAATATTCTGTTTTATATAGTTCTTCACCAATTCTTCTAATAATTCGTCCCGTTCCAACTGACTCATCAATGTTCGTGCATTATTATGATTGGTAATATATGTTGGGTCGCCTGATAGTATGTAACCAACAATTTGATATATGGAATTATATCCCTTTTCTTCAAGAGATTCATAAACAATTTTCATAGTTTTTGTCACTTGGTTTTCCGGTTCTTTTTCAGGTCGTCTGAAAAATTGCGTATTATCTAGTCCCATGTCCTCACATCCTATCCATAAAAGATTTCAATATCTATACTTATATTACAGTAAAGTAATTAAAATATCAATTGTTTATTTATTAAAATCATATCTTTCCAATCATACCATCATTCAGTATACCTTTTAAATAAACAGGGCAAATTTTTTCTTCAAGTTGTTCAGGACTTTGAATGTAAACCCGGACATATTCGTCGGTATATCCACTCCAATAGGTTTGCCCATCAATAACAAGGCTCTCCTCGATAAGAACGTCTTGCAAACATCCGATTCGACGCTTTAAATAGTCACCCTTTGCCTCTTGGGCCAGCTCAATAAGTTCCTGACTACGTTTGTTCTTTACTTCCCCTGCAACTTGTGGCTTCATTTTTGCGGCCCTTGTTCCTTGACGAATAGAATACTTGAAAACATGTACATCGGCAAAGCCTATTTTTTGAACAAAGGCAATCGTTTCTTCTGCTTCTTCATCTGTCTCCATTGGAAAACCCACAATAACGTCTGTCGTCAATGCCGGATCCTTATAATATCGGCGCAACAAGTCAGTTTTTTCAAAGTATTCTTGGGATGAATATTGTCGATTCATTCGTAAGAGCACAGAATCACTACCACTTTGCATAGATAAATGGAAATGTGGACACACTTTTTTGCAGTTCACCAACCGTTTGACAAAGTCTTCGGTAATCAATCCAGGTTCTACGGACCCTAAACGTATGCGTTTTAACCCTTGAATCTTATCGAGTTGCTCAATTAAATCAATTAAGGCAACTTCATCAAGATCTTTACCGTAAGATCCAATATGAATTCCGGTGAGAACAATTTCTTGATATCCATGAGACACTAAGTCATTGACCTCATCAAGTACAGCTTGTGGCTGACGTGAACGTACAATACCTCGCGTATACGGAATAATACAGTATGAACAATACCGGTCACACCCATCTTGAATTTTTAAGGTTG
>CAZLXW010000093.1:0-11098 GCA_964563505.1 uncultured Eubacteriales bacterium
GACGACCACTACTCGTTGCAATGATTGATCGAAATCTTAATGCAATGGCTAAAGATGTATCCGGTATTTTGAGTAAAATTGAAAAAGATAAATACATCTTTATTTTTCAAAAAAAATATATTAAAAAATTAGCGGATGAAAAATATAAGATTTTAGATGATATTCGTGAGATTAGTATTGGCAATGAGTTGCCGGTGACAATCAGTATTGGTGTAGGTATTCATGATCATAGCTACACAATCGCCCAAGAATATGCTAGAACGGCCATTGACTTAGCATTAGGTCGTGGCGGTGACCAGGCAGTTATCAAAAATAACGATAAGTTTTCTTTTTATGGTGGGCGAACACGAGGGGTAGAAACAAATACACGTGTAAAAGCGAGAATAAAGTCATACGCTTTTCGTGAGCTAATTACTGAGGCAGATAATGTTCTTGTTATGGGGCATCAATTGGGTGATTTGGACTCTTTAGGTGCGGCAATGGGTGTATACGCTTGTGCCCGATTATTAGATAAAAAAGTTAATATTGTTTTAAATACAATAACTACAGCAATTAAAGTTTTGCATGATCAAATAATGGAAAGTGATCATTTTCCGGATAGCATTTTTGTGAGCGGATCAAAAAGTGTTGAATTATGTGGATCCAATACACTCGTGGTTATTGTTGATGTCAATCGTCCAAGTTACTTAGAATATCCTGAATTGCTTAAGTATACAAATAATGTTGTGGTTTTTGATCATCATCGAGTGAGTACAGAGTATATTGAGCCAAGTGTGTTAAGTTATATTGAACCCTATGCTTCATCAACATCAGAAATGATTACAGAGATTTTAAGGTATATTACAGACAAAGTGAAGTTAGATCCCTTAGAAGCAGATGCTCTTTTTGCAGGAATTTCAGTGGATACTAAGAATTTTATTATTAAAACGGGTGTCAAAACATTTGAAGCAGCAGCATTTTTAAAGCGAAGCGGAGCAGATTTAATTCGCGTGAGAAAATTTTTTCAAAATGACATGGAAACATATAAAGCAAAAGCAAGTGCGGTGAAAGATGCCGTTATCTATAGAGAAAAAATTGCAATCTCTCAAAGTCCTGCAAATGGTACAAATCCAACACTTGCGGCGGCACAAGCGGCTGATGAACTCTTAAATATTTCAGGAATCAAAGCTTCATTTGTTCTGACACAGCTAAACCATGTTATATATATTAGTGCACGTTCTTTTGATGCAATCAATGTGCAGTTAATTATGGAAAAGCTGGGTGGTGGTGGACATCTAAGTGTTGCCGGAGCCCAATTAGAAGATAAATCACTTGAAGAAGCAAAAAAAATGCTTCAAAAAGCAATCGACGAATTTTTAGAGGAAGGTGAAGAAGAATGAAAGTAATATTATTGGAAGATGTAAGAAAAGTTGGAAAAAAGGGAGAGCTTATTGAGGTCAAAGATGGTTTTGCAAGAAATGTATTATTCAGAAAAAATCAAGCTGTAGAAGCAACAAATGATGCTATTAATCAGCTAGAACTCAAGAAAAAAGCAGATAAAAAGCGTCGACAGGAAGAACTTGAAGAAGCAAAAGAATTAGGTGCTAAAATCAAAGACATGGTAGTTACAATTCCTATAAAAACAGGTGAAGGTGGTCGTGTCTTTGGATCAGTGTCATCAAAGGAGATTATAAAAGCAATAAAAGAGCAACACGATCTTTCTGTGGATAAGAAAAAAATGGTTTTAAAAGAACCTATAAAATCTTTAGGAACACATATTGTTCCGATTAAGCTACATCCAAAAGTGACGACGGAAATTAGTGTAAAAGTTGTTGAAGAATAAAACTGACTTGAGGTGAACTCATGGACGAAGTAATAAAGAGAATACCGCCACATAGCTTAGAGGCGGAACAATCCGTAATAGGTTCTATGATTATGGATTCAGAGGCAATTTCAGTTGCACAAGAACATATTGACCAGCATGATTTTTATCATCCGGATTTGAAGCTTATATTTAATAGTATTATTGACCTATACAATCGAAATCAACCGGTAGATTTAGTTACACTTCAAAATGCTATGAAAACAGATAATCAACTGGATCAAATTGGTGGTGTAGAATATTTATCCAAACTTGCCTTATCTGTTCCTTCCTCAGCGCATATAAAAAATTATGCTTCGATTGTTAAGGAAAAATCAGTGCTGCGTCGGTTGATAAAAACCGGCCAAGATATCATCACAGATAGCTATGAAGGCAAGGAAGAACTAGAAAACATCTTAAACTCTGCTGAAGAAAAAATCTTTAATATCATGCAAAATCGAAAGACAGAAGAGTTCTCAGAGATTAAAGAGTTAATTACACCAACTTTAAACTTGATTGTATCAGCCCATGACAGCGGAGGAAGTGTGACGGGAATTTCTAGTGGGTTCCTAGACTTGGATACAAAAACAGCTGGTCTTCAACCGGCAGATTTGATTCTAGTAGCTGCAAGACCATCAATGGGAAAGACTGCATTTGCTCTCAATGTTGCTCAGTATGCAGCAGTCAAAGAAAAAGCATCAACAGCAATTTTTTCCTTAGAGATGTCAAAAGAACAGTTGGTTAATCGTATGTTATGTTCAGAAGCAATGGTGGATGCTCAAAAAGTTCGAACTGGCCATCTTGAAGATGATGAATGGTCGAATCTATTAAATGGTGCGGCAATCCTTAATGATTCCCCCATATATATTGATGATACGCCGGGAATAACAGTTGGAGAGATGAAGGCAAAGTGCCGTAAACTCAAATTGGAGAAAGGCTTAGATCTTATTTTAATTGATTATCTTCAGTTAATGAGTGGTAATGGAAATGGTGAATCAAGACAACAAGAAATTTCAGAGATATCACGATCATTAAAAGGATTAGCAAGAGAGATGCAGGCTCCAGTTATTGCTTTATCGCAGCTATCAAGAGCTTGTGAGGCACGAGCTGATCACCGGCCTATGTTAAGTGATTTACGTGAGTCGGGTGCTATTGAGCAGGATGCAGATGTTGTTATGTTCTTATATCGTGATGAGTATTATGACCCAAATTCAGAGATGAAAGGTTTGGCAGAACTAATTATAGCTAAGCAGAGAAATGGCCCTACAGGGACCGTAGAGCTTGCCTGGTTTGGGGAATATACAAAGTTTATGAATTCAACACGATCCCATGATATATAATAAATACGTTATATAGTTATAAACAGGTTATACACATAAAAGTGGCTAATGCACATGAAAAGCCGACTTTTATGTGTATTTTTTTTGCTTTACAAATCAATGGATTATACATAAAATAAAGGTGTCGACAGAAAGCATTTGAGAAAGGGGGCGAAAAATGCAATTAGTCATCCTAGATAAAGATTCCAATTATGTTCATCAATTAGAGAAGAGGATATGTACCTTTTATTCTCAATATTCGATGCATATGGAGTTCATAATAATTCATAATTTAGAAGAACTAAAATCATTAGAGAGATCCCGAAGAATGAGCAAAGAGCGAGGTATGTTTGTATTTAATGAAGAATTTATTCCGGACTTTTTTGAAGAAGCGAGTGAAACAATTAGGCATTACTTAATAAACCAACAATGGTGTGTTTTATCAGAAGGAATCTGGGAAAATCGATGGGAACATCTTATTCATTCATTTTGTAGGAAGCAGGAATGTTCAATGGATTCTATTGCACATCGAGTTATTCATAAGTATCAATCGGTCGCAGAAATTTATCATCAGCTGAAAAATTGTTTTATCGATTGCATTGATCAAGAAATAATAGCTAAGAAGGTAAAGACATCTTTTATCACAGTTTACAAGCCATATGGCGAATATTCTTTTTCTGACGTTGTGCTAAAGCAAATGAAGACACTTCATTTTTCCCTAAAAGAAAAAAAAATACTTGTTATCCAATATGATAGTTTTTTTCATGATGAAAAAAACATAAAAAACAATCTATCTTATGTGTATATGCAAATACGTAAGCGAAAGACGAACTTAGGGTTTATTCTGAATGAAGTTGTTCAAAGACCTTGTCGAAATATAGATCTTATTGAAGGTGCTTTAAATATGAAAGATTATGACTTTTTGTCAGAGGTAGAAGAGAATAGTTGGCTATCTTGGTTAAGAGAAAAGAGTGGTTATGACATCGTTATTTTTAACATGAATGGTGTGCACATAACAAGAGCGCTACACAAGATTATTCTTCAATCGGAACGTACTTTTTTATATTCGGAGGAAGAAGTAATTCAAAGAAGTGTTTTGGAACAAATAAATGCTAAATGGCATATCACAGAAAATAATGATATATCCATTTTAAAGGGATCTATCGAAAAGTTGCTTAAATGTCAGGAGGTTTGAAATTAATGTGAATGACGTTAAGGATAGAATATTAACAAAGATGAATGAATTTCAGGAAATTGATGATTCAAAGGTCATGACAATTATTGAAGAAGAAATCCAAAATCAATTACCCTATGATAGTCTCGAAAACAAAATGCTCATGATGGAAAGTATTTTCAATCAATTCAGGCGTTTGGGTGTCATACAGCCACTCATTGATTCGACAAACATTACAGAGATTATGATTAATGGCTACAAGGAAATATTTATTGAAGAAAACGGTATAATAAAAAAAAGTAAACTTAGTTTTGATGATTCAGAAACACTCATGCAACTGATTCAAAAAGTTGTCGGTCTCATGGATCGAAAAGTAAATGAACGATATCCAATTTGTGATGTGCGATTAAAAGATGGTTCGCGGGTTAATGTTGTATTACCACCTATTGCCATTGAAGGTCCTTATGTTACTATTCGAAAATTTCCGGTAAAGAGGTTTCTAAAAAAAGATTTGATTATTAATAAAACAGTAACAGAAGAAGCCATGCATTTTTTAGAACTTTGTGTAAAAAAACGCTTTAACATTTTTGTATCGGGAGGAACAAGTTCCGGAAAAACAACACTTTTAAATGTTTTATCAGATGCCATTGGTCGAAAAGAACGTGTAATTACGATTGAGGATTCTGCGGAATTACAGTTGCATGATATTGAAAATCTTGTGCGACTTGAAACGCGAATGGGCGATGATGAATATGTTAATCATATCTCTATTCGAGATTTAATAAAATCATCGCTTCGGATGCGGCCGGATCGTATTATCGTGGGAGAAGTACGAGGTGAAGAGACCATCGATATGCTCCAATGCATGAATACAGGACATGATGGCTCGTTAAGTACTGGTCACGGCAACTCTACAATAGAAATGTTAATACGCTTAGAGACAATGGTCTTATCAGCAATCGAATTACCACTAATAGCCATACGCCAGCAAATTGCATCGGCAATTGACCTAATGGTTCATATTCAAAAAATCGAAGGAAAAGGTCGTCGTATTATGGAAATATCTGAAGTATTATCGGTTCAAGATGAACACATTCAATTGAATCCGATTTATATCTATGATTCTCTAAAGGATGCACTCGTAAGAACAGACAATAGAATCGAAAATCAAATAAAGTTGGAACATAATTAGTTAGGAGATGAGTTAGATTCATAAATTAAATGAATATTTAATCGTATATCGATGGGTTTTTCAAATCCCTATTTTGATGGCATTGGCATTTGCCCTAGGTCAGATTTTCTTTAATTCAGTTATTTTTTCAGCAATATTAAGTGGGAGCTGTATTTTTATTGTGAAATACTTAAAAAAAAGCAATCAAACAACTATGAAAAAAAAGATTGAAGAAGAGTTTAAAACATTTATCTATTCGATTGCATCATCAATGAGTGTAGGTAAAAGTTTTGAAAATGCAGTTAAAGAAAGTTATGAAGAACTTAAAAAGGAATTGGAGGTTTTTTTATTAGAGGAAGATTTACTAAATATTGTCATGGCATTTGAAACAAATATGAATATCAACGATGCTTTTGGGCAGCTAGCGGAAAAATACGAAGTTGAATCTGTTCACCAGTTTTCGAAGGTTATACAAGTGACAGTGCGACAAGGGGGATCGGTACAAGCAGTTGTAGAGAAAACAGTGCGTATGATTGATGAAAAAAATAATGTGGAAAAAGAACTTGAAGTCATTATTACCCAGAAAAAGTTTGAACTATATATGTTGCTTTCCTTTGTCCCTTTGATGGTACTTTATTTACGCCTTGTATCAGAGAATTTTAGTCCACTGATGTATGGAACATTTCAAGGTAGGTGCATAATGCTAATCGGTGTCTTTTTGTATGTCATGAGTGCATTAATCGGAAAGCGCATTGTGAATATTACAATATAGTAGGAGGGGTTAATGAATAAAATCAAGGGTACATATATCTCAAAAGTATTTCCAACATACACAAAACAAATTTTACTAGCAATAAGTGTTTTTAGTATTCTAATTGTTATGCAAATGATGCAAGGTGATCAAATCGAAACCATTGATGTGATTAACCGTCCGAATTTTCATGAAGATCATTTGAAGTATAAACTATATTATCAAATTGAAGATGAACGTGTTCAAGAAATTGATTTGAGTGTTCGATCGAAAGAGGCATCAGCGGAAGAATCGAAGTCTTATCTAGAGGAGGTGGAACAAGAATTTGTAGCAGAATTTAATGGACAGTACAATCAACAGCTGCAGTCATCATCAAATAATGGTGACATGCTTGACACAGCGCTTTCGCTAGAAGAATCTTATAAGGGGTGTGAAATAAAGTACTTTACAGATGAGATGGCGGGAATTGATTCCAGTGGATGGATTGATCCCAAATACATGGATCAAGTCATTCAGCTACCCTATAGAATAAAATATAATAAAATTGAAAAGGAAGGAATGTTGACTCTATATATACAAGAAGACCGAGTGACTGAGAATTACTTACGTGAATATAAAAAATATCAGATTGCAGAGACCATTAAGATGCTTGAACTTGATACGTCAAGGGATAGAATTACGCTACCTAAAGAAGAGACAATCACTTTCTATAAAACATACTTGCCACTTGAAAAAGGAAAATATCCAGGCTACATCATTCTGCTGATTCTCAGCTTTTCATTCCTTTCCCATTATGAAGTTCGCCATCAAAAAGAACTTTTTGAAAAAGAAAAACGTATACAATTAATGTATTTTTTAAATAATTTTATTTTAATGTTTCATTCAGGCCTGACAATTCAAAAAAGTTTCTATTTATCAATTGAAAATCGTGTGCAAACCTTAGAAAAGGATAAAAAAATAAGAACATATTTTGTAAAATTGCAAATGATGATTCAGCAAGAACGAGAATTTTATGAAATTATTGAAGACTTTCAGAAATGCTTTTCACTCATTGAAGGGAGACGATTTTGTCGTTTGATTTTGCAAAATCTACGGCAAGGCGACCATCATTTAACGATGCAGCTTGCAACACTGTCGGAGGGAATGTGGGATCAACGGATAAGAAATGCACGTAAAGATAGTGAAAAAGCAAGTTCCAAATTAGTCTTTCCCATGCTGATTATTTTTATTGTAATTTTATTAATAACAATAGTGCCATCATTCATGGAAGTAAATATGATGTAATACGTTGACAATGACAAGGAGAATAAAATGAACGAATTTTTAATAAAAACATATGTAAAAAGTAAATGCTTTGTTGATAAATTAATCCGGAGTGAAGAAGGAATGGGCATGGTTGAATTAGCCCTAATAATTATTATATTAATAGGCTTAGCCCTAATTTTCAAAACAGAAATTGAAAAATTCATGACAAAAATATTTAAAGAGTTCAATATTGACGCGCTGAAAGGATGAGGAGGGTTCGTTGTAGTATGTTAGAAATTAGGGATGACCAATTTTTGATTTTAGAATGTGAGACAGAGAGTATCGAAATGTATCAAATGAAAATTTTTTATTATCGAACGATAGCAGGTATAAAACCATTTCGATTTAGTATGACGGAAAAAAGAAGTTATTTATACTATCCAGGAAAAAATAAGATGTCTCTCGTTGATCTTGCAGAGCAAAATCTATCCAATAAAGATTTACTTCGCGTATTAGAACAAATCCGGTTGATCATACGTGAAAGTAAAAATAACTTGCTTTACGAAAGAAATTTCGCATTACGACCGGAATGGATTTATATTGATAAGCGCACTGACCAGATGAAAGTGGAACTTGTCTATATGCCATTAAAGCAAGGAAAAAAACCAATATTAGAAGAAAATTATAGAAGTTTTGTTCGGTTTATAACAAAACTGTTTAATGAATGGAACGAAATGGAATATTTTTATTATTTTAAGCGATTGGACGAAGAGGAATATGATGATCATTCGATGGAAGCATTACTTAAAGTATTAGAGCAATTATCAAAAGAAAGAATACACCAATAGCAAGGGGAGGTCAATTATATTTACTTGAGTGACTAAAGTCACTTCATATAGTTACTTAAGATACTAGATAATAATTCCCAATCGTTGTAGAATAATAGATAAGAGAGATGAGAGAGATTTAAAATAAGTTCAAGCAAAATGTGTTATGTAAAGGAAAAATAGAAACATTTTAGGGGTTAAGAAGCGATTCAAATGAATCGCTTCTTGCATTGTCAAGAATTATTCGATATGATAAATGCATAAATTTAAGAACAATGGAGACTCTTATGAATACCGTAGCTAATTTAAAGTTAATTATCGGATTATTGTTACTTTCTGCCTTTATATCAAGTGTATTATGTGTGTGTATTTATGTAAAAAGCCAGAATGCCAAAAATAGTGTTTTCTTTATTATTGGCCAAATATTAGTAATAACCTGGAATATTTTATATATTTTTGAATTACTAGCACCAACGTTAAGGATGCGATGGATGATTATTACGTTAGAATATATAGCTATTTGTTTTTTAGGTGTTATTCTATTTCACTTTGCATATCGATATACTCAAAATAAGCATATGAATCGAAAGGTATTTATCGCTACATTTATTCCTCCAATTATTGGATATTTCAGTGTGATTACCAATAAGTATCACCACCAATTCTATCAAAAAATTCAATTTCATAGGATTGAATTTGGATTTTTTACGTATTACATTCTTTTTGTTACAGGCATATATATGTTTTTAGGAGCAATGTTGTTTTTGTTTAAAAGAGACGAAAAAAATCCAGTGTATAGAACACAAAGCATTTATTATTCTATTGCAATTCTTATGCCCTTAGCTTTTCATATTTTACAGATTGTGGGAATTATCGAATTTGATTTTATGATTTCAATCCTTTTTTTGCCACTTTCGATGTTTATTCTAACCATGTTAATACTGAAATATCAATTTCTAGACATTATCCCAGGGGCCATCCGTTATGTAATTGATAATACGATGGACGGTATGTTGCTTGTCAATAATAATGGAAATATCATTGATTACAATACACAGTTTTTTGAAAAAAAATTTGATATGTATGATATAAAAAACGTTCAAACCATTTATAATTTTGTGGAGCGGTTAAAAATATATTCAATAGAGACACAAACGTTGACGGAACTATATAAAAGTTTTAAGTCCAACCTTCACCAGATTACGAAAGGAACATTAGAAATCGATGAGCATATAGTCATCTATTATACAGCAAAACCCTTATTGGATTATAAGGGAAATAAAGTGGCTACACTAATAACTTTTTTTGATATGAGTGAGATATATAGACTGTACAATGCATTGGAGTCTAAAAATAATGAATTAAATGTGGCGAATATGAAGTTGAAAAAATATTTAAAGGCAGTTGAAAAATTGACGGTTGAAGAAGAAATTAATCGGATTATGACAGAGATTCATGATACTTTAGGTCATTCGATGACTGAGTTATTAGCCTTAATCGAAGTGACGTATCTGCAATTGGAAAATAATGATGAAGATGCCATGGAAACGATTCAATCAGCAATTGACAAGGCAAGGAGCAGCCTTGAGGAGATTCGATTAGCCGTAGCTAAGTATAAGAAAATGGGAGGTTTTATATGATAAAAGTTATGGTCGTTGATGATCAAATTCTTTTAAAACAAACATTACTTTTTATGTTGAAGCAAGATGCGGAGCTAATGGGTGTCGATGGTGGAGAAGACGGTCAGATGGCCATAGAAAATTGTAAAAAGCATCAGCCGGATGTTATTTTGATGGATTTGAGAATGCCTGGAATGGGTGGGTTAGAAGCAATGGAAATCATTAAAGAAATATATCCATCCATTAAGATTATGGTGTTAACAACCTTTGAAGATGATCAAAGTCTATTTAAATCATTAAAGAACGGAGCAGATGGATATATTGTAAAAGATATTCGACCGGAAGAATTAGTCTTAGCTGTAAAAAGTGTGGCTAACAATCTATACGTTATGCATGGAAATGTTCTTGAGATTTTTAAAGATGAAATTATAAAAATGAAGCAAAAAAGTAAGAATAATCATGAGATGATTGATCAATACGAATTGACAAAAATCGAGATCAAAATTATTCAAGAACTTGTTAACGGAAAAAGTAATCGAGAGATTGCTGAAATGCTAAATTTTACAGAAGGAACGGTAAAAAACAAAGTTTCTAAACTATTAACGAAGCTTGACTTAAAAGATCGAACGCAAGTTGCCGTATTTGCCGTTAAAAATAATTTGATTTAGAAGGTGTGAAATGGGCGTTTTTGGATACATGGATTTCATTCAACTAACAATATATACATTAGCATTGATGGGAACAGTTAGTGCAAATACATTACTATTTTTAAGAAGTCGAAAAATTCGCTTGGTATTAGCGTATTTTGGAATTCAATGTTTAATTGTATTGTGGATGATTGGAAAATTTTTTAAAGTGTTGGTCAATGCAACGAATGGATTAAAAATATGGATTGATATTGAATATCTTGGCATCTGCTACTTTGGGGTTGCTTTGCTTTATTTTGCATATTTATATTATCATAATCGACCGCTTCAACCATTTTTGCATATTGGATTGATTTTATTTTCAACGATGAATTACATTATCTTATTAACAAATAACCAGCATTTTTTGTTTTTTAAACAGATTGCAATTTACAACAGCATAAAAGGTCCTTTTTTTTATTTGATAGGAAAGTTCTACTTTTCTATCAAAGACATTTTAGAATCA
>CAZLXW010000094.1:0-11043 GCA_964563505.1 uncultured Eubacteriales bacterium
GCTATTAAGTTTTTAAAGTTCATTGTTTCGGACTCTCTAATTCCGAGAGACTATTGTATACCTTTTAAAATAATTAAAATTAATCACTTGGTAGGTCATCATTATCTAAGAACCATTTGTTTTCACTAAATTCAAAATTAGTAAATTCTGCTTCAAATCCATTCCCCAAGGGTGATGCTCCAAATATGCCTATAGCAGCCTTTTCACCACCTGGTATATCAAACAAACGCATTTGTTCGAAATTATACCCATCAAGACTTGACTCAAACAAATAATTAGTGCCTCTTTTACTAACCCTAAAATAAATAGAATCCATATCTCCAAAAGGCTGAGTCGCCCAATCGGATCGTTTAGATTTGCAGACAACACTTCCTAATTTATTTTTGCTTTTGAGTTGATTTTCAACACATAATTTTGCGAAATTATCGTCATTAAGATAAACGATAATACCACATTGGTCAAACTCACTTATATAATTCATCTTAACTTTAACACTAAAGCAAATGTCTTCATCAATATCCGCAACTAAACAGTTGCCGTCAGTTCTGGAAAATCCATAGTGTGTAATCTGTCAAAAATCTGTTTTTGGTAAAACCTGAAATGTTATCTTATCTTTCTCTACCATATGCAATTGTGGTTCATTAATCCATCGATCCAATGTTTTCATTATAAGCTCCTTACATTAATCCGTCTCTTTTTGCAATTAACTTCATTTATTATTTCCTCTTTTAATGATCGTCAAAGTTGTAAGGAATAATACTATCCCTAACTGAAATATATTTTTATCGTTTACTTTTCTATTAATTACAACCTTATGTTCTTCATCCTGACGTAACCAATATTTGTGTAAAAACTTGTCAATAGAAAGTTTGGGACGTTCAATATAAGACAAAGAATAACTAATAATATGGCGAGGTGGTTTATATAACGGGAAAATCAGACTCTTCTCAAATCCAAATAGAAAAGGGTTCTTCTTGCCTTGCAAAATAATTACACCTGAATAAATCATCATCTCTCTAGATTTATTTATATCTGTAATTTGATATGTGCTTTCTTTACCTTCGTATATTTCATTGATTTCATTTGCTAGAATATACTCCAGTTCTGATTCTGTGTATTTCGAATTACTATAATCAATCAAAATCACAATGCCTACTAGCACCACCAAATAAAGTATAAATCCAATTCTTCGTTTTTTCAAACTATCACTTCTTTCACCATTATGCCACCAAACATCTTAACTTATATCCATATAAATAAGGCCAATAACCGTTTACTAGTTTTGACCAAATAGTTGTGAGCATATTATTTTATTCATATTTTGAACTTTATTTGTTATCGAAGTGTCTCTCCTATACTGAGCCACTTTCTCTATATCGAGTAGCATCATTATTTTCTCCCATCAATTTTTATATCCTCATCACTTATACTATAGTAGAATTTCAATCCAGTCAAGATGAGATATGAGAAACCAATTGTAAGCAAACCTTTGGCATATAATTACTTAAACTCTGTTGACAAATCTACGAGTTGCTCTTTTAAATGCCTTTCAAAAAGACGGATTGCTTCTTCCCTACTAGCTGAAGGACCGGTTAAAATCAAACCATCTCTATAAGACCAAGTACCTTCTTCATGAATCAAAATAGTAACTTCTTGAAGTGAATCATCCAGATAAATAGCTCCATACGTGCTCATGTCCACCGCCTTATTGATTCTACCAATAAGTGAATCAAGATTATTTAATCGAATGTCGACCTGTTCAATTCTAGTGTCATCAATCATAATATTACCTACGAACCTTGAACGTCCTATCAACGAATTATATTTATACCCATCCAAGTGAAAAGTAACACTAGAATTCTCTTCTGGCATATCATATTGTAACTTTACCAGATGAATATCTTCTTCGACCTTTTTTGGAAAGACATAAATGCCTATTCCAACGATAATCAATATTATCAGTATCATTAACTTCTTCATATGTGGTCCTCAGCTTTCTTTGTTAAATTATTTCTTTGATCTTCACAGATAAAAATGTATATTCGCCATCCACAAATTTTATTACAAATGTTGCCTGGTACCTCTTATCTACAGGATCGTCTACGTCCTGAGTTAAAATACTGGTAAACTTTACTACTTCACCATCAACGACTACTTCGTCAACTAATATGTCATAATTGAACCCACCCATAAACGGATAATAAATATAGGAATCGCTTTCTTGGTCATATTGTTTTATTTGTGAATGGTCTATTCTTGTATTAAATTTGGATGATATATATTCATCAACAATAGTTGTGGGAACATTCATCGTTGATGTGTCTTCATTAAAGTATTGATATAGTTCTGGGCGCATGCTCTGACGCATATAACTATCTGTATGGATCTTGTCCTTATCGTCAATAGGCTGTATTGGATATGTTCCGGCACTTGAAATATAGTAAAACACTTTTTCAAATTCAAGGTAATCTTCCTTTTCGAAGGACATATCAACCTCAAAGACAAGAAAATAACTTTGGATTATTTCTTTTAGAACAATCTTGTCTAATTCCATTAAATGATCTTTTATTAAAGAATCTGATTTGTTTACTTCTTCTTTAATTAAACTCAAGAACATCTCCGGAAAATAATACACACTCCCATTAAAGTAATTATATAAGCCATTATCTATAGTATAATTCATAATATGCCCATAAGAGATATCTCCAAGTAGCTTTATCAAAGTTCCATTGTTAAAGGAAATGTAATACTCCGGGACTGCTGCAATCTGTTTTTCTAATGAAGCTTTTTTCCATTCTTCACTCTTTAGTGCATTGGTTATTTTTTCTATGAACGCTTTATCCTCAATGTCGCAGATTTTTTCTAATTCATTATCTTGTAAAGTATCATCTTTCCATCTAAATATTGTTATTTTATCAGTTTCAAATCCGAATGTACTCGATTTAACCGTTTCTTTTGCTTGTAAACCCTTATTATTAATATTGCTTTGATTATTACAAGCAGAAATAATTAAGATTATGATGAATAATGTAAATATACCTTTGTTTATTCTGTTCATTAATTAGTTACCCTCCCGCTAAAAAACTTACTAATTGCGATTTACTAAGACGCCTATTTGATTCATTGTCTGTATAATATACTCATCCGCATTATTATCCTTCAAAATGATATAGTCTGAACGGCCATTCCCACCAAATTGAGCCGAATCGATTTTCGTTTCTACTGATATATCTTCATTCTTTAGGTCAATTTGAAATAATCTTGTTTCATTTCCTTTAAGTTCATAAATCAATTCAGCATCTGAATCAAATTGTAAATGCATATGATCAAACGCTGATAGCTCCAGTACAACTTTAAATTTACGTTTGTCACTTGAATAATTGGTTAATTCAAATTCCATATTGAATTCAGTAAGCTTACCGTCGTTATAGGAATAACTATATATACACTCTTCCTCTAATACAATTGACTCTAGATTATCCGACTTGCCAAGCTGATATTGAACAATATTACTGTGCGCAAAATACATCATAGTAACAAATACTACAAATAGCCAAAAGTGTTGTTTACCACGAATTATTAGTTCATCTTGAACAAATTTGTCTCTTATAAAATAGGTGACAAATATAAAGACTAAAAATACAAATACAGAAATATGTAAGCCTTGATATCCATCCGTCCATGCAGGAATACCGATGGCTTCAAAAATAAGATCTCCTATAGCTCTACTATGAGCTGTATCAATCATTGCATAAAAGAAGAATGCCCCCAAAAAAATCGGAGTATACTTCAATAAAAAATTTTTCATAATATCCTCTTTCCAAAAAATTAAACATTGACAATTGTACAACATAATAGATGATTAAATTATCTATATTGGCAACAAAGTGACAAGCAAATGGCTCAGCTAATCAGCTCATTTTTTTGCAATCACTACAGCTGCAATAATTTCATGAGTAGTGCCACATTTATCATAAAACCTGTAGATCTTATCCTCAATAGTAACTTCGGTAAATATTTCGAATAACCCTTTTAATTCTTCAACTGACGTATAATAATGAGGAATTCCCTCTTCCCCGGGTCTTCCTCCAACATATGTATCCGGTGCAATCTCATCACCAATTCCATATGTTATATCATCCTTAGTTACAAAATCCGTAAAAAATATTCCATCTTCTCGTAATACCCGATATGCTTCTTGAATGCCTTTAGCTATTTCTTCTCGAACTCCATGCCCTTGAACCCAAACACATAAAATTCCATCTAGTGTATCTGAATCTAGACTTAGATTATACATGTCTTGAATGCTATAACTCACATTACTCAAGCCGGACTTTTCAATTAATTCTTGCGTCATTTTTACTCCTGTTTCAGAAATGTCACATGCATGAACAGTAAATCCTCGATCAGCCAATAATAATGCGTGACGACCTGTTCCACAACCTAAATCCAATATATTCTTTAACCCATTCTTCTTAAAGATATCCGCTGCTTGTATTACTGTATCTAACACGTCAAGCTGGACCCGTCCATGTTTTGTATAAATCCTCTCCCAACTTCCATCCATATTCATTCTCCTTTGACAAAGCTTAAAAACTACACTTTTATAATTATGTGATGCAATTAGATTACTATTTGTACCAACAGTTATGTTTTGAAGCCAATATATACTAATGGGTTCAATATCTGCAAATCAAGGAATCGTTTGAATTGGATAATATAATGAAATATCCAACTGATAACATCCCTATTCCGTTACCAATCTCTAACGTCACAATCGCAATCGATAATTACACGAAATAAATTAGTGTGAATTTTCTGGTTTCTTGTTAACAGATCCTGATACGCTTGCTGAGCGAAGAATTAATGTAGCGAAGCTTGCTTTATTAATAGTGTTGCTTCGGAATTATTGCAGTTGTACTATCTAAAGACTTACCATCTTTATCAAACACTTCAATATCAAGCACAACTCGGTATTCATAACCTTTAGCTACATAATAGCTCTCACCAAGGATTAATATACCGTCATAAGGATTGTATCTTTCCCATGTCTTAATTTCAACCCATTCGCCATTTTTATACTGCTGTAACTCAGCTATTACGCTAACCTTTTCAACATCTTTACCACCATCAATAGTTGCGCCTACAGATGCTTTTCCAAAACTACTGATGGACAATCGACCGTCAATCGAGAAAATGTTTGAATACTTAGCTCCTGAAATATGAATAGTACTAACTGTCTTTTCTACAACGTTGCTTTCTACTTCTCTTTCATTAGTTGATGCCATGACCGGCATTGTAGTTACTAAAATGAACATCATTAAGATTAATATCACTTTTTTCATTGTTTTCTCTCCTTTTTTTATGTGATATAGTACTAACTGAAAAAGAAGATATTTCTTACACTTTTATTCAAACTTTTTTATGCTTTCTGCAATTTTGATTAATTCCTCTTTACTAACATATCCAGATATCTTAAAAAGTACATTATCTTGATTCCATGCAATCATACCTTTTTCCTCTTTTGCAAAATAGATAGCATCATGCCCCTTTATATTAATATGAGTAACATCTGCTTCTTCTGAATCAACTTGTGAAAGGAATTCCGTCCCTCCAGATTGACTGACTAAACTAACTCTGTTATTTCCATCACTGAAGTAAAATGTATTATACCCTTCTTGTTCATAATTATCGATTAAATTAAAACCTTCTGGTAAATACGTAACATAGAAGTAACTTGCTAAGCCTTCTGGTTTAGCAAAACTCATATTTCCATCGCCACCTTCAATCAAAGATAAGTCTGTATACTCTTCACTTTCCTGAACAAACAAGTTGAAGACCCTGAGTCTGAATGCTTCGACACCTATAGTTAATGAACCAGTAACTGCAATAATTACAATAATGAATATCGCAGCTCTTTTTGACACAAGTTGTATACGTTTCTGGAACTTTCTCTTACGTTCTTTCTTAATCTGCTCTTTTTTATAGCTATAGAACCATGTATCAAGAGAGTCTGGTATTTCCAAATCTTTGTATTTTTCATGCAATGCATCTGTATCTGCACAGATTTTATCAGTATATTCTTGACCATACTCGTAGAGGAAAACTTCACTTTGTTTACGGTTAAGCTCTTTCTGTTTTTGTGATAATTCCGTCATTGCTTTCTCTCCTTTCAAAATACAGTTTTCTCATAGCCTTAATACCTCTGTTTATTCTAACACTAACATTATTCTCAGTGGTTCCCAACATCCCTGCTATCTCTTTAATGGACCGCTCATCATAATATCGCATCCTAATCACTTCGGAATACGAAGGATGTATCTGCTCTATAAGTTCAGATATTTCCATCATTAGCTCTTTTTTCAAAAAGCCTTCTTCTACTAGGTATTTAGTATCTTTTAAGGTTCTCATATCGTCGATTGGAACGCTATGTAACATATGGACACCCTTTACTTTATCTTCCTTGAAGTAATCTCTACAGAGGTTCATCACTATACTAACTAAATATGACCGTGTTTTTTTACTCTTTACATCAGAAATTTTTTCTAAATGCTCACTTGCCTTAATTATTGCAGTGTGACAAATATCTTCCGCAACTTCCGGTTTCTTCACCATATCATACGCTGTAAGATATATATCTTTTTTGTAAATAATATAAATCTCTTCTAACAAAGATATCTTTTCAGTATCTCCAATCATCATTAAAAAAATCAATTCTCTCGCCTCATTTCTATAATACATACATGATAAATATTTATCATTATATAATACCATAAAAATGCAGGCTGAAAAGCAAAATGTCAAAAATGCTGCTTTTTATATCATAAACGGCTTCAGATTTATTAAACAACTAAAAATACCAACAAACTTACCTAGTAATATATATTTATATTATCAAACTATGGGACTCTTAAAGGAATTCTCCACTAGCCATAAAAGACCCTCTTCATATACTACTAACTGAAAAACAGCTTATTTCTTACACTCTACCATAATTTTTTTCTTCTTTTTACTTTAAACCAATAGCTTATATCCTTTGAAAAGTAGTATTATTCTCATATAAATAATTTAATACTAAATCGTGATTTATATATGTTTAAAAAAATTTTAAAAAAAGTGTAAGAAATTAAGTAGTTTTCAGTTAGTAATATAGGAGGTTACAAACGACTAGAGTGGATTGTCAAATAAACGTAAGATAATCAGAAAACATTAAACAGATATTTATTTAACCAGGAGGTATTAACGTTAATGAAAAGGAAAAGGTTTATCTCAATTGTAACAGTGATCGCACTCGTGTTTACAATGAATTTACAGGTATTTGCAACAAGTGATATTGTCAGCAGAGAACGATCAATGGATGAGCTTGACCAGATTATAGTTGCTCATAATTATTTGGCCGGTGAATCTGATATTGACATGTGGAAGAATGTAAAAGATGTTAAGGATGTTATTGAATTATACGATCTTGACGAAAACATTATTGCATATTACATGTCATTTGAACCAAACGGCTACGTAATCGTCAATAATAACCTAGACAATCCAATCGCAATCGAATTTGGAGATGGTAACAATCAGGTAATTGAAGAGTTAATTATACGTAACTCTGAAAGCAAATCAGATCAAAACATCATTTATGCAGGTATGGGCTATAGTTTCTTCAAAAATGATGTACTAAGTAAAGATTCTAAGTTGACGCAGCAATCATTAGAAGAAGAACTAAGGTTAGTTGAATTATATACGATACTTGATTCAAAAAACCAACTAGCTAAAGACCAACATGAGAAAGTCAGAGAAATGGTGTTAGATTCTTATAAAGTTGACGCTGCTACCAAAGGTGGTTCTTACAACTTCATAGATTGGAATAGTATGCCATCAGGTACATATTCCTCTGGTTACATTCCATTTGGTGGTACAACTTGGGCTGTTATGAGCAACTACAACTCCATTGCGAACAATCACTGTGGAGCTACAGCTGCAACAAACATTTCATTGTATTATGCTCATAGAGGTTACTCTAATTTAAAGAAAAATGGCAGTATTTACGATACCTTTGTTGATTTACATGGTAGAATAGGAAATGGACCTGCAATGACTATAGCATCTGACTTAAAAGACTACGCTTCTGATCAAGGTTATAATATGAAGTCATCAAGCGTTGGTTCTTTTTCTGGGTTAAAAACAGCTACAACTAATGATCGACCTTGTGGCGTGCTGTTGACTGTTGCTATCAACAATTGGCATTGGGTTGTTTCATCAGGTTGGAGAGAGTACTCTAACGGAGATTGTTATATTAGATGTGTGAACGGATGGGAAGATTCCGCTAACAACTTCTTCCTTTGGAAGACTTCTAATGTTTGGTCAATTACTCAATATTACGTTCAATAATATATAATATAAGCCTATGTCCTAACACAGTTCTATATACTAGGCTTTTTAGGACATAGGTTTTATAGAAATGAGGCTTTCATGAAAAAAAAACTCCTTGTAATAAAAGGGATTTCAGTTTTAATTCTGTCATTAATTACTTTACTTCTTTTGATGTGGCTAAAAATATTCAACCCACTAAATTTGGAACTACAATGTTCTCCCACACTATTTCTAATTTTAGTTCTAATCACACTTGCCATTAATGTATTTTCTACTGCTGTTCTTATTAAAACTAAGTTTTCAGGAAAACAACTCTTCATTGCTATCAATTTAGCTTCTATACTTTTAATACTGATTTTTCTCATAACTTTTCCTCAGTATGGATTTACCGAATCGAACTTCAACAAAGTAGTTGATGAACTATCCTTAAGTAATGTTACTCGAATATCTGCCGGAGCACCCGCAAGTGATATATTCCTAAGAGACAATGATGGGAGTATTGATACTATTCAAATAGCAGAAACATACGGCGACCATTATACTGAATGGTTACTTGGCGAGTTAGAACTCGATAACAACAAAGTCAAAGTAATCATCACTTATCAGGATGGTGCTTTCAATCCAATTAATTCAATAACCATATTCGAGATAAACAAAGATTTTAATATCGAGGTAACTGAAGAAGAGCAGGTTACAGTAAATACACTTATCCTATTGAGAGAATTATCACTTTTCCTTAGCAATCTGATAACATAATAGAATTCTATAACATAAACATCTATGCGTAAAAGTTCCCTCAAAATCGGCTGTTAAAGCAATTTTGGGGGATTTTTTATACACTTTTTCTATAGCTTAACACTTTACCTTTTCACTCGATATAAATAAAGTAAAAAAGATTATATTTGTGTGTAAGATTTCTCTCTTTTTTCAGTTAGTACTATTTAGGCAATGGTTTGAACTGTTGATTGTCAGGGTAATGCAATTAACAGGAATAATTTGCTTTATTCAACTTGTCTTATGGAACTACTGATAAACACAGCAAGCACATATGACTCCGAAGATAATAATACTTTTACAACAGCTAATGACCTTGAAAGAAATAACATGACAGTAGCACAGATTCAGATTTCTATAAAGTTTGGTTACCTGCAAATAGCGATATAATTTTATCGGTTAACAATAACGTTATTCCTACTTCTGATATCTATCAAAATATCTTTTTTATACTTTCACAATTTTCCTATTATAGCTCTAGTTTAGTCAATAATCTCAAACTCCTAGGCCATGAATTGATTAGTTAATTGATCATCATCGAAATTGTACTCTTTTAAAATTCTGTACTTTCCATTGGGAAAGGCTGATAAAAATCAATTTTGTAATTATAGGCTTCTGCTTGTCCTGATTCTAAAATATATTCTAATCCCTCCCATGAAATTTCCTTACTACCGCTTACCAACAAATCTGTTTCAGATATTACTGAGGAAGATCTGCGTCTGTATCTACATGCACTTGTCTGTCGTAAAGTATCCACATCTTACGTTAACAGCGTCTATTCTTCAACACAACTTTTTTTACCCATGTTCTGAAACGTCCTTTTAATATGCAAAATATCCCTCGTGTCAAAAATTCGAAAAAGTTACCCTCGGTTTTGTCCTTTTCAGAAGTTACATCTATTCTTGATGCAACAACAAATCTAAAACATAAAGCTATTCTCATGACGGCTTATTCTGCCGGCCTGAGAGTTAGCGAAGTTCTTGCGCTTAAAGTCTCAGATATTCATTCTGAAAATATGCAAATCCATGTTCGTTCCGGTAAAGGTGACTTTTGATGCGTAAAATCCAAGCTGTTCTGTCTTATAATGCAATGGATTATATCGCTTCCAATCATACTTCTTTTCAACAAGTCAAAGCTATTAATGCTATTTCTTCGTGTCGTACTAGCAATGCTGGTTCACATTCTTTAACATGCGAATGCGGCCATTCAAAGCAAGTTTTCAACTCTTGTTCGAATCGTCATTGCCCCACTTGCGGTGGTTTTTCTAAAGAACTTTGGATTCAAAAACAACAAGAATCTTTATTGCCATCGCATTATTTTCACTTGGTTTTTACTGTTCCTGATTCTTTACGTGAACTTATTTACTTCAATCAAAAACTTCTTTATAACTTGATGTATGATGCCACGTCAAAAACACTGATTGACTTATCTAAAGATAAACTAGGTGTTATTTCCGGATTTTCATTAGTGCTTCATACCTGGAGTCAAATTCTGATGTTCCATCTAGGTTGCATAGGCGAGCAGTAACCGGAGGTTACGACCAGTGCCATTTTTAAGTGCGCTGACCATGTAATTAAGTATCTAGGTCGTTACACACATCGTGTTGCTATTTCAGATTTCAGGATTAAAAGTATCTCTAGTAATAAAGTTTCCTTTTCTTACCACGACAACAAAGATGGCGGTAAACTGTAAACAAAAGATAATGACACTGAGCTATCATGAGTTTATGCGACGTTTTCTTCTGCATGTATTACCACATAAGTTTGTAAAAATTCGCCATTATAGTTTTCTATCGAATCGTTTTCGTTCATCAAAGGTAGCGATTAGAAAACTTATCGGTAAAGAAAACTTTGCTGCCCTAAATGCGGCCGATACTTTGTTTACAACTATGAAGTTAAT
>CAZLXW010000095.1:0-10206 GCA_964563505.1 uncultured Eubacteriales bacterium
TCTAGCGGTTCTTCACTTGTTTCTTGTCCGTTAATAATGGTCATTGATAAAATCATGATGAATACAGTTAGAAATATTTTTCTTACTTTTTCCATATTTTCATCCTTTCTGAACGTTGTTCTTTAGGCTTTCTTAAAAACCATCTTAATATTATACATCAAAACTACTCTAGTTAGCAACTCTTGTATCATTCTTCAATTGCCTAAGTCTTAAAAGCTGTGTTATGATAAGGAAAAAGTTTGTCGGAGGCATTATGAATATTCTATACATTGAGCCTTTTTTTGGGGGCTCGCACAAGGCATGGTATGAACAAGTCAAAAAACACTCACAACATCACTTTGAAGTTTTGTCAATGGATGCACGATTTTGGAAATGGCGAATGTATGGTGGCGCTGTCACTTTAGCTGAAAACTTTTTAGCTTACACAGAGCCTGTTGACCTAATTCTTGTTTCAGATATGCTCGATTTGACGACTTTTCTTGCCTTATGTCGACATAAAATAAGTGTTCCCATCGGAATCTATTATCATGAAAATCAGTTTGCCTATCCTTGGCAAGAAAATAGCGAGGACAAAAAGCAAGGACGTGATGTAAACTATGGCATGATGAACTACCTCTCAGCCCTAGCTGCGGACTTTATCTTGTTCAACTCAGACTACAATCGGGACTCTTTTTTCGAAGGTATACAAGACGTTCTAAATAAAATGCCGGATTACCCACATAATACACTAGTCGGGCTACAGGCAAAATCCGACATTTTACCTGTGGGCATACAGGTCCCAAGACCTATATCTCCCTCATTACCATCAAAGCAAACGCAGACAAGATCACCTCTTATTTTGTGGAATCATCGATTGGAATATGATAAAAACCCGGATGGATTTTTCGATTTACTCTTACGTCTAAAAGCTGACGGTCATGATTTTAGGCTTGCTTTTTTAGGTGAATCCAATGAAAAATCCAGAAAAAAATATGGGCGAAAACTTGAGGCCTTGTCTGATCATATGGTCGTCCAAGGTCATCTTACCTATGATGAATATCTTGACTGGCTTGCTCTAGCCGATCTTTTACCAGTAACTTCGATTCATGACTTTTTCGGTATTAGCGTCATGGAAGCCATCGCATATGGTGTAAAACCACTCCTTCCCAAACGACTTAGCTATCCGGACCTATATGATGACAAAAAAAATCCCTCGCTCTTTTACAGAACAGAGGAAGAATTGTATGAAAAAATGGTCGATGCCATTATCCACATCGAAGCAGTGCGAAAGGAAAGTTATGCACATTTGACGGAGAAGTACTGGTGGACAAGTGTGGGGAAGGAATATGATAAGTATTTTAAAAGGCTTTTTAAGAAATGATTCGTATAAGTGCCTGGGTATTAAAAAGCTCTCCCTTTCATCCTATCGTGTGGTTCTAACATTCGCGAAAGGCTACGGTGAAACGGATTCCTAACCGCTTCGCTTAAGTGGAATCCTTTTCATCAGTTTAGAATATCGGTTTGTATGTATCAGCATAAAGTGCCTGGGTATTAAAAAGTTCTCCCTTTCATCATATCTTGTGGTTCTAACGTTCGCGAAAGGCTGGGGTGAAACGGATTCCTAACCGCTTCGCTTAAGCGGAATCCTTTTCTTTCACCCCAGCCTTTCGCGAACGAAGAACCTCTACGATTGATGACAAAGTTCACTTTTTAATACTCAGGCACTTCACTTCTATTCTTATTCAAGCGATATTTAAATGATTAAAAGATATTTACTTTTATTCTATTTCAGCAAAACATTGCACACAAATCAAGTTTTATTTTGTTTCAACAAAATATTTATGGTGGCTAAAGGCTCTTATTGGTGTATTCAACACTCAATTTAATATAATTATTTGCAGATGAGATTATTTGTTGTTTTTCTTCCGTTGTCAATGGACGGATGACTTTTGCTGGTGAACCGAGAATTAAACTTCCTGGAGGAAACACCTTATCTTGAGTCACTAAACTATTAGCACCAACGATGCAATCTTCACTAATAACAGCACCATTAAGGATTATTGCCCCCATTCCAATGAGACAGCGATCTTTAATAGTGCATCCGTGGATTACTGCATTATGCCCAATAGTAACATAATCCCCTATATCCGTTGAATGCGCTCTATCTACATGTACCGTAGTATTATCTTGTATGTTTGTCCCCTTACCAATGGAGATATTATTAATATCCCCTCTCAAAACAGTTGAAAACCAAATGCTAGAATCATCGTTTATCGTTACTTGTCCAATGACATTCGAACTATCCGCGATAAAAACACCTTGACTTATTTTTGGACGATATGATTTGAAATTCATTTTAAATTCTCCCGTATTATATCAAATAAACTGCGTATAAAGGTACTGACTTAATTCCACCTGCGACACCAAAATTTTTTCTAGAAATTCTGATACTGACAGCAGGTTGATAAAGCCTAATATATTCCATAAGACTTCTCGATCTCTTATTCGTTGTAGCCTTTACCTCAATAGGAATTATCTTTTCATTGTCTTGAATTATAAAATCAACTTCATGGGTTTTGTTCTTCCAATAATACAAATCATATCCTTTAGCCGTTAGTTGTTGAGCAACATAGTTTTCAGTAACGGCTCCTTTAAATAGATTATGTTCATTTGATCGTATCATTGTAATATATGGTATCTTAGTGATTGCCATCAGCAAACCCACATCGCTAAAATATAACTTAAAACTTTTTGGATCTTTATAGACAGATAAGGGGATTTCTCCACGATTAATCCTTGAGCATTCCAAACTAACATGACTTAATAGAAGCCATTCAATTGAGCTACCAAAAGTTAATGCTTTAGCGCCTTTTTCTACAATACTATACTTAAATTTTTTATTATCCCCAGCTAATTGGTCTGGTATTGAACGATAAATGGCCTGAACTTTCATAACTTCTGCTTTACTTGTATATTTGCTCATATCCGCAATATATGCATTAATGATGTTCTGATGAACTGACCTATCAAATTGCACAATATCCATATTGCAATTTATAAATTCATTAATGGCCGCGGGCATTCCTCCTACATAAAGATACTGAGTATATCTTTCAATAAGTCTTTCATGTATCATTTGAGATAGTGCTTTATCCTCTAAAAAAGCCTCTTCAATTTTTGTCAAATATAATTCTTCTCCAATGCCTCTCAGAAATTCATCAAATGTAAAAGGGTATAAATAATGCATCTCAACTTTTCCTACTGGAAATGAATATTCTTCTCGATTTAGAGCAACTCCTAGTAAACTTCCAGCTCCGATTATATGATATCTTTTTGAGGCTTCCGCAAAATATTTTAATGCCGTAATTGCTTTCATCTCTAACTGAATTTCATCAAAAATAATAAGTGTTTGATTAATGTCAATTTTCTTCATATAAATCAATTCAATTTCTGAAATAATTCGTTCCGGTTTTAAATCCTTTTCAAATAACGATCTCATCTGCGGCTCTTGCTCAAAATTAATATAGATATAATCGTTATAGAATTGCTTTCCAAATTCTTGTAATAAATATGTCTTACCGACTTGTCTGGCGCCCAATAGAATAAGTGGTAATCGATTTTCTTTCTCTTTCCATTTAATCAATACTTTCTTTTTATTTCGCAACATATAATCATCTCCCTTGCTTTAATTATACCTAAACCCATCGCTTAAGTCAATAAAAAGTCATTTTTTACTATTTTTCCTTATTTAAATAGTAAGTTTTTCATTATATAAAGTGATTTTAAAGACATTCCGAAAAAAAGAGTTGATAAAATATCAACTCTAAATGCTTGAGAATTCCGTTAACATTACCTGGTGTTTTTTCTATCAGAACAACCTTTTTCCATCTAATATATTGATGCCAAGTTCTTTGGCAACACTGGTTTGCTTAAATGGATTTATTTTTTCCACGACCTTGTCACGTTTGAAAAGGGAACCTGTATTCTTAAACCAAAATGTTACATTTGCTTTTATGCACTGTTCACGGATATTAAGCACCCACTCATAATCACATTCACGCGCTTCTCGGCCTGTTTCACCACCGACTGTAACATGGTCTACGCCATGAAGATAGGGCCTTAAGTCGATTGCTTCTAAAAGTGGCGCGCAGGCAATAAAACGTCGCTTGATTGGATAGGATAAAAATATTGGAAGCCGATAATCGGCTAATTCTTGATTTTCGACACTACATCCAATATTTACATTGTCATATCCATCTCCCCAATCTGATGGGAGGGATACAAGGAAACGGTCAATCCGCTTGGTCAAAATCAAAAAATCAATGTCGCTTCTTTCTTTGATCATCGCCCATGCTTCTTTTCGCCATTCATCCGCTTCCGGAAGAAAAAAGTCCGTTGCAAAGCAGGTCGCAAGAATCTTATCCCCTTTGATCCTGTATTCACCTTTTGCATTTATCCTTATAGGCCAATCGAATTTGTCTGTTTTTTGTATGGTGTTTTGGCCATAGCGTTTGGCATGTGGTCCATAAAAATAGCAATTTGTGCAGCCATCGCTCGCTTTGTAACACCCTGTCCACGGCTCCCAGTTCATATGCATCCTCCTCATCATTGGTTACTTCATGTATTAACGTTCGTATATGCTAGCTATATCATGTATTCTACGTTTGATTTCTGTACGAATATGTAAGGGCTCTAAACACTCACATTTATCTCCAAAACTGAAAAGAATATTGTAATAATATTCATTCTCTATAAAGGGAAAATTAACAATGTAATGCTCATCACTGTCTGGTGAAACGTCTTCATAAGCGCAATAATCAAGGACTCTATCCATGACAGATTTATGAATACGAATTTTGATTTTTGTTTGTATTGTTGACAAGATATCCGTAAAATCTAACTGCGGTTTCTGATAATCTCGTGGTGTAAAACCTTCTACTTGTATTTGTAGGTTTGATGTGCGGGATAGTTTAAATAAGCGAAAATCATTTCTTTTATGGCAATAGCCTTGCCAATACCACTGACTATTTTTCAACACAAGCTGATACGGCTCGGCTGTTCGTTGGGTTTTATTTCCGTAGCGGTCTGCATAGTCAAAGGAAAGTAGCTTATTTTCCTGTAAAGCGGTTTTAATAGTTTCTAAATTCGCTTGTATGTCCCTGTTTCCAAGCCACGGACTTAAATCTATATAAATTTGATTCGTTTTCAATTCAATGTCTTTCGCTTTGTCGACGGGGATAAAACTTTTGACTTTCGCAAGGGCGTTTACCAGTTCATCACCTCGTATCATGTTGGAAACACTGGAAAGCCCCATCAAAATAGCGGAAAGGTCGGCTGTCGAAAAAACTTTTTGATCAAGCTTGTATTTTTGCATGATTTCAAAGCCACCGCCCACTCCCGATGTTGAACGAATAGGAATACCCGCCATGTTGATGGAGTCTATGTCTCTATAGATTGTGCGGGGTGAAACTTCAAACATATCTGCTAACTCCTGTGCGCCTATACGCTTTTTATCAAGAAGTATCATAATAATACTCACAAGCCTGTCAATTTTCATCTAATAGCCGCCTTCTGAAATTTATTGATATCATTATATATTGTTGCCATACTGGTGTCAACAATTGCAAGATATAATAGAAAAGTATTATAGAGGTAGCGAATTAAAAAAACAATGAAAATGGAGGAAAAATATGTATACAATCTATGTTTACGTTCTAGATACTTTAGCTGACTGGGAACTTGGCTATGTTACTTCGGAGTTGAATTCTGGTCGGTTTTTCAAAAAAGACCATCAAGGTGTATCGCTCAAAACGGTTAGTTATTCTCAAGACCCAATCAAAACAATGGGAGGGATGACCGTAATACCCAATTGCTTGATTGATGATATTGTTGTGAGTGAAACGAGTATTTTGCTATTACCGGGCGCAAATACATGGAGCGACCCAAAGCATGGTGCTATCCTCGAAAAAGCAAGGGAATTTATCTCTGTAGGTGCTATGGTGTGTGCCATCTGTGGAGCTACTGCTGCACTTGCCAACTATGGCCTATTGGATAATCGTCCTCATACCAGTAATGGACCGGGATATCTTGAAATGGTTTCTCCTAGCTATAAAGGGCAAAGCTTTTATATCGACAAGCCATCTGTAGCGGATAACAACCTGATTACTGCAAGTTCCACCGGAGCTTTGTTGTGGGCCAAACAAATTATTGAGTATTTAGATGTTTATCAATCAGACACCCTAGAATCTTGGTTTGAATACTTTAATACCGGTGAGCCTAAACATTTCTTTGCCCTCATGCAAACCTTGCCGTCTAGCAATGGAAACTGATTCAGCTTCGAATCGCCACTATAGGAATCGCCATTATCAGAATCGCCGGTGTGTAAAATATGAGTTTTTTCATAAACTTAGAAAGTCACTGTGAATAAAATAAAGAATTCAAGGCAAGGATTCCTCTGTCTGAGCGATAGCGAGTTTGGAATCCGTTGAATTCTTTGTTTTAGGAGCACTTGGCTTTCTTAGTGAAATGAATCCACGAATATTTTACACACCGGCGATCTTCTTGAATTTCTTTTCCGACAAAATCTCATTGGTCAAAAAATCACCATCATGAAATAAACTATATGTGGTAAAAGGAGCCGGTGCTTCTTGGGCCTCTTCTTTTGACTCAATTAAGATACTCTTAAAGGGTATCTTGTTCTCTGCTGCCACCTGCTCAATCAATGCGACATATTTTACAGTAAATGGACATTGATGTGTGTAATAGAGTACAAAACCTTTTTCATTAATTTTCGGTCTTTTTACATGCTCTTTGAACTTGGGAATAGGCGCATATTCATCAAATGGTAAATACAATAATTCATAATATGGATCTGCCTGATCGGCTAGCTGAAATCCTTTGTACTTTAAATAATCCGGATCAGATAAAAAAGCCATTTTTTTCTTGGATGATAAGATCGTCAAACCTTTTTTTCCTTTTTCTCGACTGTCTTTTATACACGCTTCTAAAAGTTCATTAGCATATCCTTGTCCTTTATGCTTTCCGGAGACCCAAAAACAGTTTATATGCATATATCCTTCAGCTTCAATGGGCACCCACGCATTTTCGGCGGGTATGTATTCAATAAAACATTTTCCGCGAACATCGCCTTTTTTAAAGACAAGACCTTGATCGAAATTCTTCTGCATCCATTGTTTTTTTGACATTACCTGAAGATCCTTATTATTTGATATGGCACAACAAATATGTTCTGCCTCAATATTGTCTTTAGTTACCGTAATGATTTCCATACGCCACATCCTTACTCTTTTAGTGCAATGTAAATATTGACATCTGCATGTTCCCAATCATCATTTAAATACTCTTCAAAATCACCAGTAAAACTACGTTCTAAGTCCATGGCCCAAATTTCATTCCACGCCTTAACCACTGCATTGACCATATGACCGTGAATTGAAAACTTGGCATATTTTCCTGCTGGGATTATTTTCACGGTTAGTTTTTCATTATCTGCTTTTGAGACCTCAACTCCTGCCGTAACACAGTACTGATCTTGTGTATAGTCCGAATATAATCCAATGGCATGTGTGTTGATTTTATTCTTGATGATTTCATGGGTTCCCCTTTGAAAAAGGTCTTCCCATAGTCCGGAAATGATTTCGCTCACTTTTGGATCTGTGTTCCCTGTTACCGCACTTACTCCAACAATGGTTTTCTCATCTAACTCTACAACTTCATAATTCATTAAAATGACCTCCTGTTTTCTTTTTAATATTTAACTATAGGGTCATTATACGCTCATTAATATGACACCTATGCGTCATATTAAATATATTGCTCTAATATTTTTTCTAATTCTACTTGAATTTCTCTTCGAACGAATTCCGGTTCTAATACTTGGCAATGACTTCCAAAGGACATAATATAGTAAAAAATCCATTCCCCTTTTGGATACTTGATTTCTACAATATAACTACCATCTTCTTCTTGTTCATAATCTTCAAACTCATCAAAAACTCTATAAGCAACTTTTTCAGATAGCTTCAATTTAAGTATGACAAAGTCCTCCTGAAAGACTTCCTTCCCCAAAAAAATCTGTTTTGGTGTTTTCCTTTGAAATATTTCATCACCTACGGATAGCTCTCTGATTCGTCGGAGTTTAAAAAAACGCGTGTCATTTCGGGTACGACAATACCCATATACATACCAAGCGCCACCTTTAAAACCCAGTTTTAATGGCTCAATTTCTCGAGAGATTGTTTGCTTTTTGGCACTTGAATAGGAAAATGTAATCACATGCTTTTGTAATATAGCTCCTTTGATTATATTAAACACTTCTGTCTCATTTTGTGCGTTTACCCAAGAGGAAAAGTCGACTTCAATCCAATCCGTTTCCGATTCTCCCAACAAGCTACTTATTTTGTTAAGTGTTGTTTCGGTTTTGTTCAGATCAATGGCTTTAACCGCCTTTAATGAAGATAAAATATCATCTTTTTCTGCATCGGTAATGACAGCTTTATTCAAAATAAAGTTCGGAAGTAAGGAAATACCACCACCCCTACCTTTTTTCATATAAACAGGGATTCCAACAGCCGATAAGGTTTCGACATCACGAAAAATAGTCCTTGTGGAGACTTCAAAGCGGTCTGCAAGTTCCCTAGATGTCACTGTTTTTTTATCCAGTAAAATATATACGATTTCAAACAAGCGATTGATTTGCATAGGATTCATTCCTTTACTGATAGAGTGGTTGTCATAATATAACTTGAAGCATTGTAAGGAGTAAAATAAATCCATAGACCCATTTATTCCACTTAAAAATCCTTTCACCACCGAAGCTAGCCATTGGATAAAATGGAATTACACTAATTACCAGGAGTATGCGTCCAAGTGTTACCACTGCGTCAACAAACTCAATATTAGCAAATGAAGTTCTCCCCATAAGAACCAAGAGGAAAACAGATATCCATTGTAACAAAGCGGTTTTACCTAGAGCACCTCGAAACGCTTGATCTCTTCTATACTCACTCGGATACCAATTACCGGAAATATAATAAGCACCGCCAAATAAGGAAGCTATTGTTGGTATGAAAAATCCACCATCGTTAACTCTAAATATCCACTTTTCATTGGAGAATCGGGTTCCAATATAGCCAAAAACAACTCGAATACTAAGAATCATAAGCATGACACCAATTACATAAAAAGCGTAGTCAAATCCTCTAATAAATGTTGGTAGAAGAAAAATTATGGTATACAAAAAGAGATTCATCAATTGACGCCTTGTAGAGTCTTTATTAACTTCTGGTTTTTCAGACTTCATGGCTAAATAGAATTCCATACCTGTTGCTACAAACAGAGGCGACTGAAATGACAGACCAACCATACCCTTAAGACCAAACCGTCTGAATAAGTCATCGATACCATATCTTGAAAGCCCTTTGTTAATGAATAGTTTCCAAGAGCCCACATTATCATCTCGTACTATTGCGCTATATCCATCACAACCCTCTTGGTCCATAGCCTTAAAACATGCATCGACTAATTTAGTACCTATACCTTTGCCATGTCCTTTTTTATCCACAAAAATATAGTCCACATAACCGATGGTCTTATCTACTATCTTAAAATATTTATATATAACAGCACCGAGTATATCATGGCCCTCAACAGCAACAAAACACTTTTTGGGTTTTGGTACCCAAAGGGCTTCAAACCATTCAAATGTTTTTCTACCGAGTTTTCTCACCGCTTGTGCTTCTTCTGGTTTCATTACGCGTATTTCAATCATATGTTTCTCCTTCCATATGAGTAGAGTGTGCACGATATGCTAAATTAACCATACAGGCACAGCCCAAATATCCTTAGATATGGGGGACAAATCTTCGCTCATACAAATGACGCTTCCTTTGGCGGCTTCTTTATCAACTTTCTCTAAAATCGAAAAATGACGCCCTGCATTTTTCTTAGGATTTGCACTTTTTTTTATTTCAATTGGCTGTAATTTCCCATCATTTTCAATAATTAAATCAATTTCTTTTTGTTCAGAATCCCTATAATAAAATATGGGCGGTCTCTTCCCTGCATTCAAATAGCTTTTGATTATCTCTGACACAACAAATGTTTCAAAAAAAGCTCCAGACATTGCCGAAACTTCCAATGATTCACTTGAAGTCCATCTTGTTAAATAAGCACATAGTCCCGTATCCATAAAATACATATTTGGTG
>CAZLXW010000096.1:0-9852 GCA_964563505.1 uncultured Eubacteriales bacterium
TTTGGATTGTATATTATATCGACAATAAAGTCAACTTTTTGAAAGAATTCTTCATTGAAAATCGGACTTGTATCCTCATGGGGGTGCATTCCGACAGAGGTTGTTTGTATCGCGACCGAATTGGGTTTGACCAGATGAAGATCATCTAAACCCCCGACATAAATCGGAATGTTCATATTCATATTTTGTAAATCGTTTTTAATCCGGTCTGCTTTCTCACGTGTACGATTAATAATCGTCACCGAAGTTGCCTGACCTTCTAGACACGTTGCAACGGCGCCACGTGCTGCCCCACCCGCACCAATAATCACACATTCTTGCCCCTTTATAGGTATGTCATAATAGTCACACGCCATCTTCAAGCCAATCCAATCCGTATTATATCCAACCAGTTTCCCGTGAACAGGGACAATGGTATTTACAGCGCCAATGGCTTTGGCGATAGGATCAACATGATCTAAATATTCCATGACATCGACTTTGTAAGGAATGGTTACATTAAGTCCTGATATAGATAAGCCACACATGCCAAGGATTGCTTGTTCTAGCTGTCCGATTGGAACAAAAAAAGGATTATAGGTGCCGTTAAACTCAGTGGCTTCATAAAATAGTTGATGTATGAAGGGGGACTGGGTATGTTCAACCGGATTACCTAATAATCCAAATATTTTTGTTTTACCATTAATACACTTCGTAATGTGTGTCATAACTTCTGCCTCCGTTACACTTATTCATTCTTGCGATGCTTCATATATCGCCGTAAAATCTTCATCTCTAAGCCACGTTTTATCCGCGAAATCCATTGCTCTTTATCTTGAATGGGTTTAACTAAAATCGTTCGACATTTTAAGCGCTTTCCTACCCAAACATCTGTAAACAACTGATCTCCAATGAAGACTGTTTTTTCTGGCGAAACATCCATTTTACGAATGGCACGTCGAAGTTGTCGCGTTAAGGGCTTGTTGGCTCTTGGATATGCATCCACCTTTAATCGTTCATTAAATGCATGCACACGTTTAGGGTTATTGTTTGACACAAGGGCTAGTCTAAATCCTAATTTTTTCAAATAGGCAAATTGTCGAAGGAGTTCTTCATCCGGATGTGCACGATCATAGGGTGCTAATGTATTATCCAAGTCAAACATAAGCCCTTCATATCCCATCCGTCTTAATTTTTTATAATTAATTTTATGAATACTGGAGACATATTCATCTGGGAATAATTGCTTCATTTTACACCTACTTTCCATATAGCCTATGCAACTATACTAATACTTATTTCTAAACTTAAAAGAATTACTGACTGTAATAACCGCATCATTTTTTTTGAAATTCATAGTGATATTGATACCGGTGCTTTCATCAAAAGTGGTCCCTAGATTGGGTGTTATCGCCCAGCTATCCACATGATTCGCAAAAACATACCAGCTACTATTTAAGTCACCCGAAACATAAGTTAAATCTCCCGCATCAAGCGTACCCTTGTTTAATGTTTTAAATAAAACCTTATTTCCATCATAGTAGAAAATCATTTTCTTATTTGGGTCATGATAATCATCATTATATTCAAACACAATCACCGTTGGATTCGATTCACTATTTACATTATATACTCCTGCCGACTCCATTGCAACCTTACCTAATCGACTGAGAGCAAGTTGGGCTTCATACTGAATATCAATAACGCTTTTTGTTGTTTCATAAGACTTTAAATGCATAACAAGAAAAGACCCAATGACGCCAACAAGCATGGTAACAATGACAAGTGTCACCATCACTTCGACTAAGGTGAATCCTGATTGATTTTTAGTAAAGGCCCTCTTAATTCTCATCAACAATCACCCGTCCTGTAAGTTGTACAACTGTCAGTTCCATTTCTTTGCTCGTGTTATTGCTACGTACACGAATTTTTGATATTCCGTTTGTCGTAAATGTCGTTAGGGAATCTCCATCAAAATCTGTATCAATCCCTTCCCCAAGTTCATAAGAGAACCGGTATGTGAAATTATCTTCTAAATCGCTTGTACTTGTAGGAAAAGCAGTCCATCCTCCATTATCAACTTCAAAAATAAAGTGCTTCGGAAAAACTTTAGTTTTCGTTATATATTGCGAACCATTCCTCTTCATTTCTATAATATAACCATATTCTTGATTGGTCGCATCATAAGTAAACTTCAGTTGATAGTCTTGATCATATTCCGTCATCGACCGATACTGGACGTCTTGAAGGTCAGCCCTTAGTTCTTGTATATTTGCTTCTACACTATTCCTATAAATGATATGAATACTCATACTTGCAATTCCTAACATGATCGAAAACACGGCCATTGCAATAATAATTTCTATGAGCGTAAAGCCTTTTTCACTATTAACGTTCATCTGCAACTCTCCAATTCTTTAGGTCGATGTATTCATCATAATTTTTACGCATAATCGTTATATCTCCTGAACCGACTTCAATCTCTTCACTCGATTGAATTGACATAAGAGACAATCCATTTAAGGGATGCGAAGAATCTGATACGTTAGGATTAAAGGCTTCACTAAGCTTTGGCGATTCCATGATCAATTGAGTTAAATAATCTCTAACGGCTAAATCATTATTAATGATATCTATCGTTCCGTTCTCAAGACCAATCGTGTCCTTTGCAATAATTGAACCCCTAAATTCAAGGTCACCAATAACCTCTACCTTTTTATTTGTCAAAATAATTCCTTGTATTTTTCCATTCACTGCATTAATGACATAATAGGTTTCCCCATTAATTTGACGAACGCCGTCATCGACACTGATTCCGGAATTATCCCCAAGGAGTAATATATCATAGGCATTGGTCGCACTATTTCCTTGAAATATAGCAACTTCTTTCACCGTATCTGTTGAATCTACTAAATTATCCGTCTCACGAATATCTTCGTTTTCAATCTCTGCAACGCTATCTGAAATCGTTGAATAATTGGTCACGACACGGGCATTTTCAGTTCCGGTGATAATACTTTTTAAGTCAGCAACGCCCGTCCATCCATGAATCGACGTTAATGTATCTATTTCATCAAAGTGTTTAAGGTAATTGAGTAAAACAATGTAGTCTTTTAGGATATTTTCTTCAGCATGCACCTGTATATCATTCGGATTGTTATGATGTACTTGGATTGTTTCTGTTCCTACACCCATAACAGCGCCTTCTGTATATAAATAACTATCGTGGTTAATATGAATATTCCCAGAACCGGTTTCAATATAGGGTTCGATTAAAGGATCCTTACTGTTTTTTATAAAATACAATGCTTTTTCATATACGGACATGGGCTGCGCTTTATCGTCATACTGAAAATATAACTGTAGATTGGATGATGCCCCCACTGCCGGATCTTTCATTGTGCCATCCGGAAAGGCATAGGCCAAATAGTTTCCTTTGATTCCCATACTTTCACCAGTCTCAAATAAATCCGCATCACTCAACAGACCTGTTCCTTTATTTGTATTTGGATTTGGACTAAAAATATCGTTTACAAAAGACGTTCCTGCAATAATGATTCCATCTTTTATTACCCCACCAACTTCAATTGCTTCTTTAACGCCTTTAGGATGATTTGGAGTTTCACCTGTTATGTACAGTTTTGAAGGATTTGTACTCGCACCAATATCTGCATTAATAACAATAGAACTGACTAAGTAATATTCATTGGCACGACCAATATATCCATAATAGTTACCATCAATATCAATTTTATTATGAATACCATTTAAAACTAAATCATTTTTCGTATAGACGTTCCCATTATTCACTTCAATCACATTATTACTTGAACCGGACTGTATGGCTAGACTATCACTATATATGTGTCCGTTATTAATGGTTAAGCTTGAATTCCTTGCATTTCCTGCAAGTTGAACAAAACTTTGTGTCACAACATCACCATTGATACTTATATCATTATTATTATTCATGACCTTAATTCCATTATAGCCTGTAATATCACGCAAATTATTCGCTGTTGTTCCCAATGCATAGATACTTCCTCTAATATTACTCGTCACCTCATCAAATAGAATATCGGTTTCTGTGACTAAAGCATATTGCCATAAGGGATTATCTACCGTTACATATTTGGATTGATTTAATTTAATGGGCATCATTTCTTCTGGGGCACTGATGTAGATATCTGTTTCTATAGTTTTACGTGTACGATCAGAATACGTAAACATTGATTTAAGATTTTTAACAATAAATTCATTTTCACTTTTTTCTATCGTTCCATCTGTATTACGATCAAAACTCTCTATATTTTCAACTGTAATTTCATTTAAGGTGACATTTTCAGCATCTAAAAAAACAAAGGAGCTTCCTGCATCGCCCTTTCTTTGTTCAGAGAAAGTAATTGTTAATTCGATTTCACTAATTTTTGCATCTAAATCCGCCTTGAAAAAATAATTCATTCGCTCATTATAAAACCGCGTCATACTTTCTTCGTCAATAATAAGTGAATAATAATTATTATCCGTAATTGGATTCGGTGACGTCGTTGTATATTGTTGATACTCACCGGAACCTGATTTATACATCACTTTTAAAAAACATCCTTCATAATAAATGTCTTCCGGAAATTCTGAAAACAACATTTTTCGCTTATCTTCAGCTAATCCATTTAAATAGTCTTTTAAATACAGTTTACGCTCCACAAATTCATCAAACGGCATAGTTATAGAAGCATCCAATAGTCTATTCTCATATATTGTCAATTGACGGCCAAAATCATTCTCGAGTTCACGTACGTTTCTTAAGATAGTTGACATAATCGTCTTTCGGCTGTCAACAGCATTTGTGGTATTATATGAAGCTTCTTCAAGTGCCTGATCAACATAGTTACCTAAAATAGAGTAGACTTGGTCAATTCCGGATTCAGAATAATATTGTGTCCGCTTTAGCATAGTGTCTGTATACTTCATATTATAGTTCATGATACTTAAGGATAGAACGGTTGTACCTAAAACCGTTAAAACAGCAATTGTTATAACGGTCATTAACAGGGTTGATCCCTTTTCATTTCGTAGAAATTGCATCGATTCACCACCTACTCCTGTGCTAAACGGGTTGTTACGATTTTAGATAATTCTTCACCATCTTTTGACACATCTATTTCAAAGGCATATATGCGATATTCAAATAACTCGGGTTCTGATATATTTCGATATACTGTATTATTTCCTGTATTCAAAACAACTTCCGGTTTAATTTGGTCTGCTGGTGTTTCGAAAACGTAGATATCCACATCTTTTCCCGTCGAATTATCGAATGTAATTGTTGTGGAAGAAGATGAAGAACTTGTATCATTCGAATGAACATATACAATATATTGGTCCTTAAGCGCTTTCGTTATGGACTTAGATTCTGCACCTACTTCCACTTGAATCTTTACATCGGACGGACTCGTTCTCTGAAAGTCAAGGTTAAGATTACGATCACCACTTGCGTCATTCCCCATCGCATCTTCTTCTTTGCTGTTATCATCCTTGATGAAGGTTACATGAGTCTCTGATGAAGTTGAATCTTCAAGTACAACAATTAGATCAGCATCTCCATAACTAGTACTTGAGAGCGTCGGCATTTTAAAGGAATCTTGTCCAAATTCATTTGAATTAGATAAGTCTAATAAGGTAACTGCCACATCATATCCGGATTCATCAAAAATCTGACCATCAAGATCCATAAAGTCATTCATATTCATAAGTTTAATTTTTTCCACATACTGTTGGCTCACTTGTGTTGCAATCAGTTGTTGTCGGGTTTCAATCGACGATAACAGTGCACTTTGAAAGATTAAGGCAATCGGAACTGTAACGATACCAATGATAGCAACCGTTACAATGACTTCAATTAATGTAAATCCACCTTGGGATTTTAGCTTTATATTCTTTTTATCTTTTGTCATCATTTAATCACCTATCATCTTCATAACAAACTCTTTTATCTGAACACAATATTTCCACGTTGTTCAACAACATTAAATCGAGGACGATTTGCATCTTCATATTCTATCCAAACATTCATTGGTATATCCGTCTCATTGATTAATACTGCATTAACCCCACTTAAGTCATTGTCATCATATCGACGACTTGAGATTACTTTTAAGTCAATCATGGTTCCCGGATCAAAGGGTTGTCCCGAAGAATAGTCAGACGGATATGTACTTACACTTGTTTTGTAACGATAATAATAGATGCCTTCGGATTGACTTATATGAATTTCTATAGGCTCATTATTTGGATTATCTGCATTAATCCGTGTATTTTCTTCATCGGATGTATGATAAATTCCCACAGTCTCTAATGCAGAATTTATGGATGTTAGTCCTATGATAAGGTCATCCGGTTCTCGTACTTCCCCATCTGAGCTACCTGAATTATAATTTATGGAAAGCATATCTAAGGGTTTAAAAATCGAATCTTCTTTGGGTTCAAAAGGTCCGAAATAGTCTGCTGGTTCAAAGCGGCGCTCTGATGACTCCAGTGCATAAAAGTGAATAGCAAAAGAGGATTGAACCAAACTATTGGTCAAATCATTATTAATATTCATATGATCAAACGATAGATGGGTTGGATAATCACCAATATATCCTAATATTTTTTTATAATCATTGTATGAAGTTTGAACACTTAAATTTAGAGGAACTTTAATGACACGCTCATAAGCTTCTTCTTCTGCTGAGATAAACTGATCGTTTTGAAGAACCTTTTCAACATTTCCAATCGTATAGGATTGAATCGTCAGAGAATCTACAGCTTCTTCTAAAGACAGCATGGTATAAATAACGCCTTCTTGATTCAGTCCAGCAGGATATTGTGTGTTCACAGATTCTATATATTCTTTAGCTTGTTCAGTTTCTTCGATATAGGTTTCCTTATTGGCATACTCAATGGATATAAGGCTCAACTCATTATCTAAGTCCTGAACTTCATTTATCAAAACAGCTGTTTTGTCTTGCAGAGGTGAATAAAGAGCAAACCAATAAATGGCTATCACAATAATACCTGCCAAAAACATTAAAAGATACTTCTCTTTATTGGTCATTTGTCTCCTCCTCTTGTTCTGTAAATGTACATTGAATAGTCACCGCAACATAAGACACTGTGCTGTCTTTATCCCCAAAACGAGTTACAGCAGGTGTGTAAACAGTTTCAAACATAGGGTAGATATTTCCCTCTTCATCAACTGTCTCTAACCCTTTTAAATAGGTTAACATTTGTCCTAAAGTTTCTTCGTCTTGAAAAGATGCACTCATGGTAACACCCTCATTTGAGACATTTATGGTTGTGAAAAAGGCTTGTTCCGGCATTGTAGCTTCAAGTTCTTCAATAAAAGCTAAAAATTCGTCAGATTTCGTAGTTGTTGTATCAACAATGAATTCTCTAAATTGTTTCTCACTTAAAGCAAGTTGATGTTCGTCCATAACCTGATATATATCCACCATACTATTAATCTCATTCTGAATATTTGCTTTATCTCTCTCTAACGATTGATATCTTGCATATCCTGTATAATAATGAGCACTAATTGATACAAGTAATAATATACCGATAAGGATGGGGATACGTTTTTTTGCTTGAAGTTCATCTTTATTCTTAATCGTTGCCGGCAGTAAATTCATTGACGCCAATGTTGCCCCTAAGGCAATGGGATAATAATGAATCTCATCCATATTCACATGGCTTTCTCGGGCAATAAAACTTCTAAGACCAATAATTTTTTTTACTTTAAGACCAAAAAAGCGGGAAATATAGTCTTCAACACCAAAAATCTCTGAGCCACCATCCATAATATAGACTTGTTCAATTGGGTTTTGGTTACGAGAACTATAATAATCAATCAAGCGCGCAACCCCATTGAGAATTTGTTCCATACCGCTGGTGACATCGTTATGCAAGTAAGCATTTTCTTTGTGGTCGGGATTTAAAAGTTGACGTTCCTTGGCAATCTGGACTGCTTCTTTATAATCCACATCAAAATGTTGACAAATACTGTCATGAATGACCTTTGTTCCAAATAAAATGTTCCGACTAAATTTTACAACACTATTAGATACAATGGTAACCATTGTACTTTCCGGTCCGATATCAAGGAAAAGATTTGTTCCTTCATATTTTTCATGTTGTATAAAGTTCACCATACTATTACCGGCAAAATCGACATTGACGATTTCTAATTGACAAAGCTCGGCTAAATCAATATAACTTTGTACAAGTTTTTTTAGAGCCGCAACAATAATAACCTTTGCTTTTTTTCCGTCGTCTGACTCAATCACTTCCGTCACTGTATAGTCCACACTATATTCAGCTAAATTTACCGGAAAATACTCATCCGCATTGAGATCAATAATGTTACGTAACTTTTGCTGGGATAAATTCGGCAGCTCGACTTCACGCGTAATAATCTTACTACTTGCAATACTAAATGCAACTTGTTTTTCCTTCATCTGATTTTGATCAAGTACTTCACGTATGAGCTTAGCCATCTCAGGAAGATTCGATAAAATTCCATCATGAACTGCACGCTCAGGTGTCGGAATTTTCTTTCCGTTTAAAAAATGCATCTTTTTACCTTTGCGCTGAACATATGCAAGTTTAATCCATTCATTACCTATATCGATCGACAAGAGTTTCTTTGGAAGTGACATCCTTATCCCCCTATACTAAAAAAAATTATATCTCTATAAACCAAATTGTAATATATCTAAATACCATTGTATCATCCAATCCCCATACAAAGCCGCTAGAATAATCCCTCCACTTAAAAAGGGTCCAAATGGAATTCTTTGCTTTCGATTCATGACTTTAAATGCCATTAAAGATATACCAATAACCGATCCTAAAATAGATCCTAAAAATAATGCTAAAACGATTTTTTGCCAGCCAATGATAAAACCGGTAACGGCCATTAACTTAATGTCCCCCATCCCCATCTGACCACCTGTGACCACATGGATGAATAATAAGGGAATACTGACTGCAAAAAATCCAATGAAACTTTCTATAAAGGCTTTCTCAAAAAACACTTGAAAAACAACACCGACAATCAATAAAAAAACAAGGACTCCATTGGGAATAATCATCCATTTTAAATCAATGAGGGAAATGACAAGACATGTTGAAAAAAGTATGGCAGTCATTAGCCCAGCCGGTGTAAATCCCAATACAAAATAAATCCATACATAAGCTAAACCGTTGGCAAATTCCACTAAGGGATATTGAACGGACACCGTTTCCTTACAACTTCGGCATCGCCCCCGAAGTAATAGGTAACTGATGACCGGTATCAAATCATACCACTTTATAGATTGCCCACACGCCATACAATGGGATGGCGTGTAAACAATCTCTTGATGCCTCGGAATCCTAAATATACATACGTTTAGGAATGATCCGAAAAGCAGGCCAATGATGAAGATTAGTACAGACATTAGTTTTGATCATAAGCCGAAGATGGATTTGGAGCCACTTGGCCTTCTGAAGTTGTAACGACCATAGTATTATCCGTTCCATCAATTGTTAAAGTAAAATTCCCTGCATTCTTATATTTTGCTGTTATATTCGCATTGTTAAGTTCTGTTTCAAGCGCATTTGCAAACGCAGCAGTTCCTGTTCCAGTTGCCGTAACTCCAGCCGTACCAACTGTATAAGTACCAGCAGCATCCGCAAGTGAAGCATCTTTTGCTTTGACTTGTGCCGCCGCATTCAATATAATCTTCGCATTTGCAACGTCTGTTGATTTACGTGAATTGTCAACTGCACCTAAAATATTTGGCACTGCAATGGCTGCGATGATGGCTAAGATTGCGATGACGATGATTA
>CAZLXW010000097.1:0-9792 GCA_964563505.1 uncultured Eubacteriales bacterium
ATGGTTTTAAAATTGAAGAAAGAAATGTATTTCTAAAAGGGATTTGTAAAGACTGCTTAGAAAAACAGTAAATGGATAGCGATTTTCTTTAGGGAGAATCGCTATTTTTGCTAAAGAGGAGGTAAAGATATGAAAATAATTGTTATAGGTGGCGTTGCAGCAGGAATGAGTGCGGCAGCAAAAGCAAGAAGAGAAGATAAAGATGCAGAGATCATCGTTTATGAAAAGGGTGGATTTTTGTCCTATGCGGCTTGCGGTATGCCTTATTATATATCCAATGAAAACCAAAGCTATGAAGAGCTCATTATTCGAACGCAGGAAAAATTCAAAGAATCCGGGATTATGGCTCATCTTTATCATGAGGTTGTTAGTGTAGATTCGAAAGCCCAAGAAGTTAAAGTGCATGATCTTAAAAAAGATGAATTTTTCACAACGACCTACGATAAACTAATGATTGCTACTGGTGCACACGCAATCATACCACCTCTTGAGGGAGTTCAATTAGAAAAAATATCGCCGCTCAAAACCTTAGACCATGGAATTGATATAAAAGAAGGTATTATGGATAAATCTGTGGAAGAGATTACCATAGTCGGTGGCGGCTATATAGGAATCGAATTGGCAGAAAGCCTTGTGGAATTAGGTAAAAAAGTGCGTATTATTGAATTGCTTGATCGCATATTGCTTCCTTTTGACGAAGAAATATCTTCCCATGCCCATAATGCTTTGGTTGAAGCCGGTGTCGATATTAAGCTCAAGGAAAAAGTCGTTCGTCTCAAAGATCGTAATGGAGATGGTATCGTTGATTATGTCGAAACAGATCAAGGAGGATACAACACGGATTTTGTCGTGATGGCTGTGGGAATCAAACCAAATACAGAATTTTTAAAAGGTTCCGGAATTGAGTTGGCAGAAAACGGAGCAGTCGTTGTAGACCGGCAGATGCGTACAAATCTAGATAATATATATGCTGCCGGTGATTGTGCTCAGGTATATCATTTTCAGAAGAAAGAGAATGTCTATCAGCCATTAGCAACTGTAGCCAATAAATGCGGCAAAATGGTTGGTGTCAACATGACCGGGGGTAGCGAAGTTTTTACAGGTGCAATAGGTTCAGCAACTCTGAAAGTTTTGCATCTTGAATTAGCAAGAGTTGGATTAAGTAAAGAAGAAGCCCTAGAATGTGGCTATGCTGCAGAAGAAAAAATAATTAGGACAACAGACCACCCCAAATACTATAAAACACAACATGAGATTGTATTTAAAGCAATCTATGATAAAAATACCTATAAAATCCTGGGAGTTCAAGGTGTCGGTGAAGCGGGGGTTGTTATGCGAGTGAATATGTTTGCTGTTGCTATTTTTGCGGGAATGACAGCAGAAGACTATAGTATGATTGATTTATGCTATGCACCACCATTCTCAGGATCATGGGATGCAACCCATATTGTTACAAATGTCATAAAATAACAGAGAATGACATTTGGGACAAGAAGATGTATAAGATATACATTAGTCCTTGTAATAGAAAAAGCCTTGGACTATAATGAAAAAGACTTAACAAATAACGAGGAAAAGGAGGGAGACTATGATCGAATGGTGGAATGAACTTATGCTACTTAAACAAATTTTTTACACCATTGCAATACCTGCAACCGTTATATTGATTATACAAGCTATATTTTCTATGCTTGGCTTATCCGATATGGACGGTGAAATGGACGGAGTGGATGGATTAGGAAGCGAAGGTTTTGAAGGGTTCGGTGAATCCGGCGAAATTTTTGAAGTGGATTTAGATGAAGCAGATGCTGTTTCAGATGGATTTGTCGGTGATTTTCGTTTCTTTACATTTCGAGGTTTAATTGCATTTTTTTCGATTTTTGGTTGGACAGGAGCGATTTTGGCGAATACACGATCCGGTTTCATCGCCGTAACAGGAGCAACAATTGCCGGATTGGTAGCAATGTTTGTTGTAGGATATTTATTCTATGTTATGACAAGGCTCCAATCAAGTGGTAATATTTCTTATGTAAATACCATTGGAAAAACCGGCGAAGTTTATTTGACGATTCCACCAAACAATCAAGGTAAAGGTAAAGTTATGTTAACAGTGCAAGAACGTTTAATTGAATGCAGCGCAATGACAAAAAGTGATGCACCAATTAAAACGGGAGAGACAATTAAAGTAATAGGGTTATTGTCGGATCACACATTAATTGTAGAGAGAACTTAGGAGGTAAGTATGTTTGGAGATTTTGAAGTATTAATTCTTGTCGTCGTCATTATTCTGATATTGTTTACAACGTTGGCAGCCTTGCTTACAAGATATAAACGTTGTCCATCAGATCAAATTTTAGTTGTTTATGGTAAAGTTGGAAGTATCGATGGTACGGACACCAGTTCGAAATGTATACATGGTGGAGCCGCTTTTATTTGGCCTGTCATTCAAGCTTATGAATTTTTGGATTTAACACCAATTTCGATTAATGTTGATTTACGTAATGCTTTATCAAAGCAAAACATTCGTGTTGATGTACCTTCAAGATTTACGGTAGGAATATCAACAGAATCAGGTGTTATGCAAAATGCGGCTGAACGTTTACTTGGTTTGCAACTTGCAGAGATTGAAGAATTGGCAAAAGATATCATCTTCGGTCAATTACGTCTTGTTGTTGCTACAATGGACATTGAAGAAATTAATACAGATCGAGATAAATTCTTAGATGCAGTATCACGTAATGTTGAATCTGAATTGAAAAAAATCGGATTGCGATTAATTAATGTAAACGTTACAGATATTATGGATGAGTCGGGATACATAGAAGCATTAGGTAAAGAAGCGGCAGCAAAAGCCATCAATGATGCCAAGAAAACTGTGGCTGAAAAAGATCGTGATGGTTCAATCGGACAAGCAGAAGCACAAAGAGATGAACGTATCCGTGTATCTGCTGCAAACTCTGTAGCGATCGAAGGTGAGAACCAAGCTAGAGTAACCATTGCAAATTCAGAATCTGAGAAGCGACAAAGAGAAGCGGAAGCGTTAAGAACAGCGACTGCAGCCGAAAAAGTTCAAGCGGCCTTAGCGCTTAAAGAGGCTTATGAATCTGAACGTCAAGCTGAACTTGCCCGTGCAGAAAAAGAAAAGGCAACAAAAGAAGCGGATATTATCGTATTAGCTGAAGTCGATAAACGTCGACTTGAGATTGAAGCAGAAGCAGAAGCTGAGCAAACACGTCGTCGAGCAAAAGGTGAAGCGGATGGTATCTATTCGAAAATGGAAGCACAAGCTCGTGGTAATTGGGAAGTTCTTAGCAAGCAAGCGGAAGGTTTCAAAGCCATGGTTGAAGCAGCAGGCGGTTCAGACGAAGCGATTCGCCTACTCCTTGCAGATAAGATGGAAGAACTTGTTAAGATTCAAGTTGAAGCCATCAAAAACATTAAGATTGATAAAGTAACGGTTTGGGATTCCATGAATGGTGAAAATGGAAAACCGGCAACGGCCAACTTTTTGTCAGGCCTTATGAAGTCAATTCCACCAATGAATGAAATGTTTGATATGGCAGGAATGGAGTTGCCAGAATATCTTGGAAAGAACAAAGATGTTATGGAAGCAAAAGCTGTAGCTGAAAAAGCTGCCATTGAAAAAGCAATAGAAAGTCAGTCGTTAACAGAAGAATCGAAAAAATAATAAGCTCCACTAAGAATAGTTTATAAGGAGCCAAGCCACCTCATTTGAGGTGGCTTTCACCATGTAGAAGGGGAAGACCATGTACGCATTCGTATCAAAGGACATATCAAAAGGATTATTAGAAACACTTCAACTGAAGTATAGGGTCATAGAGTTGACTGCGGATAAGCGACTTTACCCATCAATCGAAAGTCATCCGGATATTCGTGTTTTACCTATAGACAATCAACTATTTATAGATCAGGAAACATATAATGACTTAGATGCACGAAACGTTTTTAGTAAAAATGATTTACAACAAATTACAGCGATAGATGTTGAACTAAGCCCCGTCTATCCAAATACCGTATTCTTAAATGGAAAATATAAAGATCATCTCTTTATTCATCATAAAAAATACACCCATCCGATTGTTGGCGACTATATCCATGGGAATGATATTACTTTCATACACACGAATCAAGGCTACACCGGCTGCAGTATGCTCTTACTGGACCATACGAGCGGAATAACATCGGACGCGGGTATCTATAAAACGTTAACGCGACAAGGTATGCAGATATTAAAAATACAAGAAGGATATATTCATCTACAAGATAAACCTTATGGATTTATTGGTGGTGCTTCTGGTGTAGAAGGCAAGCAGGTGTTCTTTAATGGAAATATAAAAAAACATCCGGATTATAAACATATTCAAGAATTTATAGAACATAGAGGCTATACAATAATCGATAATCCTCAAATTCCTTTAACTGATATTGGCTCGATTCTTTTTTGGAAAGGAAGTATATAATGGAAAAGTTGAAAAATAGGACCATGAATATTCCGATTTTCATACCGCATCTAGGCTGTCCAAATGATTGTGTCTTTTGCAATCAAAGGCATATTAGTGGAGAACAAGCAGAACAGCGGGAAGAGCAAATGTTGCGGAATAAGATTGAAGCTTATTTAGATACAGGCATTCAAAAAAGTGATATTGAGATTGCTTTTTTCGGAGGAAGTTTTACAGGGATTGATGTTGAGATTCAAACGTTTTACCTTGATATTGCTACAGAATATGTGAAAAAATATCACCTAAAAGGTATCCGTATGTCAACGCGACCGGACTATATATCGATAGATATCCTTGAATTTTTATCCCAGTATCCCATAAGCGCTATTGAATTAGGTGTTCAATCGCTAGATCAAGACGTACTTGATTTGTCCAAAAGAAATCATCGTGTCCAAGATGTTTATAATGCAGTTGACTTAATCCGTAAATATAAGATTGAAGTAGGATTGCAAGTCATGTTAGGTTTACCAGGAGATACAGCCGAAACCTTCGAAAAAACCATGGAAAAAGTTATTCAAATTCAACCGAAAACATTAAGAATCTATCCAACACTGGTTATTCAACATACTGAACTTGAAGCATTATATAAACGAGGTGACTATGTGCCGATTTCTTTGGAAGAAGCAGTCCTTCAAGTCGCCAATGTATTGCCTAAAATTATCCAAGCAAAGATCAAGGTGATTCGCATTGGACTTCAAGCAAATGAAGAATTAAATACAAATGCTTTTGTTGCAGGACCCTACCATCCGGCATTCGGAGAGTTAGTTATGGACCAATGTATTTTTAAGGAAGTGATGACCTTCCTTGAGACGCATAAAGAAGTCATCCGTACATTTGATTCCCGGATTATCCTTTGCGGAAACCAAGCAAGCATTCAACGATTGATTGGTCATAAAAAAAAGAATAAAGAAAAGCTCGTGGATTTTTTGAAGGAAAAAATGGATAAAAGGCTTGAATATAGAGTGAATCCGGACATACAAACCGGAGAAATTCACCTGTTTGATTTGAACCATACCTTAATCTATTCCATAAAAAGAATCGGGTTTTAATAAAATAATAATAGATAGTGATAAATCTATATGGTATTATATTAGACAAGTTTAATAAATTGAAGTAAAGAAGGGGTCCTCATGATTAATCAATTAAATCATAAGTACGAAGCTCGCATTATACAAGCAGAGCAAAAGCTTATCAACTTACAAACACAAATAAAAAATAATGATAGTGAACAATCGTCTTTTATTAAAAAAAGTACAGAGCTTTTATTATCAAGTTTACGATTTGAAAAAGAGTGGTCAAAAAGCTTTTATGAATCAAGGACAATTGAAGAGTTAAAAGCATTGAATGATCAACAAAATAGTGAGTTATTGCCTGAAAACTATGGTTCAAGCTATGCAAACCCGGACGTGTGTAAAGAAGGCTTTGGTGAAGAGCTTGGCAAGGTGATGTGCTACATATACCAAAAAGCGCGATTGTCAATACCTTATGCCTATGAGCATCGCAGAGTTTCTATTATGTGGATATCCGAAATGGTCATAGATATCATCACAAGCTTGGCCGAAGACCCAGATACTAAGGTCGAGGAACTTATTCAAAAAATCAAAGACCATGCCATGAAAGATATAAAAGACAAGCTTCGACTACGCATCTATCGTTCCTTTGATCCGAATTTTGATGCCTATAATCAGATCATTGAAAAATCAGAATATGATGATGAAAAATACTTGTATAAGTATGGTCTATATATCAGTGACAATGAGCAAAAATTGTTTAACTACTTTAAGAAAGCCGATGAAACAAGGCTTCAAAAAATGGCGGATACCTTTACACAAGCTTACATGCGAGGGTATAAGCGTAATGAAGTGGACATCAAACCCAAAAAATCCATACAAATAGCCTATCAAGTTGGTTTTGAACCGGTTATGAATAAAGTTGTCAATAATTTTAGGACTTATGGACTAAAACCCATTGTACGTTATGAACTTGAAGGTTCTTTGCGACCGCGTTTGATTCATACCTTGCCCAATCCTCAGAATTTTTTTGATCATCGTTTTGATGAAGCGCTTTTTGCAGATGAAGCATATTATGAATACCTCATGGCACATTGGAAAGATGTTTTTGATGAATTCGAAGCAACCATCAAAGCATATGCCGGACCGGCAGTTATGGAAGTGTTTGGTGAGACAAGCTTTGAACCTGAGATGAAGGACTCTTCTATACGTTTTACCGATAATCAACAAAGCTTCAAGCAAAAATATACCGGTGAATATCAGGCCTTATTTAGCCGTTACTTGCCAAATAGCCAGTGGAGTTTTACCATTAATGCATATCCGCTGCCGAGTATTGGTAAACAGTTTGAAGAAATCTTTGATGAAACAATTATCGTAAATACATTGGATGAGGAAATGTATAGAGAGATTCAACAAACGATGATTGAGACCTTGGATTTAGGAAAATCAGTTCTTGTGACCGGTCGTAATGGAAATCGTACTCACTTGCTTGTTCAGCTCAATGAACTTAAAGATTCTAGTCGTGAAACGAATTTTAACAACTGTACGGCGGATGTGAATGTGCCTGTTGGTGAAGTTTTCACAACACCGAAACTGGAAGGGACGCAGGGTACTTTACATGTCAAAGAAGTCTATTTAAATGGCTTGAAATATAAAGATTTAGAGATTGAGTTTATAGATGGAATGATGACAGACTATCGATGTAACAATTATTCAGACCAAGAAAAAAATCGAGAGTATATCCGTGCCAATATTACAGAACCCCATCAATTTCTTCCTATTGGCGAATTTGCAATCGGGACCAACACAAAGGCATACGCAATGGCACGAAAATTTAACATTGAAAAAATACTTCCGATTCTCATCGGCGAAAAAACCGGTCCCCATTTTGCTGTGGGTGATACTTGCTACAAGTGGAGTGAAGATGTACCAGTGAAAAATCCGGATGGACGTGAGATTGTTGCCCGAGATAATTCGATTACATGTCAGCGAAAAACAGATATTGATAAGGCCTATTATTATCGTCATACCGATATTACTATTCCATATCATGAATTAGATGCGATTATTGTTATTACGGATAAAAACGAACAGATTCCAATTATTCAAAATGGTCGATTTGTCCTTGAAGGAACAAAGGACCTAAATGACCCATTAGATGAGATTGAGGTGTAATCATGGAAAAACGATTAATAGATTATAAAGACTTGAACCGAAAAGATAAAATTGACCATATATGGGAATACTATAAGATTCATATTATTGGCAGTATTATTGGCTTGTTGATTGTATTTTGGCTCTTAAATCATTATATATTCAATCCTCCGGCAGATATTGTCTTAGATATGAGTATTTTCACGTATTCAATGAATGATGAAACAAGAATTGAGCGAAGAGATCAGCTTAGTGAAATCGTCAGTGATGATTTAAAAAGAGAAGTTGCTGCTATTGAGTCCTTTAATATCGAAGAGGGTATTGATTATAACATGCAAATGGCAAATGTAACAAAAATCATGGGAAAAAGTACCTTAGGTGAATTTGATATATTTGTATTTGTTGGTGAAAACTTTCAGATGTATCTTGAGCAAGGTCTGATGAAACCCATTGATTCCTACATTGAGCAAGGATTAATCAATCTGCCGGAAGAAGCCTATTTTAGTGCAGAGGACTTAGGGCTAGCAGGCGAAGGAATCTCAAGCGATAGCATCTACCTAGCCGATGTGACAGAGCTTGAATTTTTTGATGGCCTCCTACCGGAAGGAGAGACATATTACTTGGGTGTGTTCGTTAGTACAAGTCAAGAAGAGAATATAGAAAAAGTATTTGATTATATGTTTGAATAAAGTAATAAAATACAAATGGGCAGTCTCGGAAAAGTGATTTCTGAGACTGCCCATTTTTGCTCTAGGAAAGTCCTACTTTAGCTTTCTGCTTTGAAACGTAGCAGAAAGCGTCAAGGACCTTTCCCTCCGCGAACAATATCTCTTCGAGATAACGCGACAGAATCGCTTTGTTTCCATAAAATAGCAAAACACGTCGTTCGTGTATTATATCGCGTCGTTCAGGTAGAGTTGTCCTTTTTTAAAAATATGTATGCTATAATCACAGCGTAGAAAAACATGTTTTTTATTAAATTGAAAGAAGGTTAATAATGAAAAGAAAAGTATTGAAAAAGGATTCATTGTATGCAGGAATATCTTTACTAAGTTTGATATATATTAATTATTATCAGACGATTTTATATAATAAGCCAATGGTACCTTATTCAAATATCTATGATTTCATATATCAATATATTTCTATTGCCTCTTTTTACTGCTTTCTAGCCGCATTTGTTACTTATACTATGTATTATTGAATACATTTGGATTTAGATTATTACCTTATTATGGCTTTATATCAATTTATTCAATTATTTTCTTTGTAATAGGATGTTTGATTGCTCTTGCTTCTCACAAAACCAAAAAAAATTAAAAGAAAGAAGAGGAAAAAATAGGATTAAAAGTGAAAAGTACACTAAGAAACTAATCTCTGTAATATGTTCTATACTAATATTAGCATCATATAATCCGGCTTATGCAGCAAATAATGATAATGACGATAACAATAATAATCCAGAGGTAATTGCTAATATTATTGTTACTGATGCTGAATCAGGAAGAGTTTGGAAGTGGGAAATACCAGTATCTGATATCCAAAACGATTTAATTGCTACTAATGCAAAGCCTAATCACGTAAATTCACCACTAGAATCTAGTGACGTTTATTTAGATGGTATTGAAACAAAAAGGGCTGAGGTATCTGTTAATTTAAGCGATTACTTGGCAGCCACTGGTGTTTCGTCAACGCTCTATGATGATATTGATGTTACGACAGGATTGAATTATAAAGTAAGTGGCGAGAGTGTTTCAATAACATCTGTATTTGGCTCAACTGAATCAAGTGGGATTTATTACGCATCTAATAGAAAAATGTGGTGGAGAAACCCAGGTGCTGGCGTAGGTAGTAATGGTGCATTAGATCCTACAACAAATTCATGGTCTTATGATACGAATGACAGATATGGACTATATAATGGACAATCTAAACCATACTCATTGGTAGAATGTGAAATTCATATATCTGGGATGTCATCCTATAGAACTGTTAGTATTCAATGTTCTGTATCTTTATAGGAGCTATAAAAAAATATATTGATACAATTATTTAATGATATGAGCGTCAAAAGGTTCTAGTTTTTTCCCTAGACCGCTTGAACCTTG
>CAZLXW010000098.1:0-9719 GCA_964563505.1 uncultured Eubacteriales bacterium
TCTTTTTTACTTTCATGTTTCCCTCCTAAATTATAAATATATAATAGCTACGAAACCATTGTAACCTTTTAAGAGCTTTCATACATGCATCGAATTAAAGGTTTATCCGAAAAAAGTTTAGTTCTTATTCTTTTCCATATAATCTCTTGGGATTGTTCCATAAAATAGTTTAAAATACTTGAGAAATGTTATATAGTTCTTATATCCCACTCTGTAGGCACTTTCCTCAATTGCTAAGTGCCGCTCTTCATTGCTCAGTAATTCTATCGCTTTTTCTATTCTCATTCTATTTATCCGGCGTTGAAAGCTTTCTCCCCAGTAATCAAAGAGTTTTTGACCTAAATATGCAGGATGAAGATGTACTTCTTTCGATAAATCTTTTAATGTAATATTTTCTTGTAAATTTTCAATCATCATTTGTTCCACTTGGCAAATTAAATTTTTCTTACATTTTTTTCGTCCTTTTTTTGAAATATACATCATTTCTATGATTCGACTTTCAAAAAAATTGATTAAGGTTTCTGCCGTTCCACTGCTTAAGTTGTCCGGCAAAACTCTATATTTCTCCAAAACATTTTCTTTTTCAAGAAGAAATTGTAAATCCATTACCAGTTGATAATAGAAATCAATAATATGTTTTTTAATGTCATCTAAATGCGTACATGACGTGGACAACAAAAAGAAAAGGTTCTCTGAATACATTAATAAGAGCTTCCCTTCATTTTCGACAATATCTGTTTTAACTTTTTTATAGAGTTCCATCTGGTCACCGATGAATCCTTCTTTTTTTTCAATATACCGGTCTAAGATATGCTTACCTTTTAAGTAATGACACAATTTAGGCAAGGTCCTACTAAATATTGTGAATTTACACTTTAAATCCTCTAAAGTATTTATAACTTCTGTTTGCTCCCAAGCCACATGTTCTTCTGCCCTTGACAAAACATGGACCCACTGTTCACTTATGCTTTCTTTCATCAGACAAATCACACCATAATTATCCGAATATAAAATCACACCTTTATCTTCAACGTTTTCATAAGCAATGATTTCTTTTACCAAGGTTTTACAAAAACCTTCTTCTTGCTTCCAGCACGTTAAGAGGAAAAAATTATTTGTCCTAAGATAGTTTGATACCCGCATGTTTTGATCATCTAATGGACACGCATTGACTAAATATCGTTTAATGATGAATAAGGTAGACGTCTCAGAATAGGTTCTTATTGCAATTGTTTTATTCATTTCTTCAATAAGTGGCTTAACTGCTTCATATACTTCTTCCTCAAAGACTGGTTTTACGATATAACCATCCACACCTAAGGTCATCGCTTTCTTGACATATTCGAAGTCTCTATAACCACTCATAACAAGAATTTTGATATCTTTAAACCGTGCCTTTACCGATTGCGCCAAATCCAGCCCATTTTCTCCCGGCAGGCGAATATCTGTTATTAATAAATCAATATGATGTGTATTCATCACAATATGGGCCTCTTCTGATGATTCACAATAATAGATTTGGCCACATTGAAGTTGTTCCCAGTCAACCATCATCTTCATACCTTCAAGAACATGAGGCTCATCATCAATAATTAAAATATTGTATTGTTTTATACTTTGCTTCATCTTCATCACCCTTCGGGATTAATATTTATATTGGAATCCTCATGATGACCTCGGTACCAAGGCCTTCACTACTAATAATATTAAACTGATAATTCTCATAATTTAAGGCTAATCTCCGACGTACATTGGTTACTCCAATATGGCTGTCCGAATCACTATTTAAGATTTCGTTTAAGGATTGCTTAGAAATTCCGATACCGTTATCTTTAACAGAAATAATCATTTCCCCTTTTTCTTGGTAGACATAAATTCTTAATAAACCATTGTTTCGAGATGCTTGAATCCCATGTTTACACGCATTCTCGACAAAGGGTTGTATGGATAGTTTCATGACGGGTTTTTGCAGGAGTTCTTCATCAACGTCAATCTCGTAGTTAAATTTATCCCGAAAGCGAAATTTTTCAATTTCTAGATACATACGAATAAATGTCATCTCTTTCTCAAGCGGAACCATGCTATCATCCCACTCAATAAGATATCGTAATGTCCTGGATAATGATCTGATAATGTCTGTAATCTCCTCATACCCTTTTCGATTGCTGACAACCAATATTGCATTAAGGGTGTTAAAAAGAAAATGGGGGTCCATTTGACTGTGGAGAAACTGAAGTTCTGCTTTTACTGACTGTAACTGCAAGTCCTTCTCTTTGATCTTAAACTTCAGGACTTGATTCACTAAATCATTAATCCGGTCTGTCATTCTATTAAACACTTCAATCAAACTTCCGATTTCATCTTTACCATAGTCGCCTTCAATCAAACGAAAGTTTCCTTTTTCAACTTTTTTCATATGGTGGCTTAATACTTGGATTCTCTGATTGTAGGATCTAGAAAATACGCTAATAACAACCACCGATATCAAAAGACCTCCGCCGATTGATAAAAAGAACAAACCACTATATCTATTCATCACATCATTCAGCCCGGCTTTAGGAACTATGGCGTTTAAATACCATACCGTCCCATCTTGCAATAGATAGTCATACGTAAATATTTTGTTGTCTAATGTATAATCCTGCGAATGAAAGATGGGTCGTCCTTGTCCTGTTAGCAACTGATTGGGTGACTCATCAAACAAAATCTTGCCCGACTCATCCGTGACCACAAAATGAATACCATATGCAGGTTTTAATAACTGACTCAATTTATCAACTTCGATATCTATGCGCGTATACATCTCAGTGTCTAACTGACTGAATTCATCCATTTTTCTTACTATACTGATCCTATTGTAATAGGTGTCAATCATGTGAGGATGCTTTTCTAACCATGTCAATACTGCCGTTTTCTTACTAGAATCTAAGTACTCTTTCATCCATGCAGATTCTTTTATTTTTTCATTTAGCCCATAAATATTTCCGCCATAAAGCAAATTATTATTGTCCGCATACATGGATACGCGTATAACATTATTATATCCTGTCGCATACATAAATGTCTTATCCTTCAAGTCGTCTGTATACGTTTTGAAGTATTCGCTTGGATTTGCATACTCTTTAGACAAGGCTTCATTTAAGGCTTGATCTACAGAAATATCAATAGCAATACTAAAGCAGCTATTCATCATATAGCCCATATCCGACATAACTTTATCAATTGTTTGCATCTGAATACTTGATTCCTGTGCTGCTATTTCACGCCTAAGCTGAATTGTAATTCCAAGGATAATGACTAGCATAGGTATAAGAAAAAGCACAATATATATCCATATAAATTTTTGCCGAATGGGAATATCATTGATTCTATAAAATATCTTTTTCATTTTATTATTCATCTCTATACTCCGAAGGAAGAGCACCGGAAAATTCCTTGAATTTCTTCACAAAATAATCCCGATCTCTAAAACCAATCTCTCTTGCAATCTGACTAACCGTTGCATTTGTGTGCAGTAGCAGCTCTTTTGCCTTATCCATCCTTAACTCCAAAACATACTCTCGAAACTTTTTTCCAGTCTCTCTATTGAAATATTGGCCCATATAAACAGAATTATATCCAAAAAAATTGGCTACAGTCTTAAGCTTCAGGTCACCGCTTATGTGTCTTTTAATATATGTTTTAACATCTTCAATAACTAAGCCTTCTTGCTTGTTGTCTTTTTCAAAGAAATAGTGTTGAATAAGTGTACGACACTCTTTTTTAAACTGGGAAAAATTTTTTATATCTGTTTTAACCGTATTATCTTCTAACTTAGCTGTCATTTTTTCTGAAAACAACTGATAACGCAAGTGCACCAAATTAGGATCGATTTTAAGCGAATAGATTTCATGAAAAAGCTTATTTAATTGAAATATGGCACTAACTTCATCTGTTAACGTATATTTTCCAAATATTGGATCTTTCTCAAATACTGTGAGTTCACTGGAAAATTTTATATTTTCCTTGGAGTCAATTTCCCGAAATGCATATGTATCATAAAATCTATTCTTCTCAAACATCTGTAGCTTTCTATGTATTTCACTTAAGTGAGTAAGCGAATTAGCTTCCTTTGCCAAATATAAATAGTCTTCACTCTTCTTTTCATATTCATGAAACTTGCGGCTGATTTCTCTTTTCCATTTCAATAGGTTTTTTTTTCTTGCCCATACAATCATACTTTCTTGTGCTTCATTTTCATCAATGGAAATGCTTTTAACCTGCATATCTTCAAGGTCAATCCTTTCAAGAAATTTTTTTATTCCTCGACTGCATCGCAGATATATATACCAACTTCCTTGGTCCATTTTTAGCAAAAAACTTCCTCTTTGAATCAGAGATTCCTTACGATGATCCTCCAACAAACGATTTAGTGTCATTCTTGTAACATTTTCAATATCTTGTTCAAGTTTTTGCTGTATATCTATTCTTTTCGCATGTTCTTCACGAATGTGGTCAAGAATTCGGTGAACATTTTCAGGTTCAATAGGTTTTAAAATATAATCGACAACATTCAGATCCATGGCTTGTTTTATATAATCAAACTCACTATATCCTGTTATAATTACAAAAAATACCGGATTATGATGGCCCTCAACATATTTTTTCACTAGCGAAAGTCCATCCATACCCGGCATTCGAACATCCGTAAATACCACGTCCGGTTTTAATTTTTCTATAGTTTCAAGTCCCTTTTCACCATCTTCAGCCACCCCGCAAATTCTAAAGCCATGCCCCTGCCAATCAACCATAGCGCTAAGTCCTTCAATAACCAATGGTTCATCATCTATTATAACTGTTCTTAGCATTTTTTCACCTCAATATCAATATACTATCCTTTCATTATAAGGCTTTCAACGACACCATTCTTCTAATATCTTGCTCAACAATGCCCAAATATTGCGGTTAAACTTTACATAATTTAGGCCAATGGATATAATGTATATAAGCCAACCCATGAAAGGACGCTGAACAGATATGATTGAAATTCTCAATGGCATACGTGAAACCATTCATTACGGCGACTCCTCCCATTTTCGCTTATATCACAATATTTATAATGAAAACTATCCCCCACACTGGCATGTCGGTATCGAGATCATTGTTCCCATTCAAAACTGGTACAAAGTTCATATAGGTAAAGACCATTATACACTTGAAGAAAACGATATTCTTTTCATCAATTCAGGTGTCATCCATAGCTTAGAATCGCCTGCTACAGGAGAGCGGATTATTCTACAGTTTGATCTTTCCCTTTTTTATAATCTAAAAGAATTTGATACGACCCTTTTTATGCTACCATCCGCCGTACAGATTACCAAAAAAGACTTCCCCCAAATATATCCGATAATTCATACATTCCTATTTAATATTATTCAAGAATATAATATAGATGCTCCCTTAAAAGAAGCATCTATTTATGGTAATTTAATACAGATTTATGTTGCTTTATGCCGAAAAATTATTTATGATCAAAACTTTTTCAAAAATGCTGCACAGTCAAAGAGACATGAATATATTGAAAAGCTGATGAAGACATGTAATTACATTAACCAACATTATAATGAAGAATTATCCTTAGACTCTATTGCCGACATAGCCGGCTTTAGCAAATATCATTTCACTCGTTTATTTAAAGAATTTACAAACATGACCTTCCATCAGTATTTAACAAAGCAACGTCTGCAAAAATCAGAAATCCTCCTCATGGATACAGATCTATCTGTTATGGAAGTTGCCTTATCTAGCGGTTTCAACAGTATCAGCACCTTTAATCGAAGCTTCAAACAATCAAAAGGCTGTTCCGCTAACGAATTCAGGAAAAAAAGAGTCAATCATGGATTAGGTTAAAACTAATAAATTTTATACACCCCAGCTAGAATCATCAAGCTAAAGAGGTAGAGACAGTTATCATAATACCGTCGTTCACCCTTGCGTAAAGGCCGTTCCCAAAATGCTTTTAACCATTTTTCTAATTCTACATGATTTGCCGCTGTAGAACCTGCAGCTGTTGTCACTAGTAATGCATCCGGGTGCATAGCCGACTCATCTACTTTGCTTCCATCTAGCATATAGGTGTGATTGATTCCTTCCTGGGGATCTAAAAAGCTTTGTAATGATTCGATAATGGATTGGTAGCCTTCCTGCTCACCAAACCACAATGTATCAAGGCCAATATTCATGGCAACTCTATAAGCATCCGAATAAAAGTCAAAATCTTTCCCATGGATATGTTTCGGCCTACCGTCATATTCGGCATATTCTGCTGACATTCCGGTTAATGGATGACAGGATTTACGAATATAGTCTCGACTGGCTTGAGCTGCTTTTGCCCAAAAATCTCTGTCCTGCTCATCGGCTCTCTGGGCAAATATCTCGTAAAAATGTGGCAAATGATAGGACGGATCACTAAAATCAACTGAGGGAACAAATTTAATATAATAATTAGTCAAATCCCACATGGTGTCCCCACCCTCAACCAATTCATCCTGATGGAGACAGTGTCTTAAAATCTTTCGTGCTTGATGACTATAGTCAAAGGGCGCTTGCCGATCTCCCCATCGACTGGATGCAAAAAAGAGCGCCAGCGCAAAATACTCCTCCCCATCCGGTGCAGGCCCTTCCGATAGTTTCTTGCCTTCTGTGGATACTGACCACGCAAAATATCCTTCGTTTTCCCCATCTTTTTGTTGCATAAATGTATGGGAAAATAACCAAAGTTTATCAAATATGTCTTGTTGGTCTAGCTGAAGGGCCATCATCATGCCATAGCTCATCCCTTCAGTTCTGGCATCATTATTGCCTGTATCTCTAAGAAAGCCTTTATCATTCCCTATTTCATAATAAAATTTTTCCTGATCATCAAAAAACATGCTTTCATAGGTTGCCCATATTTTTTGATGAACGTCTTCATCTGTCACCCCAATTCGGGCAAAAAAATTCTCATATTCACGTTTTAATGGTTTAATCATCATCTTCTCCTCTTGTATCATATATTTGTTTTTCAACTCTTTATTGACATATGGACCGTTTACTTTTATCATAATCATCAGTAGATGAAAGGAATGACTTATGATTAATATAGAATATATTGAATGTGACGCAACCCACAATGCTGATTTTGTCTTTGATATTCCTCAAGGACACGAACATTGGCTTCTCTTATTTATAAAAACGTCAGCAAAATTTGAAGTTGACGGAATCATCCATGTTTATCCTGCCAACAGTGCTATCCTTTATAAGCCCCGTCAGAAAATTTTATACGAAGCAAATGAAAACACCTATGTCAATAATTGGATACGCTTTTCTGCCGATGATGATTTCATTAAAACCCCTCATCTTCCACATGGCCGCCCTTTTTCAATCACTGATCCTATAACGATTCACAAAGTATTTGAATTGATACAACTCGAGAACATCTTTGATAATGAATATAAGGACATCACTATAGAAAATCTGATGCGAATACTCTTTACCAAGCTTATAGAATCTTATAATCAAAGAATAAGTAGCCCTCTCCATAATGCCTTGAATGCATTAAAGCGAGATATCCATAGGCATCCCAATAAAAACTGGTCATTGCAAATGATTTCTGACCAGCTTAATATCAGTGTCGGATATCTGGAGCTTGTCTATAAGGAAGCTTTTGGACTAAGTTGCATCGAAGACGTCATAAACAGTCGGATTCATCTTGCAAAACGACTCTTAATCTACAACCACTACAGTGTTGCAGAAATATCAGAAAAATGTGGTTATAATAGTATCGAACATTTTTATCGTCAGTTCAAACAAATAACCTTCACTACTCCAAGTCAATTCCGCAAAAAACACCTATTGTAAAATAAATGACCCAAAGCTTGCACTCCCTTGACCGACATATGTAAAATATAATGCGCCCTGGCCATCTTCAATATTTACTTTGGATTCGTAGGTCTTCCATACATTTGAGTATCCAACATCAATTCGCCCAAGGACTTCACCATCCCATTGCTGTCTGATTTCAAAGGTCCCTTTACAATATCCGCGTACTTTTATTTTAATACTTTTGATATTCTTAAAATCAAAATATTTAAATCCAGCCGTAGCCAAGTTTTTCATATTTTGTATGTATCCGATTTCTTGGTCGCCGTCTTTGCCGTCTTGGGTAATCTTAGGAAACAGATGATCCATCCATGCCCCTGTAAAGTCAGTATAGATTGATTCCTCATTGCAAAAAAGATTACATGCCAAATATGCCGGATATTGACCCTTTCCCACAAGAGGACCATCATTAAGACCACATGAGGTCATCTCCACTTGATTTATTCTACCCTCTTCTTGAAGTTCTATTTTTTCTGCACAGCCTTGTCGACTAAAATTTGTGCCATTGGTATGTCGATGGTAAAAAACATACCATTGTTGCTTGATTTCTATAATACTTCCATGATTATTTCCACCATAGTACATGGGTTTATTTTTATCCTTATAGGTATCAATTTGCATATCCGCATTGCTAATAATTGTGCCCCTATATACAAAATTTTTTCTCGGATGCTTGCTGGTTGCATAACATAATTCATGCATCAAAACAGATGAATATATAAGAAAATATGTGTCCCCTTTTTTTCTGATGGAAGCCGCTTCAAAAAACTCATGCCCTTCAAATCCGCTCCCACTACTATAAGATTCACTAGGTACAATAAAGATAGGTTCTTCTATTACCGTTAGCATATCCTTATCTAACACTGTGGCCATTGCACCACTTCTGGATTGATCACCCACCGGACAAAATCCTGTATACAAATATAGACCCTCATCTTCTAATATGACTGCCGGATCGAATTGTGGTTCATCCCCTATTCCTTCACCTAGTCTAGTCCCATCCGGATAGGAAACATATCCATAAAATCGATATCTTCCTGCAGGAGCATCGCATACTGCAACGGAGACATAGGGGCTTTTACTATCAACATAATAAAGATAATATCGACCATCATAGCCTTGTACTAGATCCGGCGCAAATAGACAACTGTCCCTGTCATCATTATTCTCAACATCTGTCGCCTTATAAATAACCCCTTCATATTCCCAATCCCCAAGATTATCAACGGGTGCAGACCAGCAGACATAATCATTTAGGCAATATGCATATCCATTAAACTTATCATGTGAGCCATACACATATAGACGGTCTCCAAATACATAGGGTTCACCATCAGGAACATATTCCCAAGATGGTAAGTACGGATTTAATCCCTGTAACCTCATAAGTCCCTTCTCCTTCGCATATAAATCTATCTTCTACTACAGTCCCATAAAAATTATATAAAGAATAAAGGCGCAATTCAATGATGGATAGACACATATATATGATGGATTTGCTTATTCGTTCGCAAAACAAAAAAATAAGCCCTTCAATTAAGAAGTGCTTGTCTAACGTTCTTGGCGGGATTCGAACCCACGGCCTACCGCTTAGGAGGCGGTCGCTCTATCCTACTGAGCTACAAGAACAAAAAGGTGATGCGACTATTTGTCCGCATCATCGTCTTCATTTTCATCATCATGTTCGTCATCTTCGTCGTGATTATCAAAATCATCGTGAAGTTCAAAATCGATTTGACCGTGTACCCAACAGGTCCCTTTAAAGCGCATACCTTTCATGGGTTTTCCAATCAAATCTTCGGAGTTAATATAGGTATCAA
>CAZLXW010000099.1:0-9575 GCA_964563505.1 uncultured Eubacteriales bacterium
TGTGAACACTATATAGACCAACATAAACATGTCAAAAAAAGATAAAATTAGGGACGCACTATATGTCATTAAATTTACCTCTCACTTCTTTTAAAAAACTTCGACCTATTGGAACTTCGTGTTTTACACTATTGAGTTTAATTTTCTTTGAATCAAACTCAATTTTTTCAACATAATTCAAGTTAATGATAATTGATTGATGCACCTGCATAAAATAGGCTTCATCTAACAAGGGTTTAAACTTTTTCATGGGCATGCGCATATATTCAATTTTATCTTCTTTGGTTATGATTACGATTCTACGATTAAAATATTCGACATATATAATATCCTTCATATCAATTAATTGAGTGAAATCTTTGAATTTCAATGCTAACTTTTTTGCTTCATTTTTATATGTTTCGTCCAGAAAATCAACCAGTATTTTTTGAAGGACATTTTTAACATCTTCTTCTGAATAAGGTTTTAAAATATAGTCATAACAATGAATTTTGCGAAATGCTTCCATCTCTTTTGTTGGCATAGCCGTAATAAATATAATTGGTGTGAATTGATATTTTTTTATTTGTCTTAACCGTTTAGCTAACTCTATTCCCGAATAATCCTCTACCTGAATATCTAATAAAAATGCACTGATATTGTTTGATATTGAATAATTATAAGCTTCACTTGCACGGCTTGTTTCAAAAAATTCCAATGTCGGATTGATTTTTGATGCTATTTCAAGTAAATGTCTCCTACAAGAAATATTATCTTCCAACAATAAGATTTGCCCCATATTATCCCTCTTCCTCACTCATAAAACGTCAAGCTTGATATTACAATTTCCTGTTATTCTTACAATTATAACTTATCTTATCAAAATTTTCCAATTATATATTTGGAAATATGACAAGTTCATGGTCTTGAATTGTCATAATTTGATTGGCTACAGACTCTACAAATTGCCGGTCATGGGAAACAAATAATAATGTTCTGTCATAGTCTTTAAGAGCTTCCTCAATAACTTCAAGACTTGAAATATCCAGATAATTGGTCGGTTCGTCTAAGATTAACATATTAAAGTCCTCAAGTAATATCTTTGCAAAGGACACTTTAACAAGTTCGCCGCCGCTTAAAACGTTCACCGGTTTATATACTTTTTCACCTCGAAAGAGTAGGCGTGCTAGCAGAAGACGCGCTATGGTTTCAGAATATATGCTCGATTGCATAACATTATCTAATATTGTTAAGTTCGGATCTAGAATATTCAATTCCTGATTAAAGTATCCAATCTTGGCCGAAGGTGCTTTTTTGATTCCCGGTGCATTGTCTAGTATCATGTTAATTAATGTGCTCTTACCAGATCCATTTGGGCCGACTAGGGCTATCTTAGCTCCGTTTCCAATTTTAAAATTTGCATCTTTAAAGATGGTTTTGTTGCCAAAGGATTTATTGATCTTACTTCCCTCAACTAAAAACTTACTGTGTATCTGACTGGCCGGTAAAATATCTAGCTGTATTTTTTTATCTTCCTCCGGCTTTTCCTTTACTTCAAGATGTTCTACCCGAGACCGTACGCTTTTGACCGCATTATCCAGATTTGCTTTTGCTTTTTGCCCACCCATTTTATGTAATCGTGCTTCGGAGTTACCCATACGCTTGGGTGTACGCTTCACTTTTTGACTTGCTTTCTTTTTCTGCTTCATCACAGATTCCAAGCGCTTTTTTTCGTCTACATATGCCTTATATTCACGGTAGGCAAAGTTACGTTCTTGATCTTTTTGTTCCTTATAGTCCTTATAATTTCCCTTATAGCTTTTAATCTTACCGTTTTCGACCTCAATAATCTGATTACATATACGATTCAATAAACTTCGGTCATGGGAAATAATTACCAAAGCACCTTGATATCGCAACAAAAAGGCTTCTATTAATTCAATACTGTCAACATCTAGATTACTTGTTGGTTCATCTGCAAAAATAATCGCATTTCTATCATCAAAAGCCGCTGCCACTTTAAATCTTGTCTTCTCGCCACCACTCATAGATGGACTCCAGTTAGGATCCACCTTAAATTTTGATGCCATTTCATAGCTAATATATTTTACTTCCGGATCCTGAAGCTGTGATATATAGCCTATATTTCCTTTGACTTTTATCGTTCCTTCATCCGGCTGAATATGCTGGCTCAATAAATTAATCAAGGTTGTCTTGCCTGCTCCGTTGGCTCCCACAATCCCAATGCGGTCTTCTTGATAGATTTTCAAGTCATCAATTTCAATGATTTGACGTTCTCCATAATACTTTTTGATCTCTCTACATTCAATTAATTGCATAAAAATTCCTCCCTAGTATATAGAGAGGACAGTATTATTGCCTCGGATAAAGCTTGACTTTAAAAAGCTATCCAAAGCTGCAAATAGTCTATAATTGTATAATAAGATACCTTTGCGTACGAAATACTATCCACTCATAAAATTAAAAATATAATTAAAGTGAATTATAACTTCATTCGCAAGGTACCTCCTTTTTATAAAATCATTGGTGTTTCTTCTATTTCATATTATATGATTTTGAAAATATTATGTCAACCTTTCAGGAAAAGTTTACAGATTTTCTTTGATTGTTTGAATTAACTCTGCATATTCCTCATCCGACAGATACACACGGTCCGGATTCATTGCAAATGTTGTGCACCATTCAAATTCATCTTGATATTTGGGGACCAAGTGAAAATGCAGGTGTTTTCCATTATCTCCATATGCACCATAATTGATTTTCTCAGGTTTAAAGGCTTTATGCAATGCCTTAGCCACCTGATTGACCTCTGACATAAATTGATTTCTTTCATCATCATTTAAATCCACGATTTCACTCACATGTTTTTTGTGCGCAACGATAACGCGCCCTTTATGACTCTGCTCTTTAAATAAAATAAGCATGGAGCTCTCTAGATCACATATTTTAATACCAAATTTATCTAGCAATTCACCTTGAACACAATATCCGCAATTATTATCTTTCATCTCTTTATCTCCTCGTTTTTTAATGTATGTTCTATTCAACTTGTTTATATATTTCTTAATCTCCTTTATTCTATATGAAAAACCCCAAAAAAGCTAGTAAGAACCCCTCGTTTCATTAGCCTTTTTATAAAAGCTTTAGAAAAAGATTACATTGTGTTTAGAATATTCTACTATAATGAAAATATAGATATCTCGTTAATTGCTGTTGAGGTAGAGGAGGAAATAGTTCATATGCAAAACTCAAAGAAAATTACAAGGTTTAAAAAAATAAGCGTTTGGCTTTTCGTTATTATTGTCGGATTTATATGTTATGTTCTCTCTCAAATTTTCTTTCAAATGGGCTCTTGGGGTGGTTATCAAGGTGTGAATCTTACTATTGTCGGATTAATACAAGCCTTACTGATTCTTCCTTTAATCTATTTTGGACTAAAACAGATGGGAATAAAAAAGGAAAAAATTGGCATTAGCTCAAAAAATCTAGGCCGCGATGCATTAGTCGGAATCTGTGTGGCTATCTCTTGGGCTATCCTTCAATTTGTTTGGCTTATTCCAAGTACGGGTGGCGCCGATAGAAAAGATATCGCTCAAATACTCACGATGATTGATGGACAATGGATGAACGTTCTATGGTACATTCCCCTTGGTATTATTGGTGGTGGAATAACTGAAGAAATATACAATAGAGGATTTTTTATTGGTGCAATCAATGAGACCTTTGACCACTCAAAGCTTGCCCTTTGGATTGCTGCCATAATATCCATCCTCTTTTTTGTGGCAGGCCATCTCCCTACTAACTTCGTTGAATGGGTGGATTTGCTTATCCCCACTATAGCCTATACACTTATGTTTTTGTCGACCAAACGATTAACGGCTTCTATTGTAGCACACGGACTGTGGAACACTTTGGCTGTTGTTTTGATTTACATTATTTATGCTTAATATGTTAATTTCTTTATTCTAAAAAAAAGCTTTCAATTTTCTCAGCTTCAACGGCTTCACTAAAATAAAACCCTTGATATATTTGGCACCCCATTTTTTCTAGAATTTCCAATTGCTGATACTCTTCAACACCTTCTGCGATTAAGTCTAAATCATAATCTTTGGCTAAGGCAATGATCGATTTTACAATTTTATATGAATCATGGGTAATTCTAGAGATTAAATCAAAATCGATTTTAATCGTTGTTACGTCAAGTTTACTTAGATAGGTCAATGAAGAATATCCCGCTCCGAAATCATCAAGGGCTATTCGTACACCTGCATCTCGAAAAATCTTAATAACATCAATTGCTATATCAATATTTTCTAGTTCTAGTCGCTCTGTTATTTCAATTTCTAAATATTCAGGATTGATTTCCATCATTTCCATTAATTGTAATATTTTTTCTGCTAGTTCACGTCGAAACTGTTTGGCTGATATATTAATACTAATTCTTAATGGTATGCCCTTTGCTTTCCATTCTTTGAGTTGGTCTAAAACATTCAATATAACAAAGTCATCGATCCGATCGATAAGATTATGTTTTTCAGCAATAGGTATAAAAGCACCTGGAGATATCCAATCTCCGTTAGTCTCTTGCCATCGAATCAAGGCTTCAACTCCAATGATTTTTCCACTTGCGATCTCTACCTGGGGTTGATAATACATTTTTATTTGTTTATCCTTCAAGGCTGTGTTGAGCTTTTCTTCAAATTTAACTTCATCATAATATTGCTTACCTACATTTTGATTATACATCTGGATACGATTTTTACCGGTTTTTTTCACATAGTACATAGCTATATCCGCATATTTAATAATATCGTCATAACTGTTACCATCCTGAGGATAAGCACTTGTCCCAATACTACAGGATATATCAAATCTATTCGCTTCGACTATATACGGTTTTTTTAGGTCCTTCATTAAGGGTTCTAACAAATTCGCCAGGTTCTCTTGTAAATACTGTTCGTTAATAAGAAGAATAAATTCGTCACCACTCCATCGATATACATGTAATGCTTTGTTTTCAAAAGATACAAGTCTAGACGCAATTTGCTTAAGTAACCGATCTCCTACCGTATGACCTAATGTATCGTTAACATTCTTAAAATCATCTATATCGATAAATACAATATCGAATTTTTTATTGTTGCTAATAAGATTTTCAAGTTTTTTGATTAAAGCTCTTCTGTTCTTAAGTGATGTCAGTGTATCCGTATAAACAAGACCTTGTACTTGATTAGACAATAAATAATTCTTATAAAAACCATTTATAATCGTAAATGCAATTAATAAAAATATGAGTAAACTCGTTCCTAAGTTTATGAATAGTTCAAGGTTTCGCTCATTATAATACATATCTGAGTAATCCGCTGTCATAATCCAGTGATCGTTTAAAAAAGTAATTTCTTTTCTAAGAACCAGATTTTTATGCGCTATATCCTTTCCATAAAAAACGTCACCCTTTTCTGTGGCCAGTGAAATGTTTAGTTTGGAATAATTCTCTTCAAGATTTAAATCACTTAATATGGCATCCATATCAACAACGATATTAATGATTCCCCAATACGTCCCATCCCTAACTATAGGCGCTCTTACAATTAAGCCCAAGCCACCTTGGCGTAGTTCATATGGACCGCTGACAACGATCTCATTTGTCTTCATTGCCAGCTCAATATCCCTTCTTACCCTTTCTCGTTCATCCCTTGCGAGATTATGGCCAATAGTTGCTTCATTCCCCTTAATAGGATAAACAAATTGCTGGATATTATTTGGTGCAATCGAAAAATTCTTTATATTATCCATTGATTTTTGCACTTCATTAGAAAATGCGTCGAAACTTTCATTAGTAATTCCGGTATTTATCTGTGACCTTGTAAACCCTTTTAAGGCATATATAAATATGGTCGTTTGATTGATGGCTGAATGAATACTCGTTTCTGCTTTAAGAAATTCTTCTTCAGCATTTATTTTTTTATTGGTTGTAATATAATTATATTGAAAATGTGCAAAAATTCCCCAAGCGAAAATCATAAAAACAATAACAATTATATATCGTACTATTTTTTTTCGATTAGTAATCATTGGTTACCCTTTCTGATAAATTCTGCGTTTTCAAGGAAATTAGTTTGCTTCTAATTTAACGCTCATTGCCTTAACCCATTCTTCATCCATTTTAGATAGCCTTTTTTTCTTCAGGTTATTTTTTAATATCCAATGAATATGTTTATTTTCCTCAAGAGAAAGTTTTTCGAAGATTATCTTTCCCTCTTCCGGAGCGTGAACGATTGCGACACTCAATCCATAAGCAAGCGCTTTCTTCAAAGTCCCTTGTGCCTCTGTGAGTTTTTCGGATATCTTATTATAACTCAATATTAATTCCACTAATATATGTAGGATTTTAGGCATATTATTGTATTCCTTCAGTAATTTAGGCTCACATAGGGTCGCAACTACCGCACGTTGCTCATATGCATTTCCGTCTAGCCATCTTATCAGTTCTTCAACAACTTCCTCCATATTAACCACTGCTATCTCTTGAAATCCTATTGCAAGAGCTTCTCTTACTCGCCAACTCTTATGTGAGGCATATTTTCTCAAGTGACTTGCTGCCATTTTGATTTCCCTTGTTTTTGAAACACAATAGGCAACAATTCCACACATTAACACAAATTCTTCAGGGGAATTAGATATGTCTTCATTATCATATTTAAAACATTCTGCTATTTCTTCATTTGAACAATCATAGGCAAACTTATATAATAAGGTAAGATTAGCTCTTGGGCCGGGTAGACCGGAATTATTATACAACTCTTCAATTTTTTTCATCGTTCTCTCCATTTAACCTTCACCAGATTCAATATTATTTCCTTCTTGCTAAACACTTATTTTATCATCAAAGCAATTCAAATTGAGGTCATAAAAAGCTGTATACTTGGCACAATAACTGCCTTCATTATCAAAGATTTTAATCCAGACAGAAATATACTCAAGCGGTGGCTCATAAGAATAACTTTTACTAAAGGATACGCCATCCTTTTCAAAAGTATACGTACTCAATACTGTATCAATGTCCGTCCACAAATCTTCTAAAAACTGATCTTTGTCCTTCTTATACCAGTTTTTTAGACATTGGATCATCTTCTTTTTGGTTTTTATAAACAGTTGGTTTTCAGCCACAAAATTTTCGAATGCATTTACATCCATTGGAATATTCATAATTTTACACCTCAAGTCTCTCTTTTATTTATGTACCTTTTTGTTTAGCTGTTTCACTCTACAATTATATATCCGATATGTGGGATCAAACTTTTTTCTTATATCACAAATATAGTATCAAAGTAGACCTCAACGCCATTCTTATGGATCAGAATATATTCTAAATCCAAATTATCACGAATCAGATATATCAGCATATTATCTTTCAATCTTTCATCTGAATAATCTTCTGAAAAGTGTTCATTAAAAAATATATCTAATTTTCCTTCTGATAATTCTGCATGGACATCACTAAAATAGCTAGCTTCTTCACCGGTCTCAACGTTCCTGTTGCTTAACAATAGATAGTGTTTATCATCACTATTGATTAAGTAAATTCCACTCTCAATAATATTCTGGTCGATATAGCTTTCCACTTCATTTTTCAAATCATTGAATTCAATTTTCTTAATCAAATAATCAGCATCGGGCTCATTATCTGCACAAGCTGTAACAAGCAATAACATAACGACAATAAGTAAAATTCTCACCTTCTGCATTTCATTTCTCATATAAATCATACAATCCTTTCTATTAATGATTATCCTCTCTATGCTTGGCAATATAAATATCTAGTGCAATCAAGGATTTTTTCAATACCTTAATAAGCAAAAATAAGCAATATAGTCCGGCAATAATCAAACCTATAAAAACCACTAACGAAATAAGCTGAAAAATCATTTGTATTATTGTTTCCGTACCGTATCCTAAAATTCTTGTCCTCATATCTCTCCCTCTTTCCTAAAATCTTTTAATCTAGTATACTTCTCTATCTATTCTATATAAAACATGACATCTTAGTGGATGGTCTACATCTATGTTGGGATGAAAAAAACTGCCTTGATATTTTTGATTCATCTTTTCCTCCAACAGCTATTTGCTAAAATTCCGCTCACTAATTTTTGTTTTTTTGCGTTTCCACAATAAATTGTAGAAGATTTCCCTTTTACTTGTAATTCAATCTTATACAAAAAACTCTCCGTGAATTCATCAATATCTTGGTAATAATACTTCACTCCTGAGCAGACTAAGTAGTGCTTCGTTTGAAATATTGAAGCTTTCATTTTATTCGGAATAAGTATTACACCCATGGTGATTGAAAAAAAGATGAGTGAGTCATGATTGGTCATAAATCCAATCCAAAAAAGAATTTGACTAATAACAACAAAGACTATTTTCACTATTATCTCCTTAGTGCTTGGTGAATACATTTTTTCCATAGATATATCCTTCATCCGATGATATATCAATACTTCTTGAATGCCTCGTCCAACATAATAAATCCATGCTCCCACATAAATATACATAAAGTATTGATTTCTTAATAGTTGAACCGATTCATTATATGCATACGTTCTTTCGTTCATTAAATACACTCCTATCAAGGCTAAGACATAGTAAATCAAAACAATTCATCTTCAACTGTAATCATCACCCACTTACCAATTGTTTCAAATCCAAGCTTATGATATATTTTCCCGGCTTGGGGATTGTCATAAAATAAACATAATGTTTTACCTTCTGACATTACCTCTTTGCATAACTGATTCAAACACCTATGCATGAAGCCTTTTCCTCGATACCCTTTACGTGTTGCCACCCCAACAATCATGGCTGACTGTGAATTTTCTGCGGAGGTTTGGGCAATAGAGACCATGTCACCTAATTCGTTTTCTATATAAAACATCCGACCTGTTTTCGTTTTTATTGCATGTTTTATCCGCTCTATCGAATTACTGGCACCATTAAATTCTTCGATTGTTTCCATTAAATCGTGTATCCGCTTAGCATCGCTTTCTTTGGCTTTTTTCACCAAATTCATGTCCGCATATTCTATTAAAAGCTCTTGATGCGTCAACTCACAAAAATATGTCGATTTTGTCGTATGTTTCGGTAACCGTTCATCAAATAGCTTAAGTATATCTTCTTTTCCTGAAACAATGGCTGTTCCTTTATGATGCAAAATGATTTCTAGAAAATCGCTAATATCAAAATCTGTCTTGGTAAAATAAGGTATATAGCTTTCATAAAATTTTAGCAATACGCCTTCCATTTGTCCCTCATCAGAAAACTGCCCCCACAAAGTTTGAAAAGTCTCTTCAAAACCAAAGGCTTCAATATCACCGATAATAAACAAATTAATGGATGGCTCCTGACTCAAAAAATCCAATACATGCATTCTATCTGCTTCTGTTAATTTTCTCATCATGATTAATCTCCTATACAAATATTAGCTATAGGCATTTGTTAAATGCCTGAAACCCTTTATTTTAAAGAGTTTCTTGGTTTCTTTTATAAAAATTTCCTCTCCAATTGTGGTAAAATAT
>CAZLXW010000100.1:0-9259 GCA_964563505.1 uncultured Eubacteriales bacterium
TAATTGTTGATGGCGTTTTATTGTTGAGTAGGAAAAACATGGGAAGTTAGCATTAAATGTATAGATATAACATCATATAAAACAAGAATGGGTATAAATGCGATGATCATGCTTGGAACTCCTAGTATTAATATCTTAGAAAGATTTATGTTCCATTTACCCTCCTTATTATACTCACTATAGATTTGATCACCATTTATACTAATACCTAATAAAATTTTTAATATCATAGGCAAAATTAGTAATAAAAATACATTAGTTCTATATTCACTTCTAATATGGATATTATTATAATAATTCAAATAACTAATAGAAAATATAATCACTAATATGAGACACAATAAAATAATATTTCTAAAAATAGGTTTTCTCTTCATAGTTCTCCTTTTAATACACGTTTCCATTCAAATTAACAGGCACTGTAAAGTTACATATATTTAACGCAATATTGTTACGATAAAAAATATTCCTTTTTAACAACATAAATACTTTGAACTAACGAGGTATTTTCGTTAATGAATATTCCTATTACATAATCCTCATTAATTTCAAAAAGTTTAAAATTTTCATCCAAAATAACCACCTCCGAATTATATTCCGAATATTTTTGCCTCAAAACACTTATTGCATCAGATTCCTTATCTCCAATTGAAACATCCTCAGAAAAATCATAACCTTTAGACATGATTTCGAATCCTGATACTGTATTTGTACTTATATTAATAAAAAAATCTATACCCGAACCTGTTATTTCTTTTTTTGAGTCAGAACCTAGACTATCATTATTATCTTGCACTGATGGATAGTAGTGTATAAACTTATTATTCTTTTCTTCAATCACTTTATACTCACCTTCCATTCTATCGAAAAGCTCGTCAACGCTAATACCAATTTCAATCTTATTGACCACTGGTATCTCTATTTCTTTTGCATCCTCATTGATATTAATGTTATTTTTTTCATCTATATTATTGCCACATGCAGCTAATAATATGCACTCAATAATAATAGTAACCATAATAGTTATTTTATTTTTATATATTTTCATTTAACAACCTCTTTTCATATACTTTAATTATATATTTTTCAAAAATCTGCATCCAATTTTATTGGTATCAAAAAGTTTGTTTAGTATATTTTATGAAGATAAAGGAGTAAATCAATTTACTCCTTTATTTTTATTAGTAAATACTATAGCTATATGGATTTGCCGAATCCAAATTATGATTATTTTTGGCCGAATGTGTGCCTGTCACTAAACCTTTCTCTGCTGCAAAATGTAAATGAGCTCCACCATCTCCATTTCCTACATTTCCTTGTTTTCCTAAACTTGTACCTTTACTTACACTTGATAAAGTCGTTCTATTTGTCATATGTAAAAAGAAGAAACTTCTATCATAACTACTACTAACTGTAGAGTCTTTTTGAACAACAAGTGCAGAACTTGACGGAGTCTTTACAATCCCTGTTCCGCTAATCGGATTTTTTATAGACGCGCCTGAACTCCCAACCATATCGATACCCTCATGCGCACCTTTTGAATATGAAGAATATGCTCCCCATATGTTAGTAAACTTAGGAGTGGCAGATTGCCCAAATATATCATGGAACAAGTTCACCGCCTGAATTGATTGGGTTCGTATGGTATACTGATTATCAGTTCCCGCATCTACATGAACATAGTCATTTGGGTAAGCATAATATGGAAAAGAAGGTATTTGAACATAATTGTCTATATATGCATTTGGTGGCGTAGCTGCATTTGCTTTTAAAACCAATCCTGACAAAAGATTATTTTGATTGTTAGACTCTTCAACGTAGTTCATATAATCAACAAAATCAATTTTAAACTGATAATAATTACTTAATATTTCTATAAGCTCACTCTCCGATGCTTCAATAACCGCTTCATATGAATCATAATATTTCAATAAATATCTTGCATCGTTTAACGTCACTCCTTTTGCCAACAATTGAACTTTCTCACCTTCAGTCGAAGCAAATATTCGATCATTAACACTATCTATATACTCCTGACATTCTTCATATGACCATGTACTAACATGTTCATATGATAACTCTGGGTATATTTGCAACATAAACTCAATTTGTTCTTTATCGATTATTAACTTTTGTTGGATTTCTCTGTATTCACTGACCTCCATATTATCAGTATCGTATGCTTCTAATTTTTCATCAATTAATATATTCTTTTTAATATTCTTAATTTTCCTTGTATCATAAACTGTATTGGAATCAATATTTTTGAGTTTAATATCTAGTGATGATTCTAAGTACTTTATATCATCATTTTTTTTTGCACTTTTCCCGTTTTGAGCTATTACAGATACTCCAAACATAGATATAATAACACACGTCACTAATAATGTTTTCATTATCTTTTTCATTTTATTCCTCCTAAATTATGATTGGTAGTGTCAAGTTTGACACCATTACTTTCTTTGTCCTTTTGTCAATAATATACATTTCCACTTATAAAACCTGTTTTTTCACAAAGCGAACCTTCACTATACAAAAATACATTGGACTTATATCTGTAGAAATAGCCTTTGTCAATATACCAGCTTTCTGTAAGAAGGCCTTCTGTTTCTTTTGTCTGCCTTGACCAGGTTTTTATTGTATTCCACTTACCATTTTTGTATTGTTGTAAATAACCGTTAATTTCTAGCTCATCTACATTATTTGCCCACAGTATAGTTGAAATTGAAGCTTTCCCACGATCTGAAATATCAAAACGATTATTAAATGTATCAATGTGGGTGAATCTAACCTGAATAGTTTCATCATTTTTTTCTCCGACGTCCGTTTGCTTAGCTTCTATTGGCATGTAGCTCATTGATCCTAACATAACTAATACCAACATTGTAGATATCAATCCTTTCATACCTCTTGACATAAAAATCACCTCCCTTCACTATATATAACAATAAAGGCAGGTGATTTGTGACACTTTTTTCACTTTTTTATTTATTTTTTTCTAAACTCTCTGCCATTTTAAGTATTTCTTGCTCCGATATATAGGCTTTGATTAAGAAGCTCGTGTCTTCATTATACCAAAATAACATCGTCCGATCACCCTTTATGATGAGCTGTCCATTACTATTACCAATCGGAACTTCTCGAACTTCTGCATCTTCCGTATCTAATTGGTAAGTTGCTTCTCCCTTGTCTTGGTCAAACAGTATGGTTTCTTCACCATTTGTATATTTAATCATAATTGCATCGCCATATAATGTATGTTTCTCGTAACGATAACCGGGCGGCAAATATGAAAAATAATAAAAGCTTTCTGCTTCAATATCCGGAACTACTTGATTTGAGTCTTCTTCTCTTTTTTCAATCTCTGTATACACTTCATTTTTCTCGAGGAAATAATTAAACACTCGATTCCTAAAAGCATCCACTGATAATGTGACTACCGTTAAAAAGGCGATTAAAAACACTAGATAGACTGCTGCACGTACAGATATTTTTTTCATTCTTTGTACCCAGATTTTGCGTTTTTGTTTTAATGCTCTTTTCCTTTCAAATTCGACAAACCAATCCTCTAATGAGTGAGGAACTTGCACCTTTTCAACCTCATTCTTTTTGGATTCCAGTTCTTCAATAAGATTATCTATATGAGCTTCACCAATCATCTTATAATAGGCTTCTATCATGGTTTTCTTTCCATTATCCTTATTCGACTTGCTCATACGTTTTCACCTTCTTCAATAATTTTTTTCAATGCTTTTTTTGCTCTAGATAATCTTTTTCTCACATTTGATTCTTGAATAGATAGAATGGCTGCAATTTCGACATTTGAATATTCATAGGTATATTTTAGTGTCAAAATATCTGCATAACTACCATTAATTTGCGAAAGGTTTTTAGCCATTTCTTGACTTTGATCTAATCGCAAAATATTAATTTCGGGACAAATATCTCCTTCATCATAAATAACTTCCGATAGCTCATCAATATTGACCGTCACTCTATTTTTTCTATTATTGTAAATATTAATAGAAAGGTTTCTAACTATAATAACAATTAACCCTTTCGTTTTGTGACACTTAATATCCATTTCCTCATCTAAATAATCGGCGAATTTAATAAATGCTGTTTGAACAATATCTTCCGCTTCATGATAATCTTTTAAAATATCATGAGCAAGGTACAATAATTCTTTCTTATACAAATGATAAGCTTCTTCTAGTCGACTCCGTAGAACCTTATCCTCTATTACATTTAAAAACATTAACATCTGTACTCTCCCTCTTCAATTTAACAATGGGCATAACTATTCTGACCTCTTCATCCATATCCTCATTTTTCCAATATACAACCATATGCACTTTTGCATTATGAAGCACATATCCTTTTTCCATATAATGTTTTAATTTTTCTTTGAAACTTTTTGAAAATGCCAGTACCTGTTTACCCAACTGATTATTGCAGCCCCGTAAATCCACGTATAGTTCATCACCGCTTTGTAAGTCAGCGACACGCTGCTGAAATTCTTCCTTTGCGAACAAGCCAAGAAAAATATCTTTATAGCCTAACTGAAAACTTATACTTGATTGTGTCTGATAATTATTGGTTACCTCTGAAACCCAAATCCCATCAATACCGGTGTATTTATTGTTAAGATAAGACCCACTATCTTCAGCGACAGCTGATAAATTCATGGTCTGCATCTGTTGAAATTTTGTATGTAAGCCTATATCACGATAGTGTATAATCAATGTTTGTTTTGCTCTAGTCATAGCAACATATAAAAGGCGCTTTTTCTCATCACTTGTGTCTTTAAATCTATCGAGCATAATAATAACCGTATCAAACTCCCTTCCTTTTGCCTTATGCATGGTTGAGACTTGTATGGCGTCATTTTCTGAATATATAAAATCTTCAAGTTTTGATTCTCTGAGGAATATTTTAAAATCCGAAACATATTTGTGCTCGCCTGCCAATACTTCAAAGTCTGAAAACAAACGTTTGCATAGGCCAATATGCTCACTTCGGGCATACTTTTTTAGCACATTATATTTTGCATTGCCCCACCTTTGATAGTCAATGGTGTGATCTGATTCCGACACGTTTAGGCATGTAAGAAAATATCTTATTTCATCTAAATTTATCAACTTAATTTCTTCTGAGCTTTGTATCAATTTGGCCTGTATATGACGATCAAGTAACCTTCCTGTAATCTGTAAGGCTTCATCATTGGTTGTTGTCAGTATACACACGGAGCCTTTAGCACCTTCTGAAACTAATTTATCAACAAGGCCTTCTAACATATTATCGTGATGATATCTTATAAGCTCGATTTGACCATTTGTTGGAGATTTTGCCATAATAGGCGTCTGCTTCATCCGATTCCCGATATACTTTGTGTAGGCATTAGAAAACTCAACAAGATTTGAGCAGCTTCGATAGTTGTCTATTAACTCGTAGAGTTTTGCCCCTTTTGCCTGTGCAATTTTCTTCAAATACTCTGACTTAGCACCACGAAATTCATAGATATTTTGATCATCATCCCCCACTGCGATAATCCGCATATTGGAATTTAGCATGGTCATGGCTCTTACAAGCTTGAATTCATGTTCATCCATATCTTGGGCTTCATCAATGACCATCACTGTTTTTGTAATCCTGGATTGTTCAACTTCGCCCTTCATAATCAGGGTAGCTGTTTCATTGACTATACTATTTGACTTTTCTATATCACCAACACGTCCGAGTAGATCAAAACAAAAGGAATGGAAGGTCTTAATGTCAACATAATTTGCTGAATTTCCAATGAGTTGTTTTAAACGTCGTTTAAACTCAACCGCTGCTGCTCTTGAGAATGTAACCATAAGCAACTGCTCATGTTTCACATCCTCCATTAAGAGTAATGATGCCAATTTGTGGACTAATATTCTTGTTTTTCCACTCCCTGGACCTGCTGCAACGACAATGTACTTGGTCTCTTGGTCATTCACGATTTCAAGCTGAGCCGTAGACAACTCACCGAAAAGTTGTCTGAATTTGGCCGGACTAATATTACGGCGGATTTCATTGCCTTTTGTTCCTTTAAAATATTTGGCTAGGAAGGTCTGATAATTGAGTGTAAAATAGTCATCCACAAAGCGGAGAGCTGCTTCATAGTTTTCCAGCATTTTGGTGGCATATTCTCCGACAATATGGATTTGATGGGCTTTTTGCTCGTAATAGGTCTGCAGTTTTTTGTAGTCATCAATTTTATATTGAATCCGGTTATCTTCTTCTAATCTTTCGATACTTAAGGCATTATAAATCACCAAAAATCCACCTTCGATTTTAAGCGCTTCAATTCTAGATAGATAATAAAGTGCATCTTCGATTTCTTTCATCGTCGCTTTTGCCTCGAACATGCGATATTCCTGCATATATTCTTCTTTAAGCTCTAACACTGAAAACTCAACGACACCTTCAGCTTCCGGATGTTCATCATTTTTATCGTAAAGATATTTCAATATAAAATCAGCAATGGCAACTCGTTTTTCTAAGTCTTTAGTTAAAGTGTCTTTATCTTTCATAAAATAAATTCTGAAATGATTCTTAGAATGTTTTAAACCTTCTTTTTTGATGGCATGGATAATGGATAGATAGTTTAATATGTTGATAATTTTATCCGGTGTCACTTTTTTAAGCTCTCTAGCTTCTGCTTTTTCATTGATTTCTTTAATGTTAATGGTTCCGTCTTCTTCAATAACGTCGTAAAGAAAGGCTTCTAACTCCCGATGCCATCTAAATTGATTGAGGGCTTTTTGCTTGGACATATCATCCTGTAAAAATGCTGCCAAATCTTTTTTATCCGCTAGGATTTTTTCTTCTTTAAGAAGTCCTACTATATGAATGACATCTGCTTTCTTAATGCCCAATTGATCACTAATATAGTCAATACGCATTTCACCCATTTCATTATTAGGATTTTTTCTGCTTCTGGCCGCAATCAACTTTGATACAATCCGTACCGCAAGTTCTTCTTCCTTGTCATCAAAGCGATTGGAAGCTCGAATTCTTTGTGCTGCTTCTTTCACACTTTCTGATAAAATGCTGTCTGCATAAACTCTCGGGCTGTTTTGTCCTCTTTTGACATAGCCGGCTTGTTCAAGGGTAGCAATGGCTGTTTTTACACGCGTTTCAATATCATAAGCGCTATCATCCCAGCCGGCTTTTCTTGCAATTTCAAGGGCAGATTTTGATACTCTTTTTCTAAACCTGGTAATTTCCTTAACTGCGCGCCAGACATTACCTATTTCATTAATATTGAGTTTGGTCTGATTCAAAAGTGTAAAGTGACTGTTTAAATCCTCATCATTATACAGAATAAAACATTCTGCCTGAATATTCTGATCTCTACCTGCTCGGCCTGCCTCTTGAACATAATTCTCCAATGAATTGGAAATCTGATAGTGAATAACAAGACCTACGTCTGCTTTATCGACGCCCATTCCAAATGCTGATGTGGCTACCATAATATCCACGTTGCCTGCCGTAAACTGATCTTGATTATATGACTTCTCTTTTTTATCCATTTTCCCATGATAGGCTTTCGCACGATATCCATCCCTCGAAAGTCGTTCTGCTAACTCTTCTGTTTGTTTTGTTAATGATGTATATATAATGGTTGGACACTCATGTGTACTTACAAGGCTTCTTAATTGATCATATTTTTCATCTTTACCGCATTTAATCACTTTATAGCTTAGATTTTTCCGTGCTGCACTCGCCGTGAATAAGTCAAGGTCAAGGTCGAGATTCATTTTAAAGTATTCCCGGATATCATCGACAACATTCTGCTTTGCTGTTGCTGTAAAACACGAAACAGGAATCATTGTTTCCAATTGCTTTTTCTCGTAAATGTTTCGTATAAACTCTGCAATATAAAGATAATCTACTCTAAAATCTTGCCCCCAAGCTGAGAAGCAATGCGCTTCATCTATGACAAAACGTTCGATTTTTCTACCGAGCAATAATCTCTCTATCGATTTTGACCGAAGTGATTCCGGAGATAGATATAAAATTTTGGCTGAGCCGTCTTCAGCTCGTTCTATAGCTTTTGCCCGTTCTATCGGATCGAGCAAACCATTAATGGTAACCGATTCTGTAATTCCTTTTTCCTCAAGATTATCGACTTGATCTTTCATCAAGGATTGCAAGGGTGATATGACAATGGTTAAGCCTTTTGTTGCTTTTCCGGCCATCAGGGCAGGAATTTGAAAAGTAAGTGATTTTCCTCCGCCTGTCGGAAAAATAGCTAGCAAGGATTTTCCATATAAAGCAGCCTCTACAGCACGTTCTTGTAATGGCACTCCATCAAATTCACGGTATGCATCATATCCAAAATAATTTTGTAATCCTGTGACAGGGTCTAATGCTTTTTGGCAATATGGACACCCTGTAATACACGGTGTGTTTCGCAAACGACTTAATATATTTTCAACTTCCGGGTATGAAAACAAGACCCACCTTGGCGTGATGGATGACTGATCATCTGCATAAATAATAGCTAAAGCATAGGCTAGTTCAACTGGATTTTCTCTTATGAGCCTATGCAAATCAACCTTGTTACAGATAAAATCGTTGAAATGGCTGAAAATAATATCCTCGAGATCTTCAGTTGATAAACCACTTTTTCCAATATATTGAAAAAACGCTTTAAATTCATAGCTTTCTTTTAATAATTCGCGATAAATTTCTTGCATCCAAACTTCAAGATTATTATAGGCACTAAGACAATCAAAAAACAGATCTTTAGCCTGAACGGAATCGTTAAGTGGATTATTTAACTGTTCTGTATGTAATTTGTCATCTTTTACGAGATGGTGATAGGGTTTTCTAGGGAAAAGAAGAGGTGATAGCAATAAGGTATCAATCATTGGAAAATCTTCAATCATTGGCGCCCTTCTTTTTAAATAGTTTAAATCATGTTGCAAAACATTGTGTCCACACAGAAAAGAAGCTCCTGATATAAACTTAAGAAACTCTTGAAGATTACCTGTATGTAATTGTCTTCCTGAATTACTTGTTGCACCAAAGTCTCTAATCTTTTCAGACTCTATAGAAACTTCCGTGTCAAAGAAAATTATATCTCCCATATGCTTTCCCCTTAATATATTATTATAAGTATAATACTAAAATAATCAGGTGGCAAGTATCTAGGTTTAATCTGTCAATAAGGAACAAAGAGGCTTCGCCTCGTTATAAGTCGGTTGCTTTAGCAACTGGCTTT
>CAZLXW010000101.1:0-9082 GCA_964563505.1 uncultured Eubacteriales bacterium
AGGTCCTAGAATCATTTCTCCTTCAACAATATCATTTAATACTATCTCTTTTTCAAACTCCAGTTGATGGTCCAAATAGATATATCGGTACAAAAAGCCTGACTGCTCACGAGTACAAAGCATTGCTACGTAGCCTGAATCAATGTTTATATAATCCTCACTTCGAATGTCTTCCTCATTAAACGTGTAGGTCGCCTCACTTCTTTTCTTAGGGTAATCAGCCAAGGTCAGGGCGTCATCTAGAAGCAATAATTTACTCTCGCTACCGTAATATATATTCCTCGGTTCTGAAGTTATCGGCGAATCTGTTGTCAACGCATCCTCGCTTTCATCAGCCGTCGCATTCGCATCTTTATACAATAAAATCGTCTTTGTTTTATCCATAACAACAAATTCATCAATATATTTTCTCTCTGTTTTGGGCATAGATATCACATAAAAAGAATTTAGCTCATCCAATCGAGTTTTGTCCATCTCAATATTTATTTGTTCATACTTCCCTTTTTGCAAGGTTACCTCTGTAGAATATATTGGCTTATGATCAATATAAAAAGTTGTCACATACTCTGCATTCGGTACGCCAAACAGACAATAGGATATACGAGGAGTATCTATATCACTTATGTTAATGTTGCTATGCTTGGTTTCACCATTGTACATTAATCTCGAAAACACTTTATTATTCAGGTCATCCATATCAATCTTATTCAATTGACTGCTGTCTTCTATAAATTCTTCTGTTATGCCAACCGACTCTTGACTATGGTTCATAACAGCATTACTAGCATATTCACTAAATCGTACATCCTGATTTGGTGCATTTTCCAACATTTTGACTCTATCAATAATTGTTGGCAATGCATGATGATAATTCCCATAGGATGACGTTGTTACCATATCCGGTATAAATACCGGATTGTAAATACTAATCACCTGTAACTCAAGCACCTCTCCTTCTTCTCCCACAATGGGGGAAAATTGAAAAGTGAACTCCTTACGGTCTTCTTCTACAGTCAATTGATGCATATATTCGTATTCTGTCTCAGCATCTTTTATTTTGTAAGGCTGCGGTTCACCTTTTAGAAACAGCAAGAAACCCACATTATTTACATTTCCCTCCAGTTCAATATAGTAATCAACTTCAACGTCTATTCCTGAATATTCTATAAACTCATCCTCCTTTAATATTTCACTTAATCCATGCCCAATGGAACCCAATACTTCCATTTCTGATTCTGTTTCCTCAAACGTATCTTCCGTTACTACTTCTTCAATACTTGAAATATCTATCTGTTCATCACTCGCACATGACACAAATAATACATTAAATAGGATTGTCATTAATATTAATACTCGTCTTTTCATACTCTCCTCTTTCTTATTGTTGAATTTAGTAAAAAACAAGCCTACATAACAATTACTGCAGGCTTGTTTTTTTGTTATCTATTTATGCCATCAATAATCCGCTTTTGTATAAGTATATATTGCTGCTGCTCCATAAGTGCGTCCACCTCTAACCCCGTGAGAACCATATATGTTTTTTGCTTTTTCACCGGCATAACCTAAGTCAGCAGTTATTAATTTTGCACCTCTTCTGCTATTATCTTCACCAACTTTAAGTCTATTTCCTAGAATGTCTTGTATCTCTAATTCATATGTGAGATAGGCGTTGTCATTATTCTTTGTCACACTTGTTGAAATAAATGGTAATTGATTAATATACCCTGATAATGTCCCATACCCAGTGACTGCTTCGCTCACACTATCATCTGCAGAAACACTTGTTACTGACAATAATAACGACATTGCCATACATAAAACAAACATTTTTTTCATTTTGAATCCTCCTTCGATTTCTTTACTCTTTACTATATCTAGAAATATTCCGTACGCAAATAAAACTAAATTAAGTTCTCTTTCATAAGTTGTCCCAATCTAATTAAACTACTCTCTCCGTTTCTTTTGCGCATTAGTTCTCATCTTACTTTAAAAGAAAGAAGTCAAATTGATTGTTCTTCGATACGTACCATAAATGCATTTAATAACCTATTAATATTAATATAAATCCATTGTAACAAGTATCATAATTAAATCAAGTCAATTTGCTTATTTGGTATACTTGACGTACTATTTGGTTATACGCTCCCAAATAAGCATGGATTTTAACCAAATAATTATGTCCTGACTTTTCTAAATATTGATTAAAAGCATCGGCAGACTCCTTCTAAAAAGCAAATTCTACTGTATTGATTTCCAAGTTATCTGAACTTCCTTTTCTAAGTAACACCATGCCCTGTTGTGACTCGTCTAATAACAGCACTTTATAATGTAGCTGATCTTTATAATCTACAGACATTTGGTGTATCCTCTCTCCGGAGTCAGTCTCATAAACTTCAATGGATAATTCATCCTTATTCTCAATTCCTACGGCAAAATAGTTTCCCTGGTTCGAGCCAAATAAGGACATCCTCTCTCCGCGCTTTGCCACATCATAGATTTTCTCTTCATGTGTCTTAACATCAACGACCAATACTTTGCCCGATGGATTTCTTCCCGCATCTTCAAATAAAACATAATCTTTATATGCTGTTATCCTTAAATTGGTATCATTGCCATAGGACGGTTTTTTATTTGTAATAATTGTCCCATCAAGCGACATAAACCCATAGGTTTCAAAAGATCCTACCCCATCTTGTAAAGGCAAATCAAACGTCTCTGCTGTAAATACAATCCTAGTGTCATTGTCAACAAAAGCCATTTCTGAAATCGACTGTATTCCATTATTTTCCTCTGAATAATCTAACACGATATTCTTCTCTTCTGTTGATACATCATACACATATAAATGTTCCATCGTCGCTATTAAAATCTTCTCTCCAGATTGAGATACAGCTATCTTAGCAGGTCCTAGAATCATTTCTCCCTCAACAAGATCATTTAATACTATCTCTTTTTCATACTCTAGTTGATGGTCCAAATAGATATATCGATACAAAAATCCTGACTGCTCACGAGTACAAAGCATTGCTGCGTAGCCTGAATCAATGTTTATGTAATCCTCACTTCGAATATTTTCTTCATTAAACGTGTAGGTCGCTTCACTTCTTTTCTTAGGATATTCAGCCAAGGTCAAGGCGTCATCTAGAAGCAATAATTTACTCTCGCTTCCGTAATATATATTCCTCGGTTCTGAAGTTATCGGCGAATCTGTTGTCAACGCATCCTCGCTTTCATCAGTCGTCTCATTCTCATCTTTATACAATAAAATCGTCTTTGTTTTATCCATGCCAACTATTTCATCAACATATTTTCTCTCGGTTTTAGGCACAGACATCACATAGAAAGAATTAAGTCCATCTAATTGAGTGGTATCCAGTTCAAGATCTATCTGTTCATACTTCCCTTTTTGCAGGGTCACTTCCGTAGAATATATTGGCTTATGATCAATATAAAAAGTTGTCACATACTCTGCATTCGGCACGCCAAACAAATAATAAGATATCTCAAACTTATCTAATTGGCTTAGATTAATGTTACTATATGTAACTTCACCATTATAGAGTATTCTTGAAAATACATATGTATTTAACTCTTCCATTTCAATCTTATGAAATTTTACATCTAAAAACTCTTCCGTTATATTTACTGCCTGTTGACTGGGACTTATGACAATATTGCTGTCATATTCTTCTAGTGATACGCCTTGATCTGGTGCATTTTCCAACATCTTGACTCTATCAATAATCGTTGGCAGCGCATGATGGTAGCCCCCATATGCTGATGTTGTTGTCATATCCGGTATAAAGGCAGCATTGTAAATACTAATCACCTGTAATTCAAGCACCTCTCCTTCTTCACCCACAATGGGGGAAAATTGAAAAGTGAATTGTTTTCGTTCTTCATCAACCGTCAATTGATGCATATACTCCTTCTCTGTCTCAGTCCCTTTTATTTTATAAGGCTGCGGTTCACCTTTTAGAAACAGCAAAAAACCTACGCTATTTACATTTCCTTCAAGTTCAACATAATAATCAATCTCAACGTCCGTTCCTGAATATTCGATAAATTCATTCTCTTTTAATATTTCACTTAATCCATGCCCAATGGAACCCAACACTTCCGTTTGCGACTCCGCTCCTCAAACATATCTTCAGCTACTGCTTCTTCAATAATTGAAATATCTATTTGTTTGTTCATTACTTGTGCATGACACGAATAATACATTAAATAGGAATGTCATTAGTATTAATACTCGTCTTTTCATACTCTCCTCTTTCTTATTGTTGAATTTAGTAAAAAACAAGCCTGCGTAACAATTATTGCAGGCTTGCATTGCTTTTTGTTCTCTAGAATATTGCTTTTGTATAAGTATGTGTTGTTTCCTACGACACATTTTTCTATATTCTTAACAAAACAGTTGTAGGCAAATTATTAATTCCTTATAAATCTTATACCACAGTATGGGCAATGATTATATTTACCTATGTCCTTTCTTATATCAAAATGATTCATACAATTTGGACACCTGTATTGGTAAATCAAGTAAATCAACACTAGGGCTGCAATCACAACAGGTATAAACATTAGATTTTTATTCCAATATTTATATATCAAAGATGACATAATTACACTAGTAAAATTTACAAGCCATGATACATATCGAATTTTTCTTACTTTTTTAATTCCTATATCGTTATACGCCATCATATCTCTCCTGATTCTATTAATATCTACTCAAATACTCGATCTTCCCAACATGTTCTATAGTATTATATTGGTGGAATGCCATTCTTCCTAGAAATGTCTCGTTGTTGTAATAATCGCTATCGTTGGTACCAAAGACTTCCTCTTGTGTATCATTATAAGATTGCAATGTTTGCTTATTAAAAAGTGCCGTTGAAACAAGTTACTATACAATCATATTTTTCGGCAAAAGCATAGGTCAACCATAACCTATGTCTATCATTGTAAATAGTATAACAATTCCGACACTAAATGCTCTATCTAACCAACTTAATTCACCCGAATATCCTAAGTCAGCAGCAATCGATTTTATACATTTTTTTTTAGAAGTATTCCGTACGCAAATAAATCTAAATCAAGTTTTCCACCATAAGCTATCCCAATCTAATTAAACTACTCTTTGTTTTTTTGCGCATTAGTTCTCATCTTACTTAAACGTCAAAAGAAAAGAGCTAAATCGATTGTTCTTCGATATGTACTATTTGGTTTTACGCTCCCAAATAAGCATGGATTTTAACCAAATAATTATATCCTAACTTTTCTAAATATTGATTAAAAGCATCGGCAGTCTCCTTCTAAAAAATAAATTCCACTGTATTGATTTCCAAGTTATCTGAACTTCCTTTTCTAAGTAACACCATGCCCTGTTGTGACTCGTCTAATAACAGCACTTTATAATGTAGCTGATCTTTATAATCTACAGACATTTGGTGTATCCTCTCTCCGGAGTCAGTCTCATAAACTTCAATGGATAATTCATCCTTATTCTCAATTCCTACGGCAAAATAGTTTCCCTGGTTCGAGCCAAATAAGGACATCCTCTCTCCGCGCTTTGCCACATCATAGATTTTCTCTTCATGTGTCTTAACATCAACGACCAATACTTTGCCCGATGGATTTCTTCCCGCATCTTCAAATAAAACATAATCTTTATATGCTGTTATCCTTAAATTGGTATCATTGCCATAGGACGGTTTTTTATTTGTAATAATTGTCCCATCAAGCGACATAAACCCATAGGTTTCAAAAGATCCTACCCCATCTTGTAAAGGCAAATCAAACGTCTCTGCTGTAAATACAATCCTAGTGTCATTGTCAACAAAAGCCATTTCTGAAATCGACTGTATTCCATTATTTTCCTCTGAATAATCTAACACGATATTCTTCTCTTCTGTTGATACATCATACACATATAAATGTTCCATCGTCGCTATTAAAATCTTCTCTCCAGATTGAGATACAGCTATCTTAGCAGGTCCTAGAATCATTTCTCCCTCAACAAGATCATTTAATACTATCTCTTTTTCATACTCTAGTTGATGGTCCAAATAGATATATCGATACAAAAATCCTGACTGCTCACGAGTACAAAGCATTGCTGCGTAGCCTGAATCAATGTTTATGTAATCCTCACTTCGAATATTTTCTTCATTAAACGTGTAGGTCGCTTCACTTCTTTTCTTAGGATATTCAGCCAAGGTCAAGGCGTCATCTAGAAGCAATAATTTACTCTCGCTTCCGTAATATATATTCCTCGGTTCTGAAGTTATCGGCGAATCTGTTGTCAACGCATCCTCGCTTTCATCAGTCGTCTCATTCTCATCTTTATACAATAAAATCGTCTTTGTTTTATCCATGCCAACTATTTCATCAACATATTTTCTCTCGGTTTTAGGCACAGACATCACATAGAAAGAATTAAGTCCATCTAATTGAGTGGTATCCAGTTCAAGATCTATCTGTTCATACTTCCCTTTTTGCAGGGTCACTTCCGTAGAATATATTGGCTTATGATCAATATAAAAAGTTGTCACATACTCTGCATTCGGCACGCCAAACAAATAATAAGATATCTCAAACTTATCTAATTGGCTTAGATTAATGTTACTATATGTAACTTCACCATTATAGAGTATTCTTGAAAATACATATGTATTTAACTCTTCCATTTCAATCTTATGAAATTTTACATCTAAAAACTCTTCCGTTATATTTACTGCCTGTTGACTGGGACTTATGACAATATTGCTGTCATATTCTTCTAGTGATACGCCTTGATCTGGTGCATTTTCCAACATCTTGACTCTATCAATAATCGTTGGCAGCGCATGATGGTAGCCCCCATATGCTGATGTTGTTGTCATATCCGGTATAAAGGCAGCATTGTAAATACTAATCACCTGTAATTCAAGCACCTCTCCTTCTTCACCCACAATGGGGGAAAATTGAAAAGTGAATTGTTTTCGTTCTTCATCAACCGTCAATTGATGCATATACTCCTTCTCTGTCTCAGTCCCTTTTATTTTATAAGGCTGCGGTTCACCTTTTAGAAACAGCAAAAAACCTACGCTATTTACATTTCCTTCAAGTTCAACATAATAATCAATCTCAACGTCCGTTCCTGAATATTCGATAAATTCATTCTCATCTAATTTATCATTTAATCCATGCACCATGGAACCCAATACTTCCATTTGCGACTCTGCTTCCTCAAAGGGATCTTCAGCTACTGCTTCTTCAATACTTGAGATGTCTATTGGTTCATTACTTGTACATGATACGAATAACATAATAATTAAACTTGTGATTAATATTAATACTCCTCTTTTCATACTTCCCTCTTTCCTATTGTTGAAATTTAGCAAAAAACTACTGCGAAACTGGTCGCAAATAAAACACCAAAGACCAATCCATTACTTCTACAGCTTCGTTTCCATTAATTAAAGGACCAAATTCGCCTTCGAATTTATGAAAGCCCCACAAAAACACTTCTTTATCTTCTTCAATCTCTTGTCTATTCATATAGGTGCTTTCAGTACGCCCAGACAAATCATTGTTCTCTTTACTTATTTTCAAATGTCTTAATGTTTTGTTTGATTTCTGATAAAAATTTATTGCAATATCATATTGCTTTTTATCACTTTCATCAAGCTCAAAAGAAATACCATCATAATCAGACAACTGCAGATTAGATACCTCTGTAAGCGTATCTACTATTTCTCCATATTCCCATATCTCAACATCGATATTGTACGTTTTATCTCCACTATACTTCAAATCTAAATATTCCGAGGAAATATAGTCACTATTCACATTTGATAGCGAATGGTTTGTTTCATTCATTTCATACCCTTCAATTTTAATAAACTTATGAGTATTATTACTATTCATAGCATTACATGCTGACAATTGGAAAAGAATGATTAAGAAAACAACTATTTTTTTAGGCATACAATAACTCCTTAACTCTAGATTTAGCCATACCGTTTTATATTAGTGAAAGAAGTTATCCAACCAATATAAATATTAATGCAAATACAAGAAAAACAATTGCGTTATCTTTTACTCGTTTTGTTATATCTTCACGTGAATTTGTTTTTCTAAATCTAATTCCATCATAAATAATAGCAACAAGAAATAAAACTAATGATAAAACGATTGTAAATGTCGTTGTTCCCATAAGTAAGGTTATTCCCAAACCAATTAATAAAGCAATTATGATAATTAAACATTTCGATTTTGAAGTCATGCATGTTCCTTTCCTAAAATTCGATAGAATTCCTGCGAAAGTGAACTCAAGCAGATTTTTGAAAATAATTCTTCATTTTATTAGTCAATTTGAATAGGCCCTTACATAAGAAAACACAGAATATATAGTTAAGCGCCAAGGGCAATAAATCAAGAAATGCGTCACCAAAACCCTTTATATATGACATAAATTGATGAGGATCTCCTGCTAATCTGTATTCATAGAATTTAAGCGGAAAGCCCGCTTCATACATAATAAAATGTACCTCATTAGTAGATGAAATTGAAATGAAAGTTATTATAATGAATACTGTAATATAAACTAAATTGAAGTGCTTTTTAGTTATTATCATATGACCTCCCGGGACATTATTTAGTGATTTTGTAAGAATATGTATCAGATATATCTTTATGCTTTTTATTGTTTTATTTTTAATTGACAAATTCTGAAGTTGAAACAAACCAGTACTCCTAATTCATTGAACGGCCCGGCATTGATTGTAAAATTGCATAAATGTAGTAAAATCTAGTTGTTTCAAGGCGATGTGGTTACCTTTTACTCATATTCGATATGATTTTCTTCGATACGTACCGTAAAGCATTTAATAACATACTAATATTAATATGAATCCATTGTAACAAGTACGATGATTAAATCAAGTCATTTGGCTTATTTGGTATTCCTAGTGTACTATTTGGTATTAATGTCAAATAATCATAGAACTTAAAATACCTGAATCACTCAAGTGATTCAGATATTTCGACTCGTACGATTACTTCTTGACTTTCATTATCATAATGAACGATGATA
>CAZLXW010000102.1:0-9070 GCA_964563505.1 uncultured Eubacteriales bacterium
AAGGAGGTGTAACAGTGCCAAAAGTTGAACAAAAACAAACAGTAATACAAGCGATTAAAGAAAATATTGAAGGTGCAAGTTCAGTTGTACTCGTTGATTATCGTGGATTGACAGTAGAGCAAGATACAAATCTTCGTAAAGCTTTACGTGAAGCCAATGTAACATACAAAGTGTATAAGAACACAATGATGAAGTTTGCGTTTGAAGGAACAGCATTTGATCAATTAAACGATCAATTAGCCGGTCCAAGTGCGATTGCAATCAGTTACGATGACGCAACAGCAGGTCCTCGAATTCTTAAGAAGATGTCAAAAGACATGCCTAAGCTTGAGTTCAAAGCAGGTGTTGTTGACGGTGAATTATTCGACGTTGACGGTATTGTCAAGGTGGCTTCAGTACCATCAAGAGACGAATTACTTGCAAAACTATTTGGAAGCTTCAAATCTCCAATATCTTCATTCGCACGTACAGTTAAAGCGATTGCAGACGAGATGGAAGAAAAAGGCGTGGCTACAGTAGCAGACCTTGCAGCAAGTGTAGAGAAAACAGAAGAAACAAAAGAAACAGTAGAAGAATAATAAAAAAATTTCGGAGGTGCAAAATAATGGCAAAATTAACAACTCAAGAATTAATTGATGCAATTAAAGAATTATCAGTATTAGAACTTAACGAATTAGTAACAGCTTGTGAAGAAGAATTTGGTGTATCTGCAGCAGCAGGTGTTGTAATGGCAGCAGCTGGTGCAGAAGGTGGCGTTGCTGAAGAGCAAACTGAATTTGATGTAGAGCTTACAGAAGTTGGCGCGTCAAAAGTTAAAGTAATCAAAGCTGTTCGTGAAATCACTGGCTTAGGATTAAAAGAAGCTAAAGAGCTTGTAGATAACGCTCCTAAAATGGTTAAAGAAGCAGCAACTAAAGAAGAAGCAGAAGAAATCAAAGCTAAGCTTGCAGAAGTTGGCGCAACAGCGACAGTTAAGTAAGAACATTATACTAAAAATTTCAAAAGTCTCGATTCATTACGAATCGAGGCTTTTTTTACACGGTTAGACAGTAACTGATATATTTCTAAAAATATTATGTTGACAAGCTTGACAGGATGTGATATTATCTGTTAATGCGTCAGTATGGAATTGTATGCTTATTTTTAGGGTATACTAGATGAAGATTATTATAGCCAAGGGGTGAATCATAACTATGGAAAAAAATAGGATCAATCCTATCGAAAGCGGAGTGTCAGTTCGAATGAGCTACTCCAAGCAAAAAGAAGTCCTTGACATGCCAAATCTAATCGAAGTTCAAAAAGATTCTTATAATTGGTTCCTGGATGAAGGATTAAAGGAAGTATTTCGAGATATATCCCCAATTTCGGATTACACCGGGAATTTAATGTTAGAATTTGTCGGCTTTTCATTTAATGAAGATGCAAAATACACAATGGATGAATGTAAAGAAAGAGATGCAACATATGCTGCACCTCTTAAAGTTCGTGTGCGTCTTATTAATAAGGAAAAAGACGAAATTAGTGAACATGAGATATTTATGGGTGACTTACCGTTAATGACAGATACGGGAACCTTTATAATTAACGGAGCGGAGCGTGTTATTGTAAGCCAGCTGGTACGTTCACCGGGTATTTATTATGCGATGAAGCATGATAAGATCGGTAAAGAACTTTATTCGGCAACAGTAATTCCGAATCGTGGGGCATGGCTTGAATATGAGACAGATTCAAATGACATTTTTCATGTACGTGTAGACCGAACACGTAAAGTGCCGGTAACTGTATTAATGCGTTCATTTGGAATCGGAACGAATGCAGAGATTATTGAACTATTTGGTGAAGAACCAAAAATTCTTGCTAGTTTAGATAAGGATAGCTCGTCTTCATATGAAGAAGGGTTAATTGAGATATATAAACGTATTCGTCCGGGTGAGCCACCAACGGTTGAGAGTGCGGAATCACTGTTAAACTCCATGTTTTTTGACCCAAGACGTTATGATTTAGCCAAAGTTGGTAGATATAAATTTAATAAAAAATTAGCTTTATCCAATCGTGTTACAGGCCATGTTTTATCTGAAGATGTTGTTGATAAGTCAACAGGGGAAATCTTAGCTGAGGCGGGAACTGTTGTTGATCAGGAGCTGGCAATTCGGATTCAAGATGCAGCAGTACCTTATGTATTTGTAACTGTTGAAGACCGTAAAGTTAAAGTCTTAAGTAATATGGTCGTAGATATCAAGAACTATGTTCAAGCAGATATTGAAGCGCTTCGTATTCGTGAACGCGTGTATTATCCTGTGCTTAAAGAACTTATGGATGAATATACCAATGAAGAAGAGCTTGTTGAACAAATCGAAAGAAATATGCACCGGTTAATTCCTAAGCATATTACAAAAGAAGATATTTTTGCATCTATGAACTATAATATTCATGTTGAATATGGTGTTGGAAATGTAGATGATATTGACCACCTTGGAAACCGTCGTATTCGTGCAGTTGGAGAACTATTGCAAAATCAGTTTAGAATTGGTTTGTCAAGAATGGAACGTGTCGTTCGTGAGCGTATGACGATTCAAGATCCCGATGGCATTACACCCCAATCCTTGATTAATATTCGTCCGGTAACGGCGTCGATTAAGGAATTCTTTGGAAGTTCACAGTTATCCCAGTTTATGGATCAGACCAACCCGCTTGCTGAATTAACACATAAGCGTCGTCTATCTGCATTGGGTCCTGGTGGACTTAGTCGTGAGCGTGCCGGCTTTGAGGTTCGTGACGTTCACTATTCTCACTATGGACGTATGTGTCCGATTGAGACACCTGAGGGTCCAAACATCGGTTTGATCAACTCATTAGCAACTTATGCGCGTATCAATGAATATGGATTTATTGAAGCACCATATCGTCTAATCGATCAATCCGGTGATGAACCGGTTGTAACCGAAGACGTTATTTATGTAACGGCGGATGAAGAAGAAAAGTATCGTGTAGCCCAAGCCAATGAGCCTCTTGATGAAGAAGGTCACTTCGTTCATAAATATGTTACCGGTCGTGACCGTGAGCATATCATTGAGATGGAAGCAAAATCAATCGACTTGATGGACGTTTCGCCAAAGCAGGTTTTTTCCGTTGCGACATCCATGATTCCTTTCCTTGAGAACGATGACGCCAACCGTGCGCTTATGGGATCAAACATGCAGCGTCAGGCTGTACCTTTATTGATTACCGATTCGTCATTGGTAGGAACAGGTATGGAAAACAAGGCAGCAGTCGACTCCGGTATTGTTAAAATAGCTAAAAATTCAGGTGTTGTTGAACGTGTTACAGCCAAAGAGATTGTTATTAAGACGGCCGAAGGTGGTCGAGATATCTATCGATTACGTAAATTTGCACGTAGTAACCAAGGTACATGTATTAATCAACGTCCTCTTGTATCTAAGGGAGATAAGATTAAACAAGGTGCGGTTATTGCTGACGGACCATCAACGCAAAATGGTGAGATTGCACTTGGTAAAAACCCATTAATCGGATTTATGACTTGGGAAGGTTATAATTTCGAGGATGCGATTTTGTTAAGTGAGAATTTAGTTAAAGAAGATGTTTATACATCTATACATATAGAAGAATACGAAGCAGAAGCCAGAGATACTAAGCTTGGACCGGAAGAAATCACACGAGATGTTCCGGGTGTCGGTGAAGACGCGCTCAAAGATTTAGATGAACGTGGTATTATCCGTATTGGAGCTGAGATTCGTTCCGGTGATATTCTTGTTGGAAAAGTTACACCAAAAGGCGAGACGGAACTGACAGCTGAAGAACGCTTACTCCGCGCTATCTTTGGTGAAAAAGCAAGAGAAGTTCGTGATACATCCCTTCGCGTGCCTCATGGTGAAGAAGGAATTATCGTTGATGTACATGTATTTACCCGTGAAAATGGGGATGAGCTCTCACCGGGAGTCAATCAGTCGGTCCGTGTTTACATTGCACAAAAACGTAAAATTTCCGTAGGAGATAAGATGGCCGGTCGTCATGGTAATAAAGGTGTTATTTCACGTATATTGCCAGCAGAAGACATGCCCTTCTTGCCAAATGGCCGTCCTTTAGATATCGTACTGAATCCATTGGGTGTACCTTCCCGTATGAATATTGGACAGGTCCTAGAAGTCCATTTAGGCTTAGCGGCTAAAGCGCTGGGCGTCAAGATTGCAACACCTGTATTTGATGGTGCCAACGAGATTGATATCATGGAAACATTAGATATGGCCAATGATTACGTGAATACACCTTGGGATCAATTTGAAGATAAATGGGGCGAGATTTTAAACCCTGAAATCAAAGATTTCTTATTAAACAATGTAGATCATCGTGAAGAATGGAAAAATGTACCCATTCGTGAAGATGGTAAGATTCATCTTCGTGATGGACGTACCGGTGAGTATTTTGATAATCCGGTTACCGTTGGATACATGCACTACCTAAAACTTCATCACTTGGTTGATGATAAGATACATGCACGTTCAACAGGTCCTTACTCCCTTGTAACGCAACAACCACTTGGTGGTAAAGCTCAGTTTGGTGGACAGCGTTTCGGAGAGATGGAGGTTTGGGCTCTTGAGGCGTATGGTGCAGCTTATACATTGCAAGAGATTTTAACGGTTAAGTCAGACGATGTTGTTGGTCGTGTTAAAACATATGAAGCAATTATTAAAGGTGAGAATATTCCTGAACCGGGAATTCCTGAATCTTTCAAAGTATTGCTTAAAGAATTACAGTCATTATCATTGGATATCAAAATTATCTCCAATGAACGTGGCGAGATCAGTTTGAAAGATGACTTTGATGATGACGCAGATATGGAACTTCACTTAACAGATGACGAATTTGTTAAACATAATATTGCAGTAGGTAAAAGTGAAGATGTTCCGGACTTAGATGAAGATGATGATATAGATGAAAGTGATGAAGAACTATTAGATTCAAGTTTTATTCTTGAAGATGATGACCAGTAAATGATCTTAAAGGAGCGTGTAGTTAATGCCAAATGAAGCTATGGAGCAATCTGTGAATTTTGATGCCATTAAGATTGGTTTAGCATCACCGGAACGAATTCGAGAATGGTCTCGAGGTGAAGTGAAAAAACCTGAGACCATAAACTACAGAACATTAAAGCCTGAGCGTGACGGTTTGTTCTGTGAGAAAATTTTTGGACCAAGCAAAGACTGGGAATGTCATTGTGGAAAGTACAAAAAGATTCGTTATAAAGGTGTTGTCTGTGACCGATGTGGTGTTGAGATAACAAAATCAAAAGTACGACGTGAGCGCATGGGCCATATTGAATTAGCAGCCCCTGTATCACATATATGGTACTTCAAAGGTATTCCAAGCCGTATGGGACTTATCCTAGATATGTCACCCCGTACATTGGAAAAAGTATTGTATTTTGCTTCTTATATCGTTATTGAGAAAGGAAATACAAACCTTCAATACAAGCAAGTTTTAACGGAAAAAGAATTTAGAGATGCCTATGATAAATATGGGAATTCGTTTAGAGCTGCAATGGGAGCAGATGCCATTCGAGAAATCTTATCAGAGATTGATCTTGAAAAAGAATCTGTCGAACTACGAAAAGCACTTATAGATGCAACTGGTCAGAAAAAAGCACGTATTATTAAACGAATGGAAGTTGTTGAAGCCTTTAGAGAATCAGGGAACAAGCCGGAATGGATGATTCTATCAGTTGTCCCCGTTATTCCGCCGGATATTCGTCCCATGGTACAGCTAGATGGTGGACGTTTTGCAACTTCAGATTTAAATGATTTATATCGTCGTGTTATTAATAGAAATAATCGTTTACAAAGATTACTTGATCTCGGAGCGCCGGAGATTATCGTGCGTAACGAAAAACGTATGTTACAAGAAGCTGTTGATGCCTTAATCGACAACGGCCGACGTGGACGTCCGGTAACAGGACCGGGTAATCGACCTTTAAAGTCTTTATCAGATATGTTAAAAGGTAAGCAAGGACGATTCCGTCAAAACCTTCTTGGAAAACGTGTTGATTATTCCGGACGTTCAGTTATCGTTGTTGGTCCTGAACTTAAGATTTATCAATGTGGTCTTCCTAAGAAAATGGCTATTGAATTATTCAAGCCGTTTATTATGAAGCGTCTTGTTGGAGATGGTGTAGCACATAATATTAAATCAGCTAAAAAAATGGTTGAACGATTAGAAGACGGAGTTTTTGATGTACTTGAAGAAGTTATTCGTGAGCATCCGGTTATGTTAAACCGTGCACCGACATTACATAGACTTGGAATTCAGGCCTTCGAACCGGTACTTGTGGAAGGTAAAGCTATTCGATTACACCCACTTGTATGTACAGCATATAATGCTGACTTTGATGGAGACCAGATGGCGGTTCACTTACCTTTATCTGTAGAAGCACAAGCAGAATGCCGCTTTTTACTATTATCTCCAAACAACTTGCTAAAACCTTCCGATGGTGGTCCGGTAACTGTACCTTCTCAGGACATGGTACTGGGTACTTACTACTTAACTCTAGACAAAGTGGGAGAAGTAGGCGAAGGTAAGAAGTTTTCAAATGAAAATGAAGCCATACTTGCATATGAAAATGGCGTTGTTACGCTTCATGCACGTATTCAAGTCTTGCGCGAAGTAAAAATCAACGGTGTCATTGAAAGAAAGCTTATTGAAACGACAGTTGGACGAATTATCTTTAACGAATCGATTCCTCAAGATCTTGGTTTTGTGGATCGTGAAGAACCTGGACATGAATTTGAATATGAAATTGACTTCTTAGTCGGTAAAAAACAGTTACAACAAATACTGTATCGTTGTATTGATATTCATGGTTCAACAGAAACATCTGAAATCTTAGATGCAATAAAAAAACTTGGATTTAAATATTCAACGAAAGGTGCCTTAACGGTATCTGTATCTGACATGGAAGTGCCGGAAGCAAAACCAGGTATTATCGCTGAAGCTGAGAATACACTTGAAACCATTATGAAACAATTCAAACGTGGTATGATGACAGAAGATGAGCGTTATAAAAATGTTGTTGAAACATGGCGTTCAGCCGATGAAAGAATCACACGTGAACTACTCGGAAACCTTGATCGATACAATAACATCTTTATGATGGCGGATTCAGGAGCCCGTGGTTCTGAGAGTCAGATCAAGCAGTTGGCAGGTATGCGTGGATTGATGGCCGATACACAAGGTCACACAATCGAGTTGCCGATCAAGTCAAACTTCCGTGAAGGTCTTGACGTACTTGAGTACTTTATTTCAGCCCATGGTGCCCGAAAAGGTCTTGCCGATACAGCCTTACGTACAGCCGATTCAGGTTACTTGACTCGTCGTTTGGTTGACGTATCTCAAGACTTAATCATTCGCGAACAAGATTGTTGTGCCGGTGAAGACGAAGTTGTCGGACAAACAGTGAAAGCTTTCATGGACGGAAAAGAAGTTGTTGAAAGTTTAGAAGAACGCATTACCGGACGATGGTCTGTTGATGAAATCGTACATCCTGAAACCGGAAAAGTTCTTGTAAAAGCAGATACAATGATGAATCCACGACATGCACGTAAAGTTATTAAAGCAGGAATCAAGGCCGTCAAGATTCGTACAGCCTTAACATGTAAATCTGATGTCGGTGTTTGTGCCAAATGTTATGGTGCGGATATGGCAACAGGTATCCCAGTTCAAGTTGGAGAATCTGCAGGTATTATTGCAGCTCAATCCATCGGAGAACCGGGTACACAGCTTACAATGCGTACCTTCCATACTGGTGGTATCGCGACAGCTGATGACATCACTCAAGGTCTTCCAAGAATTGAGGAGCTCTTTGAGGCGAGAAAGCCAAAAGGATTGGCTATTATTGCAGATTATGCAGGTGTTGTACGTATCAATGAAACAAAGAAAAAACGTGAAGTTGTCTTAACCGATGAATCCGGTGAGAATACAAAGACATATTTGATTCCATACGGCTCTCGTATTAAGATCGAAGATAATCAAGTGGTTGAAGCCGGTGATGAGTTAACAGAAGGTAGCGTCAATCCACACGATATCCTAAAAATCAAAGGCCGACGAGCCTTACAAGATTATATGCTACAAGAAGTTCAAAATGTATACCGATTACAAGGTGTTGAGATCAATGACAAGCACGTTGAGGTTATTTGCCGTCAAATGCTTAAAAAGATCCGAATCGAAGAAAGTGGCGATACAAACTTCTTACCAGGTAGCTTAGTCGATAAATTAGAATTTGATAAGGTGAATAAACAATTAGTGGAAGATGGACTAGAAGCTGCTGAAGGAACGCAAGTTCTACTAGGAATCACAAAAGCATCCCTAGCAACCAACTCCTTCTTATCCGCGGCATCCTTCCAAGAGACAACCAAAGTCTTAACCGAAGCTGCAATACGAGGAAAAGTCGATCCTCTAATTGGACTCAAAGAAAACGTTATTTTAGGTAAACTTATTCCGGCAGGAACAGGAATGAGTATGTATCGTGACGTTGACATTGAGAAGAAAACACCCGTTGAAGAACCAATCAATGAAACAGATGTATTTTTGGATTAAATACAATCGCTATCAATAAAAAGCAGATGACCATGTAAGTGGGAGTACCGGACACAGAAGCATGCAGGACTTACCACCTAAAACCTTGTTTTAGGCAGTAAGCTCCTACACACTTCAGGGACCGGAATACCCATGATTACATGGTCATCTGCTTTTCTAATACAGCTGTCATATTCAAAATACAAACGGCACAGATCCTTTTCCACTTTTCTCTGTGTTTTATATATTCGAAAATAGTTGGAATTGTAAGTAGATATGGAAGGGACGGTGGATGTGTGATAACATGGGAATTCGCATCTAGGACTTGCGCTCCCAAATCACACATCCATCGCTCCCTTCTTTAATAGCGACTACATATCATACTATTTGTCAATAGATAAAACAAAATTTTACTTGACAGATGTATTCAATAGTGGTATTATTCATCAGTGTGCATTTTCAACATATTATTCGTCATGTCAATGCA
>CAZLXW010000103.1:0-8765 GCA_964563505.1 uncultured Eubacteriales bacterium
TGGATAATTACTTATATAGTTCTGCCATCAATACAGCTATTTTATCAGTACTTATCGGATGGGAAGCGGGCCTAAATACTGAAATGATTCACCAGCTATTTATTGGTGCGATTTTTCATGATATTGGAATGGCCTTGTTAGAACCCGGTATTATTTATAAAAACGGAGAATTGACTCGCGAAGAAAAGCTTGAAGTTATCATGCATCCCAAAAAAGGATACGAATATTTAAAAGAACAATCCTTTCTCAGTGCTTATGCAAAGGCAATTGCACTGCAACACCATGAGCATTTAGATGGAACAGGGTATCCTAATCGAGTTGATAAGACCGGGATTCATCAATTGGCCCAGATTGTCGGCATTGCTGATATATATGATGCCATGACTTCGGATCGACCTTACAGAAGAGCATTAACAGCCATTGAAGCCATAGAATATATTATGGGTGGAGCCGAGCGACATTATGATATGAATCTTATTAATATTTTTGTGAAAAAGATTAATCCATATCCTGCAGGTTCATTGGTTAAGTTGAACACCGGACAAGTCGCTGTTGTCGATGAGGTTCCTAAAGGTTTTCCATTGCGACCCGATATTCGTATTATTAGTGGAAGTAAAGGCGCTTATACATATGAAGCGGTGAGCTTACGCGAAAAGAATAGTTTGACAATTCAAGAAATCCAATATAGTTTAGATTTTTAGTGAAGTAAGCACAAAAAAAGATAACCGATTGACAAGAATTTGTGAATCGGTTATAATTTAAATAAAAGTATATACGTATATAGTTTTGGAGGAAATATGAAAGTAACGATTAATGATATAGTTAAAGCGTCCGGTTTGTCTTATGTTACCGTATCTAAAGCCATGCGCAATCATCCTAGTGTCAAAGATGAGAACCGAAAAAAAGTTATGGATGCTATGAAGGCACTTGGCTATGTTCCTAGTGCGGCGGCTAGAACTTTAGTCACAGGTAAAACTTATGTAATTGCTGTCATGATTTCGGAGTTAGGTGATGGCTTTTACGATGATATTATTGAAGCCTTAAATAGAGAATTTTTTAAACGTGGATATCTTGTCACACTACATATGTGTAAGAAAGATGATCAGGAGAATATTGCTTTTCTTGAGCAAAAACGTGTGGATGGGGTTATTCTTATGGCGCCCTATAAGGAGGTTCTGTTTGCGCGTGTGCTTGAAGAACAAAAAGTACCATACTTGATTATGGACCATCAGACAAGGGATAGTCAGCCGTATACAATTCTTTCAGATAATCAGCAAGGTGGTTATATGGCTGTAAAACATTTGTTAGATTTAGGCTTTAGACGTATTGGTCTTATCGGTGGGGAAGCAACTTCGCTTGCTACAAAAGAACGTTATAAAGGAGCAGTCAAAGCCCTTGAAGAATTAGGTTTTCAAACCGATAACACAGCTTATGGCCAATATGACCAACCGACAGGATATCAAACGGTTCAGAAATGGATTGAACAAGACCGCATACCACAAGCTATTTTTGCATTTGATGACCATATAGCTTTAGGCGCCATTAATGGGTTAAAGGATTGCGGGTTAAAAGTTCCGGAAGATGTAAGTGTGATTGGATATGATGACAGCCCAATGGCTAATCAATATACACCCAAAATCACATCAATCAGACAACCGGCACAAGCAATGGCGAAAAAAGCGGTAGAGGTTATGATTGACTTATTAGCGGGTGGAGAAAAACCAACTCAAAACACAAAACTAACCCCAAGTCTATGTATCAAGGAATCAACCCACCTATTTAAATAGTAATAAGTTATTTATTGCAGATAAGGAGATGTTAGAAGATGAACAAGTTAAAAATTGCCATTATAGGAGCAGGAAGTACCTATACACCGGAGCTTATTGAAGGAATTATTAAGCGACATACCGGACTTCCGGTCACTCATTTAGCACTTATGGACATTGATTCAACAAAGCTTGAAATTGTTGGTAAGTTGAGTCAACGCATGATTAGAGAGGCCGGACTCGATATTGAAGTTTTAATGACTGAAGATTTAGATACGGCCCTTACCGATGCAGATTTTGTCTTGGCACAAATTCGGGTAGGAAAGCTAGCGGCAAGAGTACTTGACGAGACGATACCCTTAAAATACGGTTTTATTGGGCAAGAAACGACAGGCATTGGAGGGTTTTTCAAAGCATTGCGTACCATACCTGTTATGATGACTATTGCTCATAGGATGGAAGACTTGTGTCCGGATGCATGGTTGATTAATTTTTCAAATCCCTCCGGTATACTTGCACAAGCTTTGCAAAATTATACAAGAATCAAAAGTGTCGGTTTATGCAATGTACCCATTAATATGTTTTCAGACATACATGAAGCACTACAAGAAGAAAACTTGACCATTGAATATATAGGTCTTAATCATTTAAGCTATATTACCGGCATCTGGAAAGAGGGACATGATATTTTTAAGGATGTACTGGAAAAAGGAATCACAGGACAGGGGATGAAGAATATACCTATCAAAGGATTTGATGCTAAGTTGATTCAAAGTATTGAAGCGATTCCTTCATCTTATTTGGAGTATTTTTATGACCGTAATGATAAGTTGGAACATCTTCGTCAAGAAGAAAAAAGTCGTGGACAGGTTTGTATGGATATTGAAGATCGTTTATTAGATTTATACAAAAAAGAAGAACTTACAACAAAACCCCAAGAACTTGAGAAGCGGGGAGGTGCGAGGTATTCAGAAGCAGCTATTTCTCTGGTCGATTCTATCTATAATGATAAGGGGGAAATTCATGTGGTTAATGTCCGCAATCAAGGGGCATTAAGTTTTATGGATGAAGATGACGTTGTTGAGGTTGCATGCCAAGTTGGACGAGAAGCGATTCGCCCAGTTGCCATTCATAACTTTGACAATAGGCACGTTATGGAAATGATGCAATGTGTTAAAGCCTATGAAAATCACACTGTAAAAGCAGCTATTCATGGTTCGGATGCCGAGGCAATTCAAGCCTTACTCATCCATCCGCTTATCGGTGATTACCCCAATGCATTGGCCTGTTATGAGGAAATGAAAGCAGCCCACAAAAAATATTTGACACAGTTTCAAAATTAAGTCGTTTTGATAAAAAGGAGAATGCATGGAACAAAAAGTTTTATTAGGTGTTGATGGTGGTGGAACCAAGACAGATTATGGTTTGTTTACATATACCGGCGAATGCATGGAATATTTGCACACAGGAAGTCGTAGCCATGAAATTTTACCGGGTGGATTTGAAGCGGTAGAAACATATATGCTTGAAGACTTGCATCAAATATTAACAAAACATCATATTGAAGCAAAAAATGTGAATGCAGCTTTTGGATTAGCCGGAATCGATACACCTTGGCAACAAGAACAGATGGAAAAAATACTCGGAAAAATAGGTTTTGCAGATTTTGTAGTGAGTAATGATTCGATTCTTGGTGTCAAGGCTGGTTGTCCTTCAGGTGTTGGTGTGTGTTCGGTTAATGGAACAGGAACGGTGGCCTGTGGTATCAATGAGCAAGGGGAGACTTTGCAAGTCGGTGGCATCGGAATGACTACGGGTGATTATGCCGGTGGCGCTTTTTTAGCTGGTTTAGCTATTCAGGCGGTTTATAGTTATTATTTACGCTGTAGTTCTTATACGACAATGGTTGAGCCAATCATGGATTTGCTAGAGGCAGAACGACCAAGTAATCTGCTAGAAGAAATTACCCATAAATTCATCATAGACCGAGACTTAGATCAGCCGCTGATACATATATTAATGAATGCGGCTATGGAGGGGGATCGTGTTGCAATTGAAATTGTTAAAATGTCAGCCCACGAGATGGCAAAATCTGTATCCGGATGTATAAAAAATCTACACTTTTTGAATATGCCCGACCTTATATTGGCAGGCTCCATTTGGACGAAAGTGAATAACCCCTTGATGCGACAGTTTTTTGTTGAATATGTGCATCAATATACAGGACAAAAGTTTGAGCCTATAGTTTTAGATGTGGTTCCCATGGCAGGGGCAGTTATGTGGGCACTTGAGCGTGCCGGGAATAAACCAATCACACAAGCACAGAGAAAATCCATCATTGAAAAAATAAAAGCGTGAATAGTTTTCCTTTTTTTGGTATAATCATATGATGTCATGAATTAGACGCATCGATTGCAGGTGCACTCAAAAAAAGGAGGACGATTAACAATGACAAATCAAGTAAGTATTGAACAAGTAAGGAAAGATGCAGAGGATTTATTTCGCGAGGGAAAGTTTTACTGCTCTGAGGCCGTGATTTCATCCATTCGTAGTAATTTTGAATTGGATGTACCCGAAGAGGTAATAGCCATGGCATCAGGGTTTCCGGTAGGTATCGGAAAATCAAAATGTACATGTGGAGCAGTGTCCGGAGGTGTTTTATCTTTAGGACTTGTTTTTGGTAGAACATTAGGTTCCACACCCAAAGATCCACTTAGTGTAAAAACCTTAGAATTAGCCAATGAACTACAAGCATACTTTAAAGAAAATCATAAAGTATTGTGTTGCAGTATTTTAACAAAAGGCATGGATATGGCAAGTGGAGAACATAAAGCGCAATGTGTTTCCTTTACGGGAGAAATGGCCGCAAAAACGGCTGAAATCATATTGGATAACTGGAATGATACGAGAGAAATTAGGCAAAAAGCATGAAAAAGTTTTTTGTGAAGTTGCCTTATCCAATTGCCGGACTCATGCTTGCCTATGCGGCTTTAGGAAATTTACTTGAAGCATCATTAGGAGCAAATGTAAAACTTATTTGTGGTGCAATATCAGCGCTTCTTCTCATTCTTATTTTAACAAAAATGCTTGTATTGCCTGAATCTATAAAAAATACATTCAATATACTTCCTATAGCGAGTGTTATGACTACGCTTCCTATGGGTATGATGCTTTTATCCGTTTATATTAAGCCCTATTCAGGAATAGTGGCTATGATTTTATGGTCAGTTGGCTTTGTAATTAATCTGCTTATTTTAATCGGATTCTCAATCAAGTATTTATTTCCATGGAAGATTGAGAATGTTTTTGCAAGTTATTTTGTAACCTATGTTGGTATTGTGGTTGCAAGTGTAACCGCAAAAGCGTTTCACATGGAAGCCATTGGAGTAGGGGCCTTTTTATTCGGACTGATTAGTTATTTTATCCTGATTCCAATTGTTGTAACGCGGTATATGAAGCATCCTATAAGCAAAGATCCATTGAAGCCATTAATCATTATCTTTGCAGCACCGGCGAATCTTCTAGTGGTCGGCTATATAAGCTTAGGATTGACGTGGTCGAGTGGGCTATTGACATTACTTTGGGGGCTAGGACTTCTAACAACCCTTTTTTCCTGGTATCAACTTGTCCGTTTGGCTCGACTGGATTTTTATCCAAGCTATTCGGCATATACCTTTCCTTTAATCATTGGTGCTATTGCGACGATGCGATATTATAACTTGATGAAAGTTGGAGGCGGAAATATTGAATGGATCCGCTATATTGGTAGTGTTCAAATGGCGATAGGCGCTCTTGCTGTCTTATATGTGACAATTAGATATTTTTTATTCTTAAGACAAGAATAGTCTGACAAAATAGCTCTATAAGCATATTGACAGATAGAGTTATTTTATTATATGATTCAAAGTAGTAATTACAAACGTCTCTCAATATTTATTGAGAGGCGTTTTCTTAATAAGCTTCAAGTGCTAAATCTAATAAATATAAAAAAATTTGAATATATACGATTTCAAGAGTATAATAGGGAGAAAGATTAGATAGATAGTGTCAAGTCAAGGAGGATAATAATGAGTTTTAAATATATTCAAACAATACAGTCGCCGGAAGAAATCAAAGAACAATTACCGGTATCAAAAGAATTAGCTCAGGCGAAAGCTGTGCGGGATAAAGAAATTCAAGAAATATTTATGGGAAAATCAGACAAATTTCTGGTGATAGTTGGTCCCTGTTCGGCAGATAATGAAAAATCTGTTTTGGATTACATGGTACGATTGGAGAAAGTTCAAGAGCAAGTGAAGGAGAAGATTCTTCTTATTCCGAGGATTTATACGAACAAGCCCAGAACAACGGGTGAAGGGTATAAAGGAATGGTGCACCAACCGGATCCGCTTGAAAAAGCAGATATGGAGGAAGGTGTTTTAGCTATCCGAAGAATACATGTAAAAGCGGCTGAACTCACGGGAATGACTAGTGCCGATGAGATGCTTTACCCGGATAATCATGAATACCTTGATGATATACTTAGTTATGTAGCCGTCGGTGCAAGAAGTGTAGAAAACCAACAACATCGTGTAACAGCCAGTGGCGTAGATATTCCGGTGGGGATGAAAAACCCGACCAGTGGGGACATATCGGTCATGTTAAATGCAATAAAAGCAGCTCAAATTGGTCATGACTTCATCTATCGGGGACAAGAAGTTGAAACGATTGGAAACCCCTTTGCTCATGCCATCATGCGTGGTTTTGTAGACCAATACGGACGTAGTTTCCCCAATTACCATTTTGAAGATTTGAAATATTTGATTGAAAAGTATAATGAGCGTGACCTTAAGTATCCAAGCATTATTGTAGACGTGAATCATGCAAATTCAAATAAACAATATCAACAACAACCTCGAATTGCTGACGCAATTATGCGGAATCGAAGGTATGATCCAGAGATTAAGCAATATGTAAAAGGAATTATGGTGGAAAGTTATATCGAAGGTGGTAGTCAGAAAATTGATGGTGGTGTCTACGGAAAATCAATAACAGACCCTTGCCTTTCAATAATAGAAACCCAAAGAATGATTTTAAATATTGCAGAAAAACTATAACCACTATTTTGATAAGTAAAGGAGAGATGAGTGTTATGAAAAAATTTGGAAAAATTGTTAGCTATGGTTTGTTGGTGGCTGGCCTCGCACATGTAGTTTTTATACTAAGCCAAATCAAAAAAGCAATGGGGTTAGCAGATAGCTATGATATTGTCTCAACATTTGGAGAGAAGACGATTGATATGTCGGGACAAGCGGATATTGTTAGTGTTGGTGCCATGTTTTCAGGAACAACATTAGACTATACCCAGACAAGAGCAAAAAGAGGCGCATATGTATTAGAACTTACAGCTTCATATGCCGGCATTGAAGTTATTGTTCCCGAAGAATGGTACGTAGAAACCAATGGTAAGCTAAAAATGGCCGGTATTGAAAATGATACATTAACTTACGAAAAGCGTGTGCCAGACTTAATTATTGATCATGATTTATTATTTGCAGGAATAGAAATTAAAGGAATATAGGAGGAATTACATTGATGGATGAACGATGGGTTTTTTATGATAAAGTTGAACCTGAAATAGCAGCTGAAGGAGTGACAAGACGTGTTCTCGCATATAACAAAGATCTAATGTGTGTTGAGAATACGTTTGAAGAAGGGGCCATTGGTGCGCTTCACTCACATCCCCATACTCAGATTACTTATGTTGTTAGTGGGAAGTTTGAATTTGAAATTGATGGTGTCAAAAAAATAGTCCAAACCGGTGACACAATGTTAAAAACAGACAGCGTTATTCACGGCTGTCTGTGTAAGGAAGCGGGCGTCTTGTTAGATATATTTAATCCGATGCGCGAGGATTTTGTTTAAGAAAATCAAGAAAAGCATCCACAAGTTCGGGGTCGAGTTCGGCCCCTTTTTGTTTTCGCAAAAGTTCGATTGCCTGATCATAAAGATTATCAAGCGTGGGGTGCTCAATGATAAAGGTAATATAGTTTTCAACAATATGCAGAATACGGGATTCCAATAAAACCTCGCTTCCTTTTAAACCTTTTGGATAACCGGTTCCATCCCAATTTTCATGGTGGGCTAAAACAATTTCTGCATAGGCTTGTGTCTCGCTAGCGGCATTAAGAATTCGATAACCGATTTCTGTATGACGAGCAACGACATCAAATTCATCAGGTGAAAGATCGGTCGTCGATTTTTCAATGAGAGGTTTGGGAACAGAAATTTTACCAATATCGTGCATATAAGCAGCTTTGCTTAATATGTTCACTTTTTCGGTACTGAGGCCTAAATAGTTCGCAAATTCTTTACAATAGGATTGGACTTCTAAAGCATGTTTGTGCTTGTTAGGGAAGTTCTTTTTTAAATGTTCAAGAATTTTATTAATAGCTAAAGAACGAAACTCTTGTGATTCGACTAATTTTTTCGTATACATCGTTTCATCGGAGGCGTTAAGAATATCAATAACCGATTCGCTTATATTCTTTTTCGTTTTTATTCCATAGGAAATAGAAAGAGGGACAATGCCATTTTCTGGCTTCTCAATGGATTCATATAAGCGCTCGAGTACAATCTGAGCTTCTTTGGTCGTTGTTTTAGGTAAGAGAATGATAAATTCATCACCGCCATATCGGGCAGCTATATCACTTGTTCTTAAATGGTGACGGATGACTTCTGCAAGTTTTTTTAAATAATTGTCACCAATCGCATGACCAAAAGCATCATTGATTAATTTGAGTCCATTCATATCAATCATAACGAGGCTTATGGGTAAGTTATGCGTATTATCCAACCGCGATAAGGTATCTTCAAAATAGCGTCGATTATATAAACCGGTAAGTTGGTCATGGTAGCTTAAATAGACGATTGTATTTTGCTGTTCCAAAAGTGATGCGTTCATTTTTTCAAGTGCCTGAGTTCTTTGGGCAACCTTATCTTCTAAAGTCTCCATTTGAT
>CAZLXW010000104.1:0-8707 GCA_964563505.1 uncultured Eubacteriales bacterium
ATGCTAAAAAGGATGCGATTAGCGATTGAGTGTTACAAAGTTTGGGAAGTTAGCAATTGTTTTTGGAGGCGTAAAAAAATTAGAGATGGCTGTTGATGAAGCAGTTGAACTCTTTCATCCGAAAGCAATCTCTATATCGGCAACATGTCCGGTTGGATTAATTGGTGATGATATCAATGCAGTTGCAAAAGAGATGTCAGCAAAGCACGGTATAAAAGTTCTTTCATTTAACTGTGAAGGTTATAAGGGTGTTAGCCAATCAGCAGGGCACCACATTGCAAATAATAAATTAATGACAGATGTCATTGGGACCAATGACAAACCGGTAAAAGAATATTCCTTAAATTTACTTGGTGAGTATAACATTGGTGGTGATGAATGGGAAATTACACGTGTCCTTCACAAAATAGGGTATAACATTGTATCAACGATGACAGGAAATGGTTCTATTGAAGAAATTGCCAATGCACACAAAGCCGATCTCAATGTCATTCAATGTCACAGGTCAATAAATTATATTGCTGAAATGATTGAAACCAAATATGGCTTGCCATGGATCAAAGTCAACTTTATCGGAGTTGAATCGTTTAGCCAATCATTGCGTGATATTGCCAAATACTTTGGTGATGAAGCATTAATTCAAAGAACAGAAGAAGTGATCGCAGAAGAAACTGAACAAATTCGTGAAGAAATGCAATTAATCAAAACAAAGCTTGACGGAAAAACAGCTGTACTTTTTGTAGGAGGATCAAGAGCCCATCATTATCAAGGCCTTTTACGAGAAATCGGAATTGAAACATTAGTCGCGGGATACGAATTCGGTCATCGAGATGATTATGAAGGAAGAGATGTTATTCCTTACATAAAAATGGATGCAGATAGTCGAAATATTGAAGAAATCAAAGTAGAAAAAGACGAGAAGAAGTATTCCATGCGAATTCCTGAATCGCGTATGGAAGAACTCAAAAAAGAACTCCCATGGGCAAGCTACGAAGGATTAATTAAAGACATGAAGGACGGAAGCTTGATTATTGACGACCTTAATCATGCTGAAACAGAAAAAATTATTGATATTCTCAAACCGGAATTTTTCGGTTCAGGGATTAAAGATAAATATATGATTCAAAAAATGGGTGTTTATTCAAAACAGCTGCATTCATATGATTATTCAGGACCTTATGCTGGATTTCAAGGTGCGATGAATTTTGCGAGAGATGTAGCTGCAGGAGTTCTAACCCCGGCATGGTCTTATGTTAAAGCACCATGGAACTGTGAGCCAATCTTAAACGGCAAACTGGAAGGAGTTGAAAAATATGCTTGATCAAACAAAAGGAACGTATAAAAAAAGAACGGGACTAAAAATTAATCCGGCAAAAACGTGTCAACCTATAGGAGCGATGTATGCGGCACTAGGTATTCATAAGTGTTTACCACATTCCCATGGTTCTCAAGGATGTTGTGCATTTCATCGGTCACATTTGACAAGGCATTATCGTGATCCCATTATTGCATCAACAAGTTCTTTTACAGAAGGTACGTGTGTCTTTGGTGGAAAATCCAATCTTAAAAAGGGGTTGGAAAATGTGTTTCATATTTATAATCCGGATGTTGTTGCCGTTAACACAACGTGTTTGTCAGAAACCATTGGTGATGACCTAGGTGAAATTGTAAGATCAACAAATGTTCCGGAAGGTAAAACTGTTATCTACGCAAATACACCATCATATGTCGGATCCCATGTAACTGGATTTTCGAATATGTGTAAGGCAATGGTGACACATTTAGCTGAGAAAAAAGACGGAAAGAAGTCCAAAGGAATTAATATTTTGCCGGGATATATTGAGCCCAGTGATATGATGGAGATTAAACGTATGGCGACCTTATTAAAGGTTCCGTTTACAATGTTTCCGGACACAAGTGGTGTTGTGGCAACTCCGAATACAGGAAATTATGAAATGTATCCGGAAGGCGGAACGCATATAAAAGAGATAAAAAAATCAGGAAATGCCCTTGGAACGATTGCGCTCGGTGAATTTTCTTCAAAAGATGCCGCATATGAACTTGAAAAAAAATGTGATGTTCCGGCAACGGTCTTAAAAGAGCCAATAGGGATAAAAGCAACTGACGAATTTATTATGAAAATGTTGGAGCTTAACGGTGGAATTATTCCGAAAGAACTAGAATTTGAACGTGGTCAACTCGTCGACGTAATGGTTGATGTTCATAACCACTATCATGGAAAAAAAGTCGCCTTGTTTGGTGATCCGGACATACTCATTGCAATGACAGAATTTGTCATTGATCTTGGAATGGTACCGACACTTGTATTAACAGGAACGCCAGGGAAAGCTTTTGTAAAAACGATTCAAGACTTATTTGATGGAGCTAAACTTGATGATAGCATTGTTCTTGGTGAAGAAGACTTATATTCCTTTCATCAAATTATCAAGGAAAAGCCGGTCGATTTAATTATCGGAAATTCATATGGTAAATACATTGCCAGAGAAGAACAAATACCCTTAGTGCGAATGGGATGGCCAATTCTTGACCGAGTCGGTCACAGTTATTTCCCTGTTGTCGGATATAAAGGTGCATTACGAATTATCGAAAAAATCACAACCGCATTATTGGATAAATATGATGCAACTTGTCCGGAAGAAGATTTTGAATTAGTTATGTAATGGTCATGTAACATGTTTAGGAGGTGCACTATGGGTTCGAAAACAATTAGTACAAAAGCGAGAGAAACTCAAATTATGGTGAACCAACAATCGAGACAACAATCTATTGTATGTGATACCCATTCTGTCTCAGGAGTTGTAAGTCAAAGAGCCTGCGTATACTGCGGTGCAAGGGTTGTCTTGAATCCGATAACGGATGCAGCACACATTGTTCATGGACCGATAGGTTGCGCCTCTTATACATGGGATATAAGAGGAAGCCTTTCATCAGATTCTGAGCGTTATCGAATGAGTTTTTCTACAGACCTAAGAGAAAAAGATATTATTTTTGGGGGAGAGAAGAAATTGACGATGGCCATTGATGAAATTGTTAATAATGAACATCCCAAGGTCATCTTTATCTATGCAACATGTGTTGTTGGCGTGATTGGTGATGATGTCAAAGCAGTTGCCAAACATGCAGAGCAAAAATATGGTATTCGAGTAATCCCAGTCAATTCTTCCGGTTTTTCCGGAAGTAAAAAAGATGGCTATAAGGCAGCATGTCATGCCATACTAGAATTGATGGGGCCCGAAAAGGCAAAAGTAAAAATACCTCACAGTTTGAATTTTCTCGGAGATTTTAACTTGGCAGGGGAAGCATGGATTGTGAAAAATTATCTTGAAACGATTGGTCTTACATTAAATACAGTTATTACGGGTGATGCGAGTTGTGCATCCCTTAAAAAGGCAAAGGAATCAGTTTTAAATGTTGTACAATGTGCAGGATCCATGACGTTTTTAGCAAAGCATATGGAACAGTCTTATGATATCCCCTTTGAACATATTCGATTCTTAGGTATAAAAGATACCATACGTTCGTTACGAAAGATCGTATTTACCATTGGTAATCAAGAACATATTGAACGATTTGAAAAACTGATTAAGGAAAAAGAGAGCGAATATACGCCGAAGATTGAAGCATATAAACAGCGATTAGTTGGAAAAAAAGTTGCCATCTATGTCGGTGGAGGGTTCAAAGCGATTTCGCTCATTGAACAATTCAATGAACTGGGAATTGAAACAGTTTTAGTCGGAACCCAAACCGGATCCCAAGATGAATATAATCAATTTAAACAGTTAACGTCTGAAGGGACCGTCATACTTGATGATGCAAACCCGACGGAGCTTGAATATTTTATGAAACAGACCAAGGCAGATATATTAGTGGGTGGCGTTAAAGAACGTCCCTTAGCTTATAAAATGGGAGTGGCTTTTTTAGATCACAATCATGAACGAAAACATCCCTTGTGTGGATTTGAAGGCGCCTATAATTTTGCAAAAGAAGTTGATTTGACGGTGAATTCACCGGTATGGTCAATTGTTAAGCAAGGGGGAATATATCATGAGTGATTCATCTACACGTGAAAGAAATTATGTGAATATGCAAGTGAATCCGTGTAAAATGTGTATGCCTATGGGCGGCTCGCTTGCCTTAAAAGGAATCCGTGGTGCAATGACAATCATACATGGATCCCAAGGATGTTCAACCTATATACGACGTCACATGGCGGCTCATTTTAATGAACCGGTAGATATAGCTTCTTCATCACTATCTGAGGAAGGAACGGTTTATGGCGGAGCTAAAAATCTTAAAATAGGTATTGCCAATTTGGTTGAAATGTATAAACCGGAAGTCGTTGGGGTATTAACAACCTGTTTAGCAGAGACGATTGGTGATGACATTGAACGTATTATACGTGAAGTAAGAAAAATCGGTGATTTTTCAGACGTTGATTTGATTCCTATTCCGACACCCGGATATGCAGGTTCTCAAGCAGAAGGATATTTTTCAACGATTCGTGCTATAACAAAATATTACAGTGAAAAAAATATGCCGAGGAAAGAAGGCAGTCATCAAAAAGTAAATGTGGTCGTATCCAACGCCACATGTGAAGATATTCGTGAGCTAAAACGTGTCTTTAATATTATGGATATAGATGCAACACTCGTACCGGATATTTCGGATGTGCTTGATGCACCTTATATGGAAGAGTATCAAAAACTTTCAAGTGAAGGAACACCAAAAGAAGCATTCGAGCAAATGCGTTATGCAAAAGCGACAGTAGAACTTGGAGACTTAGTGGATGACAGATATTCTACGGCAGCCTATCTTGAAGATAACTATGGCGTGAAATCCTATCGTTTGCCCTTACCCATTGGCATTAATAATACAGATAAAATGATGCGGGTACTGGCTGAGATTAAGCAAGAAGAACTACCGGAAGCAATTAATAAGGAGCGCGGTCGACTAATTGACGGAATGATTGATGCACATAAACACAGTGCATTAGGTGTAATAGCTGTTTTCGGGGATATGGATCTTGTGTATGGAATCAACGCATTACTCATGGAAAATGGTATGAAAATACACCTTGTAGCAACAGGAACAGCACAGAAGAAATTTAAAGAACAATTACAATCATTAGCCGATTGCTATGACCAAAGTCTAACAATATTTCAGGATACTGATTTTGAAACGATACATGAAGCGATACATGATAGTGAGGTCAATTTAATGATTGGTCATTCAGACGGTAAGTTTATTTGGGAAAAAGAAGGCATTGATTTTATCCGCGTAGGATTCCCTGTGCATGACCATGTCGGAGCGCAACGTAAATTAATTATGGGATATCGAGGGAGCCTCTTCTTTTTAGATGAAATAGTCAATCACCTTTTAGACCAAAAACATATAAACTATCGAAAACGCATGTATGATGCATACTATTTGCAAAAGGAGGTAGCAGAATGAAAATGAAAGCACTTGAGCGAACGAAAACCCATCCGTGTTTTAATGCAGAGGCACATGAATTCGCACGTATACATTTACCGGTAGCACCTAAATGTAACATTCAATGTAATTATTGTCATCGAAAATACGACTGTAATAATGAATCAAGGCCGGGAGTTACATCCGATATATTAACACCAAAAGAAGCACTAGCACACTATAAAGAATCAAAGAAAAAATTTCCGACCCTTTCAGTTGTAGGAATTGCCGGCCCAGGAGATGCATTGGCCAATTGGGAAAAAACCCGAGATACATTACAATATATCAGGGAGTATAATCCTAATGTTACGTTTTGCTTGTCAACAAATGGTCTTAAACTTACCAAGTATGCAGATGAATTAATTGAGTTAGGAGTGACCCACATAACGGTTACCATTAATACGATCTATGAAGATGTTGCTGCTAAAATCTATCGGCATGTACGCTATGAAGGAAAAAAGTATTTCGGTGTAGAGGGAGCAAAACAATTATTAGCCAAGCAATGGGAGGCGGTCAAATATTTACGAGACAAAGATGTTATGACGAAAGTCAATATTGTTTATCTCAAAGGAATCAATGATGATCATATTCAAGATGTCGTTAAGCAGGCAGAAGCATATGGAGCATCAGTGACAAACATTATGGCCCACATTCCGGTTAAGGAAACTCCATTTGAACAACTTGAACAAGCAAGTCAAAATGAAATCAATCAAGTAAGAAAAGCCAACGCAGATATTATGCCTCAAATGATGCATTGCAATCAATGTCGAGCGGATGCAGTCGGTAAGCTTGGAGGCTGTCGGAACAAACAAATTGGTTAGTTGAAAGGAGTAAATATTATGGAAAAACCAAAGCATCATATTTTTGTCTGTTCAAGTTCAAGACTAACAGGTGAAATTAAAGGATTTTGTGCTCAAAATGAAGGACTAGAGATCTTGGAGAATATTGTGGAAGAGGTACAAGATCGATCATTAGATGCAGATATTATGGTGACCAATACAGGTTGTCTAGGTTTATGTTCAATGGGACCTATTGTTATGATTTATCCGGAACAGACATGGTATGGAAAAGTTACTCCGGATGATGTAGAAGACATAATGGACGCACTTGAAGAGGGAAGCCAAGTGGAGCGTTTAATCATCTAAAGGATGTGATTAAAATGGAACAAATAGGTCTTACAGTCATTGATACCACACTTCGAGATGGAGAACAATCGGCAGGTGTTGCCTTTACCCATCGTGAAAAAATAAAAATTACACAGTTATTAGATGAATTGGGAGTTAATATTATAGAAGCAGGTATTCCGATCATGGGAATCAAAGAACAGCGAGTAATACAGGCCATGTTGAAATTAGATTTAAAAGCTGAGATTTTAACATGGAATCGTATGCATAAAAGCGACTTGCGAGCGACTTTTGAAACAGGTGCAAAACATGCACATATTTCAGTTCCGGTATCAGATATCCATATCACAAAAAAATTAGGAACAACACGAGAAAAGCTCATGGAAGAACTAAAACGCATTCTTGATTTTGGACATGACCTAGGACTGAATATATCGCTTGGAGCCGAAGATGCATCCCGTGCAGACATGGATTTTTTGACAGACGTATATGCCATCGCTATTAAAGAAGGTGTTACACGCATTCGATATGCGGATACGGTAAGTGTTTTGAATCCATTTAGTTCAAAAAAAAATATAGAGCTTATCGTAGAAACGCTTTCAAATAAATGTGATATGAACAAAGAAGCGTTTTTGAATACCATCCATATTGATTTTCACGGACATAATGATTTTGGACTTGGTACAGCAAATGCATTAGGAGCCTTTAAAGGCGGTGCAGATGTCATTAGTTGTAGTGTAAACGGTCTTGGAGAAAGAGCCGGTAATACTCCGCTCGAAGAAATTGTTGTTGCATTACAAGTCATGGATCAAATCACGTCAACAATTGATATTAAGAAAATCATGAAAGTCTCTCAGACTGTAGAACGTTATTCGGGACGTAAGAACCACAAGAGTAAACCCATTGTCGGAGAAATGGTGTTTTCTCATGAGGCAGGCATCCATGTTGACGGATTGTTGAAAGATCGCAGTCTTTATGAATATATGCAACCGGAATGGTTTGGGCGTCGCCATAGTCTTGTCCAAGGGAAATATTCGGGAAAATATAAGCCAAAGTTCAAGGAGACGATATAATAATGAAAAACAAAAAAAACATTACTGCAAGTATCACTATACTTACTTTAACCTTCCTCCTGATGGGTTGCACAGTGAAGGCAGAAAAAGCTCAAATTAATATAGCAGCAGCAGCGAGTATGTTTGAAGTTATGGAGGAAATAAAAAATGCATATCAAGAAGAAAATCCTGACGTAGAAATCGTTCTCCAGTCTGGTTCATCAGGATCCTTACGACGCCAAATTGAACAAGGCGCAGACATTGATATTTTTATATCTGCGTCACTTACGCATATGGATAAGCTAAAAGAAGATGGATATCTTATTGATAATCAATATGACACATTAGTTACTAATGAACTTGTTTTGATTGCACCATACGATAGTGACCGCATTCATTCAATCATGGAGTTGGCCAATAATTCGGGGATTATATTTGCAATGGGAGAGCCGGATAGTGTTCCGGCAGGAGCGTATGCCCAAGAAGTATTGAACTACTATGGAATTGATCAACAGATGCCAAATAAGACTATCTTAGCCAAAGACGTGAAGGAAGTGTTGACATGGGTTGCATTAGGTGAAGCTGATGCGGGTCTGGTGTATAAGACAGATGCGACTATTGAAAAACACGTAAAAATTGTTGAAACAGCAGATTCAAACTCGCATCAATCGATACTTTATCCAATAGCACGATTAAAAACAGCTAAGGAAAAAAAAGAAACATTAGAATTCGAAGAATTCATTTTAAGCCAAGAGGCCCAAGAAATTTTTGAGACACATGGGTTTGAGGGAACAAGATAAGAGGTGATGGACATGGATTTTTCTCCATTTTGGATTTCATTAAAAACGGCAATAACGGCGACAATACTAACAGTTTTTATTGGAACATATATTGCCTATAAAATGGCTTTTTACAAAGGTCCCGGAAAGGGAATTATTGATGGATTGCTAAATCTGCCGTTAGTTCTACCACCGACAGTTGTCGGTTTTTTTTTATTTGATAGGAAAGTTCTACTTTTCTATCAAAGACATTTTAGAATCA
>CAZLXW010000105.1:0-8490 GCA_964563505.1 uncultured Eubacteriales bacterium
TAGGGATAAAAGTCTATGTTGAAAATGAAGCCAATATAGCAGCCTATGGTGAAACTATACAAGGACAACATAAGAATATGAGTAATGTTGTTTACGTATCAATAACGGAAGGTGTCGGAACGGGTATTATTATTAATAATCAGATCTACAAAAGCGCACATAAAAAAGCGGGCGAATTCGGACATATGCGAATTTCAGATGAAAAAATTCAGTGTAATTGCGGACGGACGGGATGTTGGGAGTTATATGCATCAAAAAGAGCCTTATTCAAGTTTTTTACAGAGTTGACAGGACAATCCGTTGATCAATTGGCTGTTGTTTTTTCAGAGGAGAACTTAGAAAAAACTCAAGTTCGAGAAGCGATTGCTAAATATTTGGAATATTTGTTTATCGGTATTGAAAATATAGTTTTAGGGCTGAATCCGGAGTATGTCATTATTGGCGGCGAACTGGGAAAGTATAAAGATGAACTCCTGCAGTTTATTAATGAGAAAATACAATTAAAAAGTTCCTATATGGAATATGAAGGAACACGGATTATATTTTCGGATTTAGGTGATCAAGGTGCAGTGATTGGAGCTGCCTTATTGCCACAACAATCTATTTTTTATCACCGTAATAATGTGATTTAATGACAAGGAGAGAAGGTATTTATGTATTATTTAGGTATTGATTTAGGAACATCTTCAGTCAAAGTATTAGTTATCAATCAAGATAATAAAATCATCGGAGATGCGTCACGCGAATATCCGGTATCTTATCCAAAAGAAAAATGGGCAGAGCAAGATCCGACAGATTGGTGGACAGAAACCAAGAATGCGATTAAAGATGTTGTAAAAAAATATGATATTCCAAAAGACGGCATTAAGTCGATGAGTTTTAGTGGACAGATGCATGGTCTTGTTGCTCTAGATGGAAACAATGATGTACTAACGCCTGCAATTTTATGGTGTGATAATCGTACAGAAGAAGAGTGTGAAGATATCACAAATCATTTTGGGCAAGATAAACTTAGCGAGTATACAGGAAATAAAGCGCTTACCGGTTTTACAGCACCAAAGATTTTATGGGTTAAAAAAAATCTACCGGAAGTATTTCAACAAATCCGACATATTATGTTACCCAAAGATTATGTGAGTTTTAAATTAACAGGAAACTATTCAACAGATGTATCAGATGCGTCAGGAATGCTGCTACTTGATGTTAAGAATCGAACGTGGTCAAAAGAGATGTTAGATTATTTAGGAATCGAAGAGGCCATGTTACCGAAACTTTATGAATCCTACGAAGTATGTGGTAATGTTACGCCAAGTGTTTTAGAAGAATTAGGCTTAGAAGGAGAAATCGTTGTTGCAGCAGGAGCCGGTGATCAAGCAGCGGGCGCAGTTGGAACCGGTACAGTTGTCGAAGGTATTGTATCAGTTACCCTTGGAACTTCGGGGGTTGTATTTGCAGCACATGAAGAATATGCCCATGACCAGGAAAATCGTCTTCATGCATTTTGTCATGCGAATGGAAAATATCATTCAATGGGGGTTATGCTCTCTGCAGCATCTTGTTTGAAGTGGTGGGTGGATACGGTTCAAAAAGGAATGAATTTTGAAGATCTATTAGAGGAAGCCGCAACAATCGAATCTGAAGATAAAAACTTAGTCTTTTTACCCTATTTAATGGGAGAGCGTACTCCATATGCAGATCCGGATGCGAAAGGAGCCTTTGTTGGAATGACAATGCTGACCAATCGTGGACATATGACAAAAGCTGTACTTGAAGGAGTGTCTTATGGATTAAAAGATTCTATGGAAATTCTTAAAGATATTGATGTTCCGATTAAGGAAGTACGGGTGATTGGTGGCGGTGCAAAAAGTCCCTTATGGAAACAGATTTTAGCGGATATGTTTGCTGTCGAAATTCAAGAAATCAATACAAATCAAGGTGGTGCGTTAGGGGCAGCAATACTTGGAGCAGTCGGAGCAGGACATTTTAAAGATGTTGCACAAGGTTGCCAAGCTATGATTAAAGTGACCAATACAGTAAAACCTAATCCGGAGAAAAAGGCCTATTATGATGAAAAATATCAACGATTTACCAAGTTATATGAGGCACTAAAGGATTGGTATAAATTATAAAATGATTTACGAAAAAAGAGCAGATTTCTGCTCTTTTTTGGTTTTCCATGCTATAGGAAAGTCCTACTTTAGCTTTCTGCTTTGAAACGTAGCAGAAAGCGTCAAGGACTTTTCCCTCCGCGAACAATATCTCTTCGAGATAACGCGACAGAGTCGCTTTGTTCATAATTGCATTTGACACCCAAACCATAATATAAACGATAAGTTTCACTTCACATTTCACTGAAATATTGGTATGATGATTATATCAAATATAAAGTAATCATTATTACTAGGAGACCTACATGCGATTTCACAAAATACTCTATTTTTTTATATTTAGTCTTATTGTTTTTACGGGATGTGGCACTGAAACCGGCACTCAATCTGAACTCTCTACAGAAGTTATTCAAGTAGAGGAAGAACCGGTTGAACCGGTTGAGCCGACACTTTTGATATGGAGCTATACGGATGAATTTTTAACAGAATTAGACGCTTTTGAGAGAGAACAATCTTGCAAAATTGAGTTTGAATTTATCGAGATCAATAATTTTGAAAAAATGGTTGCCACACGAATAGAAGAAGGTGAAAAACCGGATATTATCATTTCAGATTACGAATCAATGATGGGAGATACTTTAGATAAGTATATTCTTCCATTAAATGATTTTTCTATTGTACATCAAATAGATAGGTATTTAAATGAAAATATGCTAGCTAGAAGTTATGATGAATCAGACAAGATACGTGGTTTATCTTATCATATGACACCAATCGCTGTTTTTTATCGACGGAGTTTGGCGCGTCAAGTGTTAGGAACCGATGATCCCGAGGAGATTGTCAAGTATTACTCGACAATGGATACAATTTATGAATTAGGCTTACGGTTAAAAGAGCATGAGATTGGACTTGTTCCTGATCCATATGCCTTAAGACACTTTGCGCCGCCGGCATCTTTTGAGGAAGACGATATGGAAGTTGATTTAGACCAATGGCGAAACTATTTGACAACAATTAACAATATTAAACGAAATAAATTAACGCCTTTTTATGTTGAGTGGTCAAAAGAGTGGTTTGGAGGAATGCGTGAAAATGTGTTTAGTTATGTATTACCAAACTGGGGATTATCACAGATTATTTTCATGTCAGCGGAAGAAACATCAGGCGACTGGGGTATTGTAAGGGGACCATATTCACAAGAATGGGGAGGAACGTGGCTATCGATGACTCAAGTAGGCCAAGAAAATGAACTTGCAGAAAAGTTTTTTGAATATATTCTTTTAGATGAGGAACATCAGAAGAATTGGATTGGAGACAGTTATCATGTCTCAAGTCACAACTTGGTTCAAAAATCGCAAACATATTCAGAAGGCAACACTTTTTTAGGCGGACAAGACTATCATCAAACATTTAAGTATATTATTGATGCAGGTTTGGAACAATCGTCGAGGAATCAATTTTTGGAGGATGTTACTATACGATATATCAATGATGAATTTCACACAATTGATGAAGTGATTGATGTGTTAGATGAGAGCCGATAAAGGAGGTTATGTTATGAAATACATACAATTAATTTATAATCCAATGGCAGGAAGTCGTACATTTAAAACTCGACTAGATGCACTCATAGAAATTATCGAAAAAAAAGGCTTTGAGCTTAGGATTTGGAGGACACGATCTGAAGAGGATTTTAATATGTTTTTTAAAGAAGGCAGCTTTGACGAATGTGAAGCCATATTAATTGCAGGTGGTGATGGGACTGTCAATCAAGCGGTAAATGCAATGATGGAGAATGAAATCAAGCGTCCGGTGGGGGTTATACCGGCAGGAACAGCCAATGATTTTGCTCAGCATTTAGGTATACCGGCGAATTTTACTGAAGCATTTGAAGTCATTGGTCAGATGAAAATACGAAAAATGGATATTGCTATTGTCAACGGTCAGTATTTTGTCAATGTATGTGGTGGTGGATTACTTACAAGTATTGCTCATACCATAGAACCTGAATTTAAAAATACACTTGGTAAGTTGGCTTATTATATTAAAGGTGTTCAGCAGATTCCCAAATTCAAGAGTCAAAAAGTGCGTATCACGACTGATCAACAAGTATATGAGGATGAATTTTACCTTTTTATTGTCCTTAACGGTTCTAGTGCAGGAGGCTTTAACCGAGTTGGAGAATATGCTTCCATGAGGGATGGAAAATTGGATTTTGTCGGATTTAAAGCCTGTAGTATGAATGAAATACCGGGTGTATTTGCTAAAATGATGCGAGGTGAGCATCTCGAAGATAAGAACATATTATATTTTCAAAGTCGCAAAATATATATTGAGTGCTTGGAAGAAGACGGCTTTCCGGCAGATGTTGATGGTGAGTTGGGGCCAAAATACCCTTTAGATATAAAGGTTATACCGGAAGGCATGGAGTTTATTGTAAAAACAGGCTCTTGAAATCACTGGGCGAACGCCCGGTGATTTTTTTAAATTGTTTAGAAAAAGTGTAGGTATCAACGTATCCTAATTTAATTGAAACTTCCTTAATACTAAGCTCAGAATTTGACAGTAAGCGCTGGGCAAGGTAGATGCGGTGCTGTATCATATAATTGCCAGGAGAAATATTATAATGTTTGGTAAATAGTTTTCGGAACTTTTCATAGCCCATGTTGACTTTAAGGGCTACATCCTCAATTGAAATACGCGTGTCAATATTTTCGTGAATATATTCAGTCGCAACGGAGAGGATATTTTTTTCATCAGATGAATATTGACTGACCCGATCGGAATAGGTTAACCGTGCAAGATAATCGATGATTTTGGGAATGACTAAGGGGAGCTCAAGTCGATCGGAATACCCTAACTGTTCATGAAAGGATAAAAAAGATTGAATCGTTTCAAAATCAATTCCGGGGTGGATGACAGGTGAACTTTGATTAAGAACACCGAGATTGACAAGATTCTCATATAGTTTTTTTCCAATAACGATATATAGCTCTGTCCACCGGTCATCTTCAGGAAATGTAGAATGAGTATTTCCGGGGAAACGTTGAATAAAATCTCCTGTTTTTACTGGAATTTTTCCATTGGCGTCCTCATAATAGCCGTGTCCGTCAATGACTAGAACACCATGATAATCATTGGTGGTTAGACGAATGAGTGCCCCGTTTTTTTTGTTTTTACGAACATAGCCGGAAGCGAGTATGCCTTCATGGGGGTTTGAGTTTAACATACGATGTTGAGACGTATTTTTCCAATTAAATTTATTACCGATAATTTGTGCAATATTCATGATGAACTCCTTACCAAATATGACATATTAAATACCAAAATGGCCATTTGTATTTTAGAAAAAAAAGAATATATTTACTCTTGTATATATTATATACACGGAATCTTAGAGAATGCAAGAGGAATAGGAATGAACAAAATACTTACAGGTCAAGAGCGCAGCCGGCGTTATTTTATTTTAGAAGGAATCACAGGAATTGGACAATTCTCACTGACGACCGGTAACTTTTTAGCCGGCTTTATTAGTTTCTTAGGTGGAAGTGAAACATTAAATGGACGTATTGGTGTAATTCACGTGGCGATGGGAGTTTTTCAGATTTTTTCGACCCTTATTTTATCCCATGGACACCGGAGTCGAAAGGAAAAAGTCATAGGAATAGCTATTATATTAAGACTCTTTATGTCGATTGCTTATTTTGTTCCTTATATTTTAATGCAGTTGGGAGCATCCGACCAAGTTATGATGACTGGATTTATAATATGTTTTGTACTTGCTTATATCAGTAATGGGATTATTAGTCCCATTATTTCCAGTTGGATGATTGATTTGTCTCCGTTACAAATACGTGGAAAATACCTTGCTTATCGCGAGAAATTATCGTTGGGTATTGTAGCGATTTGTACTATTGTATTGGGGCGAGTACTTGACTATAATAAACTATTAGGACAAGAGTTTGTCGGGTTTTTATTTTTAGGTGGGGTTCTTGTGGTCATGGGTATTTTAAATATATATGCCTTGATTCACATCGAGGATGTTGTGACAGAGGAAACAAGAAAAGAGAGCGCTTTTATAAAACGGCTCTGTGCACCCATTAAAGATCCTGTTTTTAGTAAGATTATCCTAATGTATGTTATTTGGAACTTTGGTTTATTTATCGGGGCACCATTTATGTCGGTATATATGGTGGATTCTCTCAATCTTAGTTATACATATATGATGACAATGACAGTGATTACAACGGTTACACGTGTTGCATTCACCTCATGGTGGGGAAACCTTGCAGACAAAAAATCCTGGTTTTTATCGGGTACGATTTCGGTTACCATTCTAGGACTTGCACATTTTTCATGGGGATTTATTAACGGAGCGAATTATATGTTTCTTATTCCACTTGTACATATAGCCGGTGGTATAGCTTGGGCAGGTGCGGGGATTTCTTTGTTTAATATGCAATTTTTGTTTGCAAAGCAGAGAATTCGCACCATGTCAGTTAGCGTTAACTCTGCTATCGGAGGACTCACAAGCATTATTGCGGTTTTTGTCGGAAGCCATATCGTTGATAGTGTAGGCCAACAGGGGATGCGATGGACATTCTTCTTATCAGGACTTCTTATTTTGTTGTGCCCATTTTATATTCAGAAGATACTCGCACGATTGCAAGTCCATATTGTTCAAGACTAAGCTAACAATCTATCTAACGGGCATATTTGTATTTATAATATTTTAATGAGACAACAACAAGGATAACCTTGACAATGAGTGATAGAATAAAACTAGGTGATGCCGGATCATCTGCAGTAAGTCCGATAAATGTGGCAATAAGCATTGCAGGGATGAGTCCAAGCGTTGAATAGATTAAGTACTTCAAAAAGGGCGTCTGAACGGAACCAAAAAACATTCCGGTGACATCCATAGATACCAAACCAATGGCACGGATGATAAATACAAAAAATTCTTCGTTATTTTTACGTTGTCTTTTTAAATCTTTGCTTTTTTTGAACTTACGCATCAACTTTTCCACGCGGTCTTTTCCAAGCAATAGACCGATACCATATGCAACCGTACACGAGATAACCAGTCCAAGGGTATTCACAAGGAAGGCAAAGAAGGGGGAGAAAATCATCCCCACAACGATTTGTAGCATGGGCACAGGAAGCACAAGAACAATTGGCTTTATGCCATAGAGTGCAAGCATAAATAGCATTGCAAGAAAAAGATTGTTGGGGCTATAGTCAAAAAGCTTTTGAATCGTCAGTAGTTCATTACCTTGATTAAAGTATAAAAAGCTAATAATAATTATAATAAGAATGAGATACCTTAGGGTATAAAAGAAACCTTGTTTATATATTTTTTCCATGACAATCTCCTGTTAAATACCTCGTTGATGTAGTTGTACAAACTCACGAGGTGTTATTTTTTCTTCTTTTTTAAAAAGTGCACTAAAATAGCTAGGACTTTTAATGCCAACTTGACTTGCGACATCCTGGACAGATAAATCTGGCGAAGACAGAAGCAGGGATTTACTCTTTGATAGGCGATAATGGCGTATGTATTCAAAGGGGCGCATCCGAAGTTCCTCTTGAAACAAACGACAAATATACTGGGGCGAACGATCAACGGTTTCGGCTAATTGGTCTAAGCTAAAATCATGCATGTAATGATTTTCGATAAATGTAAGTAAGGTCTGAAAAATTTGATTTTCATGAGAGTGAGGCATGTTTTTCGTATTTTTTATTTGATATATTTCGTAGATTAGCTCATAAAGGAGTGTGGATATTTTCAAATACTTATGGTGATAGGCATTTGTGGATAAGCGATATATTTTTTCAAGAAGCTGTTGCGTTGTATTTGGCTCAATCAAAGAAACATAATCAAAATGCGTTAGCCCGAGGGAAGTAAGGAGCTCTGGAGTTGCCTTGCCATCAAAGGAAACCCAATGCGTTACCCAGGATTCGGCATTTTTTTTATAATGATGGGGAACATGTGCAGGAATAAAGAGACCTGTATTGGGAAGTATATCATATTCCCGATCATTCACAAAGAACTTTCCGGCCCCTGAGATTGTTTGAATCCATTGAGGTGAAGTGTAGCCTAGAGAACGATCCATTTCCGTTTCATTAAAGTATATGCCTGATGATGTTAGATAAAAGGGAAGTTGAGATTGATGTTCAGTGTTTGTTGGAAAAAAAGCATTCATAATATCCTCCGCATATAGTTCATATTCTTATAATATATGAAAAACTTTATATTGAAAAGACTTTATTTACATATTATTATGGATATAGTTGCAAGTTGTTTTTGTGATAGTATTATAATAGGATATGAGCGTCAAAAGGTTCTAGTTTTTTCCCTAGACCGCTTGAACCTTGAAAA
>CAZLXW010000106.1:0-8334 GCA_964563505.1 uncultured Eubacteriales bacterium
GTCGCAACACGATTAATAAAATATCGATCATGAGAGATAAAGAGAATCGTTCCGGTATAATGACGCAAAGCTTTTTCCAGAACTTCTTTTGAAATCATATCAAGATGGTTTGTGGGCTCATCGAGTAATAAGAAGTTTCCTTTTGCAAGCATGAGTTTAGCTAAGGATAAGCGACCTTTTTCTCCTCCGGATAGGGTGCCAACTTTTTTGAACACATCATCACCGGTAAATAAAAACGAAGCAAGCAGATTTCTAATTTTACTCATTTCCATGGTTGGAAAATCTTCGGCGATCTCTTCAACGAGGGTAAAGGATTCGTTGAGTGTTGTATGTTCCTGGTCATAATAAGCGATTTCAACGGACTGGCCGATTTTGGCTGAACCGCTAATAGGTTTTAAATCTCCCAGAAGGAGTTTTAGCAAGGATGACTTCCCGGTCCCATTTTTCCCGATTAAAGCGATACGTTCGCCTTTATATATATTAAGATTCGCATCAGAAAATAAAGGCACATTATCATAACCAAGAGAGAGGTCCTTTAATTGCAATACATCCATTCCGCTTTCTCTTTTTGGATTTAAGGCTAATCGCATATTGTCCTGTAAGTCAATAGGTTTATCAAGAGGATCAATTTTTTCAAGGGCTTTTTCTCGACTCGCAGCACGTTTGATAAATTTTTCCTGTTTAAATGAACGCAGCTGCTTAATTATGGCTTCTTGACGTTTGATCTCCGCCTGCTGCTCTTCGTAATGTTTTGTGGCTATATATTGGTCAAATTCTTTTTTTTGAACGAAAGCAGTATAATTTCCTTGATAAACATTGGCTTTGCCAAGTTCAATATCAACAATTTTATGAACAATACGATCCAGAAAATATCGATCATGAGAAATAATCAAAAGCGTTCCCTTGTAATTATTAAGATAATTCTCTAACCAGCGAATCGCTTCTAAGTCTAAGTGGTTTGTAGGTTCATCTAAGAACAAGAGGTCTGGCTGTATGAGAAGTAAACGCCCAAGAGCTAAGCGGGTTTTTTGTCCACCGGATAAGGTGGATACATTTTGACTCCAACTGGATTCGGGGAATCCTAGACCTTTAAGGATTCCTTTAATACGGCTTTCATAACTATAGCCATCCATGGATTCAAAATCTTCAATAGCTTTGTGGTAGTCATGAATTATTTTCTCGTCAGGGGTTGAATGGGCCATTTGCTGCTCATAAGTTTTAATAGTCGTGTCTAACTCGAGAAGCGTCTGATCGGCAGAGTGTAATTCATCATAAACTGTTTTATGGGACGAATAATCAACGGTTTGAGATAAATAACCGATGCTTGTCCCGTTTTTTAAGAATATATCTCCGGAATCGGGTATCAATTCCCCTGTCAAGACTTTAAAAAGAGTTGTTTTTCCCGCGCCGTTGACGCCAACAATGGCTGTTTGCTCACCTTCATTCACATGAAAGGAAATATTTTTTAAGACTCTTTCGGAAATATATGAAAATTCAATGTTTTGACATGATAATAACATACGATAATATCCTCCTAAATTCTATATAATAATAGCATTGTTAAGCAATAAGTTCAATTCATATTTGACAGTGATTTAACAAAAGGATATAATTAAATTAATTTCATAGAAAAAAATAGGAAAAATGAAATAGGAGGCATTATAATGTCAAATAATCATAAACAGGAAATAAAGAAGATATCAACGGCAGTAATAAAACGGCTTCCGAGATACTATCGATATCTTGGTGAATTATTAGAGAATGATGTCGTAAGGATTTCATCAAAAGAATTAAGTCAGCGTATGAATGTAACGGCATCACAAATACGACAGGATTTAAATAATTTTGGCGGATTTGGACAACAGGGTTATGGTTACAATGTTGAGTTTTTGTATAGTGAAATCGGTAAGATTTTAGGTCTAGAGAAAACCTATAATATTATTATCGTGGGTTCAGGTAATTTGGGCCAGGCCTTAGCCAACTATATTGATTTTGAAAAAAGAGGTTTTGTCATTAAAGGCCTTTTTGATGTGAACCCTCGTCTCATCGGTATTCAAGTAAGGGGGATTGAGATTCGAGATATCGACCAGATGGAAGAATTTGTCAAGAATAATCATATTGATATTGCCGTTTTAACCTTGCCAAAGCAGAAGGCGCCAAAACTTGCCAATGATTTAGCGGACTGGGGTGTAAAAGGCTTGTGGAATTTTGCACCTATTGATTTGCAGATTAAAAATGATAAAGTTATTGTAGAAAATGTACATCTTGCAGAAAGCTTAATGACCTTATCATATCGGGTAAAAGATCAATTAGAATAGAGGAAATATATGGCTTGGTTTAATAAACACAAACAAATTCATATTGATAAAAAGACGCATTTGCTCGTACTTGATCATAAATGGCACGAGCTGTTCAAGAATAAGAAACCGAGCAAAATCCTCACCTTAGAGAGAAAATTGAATGCATTGCTCAAAGAACAAGGGAAACTAACAACAGAATCCAAAGAATACTACAATTTAAAGAAAAAAATAATGCAAGAGATTGTTGATAATATGAGTGAGACCAATGCCGAAAATGAAAAAGACGCCTTTCATAAAATGGAGAAAAATCGACGAAATATTGAAGAAATAAATGATAAACTCAAACAATATGAAAAAAGACTGGACCAATTACCTATGAAAATCGAGCAAGTAAATAGGGAGTTGGTCACAGTTACGATGAATATTTTTTATCTGGAGATGTTGGACGTTCGTGCAAAATCACAGAAGCATGATGGAAAGGTTAAAAAGCTTCGCGAAGAAATCAAAGAAGAGATTATTGCAAGAGATGAAAGCAAAGAACGTTCAGACGCATTATACTCGTTTATTCATGATGTTGTCGGTAGTGATGTTATTGAACAATATGATGATTATTATTTGAAAGGGAATGAAAAATAATATGATCATAGGAATAGGAATAGACTTAATCGCCGTTGAACGCATTCAAAAAGCATGTGCAAAAAATGGATTTTTGCAGCGATATTTTTCGGATAATGAGATTACTTTGTTTGAAAAACATCATATGAACCCGCAAAAAGTTGCGGGTAATTTTTGTGTAAAGGAATCGGTGGTCAAAATGTTTGGTACCGGCTTTAAAGGGATTAACCTAATCGATATTGAAGTTCTTCGTGATGATTGGGGGAAACCCTATGTCGTTTTGCATAAGGGCGCATTAAAAATGCAAGACAATCTAAAAATTGATTCAATCCATGTTTCGATTTCCAATACAAACGATTATGTTACCGCAGTCGCAATTGGTGAACGTTTGCGACAGGAATTTTTATAAAAAGGAGTTTGACATGTTTGCAGTAAAAGGTTTTGAAATGCAAAAAATGGATCAATATATGATTAATGACGTTGGCATACCAAGCTGTGTCCTAATGGAGAATGCCGCCAAATCTATCGTGGACGATATTGTTGTTCGTTTTCCGATTGGACAACATAAGGACGGTAAGATAACCATCATATGTGGCACCGGTAATAATGGTGGCGATGGAATTGCAATAGGCCGTTGGTTAATTCATCTTGGCTATCAGGTGAACTTTGTTATTATAGGAAAAAAAGAACGTACGTCAAAGGACCATCAGCTACAAGTAGCTATTTTGAATCAAGTCATACCTTCTCAAATGGGAAATGTAGTCTTATGGATTGATAAAGACAATTTTGAGATAAAAAGTTCTCATCTTAAAGACATGCTAAAAACGAGTTTTTTAACGGTAGACAGTTTGCTGGGAACCGGTTGCAATCGGACAGTTTCTATTTTGTTTAAAGATATGATCGAGTATATGAATCACCATTCGACCTATGTAGTTTCTGTAGATGTTCCTTCAGGAATTAATAGTGATAACGGAAAAGTAATGGGGGCTGCGGTTGAAGCAGATATTACCTATACCTTTGCCATGCCCAAAATCGGTTTAATTCTCTATCCCGGAGCAGAATATACCGGTGAGCTTATTGTCAAAGATATCGGTATATTCAAAGAGGCCCAATCCTTGATTCAACAAAAGGTCCACGTACTTGACCAAACATCCATTAAAGATGCCATGGAGCAAGGGGTTTTTCATCGAAAAAAGAACACCCATAAAGGAAACTTCGGAATACTAGGAATCATCGCAGGCGATGACTTAATGTTAGGTGCAACAATCCTTGTCGTTAAAGCGGCCTATCGAACGGGAGCAGGCTTAGTCAAGGTCTTTACTTCTGAAAAAAATGCTCGTCTTATTTTGGCACAGGTTCCCGAATGTGTCATTGTAGAATACGATGCATCAAAAGATTTATCAGATCAACTACACACTTTTTCTAATCAAGTCGATGTACTTGCCATTGGACCGGGATTATCTCAATCTCATCATGCCCATAATCTGGTTCATCATATACTTGAGTTGGATAAAAAAGTGATATTTGATGCAGATGCTTTGAATATTATTGCGAAAAATATGGATTGGTTTGAAGAAAAAAAATGTGCGTGTGTGATTACGCCGCACATTGGTGAGATGTCAAGATTAACAGGATATTGTTCATCTGGCATATTGGAAAATCCCATACATTTTGGCTCTGCAATGGTTAATAAATATCATGTAGTCACCGTACTTAAAAGTGCGCGAACAGTTGTGGCTACACCTGAAAATCAGATTTATATCAATACATTAGGAAATTCGGGAATGTCAACAGCAGGTGCTGGTGATGTTCTAGTGGGGATTATCGGCGGATTGCTTGCGCAAAATCAATCTCTGGCCGATGCAGCACGCTATGGCGTCCTTCTACATTCCTATGCAGGCGATTATTACGTTAAAGACAACAATATTGCATCACTTATGGCGTCAGATATCATCGAATGCCTTTGGAAAGGGTTGTAACATGGAATCAATATATCATCGTGTTTATGCAAAAGTAAATTTAGATGCGATTCGCAATAATTTAACAGCTATTCGTGACTATGTGAATGAAAACATGGACCATGAAGTGAAAGTTATGGCCGTTGTTAAGGCAGATGGGTATGGACACGGAGCAATCCCGATTAGTCGTGAATTGGAAAAACTTCAGGTTGATTATATTGCAGTGGCCATATATCAAGAAGGTATTCAGTTACGCGATGAAGGCGTCAGTGTGCCGATTCTTGTTTTAGGAAATACCCATGAAGAAGCCTTTGAAGAGCTTGTGCGTTATAACCTAACCCAGACAGTCTATTCAAAAGAACTCGCGCAAAAGTTAAATCATTTTGGACAACAATCCGGAAAAAAAGTACGCATTCATGTTAAAGTCGATACCGGTATGGGACGACTTGGATTTCGCATGATTGGACAAAGTATGGATCAGTCTGTCGAAGAGATCATTGAATTGACGCAATATACACAGCTAGAGTGCGAGGGGATATTTACACATTTTTCAAAAGCGGATGAAGTGGATATTTCTTATACAAATGTGCAAGTGGACTTGTTTGAAAAACTTTTGGGACGTTTAAAGGCACAAGGTATTACATTCCCCTTAATCCATGCCTCCAATAGTGCAGGACTGATTGACCATCAACGGGCGCGATTTAATATGGTCAGGGCAGGAATAGCCTTGTACGGTCTATACCCATCGGATACGGTAAGCCATGCTATTAACCTTCAACCGGCACTTTCTATAAGCAGTCATATTATCTTTTTGAAAAATGTTGAAAAAGATGAGTACATAAGTTATGGCGGTATTTTTAAGACCGGACGTCCTTCCAAGATTGCAACCGTTCCGATCGGCTATGCAGATGGATATTCAAGAGCCTTGTCTAATAAAGGCCGTGTTTTGATTCGTGGACAGTATGCACCGGTTGTCGGTCGTGTCTGTATGGATCAGATGCTTGTTGACGTAACAGATATAGAAGGTGTGACAGAAGATGATGAAGTGGTCTTAATCGGTGCATCTGGTGGACAGCATATTTTTGTCGAAGAATTGGCAAAACACATGAACACCATTAATTATGAAGTGATCTGCTCTATCGGAAAACGTGTACCTCGAATATATATGAAGGAGAATGAAGTCGTCGAAACCATTGACTACTTTTAAAAAACAATGAATAACACCCAATTTTATAAAAAATTATTTGCAATTGCTATTCCCATCACCTTACAGCAACTCATTATTTCTTCTTTAAACTTAATTGATACCTTTATGATTAGTTCATTGACAAAGGAAGCAATTGCAGGCGTTGGAGCCGCAAACAAAGTTTTTTTTCTTTTAAATCTTTTCCTCTTTGGTATGAGTAGTGGTTCATCCATTCTTACAGCTCAATTTTGGGGAAAAAGAGATATCGAAAGTATTAAAAAAGTATATGGATTATCGTTAACCTTTGCACTAGGCGGAGGTTTATTATTTACCATTATTGCAATACTTTTACCTCAACAGGTAATGTCAATTTTTTCAGAAGATGTATTAGTGATTTTAGAAGGGGCCAAGTATTTAAGAATTGTTGGATTTTCTTATCTTTTTACGGCAGTTACATTTTCAACAATGTTTGTTTTACGTAGTACCAATTATGTAAAACTTCCCTTATTTGTAACAATCGTAGCTATCTCAATCAATACCTTCTTAAACTGGGTATTAATTTACGGCAATTTAGGATTTCAACCATTAGGAGTTGAAGGAGCAGCCATAGCCACGCTCATTGCAAGAACCCTTGAATGCTTTATGCTGGTGATGCTGTCCAATTATTATAAATTACCGGCTTCAGGTAAGTTAAGTAAACTCTTTAGCTATAACAAAAGTCTGGCTAAACATTTTTCAAAAATCGCTATGCCGGTGGTTATTAATGAAATTCTTTGGTCAACAGGTGTAACCATGTATGCCGTTGTATACGGTCGTATGGGAACGGATGTCATGGCAGCTATGACCATCACCCAAACGATTGAACAAATTATATTCGTTGTCTCTGTGGGTGTCGGAAATGCCAGCGCCATTATGCTAGGGAATTCTCTTGGGGCCATGGAGGGCGAGAAAATTTATGATGAGGCAGTTCAGTTTGTAAAAATCAACTTTTTACTAGGTGCCCTCATGGGTATTACGATTATACTATCAGCACCACACGTTGCCGGAATATATAGTGTTCCGCCCATTGTAAAATACCACATTATCGGTTCCTTATCAGTATTTGGTATATATACAATGGTCAAAAGCGTCAATCTTGTTATCATTGTAGGAATCCTTCGAAGTGGAGGCGATACCATTTATGCGGCGGCTTTAGACGGATTAGCAGTTTGGGGATTAGGCGTTCCACTGGCTATTTTGACAGGTTTAGTCCTTAAATGGGATTTACCCTATGTATATGCCGCAATCCTCTTTGAAGAGATGGCCAAGTTTGGATTTGGTTTAAAACGGATGAAGTCAAAACGTTGGATGAATAATCTTGTTGAACATCAAGAATCGTGATAAAATAGGACAAACTACGAATAGGAGTGAAGAAAATGTCAGGACATTCAAAATTTGCAAACATTAAGCATAAAAAAGAAAAAAATGATGCAAAAAAAGGAAAAATATTTACAAAAATCGGTCGAGAGATTGTGGTTGCAGTACGCCAAGGTGGGCCTGACCCCAGTCTAAACTCAGGCTTGAATGATATTATCAACAAAGCAAAATCCAATAATATGCCAAATGATACGATTAACAGAGCCATAAAACGTGCTTCAGGGGAAGCGGGTGATGTGGAATTCGAGCGTATTGTATATGAAGGTTATGGCATTTCCGGTGTGGCGGTTATGGTTGAATGTTTAACAGACAATAAAAACCGGACAGCGGCAAATATTCGACATGGCTTTTCAAAGTATGGTGGCAATATGGGAACGACCGGATGTGTCAACTATTTATTCGATAAAAAAGGTCAAATTGTTCTGGAGAACACATCAGATATTGATGAAGATGAATTGATGATGCTGGCGCTTGAAGCGGGAGCAGAAGATATTGATGTTGATGAAGAAGGTATTGAAGTCATTACTGAACCGGATAACTTTAGTCAGGTCTATCAAGCCCTACTCGACCAAGGCTATGAAATTCTATCCGGAGAAGTCGCTCAGATTCCTCAAACAACGGTATCCTTATCTGAAGACGAAAGCCTAGAAATGGAAAAGATGCTTGAACACCTGGAAGAAGATGATGATGTTCAAAACGTATATCATAATTGGGAGATGGAAGATTAAATGGATAAAATAACAAGGATGCGTTGGCTTGTTCAGCAATTAGACCAGGCCGCGCGTTCATATTATCAAGAAAACCAAGAAATTATGTCAAACCTTGAATATGACCGTTTATATGATGAACTTGTTGAACT
>CAZLXW010000107.1:0-7865 GCA_964563505.1 uncultured Eubacteriales bacterium
AGAATTTTCATTTGTTTACACCTATTTTCTTCTAAAAGTTAACCGCTTAAAATAATACATAATCAAACCAATTCGATATACAATTGTATTTGAAAAGCGTAAAGCCACTTCTTTTCCAATAGCTTTTCCACCCACTGTTAATGCCGCAATAAAACCTCCAAGGACAATACCTAAAAGAAGTTCCTGACGATTTGAATCCAACATCAGTTTAATTATAATAGCTGCAGATGCGCTACCTGAAATGATTCCCGCAATATCTCCAATCACATCATTAAAAAAGTTCGAAACACTTGATGCATTTCGAATAATTACTACACTCTCTTTGGCCCCTTTTACTCGACTTGCTGCCATAGAATGAAAAGGGGTTTCGTTCGCAGCTGTTACTGCAATCCCTATTAAATCCGAAAAAATACCCATAAAAATAATGAATAATAAGATAAGTACAGCACCACTTAATGAAAGAATATCCATAAAAATCATGGAAAAATATCCTAAAATCATTGCAATAAACAGTGTAATCACTGTAATACTTACAATCCAATGATAATTTACTTTTCGATTTACATTTTTTTGTCGAAACTTAAATTTTCGTTCTGTTTTTCTCAACGATGTACTCCTTCATCCGTTCCCTTATATATAAGTAACTAAAGATAATTTGTAGCGTAAATTTTGAAGCTTGTGGTCTAGCAGGTTTTCCCATGAGCGCACTCTCTTGTCACCAAAAAAAAGCGGTTTCCCTTTAAGCCCCCATTATAGCTGTCACCAAACTATAAGCTAGATCGCCTTTAACCCCACCGTAATCCACTACAAACCTGTTTCCAACAGTCTAGAAGTTTTCCTTTCTAACTTTCAATATTCCTAGCCTTTTTAGCAAAGACATGTTTCAAATGACAATAGCTTCAGGTCCTTGGCCGAGAACCATCCACCTAAATCATGATCCCCACTCCTTCACGCAAGGCAGGCTACACTGTCCACAGCTTTCGCCGCATGACAGGTTTATTCCGACTCCGTAAGCCATCTTCCAAAAGATATTCCCACGATAGTCGGTCTCCACGACGATAGGGTCAACGCCCACATGCCGTTGTGGATCGCCCTAACGTCTTAACTCCCAGCATCAGCCCGCAACTGGGCGTCGCCAGCCAACACCAGGAACTTCATCGATATGCCCTTTGACGGATTTTTAGGCCCGCTTTCAGAATAAGAAAATTAACTAGAATACTGCATCTTTAGTTAAACAATATTATACCATATTTATACAATGATTCCAATAATTATACCTAATGCCATTCCAACAAAAACTTCCAGATAGGTATGCCCTAGTAATTCTTTTAACTCTTCATCAAACTCAAAGCGGTGTTCTCCAACTTCTTTTATAATCATTTTAATTACACTCGCTTGTTTACCTGCCGCCATACGAACGCCTGCAGCATCATACATAATAATTAAAGATATTACAAGTCCTAATCCAAAAACAGGAGATTCATATCCATAATTATGTCCGGCTGAAAATGTCGCCGCCATAACTGATGCCGTGTGAGCACTTGGCATACCACCCGAACCCATTACACGTTCTAAGTCAAATTTTTTATGCTTAACAATTGATGTTAATACTTTAACACCTTGTGAAAAAATCCAACCAATTATCGCCGCAACAAAAATCTTGTTTGTAAAAATACTGACTACGATTCCCATATTTATTCACGTCCTTTAGTAATTTCGATTTTGAATATAATCAATAACTTGAGTTAACAACGATTCTCTATGCGGGTCATATTCGCCAATCGTCTGATTGATTTGTTCAAAACGTCTTGATACTTCTTCGTTGGCTTCTTGCTCACCGTAAAATGATATGAATGTCATTTTACCGTTTTTCCGGTCGCTTCCAATCGGCTTGCCCAATACTTGTTCAGTACTGCTGCAGTCTAAAATATCATCTTGTATTTGAAAAGCCAGACCTAAATCTTGTCCAATCCGAGAGAAGTTTTCCTGATCTTTCTTGCTACCACCTGCAAGTATACATCCAGCTTCAAGACATGCTTTGATTAGGGCAGCCGTTTTATGCTCATGAATATATAACAAGGTTTCGATGGAAACATTGGGATCTTCTTCATGGGCAATATCCGCGATCTGGCCCCCAATCATACCTTCAATTCCGGAATATCGACTTAAAACTGAAGCAGCCTTGATGCGCCGTTTTATTTGTTCATAAGAGGCGTTCAAATTTACTCCTTGATTCAAAGTCGAAAAAAGTGTTTCATAGGCAGCGTTAAGCAAGGTATCTCCAGCTAATATACCGTTTGCTTCGCCATAGACAATATGACAAGTTGCTTTTCCTCGGCGCAAGTCATCATTATCCATTGCCGGCAAATCATCATGAATTAAGGAATAGGTATGAATCATTTCAATGGCTGCCATATATGGATAAATAATATCTTCTTCAAGGTCTTTTGCCATCAGCTGATAGGCTGCATACATAAGAATGGGGCGGAGACGTTTACCACCATTTAAAAAGCTATACCTGGCAGCTTCAACCCCCGTTTTGTTTTCATCACAATGCACTTGGGGAAGATATTTTATTAAGATCTCTTCAATGTTTTTTTGTATTTCTTCTAAACGCTTCATTCTATAACTCTCAATTCTTTTTCAATCGACTCTAACTTCTGGGTGCATGCTTCAATCAGTTCAAGGCCTTTTTTATATTTTGTTACAGCATCATCTAATGGAATATCTTTATGATCTAATTCCCCTAACACCTCTTCTATAGATTTTATCATTTCTTCATATGTTTGCTCAGCCATTAAAACACCTCTTTTCTAAGAACTTTAGTAACAACTTTACCATCTTGCATAAATAACTCAACTTCATCATCCCGATGAATATCTTGAACCGACTGAACGCGTTGTCCATTAATTTCAATATATGCCGCACCTGATTCAAGAGATCGAAGTGGCGATCTTCCTTTTAACATTTCTTTCAATAAAACTAAGTGCTGTTGTTTTTGATCTAAGAAATAATGCATACTTTTTTCAATCTGTAATCGCAACTGCTCCACATAATTGAGACGATCTTCCAGTTTTTGCCTTGGATGCAAGGAATCTAAGCGTTTTCGCAGATGCTGCAGGTTGTCTTTTTTACCTTCGAGCAGACGATACAATTTTTGTCTTAGGACAAGGTCCTGCTGTTTTAATTGTTGAATAATCAAGGTGTAGTCAAAAACAGCTAGTTCTGCTGCTGCAGAAGGTGTTGGCGCTCTTAAATCAGATACAAAATCAGCTATAGTAACATCTGTTTCATGGCCAACTGCAGATATTATAGGAATTTTTGATTCATAAATTGCTCTTGCAACAACTTCTTCATTAAACGGCCATAAATCTTCGATTGAACCACCACCACGACCGACAATCAAGATATCAACCGCTTCTTCTGTATTAAAATAACGAATCCCTTCAACAATAGACTCTTTAGCAGCACTTCCTTGTACCAAACTCGGATACAAAATCAATTCAACATAGGGATAACGTCGTTTTGCCACATGGACAATATCTCGGATGGCTGCACCGGTTTCACTCGTGACAATACCTATCCGTTTTGCATATAAGGGAATGCTTTGCTTATGGGATTCATCAAAGAGCCCTTCTAACTCCAGTTTTTTCTTTAATGCCTCAAACTGAACATAAAGATCACCAAGACCAGCTTTTTCAATGGAACTTACATAGATTTGATATTGACCTGTTTTTTCATATACAGATACACGTCCCTTAACCACAACTTTGGTACCGTCTGATAATGACCTCTCATCTCCACTTGTATAACTACGAAATAAGACACATGAAACCTGGGCTTTATCATCTTTTAAGGTAAAATAATAATGCCCGGATCCATGTGCTTTGAAATTGGATAGTTCACCTTCAACAGAGAGTGACTTAAGAATAAAGTCCTGTTCAAAGGTGCGCTTAATATATGTATTTAATTGAAACACAGATAATATATTATCCATAAGACCCTCTTATACTATTTTTTTTGCTATTTGTCCTAAAACTCCGTTAACAAATCGAGAAGACTGGCTCTCGCCATATCGCTTCGACAATTCAACGGCTTCATTAATGGCAACAGAAACAGGTATTTCATCATATTGCATATCAAAAACAGCCACGCGTAAAATAGCTAACTCAATTTTTGCAATACGTTCAATCGCCCATTTATCGGAGCAAGTCTCAACCAGTGTATCAATTGAAGGCACGTGTTCAACAAGTCTTAAAACCCGTTCTTTAATCAATTGCTTGTCTTCTTCAGCTTCTAACTCTAAACTCTGAAGAGAAATATCAATATCTTCTACATTACTATGTGTTGCATCAATATCTAATGAAAATAGTAATTTGAAGGTTAACTCTCTTTGTTTGTGACGGTTCATATTTTCCTCCGATTAAGCGTTACTCTTTTCTACATTCACGCCTGCTACTTTTATATTTACTTCTTTAACATCTAATCCTGTCATTGTTTCAACAGCAGTTTTCACCTTTTCTTGAACTGACTTTGTTACTTCGACTAATGCACAACCGAACTCAACGATGACAGCTAACTCCAAGCTTACATCATCTTCACCAACAGTTACTGCAACGCCTTTTGATAAATTCTTTCTACCTAAAAGCTCGACTAAATCTCCGGTAAAATTACCAACCATTCCTGCAACACCTTCAACGTCAGATGCTGCCATACCTGCAATAATTGCAATAACTTCATCAGCGATGTGCACGGACCCTACATCTTTTGATTCATGTATCTTAAACAATTGTCTATCCATAATAGCCTCCTACTCCGATTTTTGATTTGTATACATTCTATTATATACAAAGTATTTCTAATATGCAATTCAACTTACTAAATTCGAAAAAAAAAGCATCTTACGATGCTTTTAACGACATATGCCGTTAGTTTTATGCTCTAGATAAGTATTCACCTGTTCGAGTATCAATCTTAACGATATCACCAATATTAACGAACAATGGCACTAATATATTCGCACCTGTTTCAACCGTCGCTGGCTTAGTTGCTCCTGTTGATGTATCCCCTTTAATTCCGGGTTCAGTATGGGTAATTTCAAGTTCAACCGTTATTGATGGTTCTACCCCAAATACACGTCCATTATGAGATAACATCTTAACAACATCATTTTCTTTTACAAACTTCAAAGCATCACCAAGATCACTTGCATTCAATGCGATTTGCTCATAATTTTCTTCATTCATAAAATGGAACAAATCACCATCAGAATATAAATATTGCATATCATAGCGTTCAATATGTGCGTTTTCTAATTTTTCACTTGGTCTAAATGTTTTTTCAAATACAGCACCTGACTTCAAATTTTTTAATTTTGTTCTTACAAAGGCTGCACCTTTACCAGGTTTTACATGTTGAAAATCAATAACCGAATAAATATTCCCTTCAAATTCAACAGTAATACCATTTCTTAAATCTCCAGCTTGAATCATATTAATCCTCCTAATATGTATGTTAAAATACACACAATTTCATACTATAGTTTATATCATGTTCTTCACTTTTTCAAGTAAAAAATATTTTTTATAGTTCGATTAATTCTTTTCTAGAGGATACAAAGTTCTCAATACCATCTTCTTTAATAAGAACTAAGTCTTCAATACGTACTCCACCAAAATCCGGTATGTAAACGCCAGGTTCAACGCTCATGACCATACCCGGTAAAATAATCTCCTCCGAAAGCAATGAAAATCTTGGTTGCTCATGAACTTCTAATCCTAAACTATGTCCAAGTCCATGTCCAAAATTCACTCGATAACCGGCATCATCAATGATCTGACGTGCTAGTGCATCGCCATCTTTACCCAATATACCTGCCTTGATATTATTCAAAGCCTTCATCTGAGCTTTTAGCACAAGACTATAGAGGTCTTTTTGACGTTCATTTGCCTGACCGACAACAATCGTTCGCGTCATATCTGAGCAATAGCCTTCATAAATACATCCAAAATCCATAGTCACAAAATCGCCTTTTTCAATCAATTTTTCTGTCGGTTGTGCATGGGGTAAACTTGAACGTTTACCTGATGCAATAATGGTATCAAAAGACAACTTACTGGCACCTTGTTTTTTCATAAAATATTCTAATTCAACAGCCACATCGATTTCTCGCATTCCTGGCTTAATCCGGTCTAAAATATGTAAAAAAGCCGCATCGCCAATAGATGCCGCGTGACGAATCTTTTGAATCTCATCGTGATCTTTAATCATGCGAATCTGTTCAACCATATTACCCACTGCTGACCAATTACATTGATCAATTGAACTAGATAAATGATTAAATTCTTTAACCGTTATCGTTGTATCTTCATAACCTAAGTTAGTAATCCTTGTATCACTCACTAAATCTGATATGGTCTCAACAAGACCTTTTTCAAAATAATTGACCACTTTAAAGTCAGGACTTTCAGCAGTTGCTTGTTCAATATAGCGAAAATCTGTTAGCAAATAACGGGCTTGGTCTGTAATAAACAAATATCCTGAGGATCCTGTGAATCCAGAAAGATAATGTCGATTATACTCACTGGAAATCAAAATACCATCCATTGATAGTGCATACATTCTTTTCGTTAGTTCTTGAACACGATTAATCATTACAACCTCTTTTCTTTGAACATAAATAGTCAATAGCTTCAATATATCCACGAAAACCTTTACCGCATAGTTGCTTTACACATACGTCTTCAACGACTGAAATACTGCGAAACCCTTCACGTTCATGAATATTTGACAAATGCACCTCAACCGTCGGTATGTTTAAGGACGCAATGCAATCACGAATTGCATAACTATAATGAGTATAGGCTCCCGGGTTGATTACAATGCCTTCAAAATGTTTATGATAACACTGTTGTAAATAATCGATGAGAGCGCCTTCACTATTGGATTGAAAAAAATCCAATTGAATTTTCTTACCCATTGCATAATCCCGAAGCATATAGATTAAATCATCATAGGTCTCATGACCATAGACATCCGGCTCTCTAATTCCTAAAAAATTTAAATTCGGACCGTTTACAACTGCAATTCTCATCTCACACCTCTTTTACTCTACAACAAACTCACAATTTCATCTGCGATTTCTTCGACGGATTTATCCTTTGTTTGAATAATCATATTTGAAGCTTCAAAATAAATCGGTTCTCTCAAATTCAATAAATTCTTGATCGTCGTTTCATGGTCCACATCTTTTAATAAGGGGCGCTCCGTATCATCTTGTAAATTACGCAGCAACTGCTCAAAAGGCGTGTGCAAAAACACGACAGTTCCAATTCGCTTTAAAATACTAATATTTTCTTCCTTAAGAACAACACCGCCACCTGTTGCAATGACTTTATTCTTCTTCGTTAACAACTTTTCTAAATAAGATGTTTCCAGCTCACGAAAGTGTTCTTCGCCGTACTCATCAAAAATCTCATTAATTGATTTTTCTTCACCGACTTCGATTTCATCATCCATATCAATAAAGTTACGTTCCAACTTGTCTGCTAAAACTTTACCGACCGATGACTTACCACTTCCCATAAATCCTATTAACACTACATTATTCATCTGCGATTCACCTACTCAATTTTTTGTATTGTTGTATACCGTCATCTCTAATTGGTTTAAACACCATTCAATCTGAGACGCCGTTAAGGTTATATCTGTCCAGTACTCAAAGGCTTTTAAAGCCTGAAAAAACAGCATGCTTAAACCATTAAGCACTTTGGCTTGATGTTCTCTTCCTTGTGTCATAAAAACAGTCTCTTTTGGATTGTATATTATATCGACAATAAAGTCAACTTTTTGAAAGAATTCTTCAT
>CAZLXW010000108.1:0-1401 GCA_964563505.1 uncultured Eubacteriales bacterium
CCTTGGGTTACAAGGCAAAACGCTGTCGATGAGCCTACGAGGCCACAACCAATAATGGCGACACTTGATTTTTTTATATTCATGCGTATCTCCTTTTCAATATAATATGTATGTAATACTTATATTATACACGAATGTGACACTACATGTTTATTTTATAATCATTTCTGAGATATTTTTTTGCTGCGCTAGAAATTTGACGAATACTTGCCAATTCTCGCGATGCCAAGAATACAATTTGATTCATAGCCTTTGACTCTATTCGCCTTTCATTTTTCCGGAAAACTTCAATGTCCATAGTAGCTCCAACCTGATCTATTTTTATCACTTGGTCGTCAATTGCAACATAACCTTTAATCCGATAAAAATATTCTTTTACCTCTTCTAACATATTAACAATATCCTTAATTGTTATATTTATTATAGGCTGATTTATGGTAATAACCATCGATTTTGTTCGGGTCGTCGGTGTATTGGTACTCGCTTCACTTTCAATCTCAAAATAGTTTGCTTTTAATTTATGGATATCAACGTTTCCATAGGATGCTATTGTTATTTTCGCTCTCGGATTCACTTCCTGAATAATGCGAAGGATTTTCTCATAGGACTCATCATTAATTAAATCCATCTTGTTAATCACAATCTGATGGCTATGTTTGATTTGATGTTGAACACTCACCATTTTGTCATAAGCTCGCTCAAAATACAGCCCATCAACCATGCATAGAGTTCCTCCAAACTCAAAAGATAACTCCGGTTCATTACGCCGGATGAGTTTAAGTATTTTATCCATATCCGAAGGATCTGCTAGACCCGAACTTTCAATGTAAATCATTTCTAAATCTTGTTTTAATAATTCTATCAACCCGTCGATAAATTTGTCCTTTAGACAACTACAAAAAATCGAACCATTGGTTAGCTCTTTTAATGCAATATGTTCACTAGCAATAGTAGCTGAATCAATACTGATGTCACCAAATTCGTTCATTAAAACACCGACTCTACAATGGGTCTGCTTTAAGGCATTCATTAAAAATGTAGTTTTCCCCGAGCCCAAAAATCCGGTAATTAACATGACTTGTTTCATACGATACCTCCCTTTTATTGCAAGCGCCTTACTTCCTAAAACATCATATGCTCAATGTATGCCTGATTAAAATAAGAACTGTTCGACAATTCTAGATAGCTACATTTATCTAATAATTCTTTCACTTCATTCCAAGGCGTATTGTTTTGAGCAAATTTAATCGTTCCGGCAAGAGACATATTCCCCAAAACTATGACTTTATCAATGTTTAAGTTTGACAAAAGTCCAATGCGAACTGCATGTTCCAAGTTCAAACCACTTCCGAACCCACCTGCAAGATATACATATTCAATATCTTGACCACTTAAATTATA
>CAZLXW010000108.1:1501-3497 GCA_964563505.1 uncultured Eubacteriales bacterium
TCAATACGGCTAATCACATCTGAACCGTAGGCTTGCTGAGGATTTAATATTCTTAGTTGATCAATTTCTTCACCTTGTTGAAGGTCTACCAAACTAAAAACCATGCTTGTTGTTCCAATATCAATCCCTATGCAATAACCCGTTAAATCCTCTCTAATTTTTACCTTTTCAAGTTGATAATGACTTTCTATATAACTTTCCTCAGTTTTTTGAATACTAATGGTGAGATCTTCATAGACCTTGTGGCAACAAGCCAGAATGATATGCTCATCCATCTCTATTTGACTTAAACGTTTATATTCTTCTGTTGTGTATTTGAAATTTCCATTCACTACTTTTACTTTACATTTTCCACAAGTCCCTTTGCCATTGCAAGGAGCTGTTTCTATATAGTTCTCTTTACGAAGTACATCCAATAAATTATCTCCATAATTTGCAGATAATCGAATGAAATCACCACCGGTCTCAACCATCACTTGAAATTCCCGATGTTTACATTCAGTTTGATCACAGTTGTTACAATCCCGGTCACCATAAATTTGTGCTTTATCATTCATAATATTATAATAATAGCCGATGGACTTTACCGGCGAGAGCATACCTTGGTCTGTTATACCCACACCACATTTGTAATCAAAATGCTCTTGGATCTTTGCATAGACTCGATGCATTTCTTCCATAGAAACATCATGAGTACCGGGTTCATATCTATGCGATAAAAATCCGGTACCCATGATTTCTTGCTCAAGTATTTTAAATAGCTTTTCTGTCCCTTGAAATACAAGTTGATCTCCAATCTCATTGTAGATCATTGCTTCAAGATAGTTGCCTTGTTCATAAAGCTTTTTGATATAGTTTTCCAAATATGGGCCGATTGTTAGCAAACAATAGACCTGACCGATTTTCTTCTCTGTATCTTCGCCACGATTTTCTTTGTTCAGCTCAACGTTAACAAAAGCTTTTATTTGAATTCTACTTTGTATGTTTTTTTCAAATTCTTGAAAAGCCGACAAAAACACAGGATACGCGTCTGATGATTTGCTACACTGCATTAGACGCATAATCTTTTCAGGTTCATATACACTATCCAACAAAATCGGATCTTTGAACATATTAAAACCTCGCTTTAATTTTTATTTACCGTTTCACATGCATTTTCGATTTCATTAAACAATTCACCTTTACTCGGAATGATTGATGACCATTTAAGTTCACCATTAACGAAAACACACGGAAGATTTTTGATTCCCATTTTTATACAACGGGCAATATTTTCTTTTTCAGTGAACTTGTATTCAATCACATTGACTCGATCACCAAAGTGTTCATCTGCAACATTGATTGCTCCCATCATATAAGTACACGCTGCGCATGTGGCAGAATCCAAGGTAAACACTTCAATTAAGGGTTTCTTTAACTGGGTGTAATTAGGTAATTCAACATCAATATTCATTTCCGGTGCTTCATAGTTTTTCACCATTTCACGTATCTTATCCGTCTCAATAACCGCTTGCGCTACACCGATTGTGTTTTCAGTAGGCACAGCATATGGCATATCGCATCCCGGGGATATAATTAAATTTTTCGTATCGAGGGAATCTATCATATCAACGACATATTTCATATTTTCTTGTTGTGTTCCATGAAGCATCAATGTCGTTAACGGAATATTTCCACCAATCGCAATATTGTAGGTATCTGTTATTTTTTTTGCCTCTTTCATAACTACATTCTCATCAATCGAAATCGAGTCAGGCCCGGTCTTACACATCATATCAATTTGTCTTGTCGCATTACCACATACAAAAAAGCTAGAATAAGCTCCCTTTGCACGAATATAATCAAATATTGTCAGAAAACTTTCATGACACGTATCGGCAAAATGCTCCGGCGATATTTGCGAAACAAGAGGATCAACCACCGCAATGACATCCATACCTGCATCAACATACATATCAACCATCTTAAGCGCTGTGGTCGTTGTATATTCCATCAA
>CAZLXW010000108.1:3597-7855 GCA_964563505.1 uncultured Eubacteriales bacterium
GGTGCTTCATCCGCCCATACAAGTTCACATCCTAAAATCTCAGCTTCAATTTGTAAATCAAAAACAATCGGCATTCCATCCGGTCGGTACATTTGATGTACTGCTTTCAAACTTTCATACAGCGCTTTTTCATCCGATAAAACTTCTGTAGCATTTTTTCCAATCAAGGCTCCTGCATGTACACCTGCAAATGGCACCCATGGTACACGATCCGTGGTTTCATGCTTTAACACACGTATTACTCTTTCTTTTCCGGTCATATTTATCTCCTTTTTCTTTGCATTTATCCCTAAGCACTCACGAGTTTTTTTGCTTCCGTTGCAGCTGTCGATGCGTCGGCGGTATAAAGGTCTGCTCCAATTTCTTTAGCGTAACTTTCGGTAACCGGGGCACCACCAATCATAATCTTCACACTATTTCTTAAGCCTTTTTCTTCAATAGCTTCAATAACCGTTTTCATCATAGGCATTGTTGTTGTAAGAAGGGCTGACATACAAAGAATATCCGCTTTATTTTCTGTAATCGCCTGGATATACTTCTCAGTCGGTACGTCTACACCTAAATCAATAACGTCAAATCCTGCACCTACCATCATCATACTTACAAGGTTTTTCCCAATATCATGTAAGTCACCTTTCACTGTTCCGATAACGACCTTACCCATAGATTCAACCCCTTGTTGTTCTAATAAAGGACGAATCACACTCAAGCCACCATTCATTGCTCTTGCAGCAATAAGCACCTCAGGAACAAACACTTCATTATTTTTAAATTTTTCACCAATTATTCCCATGCCACCAAGGAGAGCTCCTAATATCTCTGATGCTTGTGCACCTTCTTCTATAAGCTCATTACTTATTCTTACAACCTCTTTCATATTACCTTTTTGTAGGTAACCGGACATTTTTTCAAATTTATCCATTTCTACAACCACCTTTATCTAAAGATATTATAAATGTACGTTCTCATAATTATTCTTTAACCGCACCGGATGTCAATCCTGAAACAATATAGCGTTGCCCCAGCAGATAAACAATTATAACCGGGATACACGTTAATATAATATTTGCAAATATATAATTCCAATGACTAGTATTTTTTCCGAAAAACTGATAGACCGACATTGTCATTGGAAATAACCTACTACTACTTGAAAGATAAAGCGGAGTAAGAAAATCACTCCATACCCCCATAAATTGTAAAATAAAGCAAGTGACAAGTATTGGCTTAAGTAACGGAACAATGATCATAAAGAACAATCTATTAGGTCCTGCTCCATCAATTACTGCCGCTTCATCCATTGACACAGGTATCGATAATACGAAATTACGAATGGTAAACACACAAAAAGGAATCATCGCACTCGTAAATATTATAATAATGCCTAGACGTGTGTTGGTGAGACGAAAAGTTTGAAACACACGAACTAAGGTCACGTAATTCACCGGGAAAAACAATCCGCACAGAACAAAATAATAAATAAATCGATTGATTTTCGTGCTATTACGGCTAATAACAAAAGCAGCCATCGAACAGAGAAGCACACCTGCTGTCGTTGAAAAAGTTGCATATGTCAAGCTGTTGATAAATCCTTGAATGAGTTTTCCCCGTTCAATGACCTCCAAGTAATTGCTAAACATCCATTCAGATGGCAAGGCCATACTCATTCTTGCCGCATCGGATTTACTTTTGAAGGAATTTACAAGCACCATATAAAAGGGTGCAATTACAGCAGCACTAAAACCTAAACATAAAACCTGTTTGAATAGACTTTGAAACATTTTTTTCTTGTTCACTGCTGCACCTCCTGCTTACTCATGAATTTCACGACAGCAATACCGATAACTGCAGTAATAATCAACAGTATGGCATTCATAGCTGTTGCAAGACCATATTGGCCTCTTGAATATAATTGAAATACATACGTTGTCAGTACTTCAGTTTCACGCCCCGGCCCACCATTCGTCAATACGTAAATAATATCAAAGACTTTCAATCCATAGGTGATTCCAAAAACCAGATTTATCATAATTGAACCGGTCATCATCGGTAATGTCACCTTAAATAATTTCTGCCAAAAATTTGCCCCATCAATAACCGCCGCTTCATAGTAGGTTCTTGGTATTGCATTTAGTCCTGCCAAGAAAATCGTCATAACATAACCAATTCCACGCCATGCGTCAACACCGTAAATCGACTTCCATACGATATTTAAATCCGATAGCCACTTCTGTTTCATGAAATCAAGCTGCAATGTTTCAAACATAGTATTCAACAAGCCGGTATTATAGTTAAATACAGATTTGAACACTAAACCTATAATGACAAAAGGAAGGATGGACGGCAAATAAAACACCGTCCGATAAAGTCCTTTTCCAAAAACACCTTCCTGCAATAATATCGCTAGAAATAACCCTACAGTCAGTTTAATCCCATTTGATATCAACGTGAATTTCAATGTATTAACTATACCTGAGGCATAATCTCGATTAGACGTAAAAATCTCAATATAGTTTTCTAATCCTACAAAACTAATCCCATTGATACCGCTTCTAGAACTCCAGTCCGTAAAAGAGTACAAGACTCCCAAAAGACTTGGAAATAGAAAGAACATAACGTATAATACTAACGGTCCAACAATGTACCATTGAGGATAGATTTTATTTTTATTCACAGTATGCCTCCAAACTTTACTCTAGTTCCAATTAGGATCGCCTGTAATCTCTGCTGATTCTGCTCGGTTTCTGTCCATGTTTTCAAGAACTTCATTTGCTTCCATTTGATCCAGACAGTAGGCAACCATATCTGCACCAAAGTCCATCCAATAGTCATTGGTGTATTTCGTTCCGGTTTGAAGCACCGGCGTTACCATCTGACTTTGTTTAACGCCACTCATAAACACTTCTTCTTCCGGCAACCAATGTTGTTCAAGATTAGGATCATTAACATCCAGATTTGTATATGACGGTGAGTTATCAAGTAATTCTTGAAGACTTTCTGTCGTTGTTACAAAGTCGAAAAACGCTTTAACCAACTCAGGATGCGATGTTCCCTTATACCCAAACATTGTCGGCCCTGCAGGATTTGTAGGAAATGAGTTATTATCCGCAAGTGGTAACAAGAATAAGCCAAACTCATCTGTCGTACCTGTCTCTTCTTTGATTTGTTTAATATAGCTTGAATTTGCCATTGCCATTACAATGTTTCGGTCACCAAAGTCATTCGACGCGTTTGTAGAATCCGAACCTATCCAGTCTTCACCAAAATAACCTAAATCTGATAGTTCTTTAAATTGTTGCAAAACAGTCAACATAGTCTCATTTCCTGCAAATGTTGCCTTATTTATATTCAATTGGTCATATAGCCCCGGCATATTCGCCTCATAAACACCACCGATTTGGAAGAATGCCAATTGATGTTGCCAACCATCTGCACCCGGTATAAACCATGGTGTCATCCCTTCTGCACTAATTGTTTCGCACACTTCTTTAAGTTCATCATAAGTCGTTGGTATTTCAAGTCCTAATTCATCAAATACTGTTTTGTTATATAGCATCACATATTCCGGAGAATTATGCCAAATTTGTAAGCCATAAAGCTTTCCATCATGCACACAAGATGCTTTTCTAGCTTCATACATAATATCTTTCCACTCAGCACCTGTAAAATCAAGGCAATACTCTTCTGGTCGTACAATCGTTGTTTCAATTGCAAATGGATTGGATTGAATCCAGAAGATATCTGCATTCGTACCTGTATCCAATTTTGACTGCAAAATGTCAAAATACTGATCCGCAGGAATGGTCTGCAAATCAACCGTCACATCATAGGTATCTTCAAATCGTTCAATAATTGTATCGTACCTGTTATCCATCCACCCCGCTGATACCAAAATGCTTAATTCTTCTCCATCGAAAGATATTTCGCCATTCACGTCGCTAGCACTGTCATCGAATACTGTCGTTTGATCATCCGAAGAACCACTAGCATCCGGTTGGGCATTACCATTATCATTTTGACCGCACCCAACAGACAACAATACCACAAAAATCATACAACATACTACACTAAACCATTTTGTTTTCATAAAACCCTCCTGTAAAACTTATTATAAAGCTTGTTCCTTGTTACCTTACAATTATAGGATAGCAAATCCGATAACTATTAACTATGCACATTTTCATCCTATGCCTTGCACTTTTTTGACACATTATATATTTTTATATGTAGAGATGTATGTTTTTTTATTAAAATGTCA
>CAZLXW010000109.1:0-7777 GCA_964563505.1 uncultured Eubacteriales bacterium
ACATAAACATAATTAATATTTTAATTTTACACTACACGGTCTAAAATGGCAAATACAACAAGGATGCAGATGAAAAATATGCACAAAAAAGGGAAATTAGCACTTTCCTAATTTCCCTAATTCTACATTAAGCTTCTGCCCACTTTAATTGCAGTTTTTTTTGCTTTTTTATTCCTTCGTATTCAAAATGATTTGCCATCATATCACTTCGCCGGATAATGCCGATAAAAATTCCCGTATCATCCACCACCGGAATAAAATTTTGATATCGTGTTAAGTCGAGAACGACCTCTATATCTTCATTAATAGATACGGCTTCAATATTTCTTGAGCGCTTAATCTGGTTAATATTCACCGCTTCTGAATTTTTTAAACTTAAATCCATATGATCTTTAATGTGCCATAATACATCCCCCTCGGATAATGTATATTGATAACGCCCTTCATTATCGATAACCGGAACAGCAGAGTACTTATGGTATTCCATTTTCTCCATTGCTTGTCTTAGGGTCATCGATTCTCTCAATGTTACAATTTCATGCTTAGGCGTTAAGAAAAATGCGATATTCATTGCCTCACCTCGTCATTCTTTCATTCTTTATCTTTATTCATTACTCTTTTATCGTATCAGATAAATATGACGGAAAGATGTAAAAATTCTTAGTATTTCATTAAAATTATAACTAAACGATTTTATATTTATTCCAGTCCTTCAACTAATGAATATACAAATTGCTCAATCACATCTGCATTAGCTTGGCTCTCATGAATCTTTTGCACAATTGCTGTTCCTACAATCACAGCATCGGCTAAACAACTCATGCGTTTTACATCATCTGTCGTTGAGATACCAAATCCAATAGCGATCGGTAATGACGTATAGGATTTCACCTCATTGATATAGTTTTCCAACTCTGCATGAAATTCCGATAATCGCCCAGTCACTCCCATAGATGAGACCGTATAGACAAACCCGCTTCCGTTTTTCAGAGTAAAGGCCATCCGCTCTTTAGAGGTCGGCGTTGCAAACGGAATCAAAGCTATAGATGTTCCCTCTAAAAAATCAGCAAGCTCCTTTTGCTCTTCAAAAGGAAGATCCGGTATAATTAATCCGTCAATGCCAACCTCAAGACATTTTTTAACAAAGGCTTCTACACCATATATGGTCAGCGTATTATAATAGACCAAAAAGGCAATCGGTACATGAATCGATGACCGAAAAGAAGCCAAACTTTCAAATATCTTATAAATGGAGGTACCACCTTCAATCGCACGTTGTCCTGCTGCTTGAATCACTGGTCCATCTGCTAGAGGGTCTGAAAAAGGAACGCCAATCTCAATGACATCACATCCACCTCTTTCCAATGCCTTAACGAGGGCCGGCAATTGTTCAATTGATGGATCTCCGGCTGTTAAATATCCAATAAAACTTTTTTTGTTTGCTTGTTTATTTGCATTCAATACTTCTTCTATTCGATTCATCCGTTTCCTCCTACTTATTCAGACTCTCTAAGTTTTGTTTGCCTTGATCAAAATAAGCCATCACCGTATGGGTGTCCTTATCACCACGTCCTGAGACGTTAATGACAATCAAATCCTCAGGTTTGGTCTGTTCAATCTCACGCATAGCTAAGGCAACAGCATGGGCACTTTCTAATGCAGGAATTATTCCCTCTGCCCGTGATAAAAGTTCAAAAGCTTCTAAGGCTTCTTTATCCGATACGACTTCATATCGGGCTCTTTTTATAGCGTTTAAATAGGCATGCTCAGGTCCGATTCCCGGGTAGTCTAATCCCGCGGATATGGAATGTGCCGGTATAATATTGCCATTTTCATCAGATAATAAAGCCGTCTTCATACCTTGGAAAACACCCACGCGACTTTCAACTTCTTTGGATAAAACAACCGCATGTTTTCCAGTTTTTACACCCAGACCACCCGCTTCTGCTGCAATAAGTTCAACGTCAGCATCTCCAATAAAGGGATAAAACATCCCTATGGCGTTACTTCCTCCCCCGACACAAGCGTAGATGCGATTGGGCAAGCGTCCTTCCTGCTCTAAAATCTGTTCCCTTGTCTCATCACCAATGACGCGCTGAAAATCTCGAACCATCTGAGGATATGGATGTGGTCCAACTACAGAACCAATGACATAAAAGGTATCTTCTGCTAGGCGAACCCATTCTCGAATGGCTTCATTGGTGGCATCTTTTAAGGTTGCTGTTCCTGAAGTTACGGAGATGACTTCTGCACCCAGTAATTTCATGCGAAAAACATTGAGTTCTTGCCTTTCCACATCTTCTTTACCCATAAATACACGGCATTCCATACCAAATAGTGCCGCCCCGGTCGCTGCTGCAACACCATGCTGTCCTGCTCCGGTTTCTGCGATAATCTTGGTCTTACCCATCCGCTTGGCCAACAAAATTTGACCAAGCACATTGTTAATCTTATGTGCACCTGTGTGATTCAAATCTTCACGTTTTAAATAGATTTTACCTTTGTTATATTTTTTTGTCAGACGCTCCGCATAAAAGAGCGGTGCCGGTCGACCGACATATTGCTTCAAATAATAGCGGTATTCATCCATAAACTTTTGATCATGAATAGCCTCATGATAGGCATCCTCTAATTCTTTTAAGGGATTCATTAACGATTCCGGTACATATTGTCCACCAAATTCTCCAAAACGACTCATATCTTCAACTCCTCAAATAGTTTTTTTGTTCTTTCATAGTTTTTGTATCCATTCACTTCCAATCCGGAATTTACATCAATCACATTGGGTTTAACGACGTCAATAGCTTGACGTATATTTTCCGGCGAAAGTCCCCCTGCTAATATAAGGGACGCTTCAAGCTTGGGACGTTTTGCTAAAAGAGACCAGTCAAATGCTTTGCCGCTTCCGCCGCGCATGCCTTCATGATGGGTCTCAAAAAGGAGTCCATCCACAACCTTTCCATAAATTTCCACTTGTTTTAAACTAGATGCATCTTTGATTGGAATAGTTTTCCACACCTTGCAGGGAATTTGCTGAATGTAATCCACAGATTCATCACCATGGAGTTGGATAACATCCAATTTGTACGCCCTCACTGCACGAAGCACTTCTTCAATAGGACTATTGACAAAGACTCCGACTTTCTTAATATCTTTTCGCAGAGAATGTATGAGCTCCTTTGCTTGGCCTGTTGTCACTTGGCGTTTTGACGGTGCAAAGATAAATCCCGCATAGATGATGGGAAACTGATTGACAAGTTCAATCTCTTCATGTGTTTTTAATCCACAAATTTTAACGTCGATAGGCATTTTTGAACTCCTTTGCACTTTTCTGAATGGATGGGCTCCGCATAAAACTCTCACCAACGAGGATACCGTCTATATTCACATAGGACAAAACTTCCACCTCAAGAGGGGATAAAATTCCACTCTCACTAATCAACACACATTCATCCGGAACATATTTTGCTAACTCAAGCGTCACATCAATGGACGTGTCAAAAGTGGTTAAGTTACGGTTGTTAATTCCGATAATCTCTGCACCGGCTAAAACTGCCCGATCAATTTCTTCCCGAGTATGGGTCTCAACAAGGGCATCCATGCCGAGGTCTTTGGCCAATCGCATGAAATTTTTGAGCTCCGTATCCGTAAGTATATTAACAATCAAAAGTACCGCACTAGCACCTAGTGCTTTGGCATTCATAATCTGCATGGGGTCAATGATAAAATCTTTGCATAATGTGGGCAAGTTAACATTTTGACTCACTTCTTCCAAATAAATATCCGATCCTAAGAAGTAGCTTTCTTCTGTCAATACAGATATGGCATCTACACTTTCTTCATACGCTTTTGCCAAGTCTAACGGATGAAAATCCTCTCGAATAAGTCCTTTAGACGGCGATGCTTTTTTTATCTCACCTATAATCGACAGGCCGTCTTGTTGAAGAGCGTCTTTAAAATTGGGTCTAGCCTTGGAAAATTCAATACGCTTGGCCAAGTCATCATAGTTTAGCCCACGTTCTTCCAGCCGTTGTCTTTTTCTGGTCACAATTTCGCTTAAATAAATTGGCATATCATCACCCCGCAATCGAGGCGCTATGAAGCGTCTTAGATACCTGAATAAGCTCGCTTAGCTTGGCCATAGCTGCTCCTGAGTCAATTAAGGCTTCTGCTGTTTTAATGCCGTCGCCTATGGACTCTGCTTTATTACAGGTATATAAAGCTGCTCCTGCATTTAAAAGGAGTACATCACGCATAGGTCCAGTTTTTCCCTTAAATAAATCAATGAGTATCTGTGCATTCCTAGCCCGATCTCCGCCAATAATCTCGGTCAGCGGTGCACGCTGTAAACCAAAATCTTCGGGACGAATTACGCGTTTTGTAATTTTTCCTTCATTTAATTCACAGATTTTTGTATCTCCTGAAATCGTAATCTCGTCAAGTCCATCGGTTCCATGGACAACAATGGCACGTTTTATGCCTAATTCTCGTAAAACCTCGGCAAAAACATCGAGTAAGCTCTCATCAAACACACCCACCAGTTGATAGGAGGCATTGGCCGGATTGGCTAGCGGACCTAAAATATTAAAAATAGTACGATAACCCAATGTTTTTCGAACCGGTCCAACATGACGCATCGCTGCATGAAAGGTCGGTGCATATAAGAAACCAATATTGGTCTTCTCAATGCATGTTTTTACCTGTTCCGGTTTTAAATCAATGGCTACACCAAGCTCTTCCAAAACGTCTGCACAGCCACATTTACTCGATACAGATCGATTGCCATGTTTAACTACAGCGATTCCTGCCGCTGCAGCTATAATAGCTACAGCTGTACTAATATTGTAGGTTCCCGATTGGTCTCCACCGGTACCACATGTGTCAAGCGTTATTTCTCGATTAAGTGTAATCGTTGATGCCTTTTCACGCATAACTCTTGCCCCACCAACAATCTCCGGAATGGCTTCCTTTTTCATCTTAAGTGCCGTTAAAAAGCTTCCTGCAACAATGGGATCAACGTCTCCCGACATAAGCTCATTCATCACCATGGTCATCTCATCTACAGTTAAATCTTGACCGGTCATAATCTTTTCAATATATTCCTTCATACGTATACCTCCTTGCTAACCTTCAAAAAATTCTCAATCAATTGCATCCCTTGGTCTGTTAATATGGATTCCGGATGAAACTGTAAGCCATATACGGGATACTGTTTGTGTTTCATGGCCATGATTTCATCCTTATACGTACTTAAGATCATCAGTTCCTCAGGTAATGTATCTTTTTCCACAATCAAAGAATGATACCTAGCTACATGGATAGGTTGGTCAATGCCTTCAAAAATAGGATCCGATTCAAACGTTATCCGACTTGATTTTCCGTGATAGAGTTGATTGGCATGTTTGACGACACCGCCAAAAGCTTGGCCAATACTTTGGTGTCCTAGACAAATGCCTAGAATCGGAATTTTATTATAAAAAGTTTTAATAACATCTAGGCAAATCCCCGCTTCTTTCGGCGTCTTAGGTCCCGGTGATAAAACAATTTGATCCGGCCCTAAGGCTTCAATCTCTTCAAGGGTTATTTGGTCATTACGAACAACCTGTATGTTCTTTTCAAAATGTCCGATATATTGGTATAAATTATATGTAAATGAGTCATAGTTATCAATTAAGAGTAACATGGATACACCTCCTACTGGCCAATAGCCGTCACTAACGCTTTTGCTTTGTTAATGGTTTCTTCATATTCTTTTTCCGGGTCCGAATCGGCAACAATCCCGGCTCCGGCCTGTATATGTATGGTATCGTCTTTGATGACCATGGTTCGAATGGCAATACACATATCCATGTTTTTATTGAATCCAAAATATCCAATCGCTCCGCCATAGATACCACGTCGTTTGTTTTCCAGTTCATCAATGATTTCCATTGCACGTATTTTAGGAGCTCCGGATAATGTTCCTGCAGGTAAAAAACTCATCAAGACATCAAACATACTCATGCCTTGACGCCGTTTTCCGGAGACCAAAGAAACCAAATGCATCACATGGGAATACTGATGGACTTCCATAAGGGATTCAACCTTTACCGAATCAAATTCGGATACTTTTCCCATATCGTTACGGCCAAGATCAACTAACATCATATGTTCAGCACGTTCTTTTTCATCCGCCAATAAATCCTTGGCTAACATTTCATTTTCTTCTTCTGTTTGACCTAGTTTTCGTGTTCCGGCAATGGGGCATGTCAGAATCTGATCGTCTTTAATCGATACCAGCATCTCCGGTGAACTACCAACAATGGCATAGTCCTCCATGTTAAAATAATATAAATAAGGCGATGGATTCACTTGACGCAACTTACGATAGAGGTTAAATGTATCAACATCCTTACTTTTTCCGCTTAAACGCTGAGATAAGACTACTTGAAAAATATCACCGTCATAGATATATTGCTTGGCCCTTTCTACGGCTTGCATATAGGCTTCCTGACTCATATTCGTTGTAAATTCCACATCAACCGGTTCACATGCTTTACTAAGATCAAGGGATTCATGGAGCATGGCTTCCATGGCATCAAAGCGTTGCTGGCTTTTTTCCCGGCCGGTATCATCATCTGTATCTAAACATATAAGATGGATCTGATGATAATAATGGTCATAGGCGATTAATTCTTTGACAAAGAGTAAATGAGAATCCGGTGTCCCGATGGTGTCCGGATTTTTGTCCGGAAGATTTTCATAATCTCTAATCATGTCATATCCAACAGTTCCAACAGCCCCTCCGATAAAAGGAAGTCCCGTTGTATTGGTCACTTGAATACCATCCATCATCTTTTCAATAAGATCTAATCCATATCCACGAACCATTTCTCGCATTCCATTCATCTGAGTTTCAATCCGGTCCTGATAGACACGAACCTGCATATAAGGGTCTGCCGCCATAAATGAGTAGCGTCCCTTGGGTTGCTCCTTACTCTCAAGCAAAAAGCCTACTTGATCTTTTACATATTTTGAATAAATCGAAATCGGTGTTTCCGTATCTCCGGAAAGTTTGCGTTCATAGGTTATTAATCTCATCGTCTTCCTCCTAAACTAAAAAAAGACATATTCACCCCTTACTTGGGACGAATATATCTTCGTTATGCCACCCAAAATGGTACAAAAAAAACACTTCGTTTGAGACGAAATGTTCATAAGCCACTCAAAGTCATTCTGTACGGATTAATCATTAATCGATACTATATCTCTGTAACGGGAGAACCCGGCATCGGTTACTGTATTTCACCTAGCATCTCATGGAACCATTCACTAACATTGTATGTACCGTACCTCACACCAAACGACGGCTCGCTGAACATCTTAACCTTAGTTACTTTTTCCAATCATAGATATTGTCAAGTATTAATTAAAGAAAGTATACCATACTTCTTTAGCGCTGTAAAGTGGTAATTATAAATTGACTTTAACTATTCGTGGGTATAGTCCTAATATCACACTCGATGAAATGGATATTTTAACGCTGTTATATTCCCACATTAGTGGGTATAGTCCCAAGCCTTACCACGCATAAGTAATGCAGCGATATCTGTTATATTCCCACATTAGTGGGTATAGTCCCGAAGCACAACTCATATCATACATCGAGACAACGTAGTTATATTCCCACATTAGTGGGTATAGTCCAGAGCTAAAGAATGTAAAAGACACTTGTTCTCTTTGGTTATATTCCCACATTAGTGGGTATAGTCCACTGATATCGAGGCTATCAATTAAT
>CAZLXW010000110.1:0-7587 GCA_964563505.1 uncultured Eubacteriales bacterium
TTTGATTCTAAAATGTCTTTGATAGAAAAGTAGAACTTTCCTATCAAAGAACAAAAAAACATAGCCACTCAAGAGTGACTATGTTTTCGTGTTAATCCTATAATAACACCAAGTAATATAGAAAGCAGGGCCGACGCTAAGACCCGATAATTTGCGGGAAGCATAAACACAAAGGTATGACATGGTATCCAAACTAAAGTACATGTTTTCAGCCAAGAAAATTTTACCATTGAATTCCAGTCTATACCTTTAATCATCGCGTCAATATCAAATATTTTTTCACGCGATTTATTTTGTTTATCAATAGTAAACTCAACAATCAAATCGCCAAACTTATGATAAATATAGAGCATGGGACCAAAGGTTAGGTTCATGACTATGCTTGCAAACAAAGCGAGTGCAAATCTGGATTCTGCAAAGGGTAATCTGCCTATAAGTTGTGCCTGATGAACCCCATTATAATATACTGTGAATACAAGTGTAATCATTACGCCTAAAATTCCCCATATAAGAGCTTTTCCTATCAATCCTTTGGGTCGTTTCCACTGACCATATATAATTCTTCCGGCAAGCAAATCTCCTGTTGATGCTAAAATTGCAAACTTTACAAAACCGGCCCAATATGGATAACGTGCCGTCATTTCTTCAAATAATTGGCCAATCATATAAACCCGTTCCATATTGGCTCTCCTGTATAGATCTTGGCCTTTTCTTCCCCCGCTAATACTCGAATGGCTCCGGCTGCGAGAGCTTCCATTTCAAACTCTCCGGCCATTTGAATGACTTGACCAATATATTGCACATGGCTTTTTATTGTATTAACAACATACGCACTTTGAGCGATTCCTCCCGTCAAAATAATCGCATCAACCTCACCCTTGAGTACTGCTGCATATGCACCAATTTCCTTAACGATTTGATATAACATTCCTTCAAAGACTAATTTGGCATAGGCATCGCCACGCTCAATTTTATGTATTACCGATTTAATGTCCGCTGTCCCTAGATGATCACTAATTCCACCTGATTTTGTTATTTTATCCAGCATCTCTCTTTCACTATACTTACCGGAGTAAGACATTTCTACAATATTTTTCACCGGAATCGATCCACATCTTGTGGGAGCCATTGGACCATCTCCACTAACAATATCATTGGAATCAATCATTCTTCCTTTTTGGTGCGCAGTGATAGATATTCCACCACCAATGTGGGCAATGATAAGATTCAATTCTTCATATTTTTTCTCAATACTCTTAGCATATCTAATGGCAACTTCTTTTTGATTTAATGCATGCGTACGACTTTCTCGATACACGCCCTTTAACCCTGTTAATCTGGCTACATCTTGAAATTCATCCACGTCCGGCGGATTAACAACAAAAGCTTTTTTATTATATTTTTCAGCAAAATAATGGGCTATTTGACACCCTAAGGTTGCAGGATGTTTAACTGTTAATCCAATTCGTGCATGTTTAAGCATCATGGGGTTGACCTCATAGGTTCCACCTTCTAGAGAAACCAATCCACCCCCACGTCCTGAAAATGCATCTATTGTTTCAAAGTCAATATTGTTTTCTTCAACCGTTTCAAGAATCATCTGTTTTCTATAGTCAAATTGTTCACTAATTTCACTAAAATGACTTAATCGACTTAAGTCGTGCTCAATATTTTTTGAAAACAATTTGTTTTGTCCTTCAAACAAGGCCACTTTGGTTGATGTTGAACCAGGATTAATTGTCAGTATTCTAAAATTATACATGTTTCATCTCCTCGATTGTCAATTTTCAATGACTGTTTATTAAGATATAAATCATGAATAATATTACTCTTATTTTAAATCAAAAAACAGAACACACAATAAAGAAGTGTTTAATTTTATAAATCATAGCATTTATAGACACCTTCATGTTTTGAAAGCATTGAATTATCTTCAAACACATGGATAACCGGGATTTCTCCTTCAACGCCTTTGACCAACCAATCCATATTCAAAATATCATCCACTGCAATAATTTCTCCTTCTTCTAACTTAACATTACCTAAGTTATCTCGTATCGGTCCCTTAAAAAGACTGTAAATTCCAGAAGCAATCATTTCTTTCATAAAATCAACTGTCTCTTTAAGTTCTTCTGGAAGTGTTTCTCCATATTTTATATCGATAATTTTAGAATCAATACCCCACCAAAAAAAGTTAGCTTCACTTTGATTGGTTTGAGGCTTTAAAGTCCCCGCAAGGAAAGCCTCTACTATCTTAATATAGAACTCTCCCCAATTCCATACAGGTTCAGCCAATAGTTCCTTGGATTTCAAACGATAAATCCCTCTAGAAGATGAGCTGTTTTTTATTACTGCAGTCGGTGGAAGCGAAACAATATCCACCTGATGGTCCAATAACTTATTCAGTTCCTCTTCCATTTGATCGACCATGTTCTCATTCAAGTTTCGTATCCAACCAACATATACTTTAGCATAGGGATTCATAAATTTTGCGCCTAAAGCAAACGCATTTATATTAGCTATGGTCGCAGCTATGGGTTCTCCAAGAACATAGCCTAAAGCGTTGGAATTAGACAAAGTACCGGCAATCATTCCTGCTAAAAATTCAACCTCAAACATTCTCGCAAAATATGTATTGACCCATTTACTGACCATCTTTTGTGTACAAAGAAATATATTCGTTTCTTTTCGTTCTATAGCTACTTTTATAGATAAATCTTTCATGATAGGCGTTGTTACAAATATTAAATCCGCTTCATACTCAATTGCTTTTTGAATAACATTCGTTTTTTTATTTATCTCAGCCAAAGCGTCATAATAAGTATCTACCTTTACCTTATGACCATAAATTTCTTCTAAGCGTTTAGCTCCTTTATTATGAACATCTGCCCAGCTAGATTCACTTGGATTTGAACCATAAATAAAGGCTACAACAACTTCTCGACCTTGAATTCTTTTTCCTTTAAGACTCGAAATAAGTGGTTTATGAACTAAAGCTATATCATCAAAAATCATCTCCTGATTCGGATTTTCTAGATATTTAAATTCACCCATAAGTTTTGAAACATTTTCCTTTAAAGCCTTATCACTAATATTTTTTTCATATTGATAAACATCCAAATATTTCAAAAAGGCGTCCCCCGTTGTAATATTCAATGCATTGCCTTTTTCTTCATAATAATATTTTCGAAAACGATAATATATTTCACGAAGTTCTGTATCATCAAAGCGCTCCGTAACTAAACTATATTTAATTATATAGACATAAAGTCGATTGAAATTCTCTTTGTCCGACATCCAAATATAATCCACATGCGTTTTTTTATAAAACTTTAGAAAAGAATAATATATACAAATTTCCGGATCATTCGAATCATACTCGGGTATAATACGTATTACATCCGCCTGAATACTATATGCATCAAAAAATTTTAAAACAGAAACTCTTTTGTTTCCTTCTTGTACATAATAGTAATTTAAATATTCATATACCTTGATTGGATCACGAATCCCTTCTTCAATATGAATTTGACAAAGTTTTCTCCACTTATCTGCAAATTCACTTTTCAGTGGTAACAGAGGCATAAAGTCAGATGAAAAAGAAGTTCTTCTTCCGTTTGTTTTCGTTCCAATTATTTTTTTCAGTAAAATTTCTTTACGTCTTAGATTAACTTCTTTCACAATTTTTATATTTTCAAGTTGACCATCTAAGCAAGAAAGGTAATGTATTTCTTTATCATAAACACCATGAAAGTTTTTTAAGCCTTGTTTTCTTGCTCTTTCATAAAGTTCCATATAATCCATATCCATACTATACTCCTTCCTTACTTTTAACATATCATTATACTATTTGATTTAAAAGGATAATACTAGCACAAAATTAGGAAAACTGTTCAGTTGCTGGTTTTTCTTGCTCTTTCTGTTATAGTGCTTGTCGCTTTTTTGATAGCCTGTTGCACTGTGAACGATTGGTTGACTTTTGTTGAACTTACCTATTATTTGTTTCATAATCTTGTGATATCAAGAATTCTTTTTCTTCATCTTCTTCAATTTCAGGCAAACGGTTACGCTCTTCATAAAATCGATTGTCTGTGTGATCATCATTTGTTGTTGATACTTCAAATAATATAACTGTTCCTGTTCCGGGTTTTCCTCGCCACTGATGATATTGTCCCGGACGTAAAGTAATACTTTGCCCTGGCTTTAATGTGAGCGTCGAACCGGCCTTTGTTTGTATGCGCTCGCCATCAACACTGACGATCACATCAGCATCAGAAAATTCTCCCTCTTGTGTCGAATTATATAAGGTGATTTCTAACTCACCTCCACCACGGTTTATGATATCTTCTGTTTTACTCGTATGAAAATGATAAGGAAGAATTTGGCTATCTTTTACAAGAAGTAACTTTTCAGCATAGTCTTTTTTATACTCTGAATTTGTCAATGTATTGCCGTTTCTAAAGACAAAAGAAACTAAACCACACTTTTCAAAATCACCTGTGCCAAAATCAGTAACATCCCATCCCAACTGATTTACACGGATTTCATCAAATCGTTCATCTGCTTTTTCCCATTCTTGTGGTGTCCAATAGGCAAAGGGCGGAAGCGGAAAATTATATCGACTTGCTATTTCCATTGCATTTTTAATTTCCTTGTTGATTAATGATCTCTTCATAATGACCTCCAATTTTTAATCTAAATATTTTAATACTGTTCTTTGAAGAATTTTCATTGAGCTATCAATATCATTACTTCTAAGTATAATATCATTTACTTCTGAATCTGCTAAATTTATCACTTTGTCATACTCTTGAAATTTAGGTGCTATTACTCCATTTTCAATAATCTCACTCAAAAGCTGATTATCTATAACCCTTTCATCAACTCCTGTATATTGCATTAATAACTCTTCAGCTTCTTTTGATTTTGTTACGGTTTTTAAAACAGAGCTTCCTTGAGAATATTTAAATATATTCATTTGAATCTCTTCATCATAGGTTAATAATTTTATAAATTCCCAGGCAAGCTTTTCTTTTTTCGTCTTTTCATTCATTCCAATAATCAGTGATTTCACTTCTGAAACATTATTTCCATGCTCCCCTGCGGGTAATGTCATAAAATCCCATTTAAAATTCGTATACTTTTTAATTTTATATGGATATGTTTTATATGTACGATAATCCGAAAATAATAATGGCATAAACGCAACGTTTCCAGAATTAAAATCATCCTCACTTACAGTCGTTCTTTCATTAAGTTCTTGAAGCTTACTTACATATTTAACCGATTCAATCACACGTTCATTTGTAAAAAAGGCTGTTTGACCTAAGTCATCAAATATATTTCCATTATTGGAATAAACTGCTTCAATCCAATTATAATTTAATGTTCCAAATTGATCGATTTTTCCATCTCCATTTGTATCTTTGGTCACTTTTTTCGATATCTCATACAAATCATTCCACGTCCAGTCATTTTTCGGAACTTGAATATTATTTTTATCAAGCATCGTCGTATTGACAAACATGAGTGTTGGCACTGATTCAAATGGTAACGCATATTGACTTCCTTCTAAATGTCCACTTTCCCATGATGTTGAAAAATACTTTGACGGATCAAAATCTTCATCCCTTTCAATCAGGTCATCCATATCTTTTAAAACTCCTAGTGAAGATAATTTTGTAAAATCTTCAGTAAGGACCATAAATACATCTGGTGTCTCTCCCATAATGATTTTTCTTGCCAACCATTCTGAATAATCATTTCTTGTGATTCCACTATAGTAATGCACTTTAACACCTGGGTTTTCCTTTTCAAATTTTTTGACTGCCGAATCAATTAATAAATAACTATTCGCATTCTCAACCTGCCAATTACTTCCAACGAACATGCCGAACTCTAAAACATCATTATTTTCTTGATTTTGTTGCACCAAAAAATATATACTTATCAAAATCATACAACTCAAAAGTATTAGTGCTGTTTTTCTAACCTTTAATTTCATTTGCTCCACTCCATTTTGCGACGGCTTACCCCATACTGGACTGCCCAAATCGCTAACTGTGTCCGGTCTCTAAACCCAATTTTACTCAAAATAGATGTGAGATAGTTTCTTACTGTTCCTTCAGACAAGTTTAAATTGTCAGCAACCTCTTTGTTTGATAACCCAAATTCAATCTGTTCAATAATTTTCCATTCCGTTTGCGTTAATGTTTTTACACCGTCAATGTCACATTCTATTGTATAGTCCGATTTAGCCATTTGAGAAAACAATTGTACAACTTTTGTAGCGATATCTGGATTTATCATTGCTTTTCCGCTATACACAATATGTATTGAGTCAACTAATTGATCCATTGACACACCTTTTAATAAATACCCACTTGCACCATATTTTAAAGCATTATATACATATTCATCATTATCAAAAGTTGTTAAAATAATTATTTTAATATCCGGATAAATTTCTTTAATAATCTGGGTACATTTAACGCCGTCCATTTTGGGCATGCGTACATCCATAAGTATAATATCCGGTGGATTTTTCCGTATACTTTTAATGACTTCCTGTCCATTAGATACAACATCTATTACTTCAATATTATCTCTGTTTTCAAGAACAATACGAAGACTGTGTCGAATCAACTCTTGATCATCTGCAATGATTACTTTAATCATGATTTTTCACCCCATCTTATCGGAATAACTGCATTTACTCTAAAACCATTATTTCCATTAAAATCCACTTTTCCATTCAATAGCTTAATGCGCTCAACTATATGGTTTGTACCGAATCCTTTTTTCATCGTTTTACATCCAACACCATTATCTATTATACTTAGAATTAAATCATTATATTTTCTGCTTATATTTACATCAATTTGTGTTGCCTGCCCATGGCGGATTGCATTCGTAAGACTCTCTTGAATAATACGGTAAATAGCATTTTCTTCATCTTCACCAAAACATAAATATTCCACATCGCAATTAAGATGTATATCCGTATTTGTTAATTTCTGAATTCCGCTAATCATATTTTTTATTGCGTCTCCAAGTTCTTGGTGCTTCAACACATCTGGCCGTAACTTATTTACTGAATTTCTTATGTCAGATAAACCTTGACGAACCACCTGAGAGATAATAACCAGTTGTTTTTTTGTTAAGTCTGGTGATTTTTCTACAAGTTCAATACATGCATCAATTCCTGCTGAAATACCTGTCAGAGTATGCCCTAGGGTATCATGTATTTCTCTAGCAAGCCTATTTCTCTCACGGGTTTCTCCCATTTTCTCTTTGATATCTGCATATTCTTTTAATTCTGTATTTGCATCCATGAGTTTTTGATTCGCTATACTTAAATCTTGATATAATTTATTGACCTCATTTATAACCCCTCTTTGTTCCTGTATGACAAAAATACAAAACATGATAAATACTATTATATTTATGGAAATCAAACTGTTGAATAATCCAATTAAATACTGCTGCTGCCCAGAACTATAATAGCTTATATAACTATCAATCGAAAATAGCGGATACCTAATGGCTAAAAGTTCATAGTCAGTAACTAATAGGGTAATAATTGAT
>CAZLXW010000111.1:0-7447 GCA_964563505.1 uncultured Eubacteriales bacterium
ATTGTAACACAACAACTCTCCCGCTGTTCTCATATGCTTTACCTAAAGTCTGTGCCTGTAATTCATTCTATCACAACGGCGACGAATTACAAGCGTTTTTGCAATTTGTAACGTAGGTGTAATATTTCTTTATTCATACACATTATATGCAAATTCCTGTTTTTCGTCGTCAGCCCACTCATGATAGTATGCGAGGACGTCTTCCGGTTTCAGTGGTTTACTGTAGTAGTAGCCTTGTATAATGTCACAAGACATGACTCCTAGCATTTCTACTTGTTCTCTGGTCTCAACACCTTCTGCTACGACATCCTTATTGAGCTGATGCACATAATCAATAATGCTCTGAACCAAGACACGAATCTCACGTCGATCCAGTCGATCCACAAAATATTTATCAAGCTTCACTGTATCCACATCCACTTCTCCCATAGAAAAGTGGGTATTATATCCGGTTCCGTAATCATCAATAGCTACTCTATACCCTAATTCACCATATTGTTGCAGAACTTCCCGTAAGTGACTATTGCTATCAATAACCACACGTTCTGTAATTTCAATCTCGACACACTTCGGTTGAATTCCCGCATTGACAAAGATGGCATGGAACTGTTGGCGAAAAGCCGGATCTAGAATTTCTCTGGATGTTAAGTTTATAGCTACATTGACCTCTACGCCTTCTTGCTTCCATATAAGCATCTGTTTGGAACATTCTGTTGCCACCCATAAAGATATGTCTCGAATGACACCAATATCTTCTGCTACTTTGATAAATATATCGGGACCTATCTGAGCTTCTCCTTTACGGTTCCAACGAATCAAAGCTTCCACGCCACTAATCGATTCTGTTCTTAAGTCGATTTTGGGCTGATAAACAAGGTAAAAATCCTTATTGTGAATGGCATGGGTTAAGGCGTTGGTTATATCGAAGGTCATTCGATTTGCCTTGTCTATTGCTTCACTATAATAGAAGATCCCCGGTATATGTCGTTCACCCTGATCAGAGGCACTACGCACACGTGACAATATATCAAAGACGCTTCTGCCATGTTCCGGATATTTGACAACACCCACTTTGACCAATAGTTGTATCCGATAACCATTGATATTTATTGGATTTGCAAAGGATGTATGAAATTCCTCCGTTACTTCTTTTACATAGCTTTCCGTTGCATTTTCTAGCACGACTAAAAATTCTGAACGACCATGGGAATAACATATATGATTCTGAAAACTCTTTCTCATCTTACTTCCCAATTCCTGGACCATAATATTCACGGTAGCATCATCAACATATTTACTTATCATATCAAGATTCAATATCCGATACAGAACAATACTAAAGGGTGTCATCTCATCAATAAGTGCATCCAAATCTTGATTTAGTTTATTGGTATTATATAACTTGCTATATATACTTCGAAGGTCGGATTCACGCATTTGATAATTCAAATGGTTTAATCGTGCAACCAAATATCCTGAAACCGTTCCAACTAAGACAAAGAAAAACATACGAACTAACCATGTATGCGGCGTCTGCATAATATGAAGATTAACGTTAATCGGCATGAAGGGTCCCAACGCTAGACCTGCTATGAAAGCCGTAACAAGTGTTTCTCTGCGTCCAAAAAAATATGCTGATGAGAGAATAGCTAAATACATCAAATGTGGCAAGGCATTACTTGTCCCACCACTTATATAAACCAAAACCGTATAAATGACAATCTGAACAAGCACAAACATCCACTTGAGCCCATAACGTATTGTTTTGTTTTCACGATATTTTTGTAAAACCATCGAGTCGCCCTCACTTCCCTTATAGTTTTTTCGCTTCTGTCTACTTATAAGTATACCATAAAATTTTAATGCCCAATAGCAAAATATGTGCACTCCGTTGCGACTATATATTTATGCCTTCAAACATGCTATAATAAAGGTATTAGACAAATAGAGAAAGAGGTATGTATGAAAAAAAAATTATCCTTAAAAATGGTTGCTTTTATTGGTGGGCTTGTTTTAATTGTTGCATTCGGATTAGGCCTTACCGCTCTAATTTTCTCCACGGCTACTGTAGAAGATGAAGCCGAAAAATCTTTGCTTCAAATAACGGATTTAGGTGCGGCAGAAGTCTATGCACTTGTTGAAGGACGATTAGAGGTTTTATATGAAGTCGCAAATCAAGATCAAATTCAAAGCATGAATTGGGACCTTCAGAGAAAGTCTTTAATCGATGATGTGGATCGCTTAGGCTATTTGGACTTGGCCATCGTCACTCCGGATGGGACTGCCAGATATGTCAAAGAAGATACGACCTCCGAATTAGGCGACCGCGATTATGTCAAACGCGCTCTTAATGGTGAGACCAACGTTTCTGATGTCTTAATCAGTCGGGTAACCAATTCGGCCGTCCTTATGTTTGCCAGCCCTATAGAAAAAGACGGCCAAGTCCTTGGCGTCTTAATTGCTCGAAGAGACGGAACCGCTTTAAACGATGTAACAGACGCTATGGGATTGGGTCAAGAAGGTTATGCCTATGTCGTCAACAAAAAAGGGACCATTGTCGCTCATCCAAATCGCGAATTTGTAATGTCACAAACCAACATCATCGAGCAAGCAACAGAAGACCCTACTTTTATAAATGTTGCAACTTTATTGGAAACTGTATTAGTCGAAGAACGCGGATTAGGTCAGTATGAATTCATGGGACGAAACATACACAGTGCTTATGCACCTGTTCCGGGTACAGATTGGATTCTTATTAATGCCGCTGTTGACGATGAATTCCTCCAAGGCCTCGTTACCATGCAACGCGCCTTACTCTTTGCCAGCATCTTGTTTATCCTTGTAGGCGTACTTATTTCTGCTCTATTAGGACGTTCAATTGCAAAACCGATTACCTATTTATCCCAAGAGCTGATTAAAATTTCAAAATATGATTTAACAGAAGACGCAAATCAACAAGGTTCTAAAATACGAAGAAAAGAAGATGAAATCGGAATCATTGCAAATGCCGTTCAAGAAATGCGCGAAAATCTAAAAGGTCTTATTCATGAAATTTCAGAAAGTGCCGTTAATGTGGCCGCTTCATCAGAAGAACTCACCGCCACAAGCGAACAAGTCTCTCTATCCTCTGAAGAAGTTGCCAAAACCATTGAAGAAATTGCCAACGGGGCAACAGACCAAGCAAGAGAAACCACCGATGGCGCACTTGAAATGAATGTCTTAGGCGAGATTATCGCTTCTGAGATAGAGCTTGTCAAAATATTGAACACATCGGCAATCGAAGTCAATCGATTAAAAGAAGAAGGTTTTGTCGTCTTGAAAGACCTTGAAGAGAAAACTGCTGAAAACAACCACGCCGCAAAAGAAGTTCAAACAATCATCATGGATACCAATGCGAATGCGGATAAAATCGAATCGGCCAGCGACATGATTAAAGGCATCGCCGCCCAAACGAATTTATTAGCCTTAAACGCATCCATCGAAGCCGCACGCGCAGGCGAAGCCGGCAAAGGATTCGCCGTTGTCGCTGAAGAAATCCGAAAGCTCGCCGAAGAAACCAATCAATTCGCCGGCGAAATATCAAACACTATAGCCAACTTAAGTGAGATGACCGAAAAAGGCGTCAACACAATGAATAAAGCCGGTAAAATCGTTCAAGCACAAATAATCAGCTTAGATAATACCCATCATAAATTTGAAGGGATCTCCGAAGCCATCGAACAAGTCAAAAACGTCGTTCAGCAACTCAACGAGTCCACCACAACCATGATGGATAAAAAAACCGAGATCATTAATATCATCCAGAACCTCTCCGCAATATCCGAAGAAAACGCAGCCGGTACCGAAGAAGCCTCCGCTTCTGTCGAAGAACAAACAGCCTCCATGGCTCAAATATCAAAAGCAAGCGAAGAACTCTCAAAATTAGCCGAAGACATGCAAAAAAGCATTTCGAAATTCAACTTCTAATGTAGATGTCCAATAGTAAAATATGTGCAATCCATTTCGCTTTGAAACGTTACGGCTTATGGCTAAGCGTATATTTTATTATTGGACATTTAGCTATCTTGCGAAACGGGAATATTGCGCACATTCTTGAATGCCCACACATAAAAAACATGCTTTAGGTATCAAAACCATATTAGTTGTTCTTCGATAATCATTGCCATTTTAATCCTCGGGATTATTTTGGTACAATTTATCTTTTGCCGATAAGGCAGAGCCAACAAAGATCACTAAGCAAAACACACTAGTGAAAGCTATTAAAACTGCAGCAATTTTACTCTGAATAATACTGGGAACTATATCTCCATATCCAATTGTCGTAAAAGAAACCACTGTGTAATAAAATAAATCAAATTCACTAATGCTTGCACCTGACACTGAACAATAATAAGAATTTGGCCATATGCTCCAAATCATTAAAACCACCAAAAATAAGTTTAATATAACTAAAATGAGCAAAAGAAATGCTGCAGTCAAGGTTACAGTCAATACTTGCCTTTTATCACGATTTTTTTCATTTTCATCTGTTGTAAAAAAACAAAACGGATTCAATATTACCTTTATCAATAAGTTAATATTAATTATATAGGATATGAATAATCCCCCCATTATAAACACTCCTAACCCAATCATCTCCGCTTTTCCAATGACTAAAAAAAAAAGTAAAAGAATAAGATTAGAAAGCTAATCATAAACTGATTACTAATTTTAGTGTTCTTGATCTCATTTATCAATTTTTCAATGGAGCATAAAACCATCAGGGGAATCCCGAATAAAAAATACATAAATCCAGATGTAAATAACAGTAGTAAAATTGTTAAGAATATTGTTTCTATACTTATCACTTCATTTGTTTTCGCTATAATATAAGATACGATTGTATTGCTATCTGAAGAAATATAAATATGACAACAATCGCCAATAAAACATTTACTATTTTACCGGAACTTTTCCCCATTTTTATATACGCATTATTAATCGATGTTATGAATTTAGATATCTTCTTCTTTTTATCTTTAATGATAACTATGCTTACTATATACATAATTAATGTGAATACCAAAATCATTATCTTGATCACAATTCAGCTCCTTCATTACTCTTAAATTTGAAATAGTTTGCACACTTATATTACATCCCTCGGATCTTCTCTCAGCTGCTCAATCAGAATACCAACATTTGATCCATTTTCAGTTGCCATTCGTAAAATATCCTGCTCCAACAACCTCTCTTGCTCAATCGCAAGATTAATTCCACCCTTTAATTTTTTGAAAAACGATCCCGATTTCGGATTAACTCCTGATATCTCTGAAAATAGTCGACTTGTAAAAGTATGCGATCTACTCACTTTTTCATTATCAAACAACCTATCTTTATTTGGCACAACATGCTTTTCAACAGCATCTTCATAATGCAAAATCAACCAAAGTTCAAAGCACGGGCTAGTCACCGCGAGAATATTATAAGCACTTGCTTTTTCAACAAACGAAATATAGTCCTCTGATTTTTCATAACTATCACGATCAAATACAATTATAAATCTATCAATCGCTTTATCAAATTTTCCATCACGCTTTAAAGATTTTTTCTTTTCTTCAATAAGCTCAAGCAGCTTTATTGGATGACTAAAACTACTGATTTCACCTTCCTTATGAAGAATGACCAGTTCAATATGATTATTGATGCCAAGCTCTTTTCTATAGTTATCAATGCCTTGAAAGTATTTCCTTTCTGTATTGGCACCTTCGAATATCAAATAATATCTTCTCAAAGGTTCAATTTTAATATCTTCTTCATATCTAGCCGTCAGTGACTTGAATTCTCTTAGCGGGCTCATTCTTCATCACCCACCTTATCCGAGAAGTTTTTCAGCACCGGCACTGCACCATATCTGCCTTCTAAGTATGCCTTGCTCAATTTTTTATCATAGCGTTCTTTGAAGCGATCCAGTGAATACAAGTGCGAAACATTGTCCTTATTCCTCTCCACAAACCAGATTTCATCTCGTCTTAAGAGTTTCTGATCCATTATAGTCGATTCATGGGTTGTAAAGATAAGCTGCGTATTATTTTCCTTAAGGTGCTCAAAGAAGAGTTCTAAGAACTTATAAGTCAACTTAGGATGCAGACTTCGCTCCAGTTCATCAATCACATAAATCTTGTTCTTTTCATTGCTGATTAAAATATCCAGTAGGTCAAATAGCCTTCTTGTGCCATCCGACTCTTCCGAAAATTCAAAGTCACTAAATGCATTACCATGTTCAAGCATAATGGTTGTAATAACTGGATCTTCCCCCTTAGCTCCCTTTATATTATAGAAAGCGGTATTCGTTCTTAGGGACATCATTGCTTTCATATTATCAGCTGAGTCTTCAAGCTTGTCTTTAAATGATTGTAGTATGTCATCAGCAATTTTGATAGGTATTTTATTTTTTAAATCCGCCACTGATATTTCTTCGATTTTGACTTTTGATATCCCTGTATCAAACAGCTCGATAATTTCATTAATTTTATCGCTACCACCGTCACCATAGAAGTATTCAAAATCTGTAATTGGTTGGTCAGGGAATATCGTTACTAGATCCTCATCAAACCATTCAAAGACATCTCTGAAGAAGGTCAGTTGCGATTCTTTATTCATCTTTTTATTACGGTTCATTTCTCGTATAAATAGTCCTGTATTGTTGTCTTCAAAGTCTAGTTTATATGTTTTAAACCGCATGGTGTCAATTTCATCAAGTATCAAGTTCTCACCAAGCTCAAGTCTGTTGCTATCTGTCTCTCTTTCAAAGAGCATGGTCTGAGCATTCTTTGCTGGTAGTAGTTCATAGAGCCACTCGGATTTTATGATCTGCTCACTCATTAAAAGACTAAAACCATAAGCATAAAATTTGCCATTCTTAAAGATTTCAAATTCAAATACGCTTTCTTTCTCTTGATTTTCAGAGAAAACTCGGCAATACATTTTGCTAGCTTCCATAGGAATTTTCTTTGTAATCACATGCTTTGCAAACCGGATTGCATCAATAATATTCGTTTTACCTGACGCATTCGCGCCATATACAGTTGCATTACGAAGCACCGCGACCTTGTTCAAAGCAATCACATGTTCTTTATTGGTTTTAAGTCTTTTAGCCGGAATCATCACAAGCTCTTGTCTATCGTTAAAGGATTTGAAGTTTTCAACACTAAATCTTATAAGCATAACCGATACCTCCTAAAGAGATTTTTTCTCTTTATCATTATTTATTTTATTATACCCCTACTTTATTCCATTGTCAAAGTTAAAGAGAAAAAATCTCTTCAACTTAATTTATGCCAAAAACACGCACATTCTTGTATGCCCGCACATAAAAAACATGCTTTGTCACAAACGTAGATTTTCTTCGCAAAGAGAAAGAAATCATGCAAATTGGGATTCCTCTGTCTGAGCGACAGCGAGTTTG
>CAZLXW010000112.1:0-7385 GCA_964563505.1 uncultured Eubacteriales bacterium
CTCTGTATCTTAATGGGATTTAGCCTCTTTGTATCCGGAGCTTATCGCATGTATAAGATTATACAAGAAGATGTTGAAAAAAAACTTTCATCACAGATGACGACTGTTCGAAACGTTGAAGAGCAAAATGAACAACTGCGACGGTCTCAGGAACGATTTAAGTTAATTCACGATGACGTTGCAAAACAAAAAAATGACTTGGAACGGGCCAATGAACGACTCAACAGAGTAACAGGTGAGATATACATTCAAAACGAATTATTAAGATATATTAGTTCTGCTTTAGACATTCGTGAACTCATTGATTTAGTTACAGATGCAATCATTGGGACGACAGGCGTGGATACCTGTTCCCTTGTTCTATATGATGAACGTAATGAGAGATACTATTATAAATTAGAATCCAATCATGAAGGGGAATTTTTAAAGCAATTGATAAAAGATGTCGAGGAAGGGCTTTTAAAAGACTATTTTGAAAAAAATCATGTTCTATTAGATAATCATGTAATCCAAGCAGATTATCCCTTTATTCATAATCGTCCGGTAGGTTCCTTAGCAATTATCCCTTTATTAAGAGATTCTGTTGTCTATGGCTTACTGATTGCAGAACATTCATCTAGGGATATGTTTACCGACGCCAACATTCAATTTTTTACAGGGATTAGTACGCAAATTACGATAGCAATTAATAATGCCAATCTTTATGCGCAGATGGAGGAGCTTGCTGTTAAAGACGGGTTAACAAGTATATATAATCGTAAATACTTTATTGACCATATCGAAGCACTCGTTCATCAAGCGGACCAAAAGGAAAAGCCCTTATCTATTGCACTCTTTGATATTGATTACTTTAAATCCGTCAATGACAAGTATGGACATATTTTTGGTGATGAAGCCATTAAACTATGTGCCTCAATTACAGACCGTCTTGCTCGCGAATATAATGGACTTCCGGTCCGATATGGTGGGGAAGAGTTTTTGCTGGTATTACCGGATAAAAACTTAGTCCAAGCCCAAGCCATTGTTCAAAAACTGCATGCAAGTATCAAAGAATCAATCCTACTCTATAAAAACGGCGAAGTCACTGAAGAGGTACACATAGATATAAGTATTGGTGTCAGCTCATATCCTGAGATTGCTAAAAATAGTCAAAAACTATTGACGAGAGCAGACAATGCCATGTACTATAGTAAGAAGCATGGACGAGGCCGTGTTACAATTGATTCAAAAGATCTTGACAAGGTCATATAGAAAGAGGAAAATAAATGATACAACTATGCAGTCTTGCCAGTGGAAGTAGTGGTAATAGTATATATATAGGAACGGATCAAGCACATATTCTTGTTGATGCCGGTGTAAGTGGCAAGCGTATTGAGCAAGGCCTAGCATCCATTAATATTGATCCAAAAACACTACAAGGTATTCTTGTAACACATGAGCATTCAGATCATATCTGTGGTCTTGGGGTAATGGCAAGGCGTTATCGTCTTCCGCTGTATTTAACCTATCGTACATGGGAAGCCATTAATAGCAAAAACAAAATAGGAAAGATTGATGAAAGCCTATTGCACTTTATCGTACCGGATGAAGCTTTTTCTATTAATGATCTTATGATTAAACCCTTTCGTACGTCCCATGATGCAGTAGAGTCTGTATGCTATTCTTTTGAAAATGGAGACAAAAAAATAGGTTTTGCAACAGATTTAGGCGTATATGACGACTATATTCTTGAACAGCTAAGAGATTCAAACGTCTTATATATTGAAGCCAATCATGATATCAGTATGCTCGAAGCCGGTTCCTATCCCTATTATTTAAAACAACGGATTTTAAGCGACTTAGGACACTTGTCCAATGAGTGCTCATCAAGATTGATTTTGGATGTGCTTAGTGAACGGCTAGAACATATTATTTTGGCCCATTTAAGTAAAGAAAATAACCACCCGGATATTGCATATATTACGATCAAGACGCTTCTTGATGAAATATATAAAGAAACTCAACAACAGATTAATTTAACAGTGGCCAATAGAGATTATCATTCAAATCCCATTGTGATCCATTAGGAGGAAGACATGAATAAAGGAATTATCACCGTCGTTGGAAAAGATACTGTCGGTATCATCGCAAAAGTATGTACATATTTAGCAGAAAATCAGATTAATATTTTAGATATTTCGCAAACCATTGTACAAGATTATTTTAATATGATGATGATTGTTGACTTATCATCAACAGATATTAATGTTACGGAAATTATTGATCACCTTGATTCCATTGGAAAAGAATTAGGTGTTCGCATTCAACTCCAGCGTGACGAGATTTTTGATAGCATGCACCGGATTTAAGAAAGTTAGGTGAAAAAATGATTAACATAAATGAAGTCGTAGAAACCAATCAGATGATCCTTGAAGATAATCTGGATGTACGTACCATTACCATGGGAATTAGCTTACTGGATTGTGCTTCAACCGATCTAAAGACCTTTAATCAAAAAATATATGATAAAATCACTAAAAGTGCAGAAAATCTTGTCAAAGTCGGTGAAGATATTTCCAAAGAATACGGTATTCCTATTGTCAATAAACGGATTAGCGTGACACCGATTGCACTAGCAGCCGCAAGCACCGGTGCAACAGACTATGTCAGTATCGCAAAGGCAATGGATAGAGCGGCTAAAGAAGTTGGTGTTAACTTTATTGGAGGTTATTCAGCCCTTGTTCATAAAGGTACGACACCAAGTGATCAGATTCTTATTAATTCCATACCTGAAGCCTTAAGTGTGACGGATAATGTATGTAGTTCCATTAATGTGGGCTCAACAAAAACCGGGATTAACATGGATGCTGTTCGCGATATTGGACAAATGATTAAAAAAACAGCTTACTTGACACGGGACCGTGACTCCATTGGCTGTGCAAAATTCGTGGTTTTTTGTAATGCTCCGGATGATAATCCTTTTATGGCCGGTGCCTTCCATGGTGTGAGTGAAGCAGATAAAATCATTAATGTGGGTGTTAGTGGCCCAGGTGTTGTAAACAAGGCGCTTGAAGCCTGCCAAGGAACGGATTTTGAACACTTATGTGAGACCATTAAAAAAACCGCCTTTAAAATTACTCGGGTCGGTCAACTGGTCGCTAAGGAAGCCTCAAGACGCCTAGACGTTCCCTTTGGTATTATTGACTTATCTTTGGCACCAACACCTGCGGTTGGTGATAGTATTGCTGAGATTTTAGAAGCCATGGGTCTTGAATATGTGGGAGCACCGGGAACAACGGCGGCACTAGCAATGTTAAATGATCAAGTGAAAAAAGGTGGAGCCATGGCCTCTTCCTATGTGGGTGGTTTGAGCGGTGCCTTTATTCCGGTTAGTGAAGACCAAGGAATGATTAAAGCGGTCAACAAAGGTGCATTAACCATTGAAAAACTCGAAGCCATGACCTGTGTCTGTTCTGTTGGTCTTGACATGATTGCTATACCTGGTGATACAAAAGCATCAACCATTTCCGGTATTATCGCAGACGAGATGGCTATCGGCATGATTAACCAAAAAACGACAGCCGTGCGTATTATTCCTGTGGAAGGAAAAAAAGTGGGCGATATGGTTGAATTCGGTGGTTTGTTAGGTTATGCACCTGTTATGCCTGTAAACAACTTTTCATGTGAAGCCTTTATTAATCGAAAAGGTCGTATACCGGCACCCATACATAGTTTTAAAAATTAGTTTTACCATAACTTTAGAGAAACGAGGAAATAGTATGAATATATATGACTTAGAACCTAAATCTGTAATGGGATTTTTTTACGAAATCAATCAAATCCCGCGTGGCAGTGGCAATGAGAAAGCCATTAGCGATTATCTAGTGAACTTTGCCAAAGAGCGTCAACTAGAAGTGAATCAAGATAAGGCCTTAAATGTGCTCATTAGAAAACCGGCAAGTGCCGGATATGAAGACCATAAAGGGGTTATCATTCAAGGCCACATGGATATGGTCTGCAGCAAAAACGCAGGCGTAGATCATGATTTTGAAAAAGATCCGATTGATATGTACGTTGACGGTGACTATATTACGGCAAATGGAACAACACTTGGAGCAGATAACGGGATTGCTGTGGCCATGGGACTTGCCCTGCTAGATGCCCAAGACGCAAAGCATCCGGAAATTGAACTGATTATTACAACTGATGAAGAAGTTGGCCTCAATGGAGCCATTGCTTTTGATGCCACCCAACTTAGAGGTGGCTACTATCTCAATCTTGATTCGGAAGAAGAAGGTGAGTTTACCATTGGATGTGCCGGAGGGTTGAAGTCAATCATACATTTACCCATACATAAGGAAGTCATCGATTCAAATAAGCTTATCTGTAAAGAAGTGGCCATGACCAAATTATTGGGTGGACATTCCGGCGTCGATATCCAAAGCTATCGAGCGAATGCAATTAAGTTAACTGGTAGAATATTATGTAAACTAGATAGAGAAATGGACTTATTTTTGCTGGATATTCATGGAGGGGATAAAGATAATGTTATTCCTCGAGAGACATTTTTCACGATTGCATTTCCCAAGGAAGAAGAAGAACGTTTTGAAGAAATCCTTGATTCTATGGCAGAAAAGATCCAAAATGAGTATCATTTAACGGATCCCAATGTTGAAATCATCAGTAAAACCATTGATATGGATTCTACAATTGAAGTCTTAGAAGAGTCGGCACTAGAATCCCTTATATTTATTCTTATGACAGTTCCCAATGGAATTCAAACTATGAGCCCTGAACTTGAAGGATTTGTTGAAAGTTCCCTTAATATCGGAAAAGTTGCGGTAGAAGATGATCATATCGTGTTTTTATTTGCTGTTCGCAGTAGCCTTGCCAGCTTAAAGGAATACATTACAAATCAACTTAAGTGTTATGCAGATTATTGCAATGCTGACTTTATTAAAACGGCGGAGTATCCTGAATGGCCGGTAAAGCATAATACCCAATTATTAGAAAAAGCAATCGACGTCTATAAAAGGATGTACAATAAAGAGCCTATTGTCAAATCAATTCATGCAGGTCTAGAAGGTGGGGTCTTTATGGAAAAGTTGCCTCATTTAGAAGCTATTAGCTTAGGTCCTGATATGGATGGAGTCCATTCTCCGGATGAACGCATTAGTATCTCGTCGATACAACGCACATATGAATACTTGACAAATTTAATAGAAGCACTGTAAAGTGCTTCTATTCATGCTGGTTAATGCCTATTCATTTATATAGTCTATGTATTCGGAGTCAACTTCTAAAATGTGATAGATGAGCCAATCGCTCAGAAAATTTAAAATATCATAATCAACTAATACATCGTCGTTTTCATATTGCTCTTTTAGTTGAGCTAGTTTTTCGATAAACCCTTGATGTAATTTTTTATGTTCTTCTAATTTAGGAAAATCATATTTTTCCATTAATTTCTCTTCTTCAGTAAAATGGAAAATTGCATACATATGGAGTTCGCTAATCACTTTTGCCGTTGAATAAACCGGTGTTTTACTTTCTTGGTCAATCTGTTTAAACATTTCATTACATAATTCAAACAGTTGTTTATGATGTGCATCAAGAGATTCGTTATGAACAGAGAATTTTTTGTCCCAGAGCAGTAAATCCATAAATCATTACTTCCTTTCTTTTATAGGCTAAGTATGTTATATCATACTCCTAGCTAGATTACAAGAAAAGCCTTTGACAATCTTTACAATGTACTTTATTATTACGATAGAAACCAATCGTTGGAGGAAATAAATTGAAAAAATTATCAGTACCATCACAACTGCTATTAACTGTCGAAAAACCGGCACAATATATAGGCAATGAAATCAATGCAGTCATGAAGGCAGAAGGAACGTTTTCAACACGATTCGCTCTCTGTTTTCCGGATTTATACGAAATTGGGATGAGCCATCTGGGATTATCGATTTTATATAATTTAATGAATGCGCGCGAGGATGTTTTCTGTGAACGGGTTTTTTCACCTATGCAAGATATGGAAAGCCTACTCGATGAATATAATATACCCTTATTTTCATTGGAATCGCAAACACCTGTTGACCAATTCGATTTCTTAGGATTCACCTTGCAATATGAAATGAGCTATACGAATATGCTCAATATTTTAAAGCTATCACATTTGGAGTTACGAAGCGAACATCGTAAAAAAACAGATCCAATCGTATGCGCCGGTGGACCTTGTGTCTACAATCCGGAGCCTGTAGCCCCTTTTGTTGACTTCTTTTATTTAGGCGAAGCAGAAGCTGCTTTACCACAAATTCTTGATATGTATCAAGAGATGAAACAGGATGCATCCATTGATCAGGAAGACCTAAAAGAACGCTTTTTAGAGCGCTTATTAGACATTGATGGTGTCTATGTTCCAAAATTTTATGATGTTTTATATCATGAAGACGGAACAATAAAAGAACGTGTTTTGCTACATGAAAAAGCAAAGCCCATCATTAAAAAACAATTGGTTGTGGATCTTAATACCATGCCATATGCAAGTAAACCCATCGTTCCATATCTTCAACCGGTCCATGATCGAATTGTACTGGAACTTTTTCGCGGTTGCTCAAGAGGATGTCGTTTTTGCCAGGCCGGATTTGTATACCGACCGGTTCGTGAAAAATCATTGGATACCTTAAAAGAACAGGCGACTGAGCTTTCAACACAAACAGGGCATGATGAGATTTCCCTCATTTCACTTTCAACTAGTGATTATAGTAAATTATCTCCCTTATGTGATTTCTTGATTGATGATATATCTCAAGAGAAGAAAGTGAATCTCTCACTGCCGTCACTTCGGATTGATTCCTTCTCACTGGAACTCATGAATAAAGTTCAAGATGTGCGAAAAAGCAGCTTAACGTTTGCACCTGAAGCCGGATCTCAACGGATGCGTGATGTCATCAATAAGGGAATTAGTGAAGAGAATATACTTCATGGAAGTAAAGAAGCCTTTTTAGGCGGCTGGAATCGTGTAAAACTCTATTTTATGTTAGGCCTTCCTTCGGAGACCGAAGAAGATGTCTTAGCCATAAGCAAGTTAGCCGATGATATTGTTGGAACTTACTATAGTCTTCCTAAAGATCAACGTCCTAAAGGCGGCGTTCAACTCATTGTAAGTACCAGCTTCTTCATACCTAAACCATTTACACCTTTTCAATGGGTGGGGCAAGATACCTATGAAACATTTATGGAAAAACAAAAAATGCTCAATAAAACTATAAATAAAAAACGCATCAAATATAATTCCCATGATGCTAAGCTAAGCATGCTTGAAGGTGTGATGGCACGTGGCGATCGTAAAGTCGCTGATGTTATCGAAGCTGCCTTTTTATCCGGTGCGAGTTTTGACG
>CAZLXW010000113.1:0-7159 GCA_964563505.1 uncultured Eubacteriales bacterium
TATTAGCTATTTGCATATTTTCGCTCTCCTTTAAACTGAACTATTGTCACAAGTAATACCATTAAGAATAAGATCATTGAAATTGCACTGGCATATCCATAATTACTTCCGGTTACAAAGGCTGTTTGATAAATATGATAGACAAGTACAAGGGTCGATGTTCCCGGTCCGCCTTGAGTAATCATATAAATGATGTCATACACTTTAAAACAGTTGATGGTTAGCATAATAACAACAAAGAATGTCGTGGGTCGAAGTTGAGGAACGGTAATATACCAAAACTTCTGTATGGCATTGGCTCCGTCGATATTTCCGGCTTCATAGAGGTCAGATGGAATGCCTTGAAGGCCTGCGAGATAGATGACCATATAATATCCCATAGATTTCCAAACGGAAAAGAAAACAACGGTAAACATGGCCCAATCCGGATCTGCTGCCCATTTTGGCAAGTACTCTCTGGCAACACCTAAATTTGTCAGCAATACGTTTACAACTCCGGCACCCGGACTAAATATCATATTCCACACGGCTGCAACAGCCACTAACGATGCAACATAGGGGAAAAATCCAATCGTTCTGAATATGTCTCGACCTTTAACCTTTTGATTTAATATAATGGCTAGTCCTAATGCCGCAGCTAATGTTAACGGCACTGTAGTTACCGCATATACAATTGTATTGATAAATGCCGCCTTAAATCGGGTATCCTCTTTTAGTGCCCAAAAATTCTCAAGTCCAACAAATTGAATGGGATTATTTCCATCCCAAGCCATAAAGGCAAGTGTAAAGGCAAATATAATAGGACCTAGAGTAAATATACAAAATCCAATAAGATTCGGTGCTATAAATGAATATGCCACCAAATTATTTCGTGTTTCACGGCTGATTCGTGATTTTTTCTTCTTCATACAACGTCTCCTAACCTTAATAAAATGATGGACGAGATAAACTCGTCCATATTTTATGTGATTATGTATTTGGTTTGGGTATTGAGTTTTAGTTCAAAATCTTTCCGACTTCTTCATTCATGTATGCGATACCTTCATCCACTGTCATTGTTCCTGTCATAATATAATCATGTCCGTCATTTAAAATAACTTCGATTTCAGCACTCTTTTCATGAATTGGCATTTCAAGATATGTATTTGATGTTTTCAATGCTTCTGCACTCGCATCATCTGAAGGGAATCCTTCTTTTGAAGCAATCATATCTACAACAGCATCCGTTTTAATTGCTGGAAATGTACCTGTAGCTGCAACCACTTCTGCACCTTCAGGTCCGCATACAAAATTCATAAAGTCTGTTGCAATCTCTTTGTTACTTGATGCTGACGCAACGGATAGAGATGTGATTGTAGCAAGTGTTGATCCTGGTTCTACACCTTCAGCATGCGGATATTTTACTAGTCCCCAGTTTCCGTTACCGCCTTCACTGATTTCACTATACTCACCTGTTTGTATCTTTTCGATTAATGTAGGAATAAACCAACTTCCCATATTCATCATACCGATATTTCCTTGAGCAAAGGCACCTGAGTAATGTAAATTACTTGTTTTAAGTGTTGCATAATCTTGAGCAATCATATCTTCTTGTTGAGTAACAACCATGTCGTAATACGGCTTAAGGAAATCATAGTTTCCATCAACGATTCTATTTTCTCCATCTAAAATACCAAATAATTGAACTGCTGAACGCCATACATGATAATGACTGCCATAAACTTCACTTCCTAATGTATCATCTGAAACTTCACGAGCTAGTGCATCATATTCCTCAAATGTCATATCATTCGTTGGATAATCAACGCCTGCTTCATCAAAAACTGTTTTATTATAGAAGACAACCCAGAAGTCACTTCTAAATGGTAATGCATATAAAGTGTCATTAATTTCAATTTGTTCTGTCATACCACCGTATCCGCTTAAATCTAATCCCGAAGTATCCACAGGTTCTAAAACATTTTTAGCAACAAGATTGACATATCCCGGAATATCTTTGATTGTAACAACGTCAAGGTCTGTATCACTACCGGATAACTGTGTTCCAAGTACTGTCATATAATCTTGAGAACCTAAGTCCACCATCTCGATTTTAACATCCGGATTGGTCGCTTCATAAACATCGATAAGTGGTTGATAATAGGTCGTTGATGCAATATCCCATACTGCCCATTTAATGGTTGTCTGGTTGCTGCCCGCTGATGAATTCTCACTTGTAGTGTCCTCTGTCGCAGTATTTACATCTGTTGTTGAATCCGTACCTGTACTTGCTTGTTCATCTTTCTTGCCACAACCTGCAAAAAGCGCTGCCGTTAAAACGAGGACAAGCAGTAAACTTAACATATTTCTTTTGTTTTTCATGTGTTTTCCTCCCTAAATTTGTTTGATATATATAGTATATGTTGGTTCGTCCGCTTTTTGAATGGATTATTTCTATGATTACATTGACTATTTATCCATAAAAAGTACAAATGCTTTTCTTTTTTGTAAAACATGTCTTTTTTTATGCACTTCATGTTATTTATTATTATTGTATACAAATTGACAAAAAATCTCCGCTTTTTATCCCGTTTTTTTGTTGACATCATCTACTTTTATCTTTAGAATAAAGGCATCATGGAAAGGAGGCTTTTATGAAACCTCGCCTAAAAAGCATTAAGACTTACCTCATTAGCGTAACTGTTATTTTTACTTTGCTCGTCACTTTACTAATTACTACTTTTGTATATACACTTTTTAGTCGTCTTCTTTCTGAAAGTCTGATTCAATCAACAACATATAATCTTTCATTGGCTTCAGAGTCGATTTCAAAAGACATACTCCCCATTACCTCCTTTGCCAATTGGTGTGAATCCAATGTTGAATTAGCCAAATATATTGAATCCGCTAATCAAATGAATCAAGCTGCAAAAGACTATTCATCGGATCCTTCTTTGGAGATTAAACAAATCTATGAGCGAGAAAAAAGCCAAGTTCGCCAGCAATCACTCACTTCCTGGAAGCGTTTATTAGAAGAATATCGAAATAATCGCTCTTCCTTATATATTAATCGGATTATTGTCAGTAGTTTTGAAGGCAACTATCTCCAAATTTCACCAACGTCATCCTATCTCTCCTTAAATATCTTTGATACTGTAACGAATCTACCCGGTTTCGATAGGCAACTAGCCTCAAGAAATATCCTTTGGACCGGAATTGAAGAAGATCCTTTCGGAGAAATAGCAAATGCCAAGATGCTTCCACTTATCCGTCCGGTCTATGCCGCTTATGCCAATGATATCATTGGTTGGAGCTATTTATCCATCTCGCAAAAAATTATTACAGATGTCTTTTCTATATATGAGTTACCGACAGATAGTCAATTATTTGTCACTATTAATGAACAAACCTACCAAGTTACTCAAGATACCTTAATCCCCTATGCCTTTGAAACTATTGATTTTAATCAGCAGGTTCAGGCCTTTACAGATGCTAATGGAAACTCACGGCAGTTAATAACCTACCCGTCGAGCATAAATGGTTGGTATCTATCTCAAACCTTATCTATGGAACAGCTTTCGACGCAGAAGAATATATATTTCTTATTACTCATTGCCATTGCACTTGTTGTAATGCTTATGGGATTTTTATTGACATTTTTCTTAAGTCATAAAATCAACCGGCCTTTATCACAACTTTTACATAAATTATCATCCATTGCCTCCGGAGATTTTTCTCATGATCCTCATATTGAGTGGGACAATGAACTCGGTGAAATCGGTCGAGGTATTAACAATCTATCTGAAAACGTCGTTTTGCTTATGGATCGGCGTATTGAAGATGAAAAAGATAAAAATCAGTTGGAATATGAAATTCTTCAAAGTCAGATTAATCCGCATTTTTTATATAATACACTCAACTCCATTAAATGGATGGCTTCAATACAAAATGCAACGGGAATCGCTGAAATGACAACATCATTGTCGAAACTGTTACGGTCGGTTTCAAAGGATACCCGCCAGATTCATACCTTAAAAGATGAAATCGACCTTTTGGACCATTATTTTTTAATTCAAAAATACCGTTATGGTGGTATGTTAACACTAGCATATGCTATTGATGATAACGACTTATATGAATGCCAGCTTCCAAAGTTTACCTTACAACCCATCGTAGAAAATGCGATTTTTCATGGAATTGAACCAAAACAGGCCACAGGATCCATTCATATTCATGCCTATACTGATGCAAATCAATTATTTCATATTGATATTCAAGATGACGGGGTCGGAATGACCCAAGAACAAATCGAAGATCTATTATCTGCCAATAAAGACCATCAACATGATTTTTTCAAACGGATCGGCATTAATAATGTTAACTTACGTATCCAACATGCTTATGGTGCCGGCTTTGGACTAACCATTACAAGTTCACTCGATTCCAATGCAACTAATCGCGGAACGACAGTACATATTCGTTTACCAAAAAGGAGAAAACCATGATTAAACTATTAATTGTCGATGATGAGCCCCTCGTTCAAATCGGCATTAAATCAATGCTTGATTGGAGCCAATTTGATATTGAACTTTGTGAAACTGCCATGAACGGAGAAAAAGCACTTAAAATTATTGAAAATCAAAAGCCGGAAATTGTTCTATGCGATATTAAAATGCCGATTATGACCGGTCTGGAATTAATTAAAATCTGTCGACAGCGCTACGAAAATTTACCTTTATTCATTTTCTTAACCAGTTATGAAGAATTTTCACTTGTACAAGAAGCCATTAAGCATCAAGCGTTTGATTATCTCATTAAATTAGATATAACTCCTGCGACTTTATCAGAAACGATTCAAAAGGCATTAGCCCAAGTTTATCAATATAAAAACAAGGAACTCAAAAGCTCAACCTCACATTTGCAATTTTTTTACGAGAAGTTTATGATTCGACTTTTGAATAATCTTTTTGTGGATCAAGAACAATTTCACCTCCAAGCAAAAGAGCTGCAGCTGGATTTTAGCGCATCAAAATATGTAGTAGCTTTATGTACCATTATAGAGACGGATAAAACACAATACATGGATGAAAAGCTTTTAAGCCTATGCTTAAGTACAACTCAAATGGTTGAAAATCTCGTTAAGAAACATATGTCCTGTTTCGTAGCAACCTTAGATACACGCCATTTTTGCATTATTTTCAAACTGGATGATCGAGATTTTGACATTCAGCGTTCCGATATTAAAAACGCGCTCATGTCTTCATTTTCAATGGCCTATAATTACTTTAATGTACATCTTTGTGCTTGTTTAGGTCGCCCTTATGAAGATCCACTGATGTTAAGTGACTCTTATCAAGAGGCTCGACAATTACAAGCCTTAAAAACAGCTCCCGATTCCATCCACTTATTTTCAGATTATTCTGAAAGTAATGCGTCCTTAAATCATTCCACCTTTAACTTAGGACTTTTCAAAAATGACATCCGACTTGCTTTTGAAAGCTATGACAGCGAATCCTTCGGACAAACCATTGATGCATTAATCCATTTATTTAAAAGTCAACCCAACATGTATCTTCAGGCAATCGATGCCGCTTGTAATGTATTGTATTTGACTTTATCATTACTTCCGACAAGCCGTGACCATCTCGATATCATTTATGAAGATGCTGATGGGTATCGCTCAATCTATAAAAAAACAACCATTGACCAAGTTATTCAATGGCTTGAAATATTAAAAAAAGGAATCTGCGATTTACTTGTAAGCCAGCATAAAAATTACAAGAATCACATGATAAAAACGATTCAGGATTATATTGATAGTCATATTACCGATAAGTTATCCTTAAACACCATTGCTTCTTTATTTGGCATTAGCCCTAACTACTTAAGTCAGCTTTTTAAAAAAACAACCGGCATCGGATTTAATGAATATATCACCGCAAAAAAAATTGCTCTTGCTAAAATACGCTTGATGGAATCGGATTTAAAAATTTATGAAATTGCTGAAGAATTAGGTTTTGAAAGTGCTTTCTATTTTAGCAAAGTTTTTAAAAAAGTGGAAGGTTGCCCACCTAGAGAATTTATTCAAAAAAATACAAGTGAGGATGAATATGTTTAAAGAAATAGCACATCAGTACAAAAAAGATTTTTATGAATTCCACCCCTTTCCAAAGATAAGTGATCGTTCCTTTTGGGATCATTTATCCGAAGATATTCAAGAACATTTTGAACCGCAAAAAGCTGCCTCTCAACAATATGACTATCCGACATTACCTATGTCAAAGTTCATGGATTATAAGCGTCATGGCAATCGGATTGAATATGAAAGCATCTATTTTGAACGTCGACGTCGTTTAAATACGGCTGTTCTTCTTGAGTGTATTTATAATAATGATCTGTTTATGGATACCATTATCAATGGTATTTTTCTTCTTTGTGAAGAAAGTGCCTGGCAATTGCCTGCTCATAATTCCTATATCCGTGATACCCCTAGCTACATAGTGCCGGATCATTCACGCCCGATTTTAGATCTTTTTGCTTGTGAAACCGGTGCTTTACTTGCAACGATTGCTTATCTCCTAGGTGATAAGCTTGATGGCATAAGTCCCAGGATTCGGTCGCGTATTCATCAAGAACTCGACAACCGCATCATTAGACCTTATCTTTATGAACACTTTTGGTGGATGGGCCACGGCGATGAACCGATGAATAATTGGACCATCTGGTGCACACAAAATATTTTGTTCACTTTCTTTTTAACCCCACAATCAGATGCCTCACGGAAAAAGGCTTTTCAAAAGGCCAATGTCAGCATTGATTATTTCCTTAAAGAATATGGAGACGACGGATGTTGTGATGAAGGTGCTCTATATTACCGTCACTCTGGTCTGTGTTTATTTAATACCATTGAACTGTTAAATGCCATTACTCACAATGCCTATATAGAAGTATACGCTGACGAAAAAATCCAAAATATGTGTGCATATATATACCATGTTCATGTCAATGATCGCTATTATATCAATTTTTCTGATTGTTCCGCAGTCTTAGAACGCTTTAGTGCTCGTGAATTCCTTTTTGCCAAGCGGACGCAAAATGAGAACATGATGGCTCATGTCGCTTGGGATTATAAAAAAAGTGACGATCCCTTTATCCGCGATGAAATCAACCTTTTTTATCG
>CAZLXW010000114.1:0-6750 GCA_964563505.1 uncultured Eubacteriales bacterium
ATTATAAAAAAAGTGACGATCCCTTTATCCGCGATGAAATCAACCTTTTTTATCGATTGCAAAATATCCAGCATTATGATGCGATTGTGAACTATCCTTCACATGATTTAAGAACGCCTCCAGATATCTACTATGAAAGTGTCGGTCTTATGGTTGTCCGTGACAATGTTTTTACTCTTGCTGTCAAATCCGGTGATAATGATGATAATCATAACCATAATGATACCGGTAGTTTCACTATTTATAAACATGGTTTACCTGTTTTCGTTGATATCGGCGTTGAGTCTTATACCGCTAAGACCTTCTCAAAGGATCGTTATTCTATTTGGACAATGCAATCCGACTATCATAATCTTCCGACCTTAGATGGGAAAATGCAGCTTCCCGGAAAAGACTATAAGGCGACGGACGTATATTGCCAACTTGATTTAGTTTCCCCGTCAATACATATGAATCTAGCCCATGCCTATCCTGATATGACTTCACTATCTGCCTTCTATCGAGAAGTGACCTTATATAAGGGTGAAAAAATAAAAATCAAAGACCATCTTGAATGTGAAGACACATCCGATAGCTTTGATTTTGTTTCAAACTTAATTACCTATTTTGAACCCAAGATTGACGGTAATGATATTTTTTTAGATGATTGGGTTCACATTCATCTAAACGGAAACATTCAATCTATCGACGTAGAGCGGCTTCCTATTCGTGACCCTCGTTTACAAAAAGCATGGAATCATGACCTCTATCGGTTACGGATACATATGGCTTCTGATACATTAACCATAACTGTTCAATAATTATTAGAACTTACGATATCTTTGGTAACGTTTTTCTATCAGTGTATCTTTAGGTAATTGCATTAATTCTTTTAGTGAATATACTAACTTATCCTTAAGGAGTTCAACAATCAAATCAAAGCTTTCATGGGCACCGTCATAAGGTTCTTGAATGACAGAGTCAATGACGTTGAGGTTTTTGAGCTCCTCTGCTGTAATCTTCATATCTTCCGCAACTTTAGGTGCTAAAGAGCCATCTTTATATAAAATCGAAGCAAAACCTTCTGGCGATAGAATGGAATAGATGGCGTTTTCAAACATCCATACTTCATCCGAAACAGCGAGCGCCAAAGCACCACCGCTTCCACCTTCACCGATGATAATAGATATGATCGGAACACGAAGATTACTCATTTCGAATAGATTTCTGGCAATGGCTTCACCTTGACCACGTTCTTCAGCTTCGAGCCCACAAAAGGCTCCGGATGTATCTACAAAACATACAATGGGGCGATTGAATTTTTCGGCCTGCTTCATCAGTCGTAATGCTTTTCGATACCCGTCGGGATTAGGCATCCCAAAATTCCGCATGACTTTTTCTTTCGTTTTAGACCCTTTTTCTTGACCGATAATTGTCACCGGCATTCCTTCAATAAGTCCTACTCCGCCTATAATCGCTGCATCATCACTAAAATACCTGTCACCATGAAATTCCATGAAGTTTTCCGTAAAAGCCTCGATGTATTTTTGTGCCGTGGGTCGATCTGCCCGTCGTGCTTTGAGTACTCTATCCCAAGCTTTCATCCGAACACCTCTCTTTTTCCTCGTCCATGTTTTCATGTGCTTCATAATGATGCATAATCAATAATTGATTTAATCGATTTCGTAATTCTTTTCGTTTCACAATGGCATCCACAAAGCCATGTGCCAATAAAAACTCTGCCGTTTGAAAACCTTCGGGAAGTTCTTGACGGATTGTGTCACGAATAACACGTGGTCCTGCAAATCCTATAAATGCGCCCGGTTCTGATAAGATAATATCTCCAAGCATGGCAAAACTTGCTGTTACACCTCCAGAAGTTGGGTCGGTAAGTACCGTAATATATAGTCCGCCCTGATCATGATGACGTTTAATGGCAGCCGATGTTTTTGCCATCTGCATGAGGGAAATAATCCCTTCTTGCATTCTAGCGCCTCCGGATGCCGTAAAAAGAATCAGTGGCAAGCTTTCTTTTGTTGCCAGTTCCGTCAGTTGGGTGATTTTCTCTCCGACAACATGTCCCATACTTCCCATTAAGAATCGACTATCCATAACGCCAATCGCTACTTTAATTCCATGAATTGTTCCCGTCCCTGTTAATACGGCTTCATCAATCCCGGTTTTTTCGATGAGTCCTTGGATTTTGTGATCATAGCCTTTAAAATTCAGCACATTTTCTGTTTTTTGCTCATGAAAGAGATTGATAAAGCTATAGTCATCTAAAATCATCTTTAGACGTTGTGATGCGCTCATACGGAAGTGTTTTTGACACTTTGGACATATATAAGCATTGGCTTTATAATCATCTTTATATACGACTTCATTACACGTCGGGCATTTTATCCATGAACCGGATGGCACATTCGGTTCTGCTTTATGGATGACCGTTGTGGATGTATGCATTTGTATATATTTTGTCTTTTTAAACAATGGCTTCATCTAAATCACACTTTCATTTTTTCAATAAGACTTGTATCATAGTCCCCGGCAACAAAGGATGGATTTTCAAGAATTTCATAGTGAAAATCAATATTTGTCGTTACACCTTCAATGATGAATTCACCTAATGCACTTTTCATCTTTGCAAGCGCCTCTTCACGGGTATCCCCATGAACAATAAGTTTCGCTAACATGGAGTCGTAATAGGGTGCAATAGTATAGCCGTTATATATGGCACCATCAATACGTATTCCTTTACCTCCGGGCATAATTAAATTGCTAATGGTTCCGGGTGATGGTCTAAAATCTTTACTTGTATCTTCCGCATTAATTCGACATTCAATCGAATGTCCGTGAAGTTTAATATCTTTTTGGGATAAATTCAAAGGTAAGCCTGCTGCAATTTCGATTTGTTTTTTTATAAGATCAACACCGGTAACCATCTCTGTAATGGGATGTTCCACTTGAATTCGTGTGTTCATTTCCATAAAGAAGAACTCCCCTTGATCATTCAATAAAAATTCTACCGTACCTGCGTTAGTATAATTAATGGCCTTGGCAGCACGAACCGCCACATCACCCATTTTTTTTCTTAATTTATCCGTAAGAGCTTTTGATGGCGCCTCTTCAACAATCTTTTGGTGGCGACGTTGTACCGAACAGTCCCGTTCACCTAGATGTATAACATTTCCATGCTCATCTGCCAAAATTTGAAATTCGATGTGTTTAGGATTCACCACGTAACGCTCCATGTACATACCGTTATCACTAAAAGATGCAACGGCTTCCTTTTGAGCAAGCGAAAACATCTTTCTTACTTCTTCTTTACGTTCTGCAACGCGCATTCCTTTACCTCCGCCACCATTGGCTGCTTTGATAATTAAAGGAAAACCGATTGAATCAGCTAAGTCATATGCTTCGTCAGCTAAGGTAATTATACCTTCTGTTCCGGGAACTACAGGTACTTTTGCATTAATCATTGTTTCTCTAGCTTTTGCTTTATTACCCATGAGCGACATCATCTCTGATGAAGGTCCGATAAGTTTTATGTTTGATTCTTCACAAACTTTTGCAAACTTCGGATTTTCTGATAAGAATCCAAAACCCGGGTGAATGGCATTAGCTCCTGTAATTACTGCAGCACTTATAATTCGTTTAATATCTAAGTAACTCTCCGTCGCTTTAGCCGGACCGATACAAACGGATTCGTCAGCTAAAAGTGTGTGTAATGCTTCGCGATCTGCTGTGGAATAGACAGCCACCGTACGAATGCCGAGTTCTCTACAGGCACGAATAATTCGTACAGCTATTTCTCCACGATTTGCAATGAGTATTTTATGAAACATTCAATCACCTACCCTATAAAAAATGTCAATTCACAAGTCACCGCTATGTCGTCTCCAACTTTTGCAATTCCGTTTCCTATACCAACCGGCCCTTTTCGGCGTACGATTTCAACGTCGAGTGTCAGAACATCACCCGGCACGACCTTTTTCTTAAATTTCACTTTATTGAGTCCGCCAAAATAAGCAACTTTTCCTTTATTTTCTTCTAGGGATAAGATACTAACTGCTCCTGTTTGTGCCAACGCTTCCACAATAAGAACCCCTGGCATAACAGGTTCTTGTGGAAAGTGTCCGCGGAAAAAATATTCATTATATGTTACGCATTTTATTCCTTTGGCACTTACTCCCGGCTCCATCGTATCAATACGATCAATCAATAAAAATGGTTCTCTATGCGGAATTATTTTTTTTATCTCATTAATATCTAACATATGTCCTCCTAAACGATACGAAATAGGGGTTGACTATATTCAACGCCTTGTTCGTTCTCGACAAGTATTTCTGCTATTTCTCCATCTTGATCCGCTTCGATTTCATTCATCAATTTCATGGCTTCAATGATACATAATACATCGCCTTTTTTCACCTTGCTTCCGACGGATATATAGGGATCTGCATCTGGACTCGGAGCGTTGTAATAGGTTCCGACAATGGGTGACTCGACAATATGGCCACCCTTTACTTCTACAGCTTGCTCTTTGTCCTCGCTATCGCTCTGGTTTGATGCCTCCACTTGAAGACTTTGCACTTGAGGTGTTGGGACTTGATGCATAGGCGCTTGCGCCAATTGATGACCGCTATGGCCTATATATTCTGAATTGGATAAAATAATATGTGAACCTTCATGCGCCACATCAATATGTTTGTATCCCGTTTCTTTAAGGATTTGTATCATATCTAATACTTCTCTTGTATTCATCTTTGCTACCTCCTTTGTCTGTCTATAAACTAGATTCGTTTAAATAGAAGACTCGCGTTATGACCGCCAAATCCTAATGAGTTACTGATTGCATATTCAACATTCGTTGAAATCCCTTGATTGGGTACATAATCTAAGTCACAATTTTCATCCGGCGTCTGATAGCCCATTGTTGGGTGAATAAATTGATCCATCAATGTTTTTACTGTTGCAACAGCTTCCACGCCACCGGCAGCACCCAATAGGTGTCCTGTCATAGATTTTGTTGAATTGACTTTTAATTTATATGCATGCTCGCCAAAGGCACGTTTAATTGCTAAAGTTTCAAAGTGATCATTATAGGGTGTGCTCGTTCCATGCGCATTGACATACTGGACTTGTTCCGGTTGAACTCCGGCTTCAGCAAGGGCAAATTCCATCGCTTTTCCGGCACCTGTTCCTTCAGGGTCCGGACTCGTTAAGTGATATGCATCACATGTTGCCCCATATCCGACAATTTCTGCTAAAATATTTGCACCACGTGCTTTTGCATGCTCATATTCTTCAAGAAGCAAAACTCCCGCACCTTCGCCCATGACAAACCCATCCCGTTCTTTATCAAAGGGTCGTGATGCATAGTTTGGATCTTCGTTGGTCGATAAGGCCGTCATATTCGCAAATCCCGCGATACCTAGAGGTACAATCGAGCTTTCTGCGCCACCACAAAAAATTGCATCAGAAATACCGTATTTAATATTTCTAAAAGCTTCCCCAATGGAATGACTTGCACTTGCGCATGCTGTTACAATATTTGTATTTACACCCTTGACACCAATCTCTATCGCAATATTTCCTGCAGCCATATTTGTTATTATTTTGGGAATCAATGAAGGTGAAACTCGAGAAGGTCCTTTTTCAATAAGTTTTTGTTCTTCGGTTTCCATTGTTCCAAGTCCACCAATACCCGACGCCACAATAACGCCAACACGATATAAGTCTTCTTGGTCTAACTCTAATCCTGAATTCTTTAATGCTTCTTTTGCCGCTGCAATTGCAAACTGTGAAAATCGATCATATTTTCTAGCATTTTTACGATCCATATAGTTTTTCGGGTCAAAACCCTTGACCTCACCTGCAAGCTTTACTGTAAAATCCTTTGTATCAAAATGTGTAATCGGCCCAATACCGATAACACCTTGCTTTAAATTATTCCAATAGCTTTCTACATCTAATCCAATGGGGGTTATCGCACCTAAACCTGTAACAACTACTCTTCTCATATATTAGCTCCTTACATTGTCATTCCGCCGTCAACGGCGATTACTTGTCCTGTAATATACTTTGCTTGATCGGATGCCAAGAAGTTTACCATATTAGCGATATCTTCCGGACGTCCTAATGTATGTAAAGGAATTTTATCCAAAATGTCTTGTTTGATTTCTTCTGATAATACATCTGTCATTTCTGTATCTATGAATCCCGGTGCAATCGCGTTGACACGTATGTTTCTTGCTGCATATTCTTTCGCTAATGCTTTTGTCATACCGATAATTCCTGCTTTTGATGCGGCATAATTAACTTGACCTGCATTTCCTACAAGTCCAATCACGGAACTAATGTTAATAATACACCCCGATCGTTTTTTAAACATGGAACGCGTTACATGTTTAACACAATTAAACGCACCTTTTAGGTTAATGTCAATCACACTGGAAAAATCATCTTCCGACATGCGTAACATCAATTGATCTTTTGTAATTCCTGCATTATTCACTAAAACATCAATTCTACCGTTTTCTTTGATAATGTCATTCATCATTTTTTCTGTTTCATTATAATTGCTGATATCACTTTGGTAGATACTTCCACTACCACCGCCTGCAATAATTTCTTCTAAAACCTTCACTGCTTCATCTTCACGGCTTCGGTAATTTATAATGACATGATAGTCCGATTTTCCTAGCGTCAATGCTATTGCTTTTCCGATGCCTCGGCTACCACCTGTTATAAGTGCTACTTTCTTATCCA
>CAZLXW010000115.1:0-6738 GCA_964563505.1 uncultured Eubacteriales bacterium
TGTAATTGTTGATGGCGTTTTATTGTTGAGTAGGAAAAACATGGGAAGTTAGCAACAATGTCACTTTCTTGCAAGTCTGTTGTAAATGCGTACTCTAAAAAATTTTGACCATCTTCTCTTGCTTTTCCTTTATTTCTCCGCGTTCCCCATGCGTAATAGGAACATCCGACTGGTCCGTGAACGATATGCACCATATCTACAATCGGTCCAATAACAACCCCTTTACATCCTGCATAGGCGCAACCTCTATTGGTAATAATACCGGGGATAGCTCGAGTATTTGCTGCTATTTCTTGTTTTTGACTGCTGTCTTTAATCAACATGTGACTTTTTCGGCCTTTCATCACCTTCGCAGGATAGACCTCCATTATTTCGTCAACAATTTTTTTCATTTTTTCTGACATCTATTTCACCTCTTTCTATATTGCTTCGACGCCAGTATCATTATTACGTATACGTATTGCATTATCAATGGTTGATATAAAAATTCGACCATCACCCATATTTCCGGTTTGATTTTCTTTAATAATAATATCAACAACTTTTTTATAGTCTTTGTCATCGACAATCATCGTCAATAATCTTTTTGCGACTAAACGATGACTTTCAGATATGGATTCAAGAATTTCCGGTTCTGCAATGGGTTCTCCGTCAATAAGTCCTTCGATAAGTTCATAGTTAACCTTCTTTTTCCCTCGACCATTCACCTTACGGCATGTAATTGATGGGAAACCTTCTTCTGCCAACACTTTTTTTGTACTATTTATTTTATTCATTCGTATGACTGCCATGACTTCTTTCATTGAGTCACCTCCTATAATCCTGCCGATCCGCTACTAATTGTATAAGCTTCATCGATGGTTGATACAAAAATCTTACCATCACCAAATGTTCCTTCACTCGATTTTGCACTTTTAGCAAGAATTGAAACAACTTCTTCAACCGTTTCATCCTGAACAACCATCATAAGAAGTTCTTTAGGTATCTCATCATAATGAATATTTCCCACTTTGACACCACGTTGTTTTCCTCGTCCAACAACATCAATCTTTGTTACTGCCGGATGCCCTGCATCTGCAAGTTCATCTAATACATATCCAACTTTTTCAGGTCGTACAATCGCTCTTATCATTTTCATATGTTATTCCTCCTATACTCCTAGTAATCCATGTGCCATTAATATTTCTTCCAAACGATCTTGCGTCATTGGTTTTGGAATCACTAACATCTCATTTTCATCAATTGCTCTTGCAAGTGTTCTGTATTCTTCTGCCTGTCCAACAGTTGGATCATAGTCAATAACCGTCTTTTTATTAATCTCAGCATGTTGAACAATATTATCTCTTGGAACAAAGTGAATCAATTGTGTTCCTAATTCCTGTGCAAAAGCGGTTAACATCTCGAATTCATTATCCACTTTTCGAGAATTACAAATAATACCACCAAGTCTTGTTCCGCCTGAATCTGCAAATTTCAAAATTCCTTTTGCAATATTATTTGCTGCATACATAGCCATCATCTCACCAGATGCTACAATATAAATTTCTTCTGCCTTTCCTTCACGAATCGGCATTGCAAAACCTCCACAAACAACATCACCTAATACATCATAAAAAACGTAATTTAAATCATCGGTATATGCACCAAGCTGCTCTAGCATATTGATCGATGTAATAATTCCTCGACCCGCACATCCAACGCCCGGTTCAGGTCCTCCTGACTCTACACAACGTATTCCGCCATATCCTAGCTTCAAAATATTTTCGAGTTCTATATCTTCACCTTCTTCTCGAAGTGTGTCAAGAACTGTTTGTTGAGCTAACCCATTCAAAATTAATCGCGTAGAATCTGCTTTTGGATCACATCCTACAATCATAATCTCTTTTCCCATTTCTGCTAATGCTGCTGTCAAATTTTGTGTCGTTGTTGATTTTCCGATACCGCCTTTTCCATAAATCGCTATTTGTCTCATAACATTTCATCCTTTCTTACATCTTTGCTATAACTTAGATTGGTTGCACATACTCTTTTTGTAACCTTCTTTTTAAAAAGAAAAAAAGAGCCTTAGAACATAGTCAGTTTATACTGATTATCTTCTAAGACTCCTTCGTCTGTTGTTTTTGTCTTACTATGAAAGTAATTTATCATAGTTTTCAAACAATTTCAAGCATTACTTTAATTTGCAAGTTTTTTTTCATTTTATTCCTTGTTTTTTTTACTATTAAATATATAAATACAGTTGAAACGATTGGCATTTACATCTGTAATGATTATTATTTGCACTTGTATTTGTTTGTAGTGCATAATAATCCCTCAAATACATTTAGAAATTTTGTAATATATTTACATTCTTTCGACATTAGCGGGATACGTATGGATGCCCTTCAATAAAAAACCGCCAAGGAACTTCTTTATATTCTTCTGCATAGTCGATATTTATACGTGGTCCGCAAGCAATACTATGTTTTATTTGCTCTTCAAAATCAATGATATAAAGCGCTTCTCCTAAAACCAGATCATATCCATTCAGAGATTTATCGATCTTTAGTGCTTGACATAATTTTCCAGGACCATTGGTTAAATCAGGTATTTTTTTCGATTTGATTATTCTATTTTGCTGAATATATTTTAATCCGCTTATCGGTTCTACAGCTCGAATAAGAACCGCTTCCGGTTTTCCTTCATCTGCAGCTACGACATTTAAACAATGATACATCCCATAAATTAAATAGATATACGCTTGCCCACCTAACTGGAACATGGTCTCCGTTCTTTTTGTTCGTTTATTGTTATATGCATGACACCCTTTATCTTCCGGTCCGACGTAAGCTTCTGTTTCAACAATACGTACAACAATTTTGTCTCCGTCTATTTCTCTTACTAATCCTTTGCCAATAAGATCACGTGCTAAGGCTACTGCATTTTGATTAAAAAACTCTTTTGCTAATCGCATAAACTTCACTCCTTACTTCTATTTTATTCGTATATGAGGTATTATGCAAGAAGCTTTCTGTTGAAAACATTTGAGTTTCCTCTTTTTTCCACAGGCAAAAAATAATCCTTAAAACGGCTGTTGAAAATAATAAATCACTAATATTCCTAAAATTATCCTATAGTAACCAAATATTTTAAAATCATTCTTCTTAACATAATTAGTAATAATTTTTATTACAAAGAATGAAACCACAAATGCAATTAAACTACCTAATGAAAGAAATATCAATTCAGTATTATTAAAATATAACCCAAAAGAATATAATTTAAGTAATGTGGCACCAAACATAACAGGTATTGCAAGTATAAATGTAAATTCCATGGACACTGCTCTAGATAACCCACTAATCATACCACCAATAATTGTAGATCCAGATCTTGAAGTACCCGGGAAAATAATTGAAAATATTTGGAAGATACCAATTATAAAGGCCTGTCTATATGTAATATTATAGAGATCCAAAAGCTTAGTTTTAGGCTCTATCTTATTCTCTACAATAATAAATACAACTCCCCATATTATCAATGCTACTGAAACCACAAAATAGTTATAAAACACTTCTTCAATTGTCTTCTCCCAAATAAGGCCAACAAATACTGAAGGTAATATCGCCACAATAACTTTTAACCATAATGAGTATATCCTGTAATTATTTTGAAAGCTAAATCTTTTTTTTATTGAGATTTTCTTAGAATCTGCAAACCAATTTCTTGGAAATACCTTATCCCAATATAATACTAGTGCTGCTAGTATTGCTCCTAGTTGAATTGCAACTTGAAAAAATTGCCAGAACTCTTCTGAAACATTTAACTTTAAATAATTATTCATAATTATTAAGTGCCCTGTACTACTTACTGGAACCCACTCAGTAACTCCTTCAATAACTCCTAAAATTAGAACCTTAATTATTTCATTTATCATTTTAATATTTTGTACTAATATTTTAGTACCTCTCCTCTTTAAGTCAAGTGCCCTTTTATCAGTGCTTATATTTATTTTTTATTTTTTTCTTACTTCAGTCGTATAAAAAATATGTTTATAACATGTATATCTACTTTATAGGCTCAGCGCCCTCGATGCTCCCTATCGCTATACGGGGTCATTGCCCTGATAGAGAAATATGGGATCGCCATTTTCACTTTTTTTAAACAATTATTTTTTCCTGATGTTTCCTGTTGTTGTTATTGCATAATACTTTATCAAATAACTTTCCCGTGGAGCCTTCCCCCATCTCATATAAAGCACACCAAAACTTATTTTGTTTTAATTTGATTTTTCTTGATTTCACCGTCTCGTTTTTTTCCTTTTACATATCATTTCAGCAAGTCTCACAATTACCTGCTAGATTACATTATTCATAAGATTACTATTTACGTATGTTTCATATAGATTCTTATATTTTTCATTTACAGAATATAACTCTCTATGACTACCATTACATAACACTCTCCCTTCATCAAAATAGATTATTTCATCACAGTCTATAACCGATGCTAATTTATGTGTCACAATGATAATAGTCCTATTCACATTATTAAGCGATAACATAGTTTGTAATTCTAATTCTGTTTGAGTATCTAATGCAGAGGTAGATTCATCAAATATCATTATCGAACATTTACTTAATAAAGCTTTTGCAATTGCTAATCTTTGTCTTTGACCACCTGACAATTTATTACCGTCTTCTCCAATTATTGTATCATATCCTTGAGGAAGCGCAATTATAAAATCATGTATTTTAGCTTGAACACATGCATCTTCAATTTCCATTCTACTTGCATTACTATTTGATAATCTTAAATTATTTAATATTGAATCATGAAATATATATGGGTTCTGTTGAACAATAATTAGTTGTTCTCTAAAAGATTCTTCATTAATATCCAAAATATCAACATCATCAAATAATATTTTACCACTTACCGGACTATAAAGTCGTGCAATCAAATTAACTATTGTACTCTTCCCACAACCACTCAAACCTATGATTGCAACCTTTTTCATTGCTGGTATTCTCATAGTAACATTACTAAGCACCTCATTATCATTATTGTAACTGAAACTCACATTATTGAACTGAATTCCTGATTTCACTTTATTAATTGATATTTCTCCAACATTATCGCGTTTATATCCTAGATGTTTTAAAAAATGCTCCACCCTTTCAATACTCACTATTGCACTTTGTACTGTATTATTAAAAGAAGCCAACAGTGTAAAATTTTTTGATAGCATTGTTGCGTAACCAGAATAGGCAATAAAATAATCTAGGGTTAGCTCACCCAAAAGAATAAAGTATCCTCCTAACATTAACAACGATATTTGCATTATAACATTCATTATACTTGCCAATGAATTTGAAAAATGATTTAAAATGTTTAGCTTATTATCTAAGCTAATCACTTTCTCAATGCCATCTCTCATAGCATTCACACTATCTTCCTTATTTCCATAAACTCTTAATTCGCGTATACCGGCTACATGCTGTAATAGTTTAGAATTATAACAATCAGTTTCAGATTTAATAGAATAACTCATTTTTTTTATTATGACTCCAGACTTCAAAAAAATCAATATTGAAATAGGTAAAAAAATAAATACAATTACTGACATTATTGGACTTATACTAAAACAAATTATTGCAACTACCAAACATCTTACAAAAACAAATATAAACCTCTGCATCTCATTTATTAAGATACTTGATACTATATTTGCATCATTGTTCAATCTTGAAAACAATTCTCCAAGCTTCACATCGTCAAAAATTTTAGTTGTAAATGAATGTAACTCCTTAAACATTCGAATTTTTATTTCTTTAGTAACCAAATTTACTAATTGATTTGATATTACTCCCGTCAAAAATTGTAACGATATTGATATTAAAAGAACACCTCCAAAAATAAAGATATACAAAATCAACGATTTTTTATCGTATTCAGCTAAACTAAGTACTATCTTTCCCCAAATCATTGGATGTACTATTTCAAACGTTATAATGATTAAATTGAGCATCACAAATATTAAATACTTTATCCAAATATTTTTCATATATTTAATTGCATTCAAAAAATATTTATATCTTTTTTTACCAAAAAGCATAGCAACAACTCCTTAAAAATTTATAAAGCAAATCACTAAATATACCGAATGAAATGAGCACATTAATCGACCACTATACTCTACCATATCCGATAAATATGAACACGTTAACCGGATAGAGTGTGTCAGTTAAATTAGATCTGTTTGACAGCTGTCAAGGGTGAGCTTAGCTCGTTTAGCTTAACTCTTTGAAACATTAGATACCAATATCCTTATTTTGGTTAGTAGTGAAGCCTACCCTGACCTGGCTTCCGCCGAGGACGGGAGTTGGTTAACTTGCTCAATTTAAACACTTTGCGTGCACAAATTAATCGATGTACTCATTACAAAGAAGGGATTCAGATAGTTGAACCCCTTCTTCATTTTGCTAAATTAAATTAACCAAAAATCCCAGCATACCATGCTGTACAATTCAATGAACATGATTCCATACACATCATACTACATGTTCCTTCACATCCACCAGAACATCCTGCTTGACATGTATTTTCACAGCTTGCATTGCTACATGCAGGCTCCCAGAGTGGAGCCACTCCACCTTTCGAAAACAAATTATTCATATTATTCTCCTTTCTTTAATATTTCATAGGCATTTGTTAAATGCCTGAAACCCTTTATTTCAAAGAGTTTCTTGGTTTCTT
>CAZLXW010000116.1:0-6710 GCA_964563505.1 uncultured Eubacteriales bacterium
GCAGTACATTCCGTTGGTGGATGGGCAGCACTTGTAGGAGCTTCAATACTTGGGCCGCGTCTTGGTAAATATGGAAAAGATGGAAAATCTCATGCAATACCAGGACATAGTATTACCTTAGGAGCGCTTGGTGTATTTATTCTTTGGTTTGGATGGTTTGGATTTAACCCTGGTTCTCAATTAGCAGCAGGATCAGAAGCAGATGCCTTAGCAATCAGCCGAATTTTTGTAACAACAAACTTATCAGCAGCGGCAGCAGCAATCGTTGCAATGATAGTAACATGGTTAAGATATAAGAAACCAGATGTTTCAATGACATTAAACGGTGCTTTAGCAGGGCTTGTAGCAATTACAGCAGGTTGCGATGTCGTCACACCGGGATCAGCAGCTATTATTGGAATAATAGCAGGTGTTGTTATTGTATTTGGTATTGAATTTGTAGATAAAGTATTAAAAATTGATGATCCGGTTGGTGCCATCGGTGTACATGGTATATCCGGGGCAGTAGGAACAATCTTAGTTGGTTTCTTCTCTGTAGATAACGGACTATTTACAACAGGAAGTTTTGCAGCAGTTGGAATTCAATTAATCGGAGTCGTAGCAGTAGCAGCATGGGTTCTTGCAACATCATTTGTTCTATTTAAAACAGTTGATGTCATTATGGGCTTACGTGTAAGTTCAGAAGAAGAACATATCGGACTTGATATTGAAGAACATGGCGTAGAAAGTTATGCAGACTTTGAAATCAAAGGCGTACGCGTTCGATAAATCATTTAATTGGTATGAGCTAGGAAACTAGTTTATATAAAGTGTTTATACCTTTAGTTATATTCCTAATCCTATGGGAATTCTTCAAAAAGAGACCAGCGCCCACTGGTCTCTTTTACTGCATTCATTTATGTTAATACTTGACATATCTAGTATAATAGACTTGACAGAAGATAATAATAAGTCTATTATAGTTGGCATATGCCACATAAATATAAGGAGGTTCACATGGCTTCAAATTGCGATTCATGTTCATCAAAGGATAATTGTACAGTAGAGAATAAAACAGAATGTCAAATCATTGGAACAAATTCAAATAATCAGTTTAAAAATATCATCGGTGTCCTAAGTGGGAAAGGTGGTGTTGGAAAATCAACAGTAGCGGCTAATCTTGCTCTTGCCTTACATCGTCAAGGATATAAAGTCGGTATTTTTGATGCAGATATTACCGGCCCAAGTATTCCCAGAATATTAAATGCAGAAGACAAAAAAGCCTTAATGTACCCTCATGGTCTTGAAGCGGTTGAGATTGAAAAAAATCTTAAGGCAATGTCATTAAACTTTTTACTTGAAGAAGAAAAAAAACCGGTGATATGGAGAGGTCCGATAATCACCAATACAATCAAACAATTTTATCAAGACGTTATTTGGGGAAAATTAGACTATTTAATTATTGATATGCCACCAGGTACGGGAGATGTCGCATTGACAATTATGCAAAGTTTTCCATTAGATGGAATTGTAATGGTGAGCGTACCTCAAGATATGGTGTCAATGATTGTATCCAAAGCGATTGCAATGACAAAGCGATTAAATGTTAAGGTCTTAGGTCTTATTGAAAATATGAGTTATATGACATGTCCCAATTGCGACGAAAAAATTCGTGTCTTTGAAAGTGATGACATTGATAGCTTTTTAGAAGATCAAGACGTTGATTTATTGGTAGAACTGCCTATTAATGGAAGCGTCACACAAAAAAATCGTTTATCAGAAGAGATCATAGCAATATTTGATGATGTTGCCAATATAGTTAAAGATAAAATTAGGGATAAAATAAATCAACCATCATAAAGAGGCCAAATCATGTATGATGAATTAAAGAAATACACAAACGAGGTTCAATCTTTTCATATGCCGGGACATAAAAACGGAAAACTGCAGTTAATCCACGATTTATATGCTTTGGATGTAACGGAAGTCCCCGGAACAGACGATTTACATCATCCGTCTGGTATTATAAAAGAAGTTCAAGATAGGATTGGTCGTATCTATCAATCCTATCAATCCTATTTATTAATTAACGGAAGTACATCGGGAATCTTGGCGACCTTAGCAACGGTAGCACGACGAAAAGGTTCTGTTTTGGTGTCTAGAAATTGTCATAAAGCAGTCTATAATGGTATTTTGATCAATCGCTTAGAGGCACATTACATATATCCAAACTACGACGAGGAATATGGATTTTATGGTGAAGTAGAGGCTCAAAATATTGAACTTATGTTGAAAAAGCACCCGGATATTCACATGGTTGTGTTGACATCACCAACCTATGAAGGAATTGTATCGGATATTCAAAAGATTAGTCAGATTGTCCATGACCATGGTGCCATACTCCTTGTCGACGAAGCCCATGGAGCACATTTTACCTTTAGTAATCTGCTCCCACAAGCAGCGATTGAACTGGGTGCGGATTATGTAATTCAAAGTACCCATAAAACATTACCTTGCTTGACACAGACAGCACTTCTTCATATGAGCCCGTCGGTAAAAGCAGACCAAGATGTATTAGAAGAAAATCTAGCTATTTTTCAATCCTCATCACCATCGTATATTCTCATGGCTTCTATTGAAAAAGGTATTGATTTTATGGAAACACAGCGTAAAGAATTTAAACAATGGATTCTAGCATTAAGTGATTTGCTAGAAAAGCATCCTATTCAAGGTGGACATTGGCTCAATGATGATTCAAACTTTTATCAACAAAGATTAGGTCATGATATAACACGGTTAACCTTTCTCATTGAGGATAAAAAGATTAGCGGCTATGAGTTAAGTGAGAAGCTGCGAAAAGAGCATCATATGCAAGTCGAACTAGCAGGTGAGCGACATATTGTTGCGATAATAACAATGGCGGATTCGATGAAAGATATTCAAAGACTTATCGATGGAATAAAAGAATGTTTAGATAAGAATAGAAAAAAAGAAAGTAAACTAAAAGAAGGAAAAAAGTATTGGCTGCCGACAAATCAGCCAGAGCAAAACATGTCCATGCATATGGCAAAACAGCAGGTAAGTTGGGATACGATTCCATATACAGAGGCCCTTGGACGGACGGCAAAAGATATGATTATACCTTATCCTCCAGGTATTCCACTCATTTTACCTGGTGAAAAAATCACACAGGAGATTGTGAATAATTTGGAAAGTTTGGACAAGCATGGTCAAGAGATTTATGGTATAATAAAAGGAGAAATACGTGTTCTGAGTTAGAAAAAAACAGTATGTGAGGTAGTTATGGAAGGCTTATTTATTACAATCGAAGGAATGGACGGTTCAGGAAAAACAACACAGATTAACCTTTTAAAAGAATTTTTTGAAAAGCAAGGAAAACATGTCCTTGTGACGCGTGAACCCGGTGGAACAAGAATTAGTGAGGCAATACGTGAAATTATACTCAATATAGATTATCAGGAAATGGATTTCATTACAGAGGCTTTGCTTTACGCGGCGTCAAGAGCACAACATGTGGCCGAATATATTTTACCTGCGATTGAAAAAGGCGATATTGTTATCTGTGACCGTTTTGTTGATTCATCTATCGTCTATCAGGGAATGGCAAGAGGGCTTGGACAAGAAATGGTTGCAACAATTAACCGGTTTGCGACACGGGGATTAGAACCGGATGTTACTTTCTTCTTAGATTTAGAACATCGACAAGGGATGGAACGGAAAAAAAATCAGCAGGAATTAGACCGACTGGAATCGGAAAAGGAACACTTTCACCAAAAGGTTCGAGACGGCTATAAACAATTGGCAAAAGACAATCAAAAACGCATGATTGACGTTGATGCGGGGCAATCAATTGAAGATGTACATCAATCTATTATAAATGCACTTAAACAAAAGGCGATTATAGCCGATAAATATAATGACGAGGAGTGATTTGTATGAAAATGGTATTAGCAGTAATTCATGACGAAGATGCACATCGTTTAATGGAAGCATTAACAAAAGAAGGATTTATGGCAACAAAGCTAGCAAGTACAGGTGGTTTGTTAAAGACTGGAAATACAACACTATTTGTTGGTGTAGAAAGAGATAAAGTTGACAAAGTGGTTGAACTCATCAAAGATATATGCAAGACAAGTAAAAAAATGTCATTGGTAAATCCACCGGTATCTAATGTACCGGATAATATGTTGGCTTATCCGGTAGAAATAACTGTTGGCGGGGCGACAATTTTTGTACTTGATGTTGATCAGTATCTAAAAGTATAGCACCTTTTTTCTGGAGGAAATCGTATGGATGTAAAAGTGAATTCGGTTCAAAATATACAAAATATAGAAAGCGTATCAAAAAGCAAGGATGCGCAAAGTAATGACTTTAAATTCACACTTTTAAGTAAAGTGGATGAAGCGGAGTTACAAGCAAAACTAAATAGTATGATTGAATCCATCACGGAACAGGGAAATAAGATTTCCAAGCATATGGATGTTCGTGATATGCGTAAATATCGAGAAACCATTAAAGAATTTATTAATGAAGTAGTGACACATTCACATAAGTTTTCAAGAGAGAACTTTTTAGACCGTCGTGGACGACATCGTGTTTACGGAATTGTAAAACTTGTTGATCAGAACTTGGATGAATTGGCACAAGAGCTTATTAAGGATGAAAAAAATCATTTGTCAATTCTTGGAAAAGTTGATGAAATCAGAGGATTATTACTTGATATGGTTATATAGAGGGTTGACGTATGTATTCATTTGATGAAATTGTTGGACATGAAAATATTATTAAACATATGGAGAATGCTTTTTTAACAGGAAAAGTTTCCCATGCATACATCGTTGAAGGTGAAGACGGTATGGGCAAAAAAACGCTTGTTAAGGCATTCTCCAAGTTGCTTCAATGTGAGAATCCACAAGGAGGTCGCCCTTGTAATCACTGCCCATCATGCTTGCAGATTGAATCCGGTAACCATCCGGATATTGCCTATGTTCGACCTACGAAAAAAACGGGTTATGGTGTTACCGATGTACGTGAGCAAATCGTCAAAGACATAAAAGTACGTCCGTATCAAAGCCGATATAAAATTTATGTCATCGAACAAGCAGAGCTTATGACCGTTCAGGCACAGAACAGTATATTAAAAACCATTGAAGAACCCCCGGAATATGGGTTGTTTTTTTTAATATCTTCGAATAGTCACAAGTTTTTACAGACAATTTTGTCAAGGTCTGTAAAAATGTCCTTAAAACCCATTAATATACAACGAATTGAATCGTATTTGACCGAGCAATATGGTATGAATCATCGACAAGCACGCGTCTATGGTTCTTTTTCAAGAGGCAACTTAGGAAAAGCCTTAATTTTAAAAGACTCAGAAAGTTTTACAACACAACGACAAAATATGCTCAAGTGCTTAGATATATTTATAAATGGGAAAGAGTATGATATAATAGAGATTGTGCAACTATTTGAAGGCATTAAAACGGATATTTTAGATAATATCGATATCTTAATCAGTTTAGCACGAGATATTTTATATTATCATAGCATACAAGATATTGAAAATATTATTCATAAAGATATCGAATCAGAGATTATCCGGTTAAGTCAAAGCGTTAATCCAAGCCGATTAATTCAGCTTGTTTATAATAGTTATACACTAATAAATCAACTCAGATTAAATGTAAACTATTCATTAGCGGTTACAGTGATGCTAACGAATACTGAGCATTAATGCGATAAATTTTGGAGGAAATGACATGATAAAAGTCATAGGTGTTCGCTTTAGAAAAGCGGGCAAGATATATTATTTTGATCCGGATGGATTGGATATACAAGTAAATGAACACGTAATCGTCGAAACAGCGAGAGGTGTTGAGTACGGTAAAGTGGTCAAAGGCATCATGGAAGTAGCTGATGAGGAAGTAGTACATCCATTGAAAAAAGTGATGTGGGTAGCAACGGAAGAAGATCACGCCCAAGAATCAATCAACAAACAAGAAGAAAAAGAAGCATTTAAGATTTGCTTAGATAAAATCAAAAAACACAAACTTGAGATGAAGCTCATTGATTGTGAGTATACATTTGATAAAAACAAGTTGCTTTTCTATTTTACAGCGGATGGTCGTGTCGATTTTAGAGAATTAGTCAAAGACTTGGCATCTGTTTTCAAAACGCGTATTGAACTTCGACAAATTGGAGTGCGAGATGAGACTAAGATGATGGGAAGCATCGGTATATGCGGACGTCCTTTATGCTGTTTTAGCCACTTATCCGATTTTCATCCGGTATCCATTAAGATGGCAAAAGAACAAAACCTTTCATTGAATCCAACCAAAATATCCGGAGTTTGCGGTCGTTTGATGTGTTGTTTAAAATATGAAGAGGAAACATATATTGAATTAAATCGTAGGCTTCCTAATATTGGTGACATTGTCATTACACCAAGTGGTGTTGAAGCTGAAGTTAAGCATGTAAATATTATTCGTCAGTTGGTAAAGACAGTTATTCGCGTTGACAATAATGTCGATATTGTTGAGTTTAAGTTAGATGAACTGAAGATTAAGAAAAAACGCGGCAATAAAAATGATCGTTTACCTAAAGAGGAATATTTAGAACTTAAAAAGCTTGAAAAACTAGAAGAACGTGAAAGTGATAAAAAATTAGAAGATTAGATTGAGGTTATATATGGAACTGCGAGAAACAGAACG
>CAZLXW010000117.1:0-6607 GCA_964563505.1 uncultured Eubacteriales bacterium
TAGCAATGTGTTCAGATAGACGAACATAACCTGTCTCTGTCGCAACAACAGGAGTGCCGGTTTCAATAGCAAAATCAATACCATTATGTCGTGAGCTTTCTACAGAATCATTAGTATAACGAATAACCCCATACTCGGTTGAAATTCGACCTCCAACTGGCTGCAAGAATGGTCCTGTCCAGAGGGGGTGATTATGACTAATTTCTCGACCTCTGTTGAATGCCTCAACAAGAGCGATTTCATTATCATTGGATCGGATACTAGCTGTACTTGAGGAGGTTTTTAGATGTTGAGTAGGAAATTCTTTGTGAATGACAGCCACAAGTAACTCCGTAGATACACTCTCACCATCGTTATTTTCTTCGTGAATGGTGAAGGAATATTCACTAGGGGATAATCGGCTCATTAATGGAAGAAATAAATAACTTCCGCCATCTTGATGAATCCATTCTAAAGTTTCGTGATAAATATCTGTTTCAAAAGTATAAACCGAATCTTTGTTTATATGATGTCCTTTTATAACCACAAGGTCACCAGGTTCGTATTCCGAATTATTGAGCTCATAGGATGTAGGTAGCTCAACGTTGAGAAGTGCAGTTTGCGTCAGGCTTCCGTAATCGTGGTCAGCTATTTTTGACCAGTCATAATTTATAACGAGATGATATTCTCCGTTTGTTTGTGGTAAAGGAATGGTGGCTCTTTGATTATCAAAAGTAATTGGGTTTTCATCAATTAGATTTTGAGAAGCATCATACAACAAATAGCTTGCTGTAGGAGTACTGAAAATATCATTGGAATATTCAAGAGCTAAATTAATTGTCGTATTATCTCTAGCGATCAAGTGGGAATTAAAGTCTGGGGTTGCAATAAAATCGTTGTTTATGACATCTGTAGCATAATAAGACTTATATATATGATGATTCCATGTTGCCTTAATTTGAGTAGCTAATGTTTTATTATTGTAGGTCATCTGTACATCGGGTAATTTATTTTTTGGGAAAAAATATTCAAGTAGGCCCGATTTAAATAATTCATTAAATGAATTTGTTGAATATAAGAGAACCGATTCACCCTCAGTAATCTGAAATAGTTCTCGACTAAAATCAATATCAACTCTATAGGTATCATAATTAGTATCATTGGTAAATGCATTCATTTGCAGTGAAAAAACGTCAGCGTCTTCATTGAGCTTGCTTGAAGTCTCAACGATCGGAAGACTGCTTTCTGAAAAAGAGTGAAGAAGTTTTTCAAGGGTAACGCTTTTTGATGCATCACTTGCATTAGCAGCAACGATTATGTCACATAAAGAACCACTGTGATCATAGAGTTCATAAAATAAATAAGATTTTTGGGACCCTGTTGTTAAGGGGCTAGTCACATTTTTGTTTGTGAATAATTGGCAAGCAGATACAAGCATTGAAAAACTCATGAGCATGAGTGTTAAAAGTATAATTTGTTTACTTAGCTTCAATCGTTTATTAAAAAAAGGTTGCATACATAATCCTCCATAACATTACTGGTAATTGAAATATACATATTATAGCAGATTTTAAAATATAATAAAGCAAATAAGTTAAAAAATTAGAATTGTTTCATATTTCATGATATAATAATTTGTGATTTATATTTACGAAAATTCATAATTAAAGGAGTTTCAAGATGAGTAATAAAATAAGAACGCGTTATGCACCAAGTCCAACAGGGAAAATGCATGTAGGAAACTTAAGAACCGCATTATATGCATACTTAATAGCAAAGCATGAGAATGGAGATTTTTTGTTGCGGATTGAAGATACGGATCAAGAACGATTTGTTGAAGGTGCAACAGATATTATATATAATACATTATCAGATGCAGGACTGATTCATGATGAAGGCCCGGATAAGGATGGCGGGGTAGGTCCTTATGTTCAAAGTGAACGACAGAAACAAGGCGTTTACTTGGAACATGCTGAAAAATTGATTGAAAATGGAGAAGCCTATTACTGTTTTTGTAATAAAGAACGACTAGAAGGTCTACGCCAAGAAGCTGAGAATAACAAGGAAACCTATCGTTATGATAAGCATTGTTTGCATTTGTCTAAAGAAGACGTCAATACAAAACTTGCGAAAAATGAAGCCTATGTAATTCGTCAAAACAATCCTATTGAAGGAACAACTGTTTTTTCAGATGTCCTTTACGGAGACATAACGGTTGATAACAAAGAGCTTGAAGATATGGTTCTAATAAAAACAGATGGATATCCAACATATAATTTTGCCAATGTTGTTGATGATCATTTAATGGGTATTACCCACGTAGTCAGAGGAAATGAATACTTATCTTCATCACCCAAATATAATCGTCTCTATAATGCATTTGGTTGGGATGTCCCTGTTTATGTGCATTGCCCTCTTATCACAGATGAAAATCACAAAAAGTTAAGTAAACGACTCGGCCATGCTTCATATGAAGATCTTATTGAGCTTGGCTTCTTAAGTGAAGCCATTGTAAATTTTGTGGCTTTATTAGGATGGAGTCCTTCATCAAATGAAGAAATCTTTTCTATGAATGAATTAATTGAACGATTTGACTATCATAATATTAACAAAGCACCTGCAGTTTTTGATATGAAAAAATTTAGATGGATGAACAGCGAATATATTAAACGCTTGCAACCGGAAGCTTTTTATAAACGTGTTGAAGAACGAATTAAAAAAGTAGTGCCAAATGAAACAATTGACCACAAAAAAATAGCTGCATTGGCACAAACTCGCCTTGAAACATTAAGGGAGATTGACGAAATTATTGATTTTTTTCAAGAAGTTCCGGAATATGATAAGGCTATTTATACGCATAAAAAAATGAAAACGAATCCGGAAAATTCACGTGGATTCATGCAACAAGTATTGCCTGTACTTGAAGAACAAGACGTTTGGACGGTAGATGCCCTACATGAATCTGTGATGGCATTTATCAAAACCACTGATTTGAAAAATGGTCAAGTTTTATGGCCATTAAGAACAGCGTTATCCGGTAAAGAATCGACTCCGGGAGGGGCGTTTGATATTATGGATATTTTAGGAAAAGAGGAATCTATAAAACGGATACAAGCAGGTATTAAGAAGCTAGAAGATGAAATGGAGTAAGAGATGAGCGAAGTTTTTACAAATGATTGGAAGGATATTCTTCAAGACGAGCTAGCGCAAGAGTATTATGTGAAAATGCGCGAATTCTTAATACAAGAATATAAAACAAAACGAATCTTTCCAAAAGCAAGTGATATATTCAATGCCTTTCATTTAACACCATATAATGATGTAAAAGTAGTGATTATTGGACAAGATCCGTATCATGACGAAAATCAGGCCCATGGACTCTGCTTTTCTGTAAAAAAAGAGGTTCCTATTCCACCAAGTTTACGTAATATTTATAAGGAATTGGAAAGGGACTGCGGATGTTATATACCTAAACACGGCAACCTTGAAAAATGGGCAAAACAGGGGGTTTTGCTTATTAATGCAGTACTAACAGTGCGTGCACATGAAGCTGCATCACATTCAAAAATTGGATGGGAACAGTTCACGGACCATGTGATTTCTACATTGAATGAACGAAAGGAACCGGTTATTTTCCTTTTGTGGGGAAACTTTGCCAGGTCAAAGAAAAAATTAATTACCAATAATCAACATTATATCATTGAATCGACGCATCCAAGTCCACTATCTGCATCACGAGGTTTTTTTGGAAGTTGCCCGTTTTCAAAGATTAATAAGATATTGGATGATAATAATCAAAAATGTATTGATTGGCAAATCGACGATTAATTGCTTCATTATTTGCAAGATTAAAAAGGAGGATTATTTGTGGGGAATGGTAAAAAAGAAACGATTGTTATTTTAGATAACCAAGAAGAAGAACTTGTATGGTTGTCTCAATTGTTTGAAGAGGAAAGTTATGAAGTAAACATAGCAACTAATTTAGAACAACTCTTATTTTGTCTAAAAGAAGAAAAAACGGACTTAGTAGTTATTAATTTTTATGGTGAAGTACACAAGAAAAAAGAAGTCTTTTTAAAACTCAGAGGACAAGAGAGGTATTTTGGGCTTCCCATATTAGGTTTATTTAGAAATGAACCCTTAGAAACCATGGATTTGTATTTAGAACTTGGCTTGGACCATATTTGTACCTATCCTTTTTCAAAGAAAGATATTCTTATTCATGCGGAACAATTAATAGATGCAATGAAAAAAAGAGAACTTATTGATTCGCTTAATTTAGAAATACTTATTTTGAAAAAGGAAAATACAATATTAAAAAAGAAGCTGGATAAGAAATAAAAAAGGCTATTGAATCGATAATCTATATTGATTCAATAGCTCTTTGTTTTAATAGATAAAGTTCATGTTATTTAACGCATATGCGATATATAATAAAATGCTTAGAGTAGAAACAATAAGTGAAATAACAAGAGATACACTTATATGGTCTGTTTTTCGCTTTAACCGCCGAGTATTTATGATCAATGATAACAAAGAGAAGAAGAAAAGTACAACAGCAACGATAAAAGAAATTACCATCATCTGTTCATCCCATACGGTTCGCCTTGATACATCAAAAAGTCGATCAAAAAAAGTGGTTTGTTCAGGACGGGCCATATCGGTAATAAGGAAAAAAGTACCTAATAAAAGCCAGACAACAAAACTTGACACTCGAATCCAGTAGACAAGAAAATCGGGGCCAATGCGTTTCTCGTAAAAATTCGATCTATGGCTATCCATCATGGTCATGGCAAACCCTCCTTTAAAATAAAAACAATCTATGAACATATTATATCATAATTGTGAACAAAATAAAAGCAAATCTTGCTGTGCGTTATAACGCACTATAAATGCAAAAAAAAGACTTTTATTATTGTAACTTCATTTTATTTCTGTTATAATATCTGCAATGAACGATTATAAGGAGGTATACAGTGAATATTCAAGTGAAAAGGACAGAAAATTTAAAAGAAAAGCCATCGATGGATCACCTTGGATTCGGTAATATTTTTACTGATCATATGTTTATTATGGATTATACAGAAGGAAATGGATGGCATGATGCACGTATCATTCCCTATCAGCCTTTATCTTTAGACCCTGCTACAATGGTGTTTCATTACGGTCAAGAAATGTTTGAAGGATTAAAAGCATATAAGAATCCACAAGGAGATATTTTGCTGTTTCGTCCGGAAAAAAATGCGGAACGTTTAAATGTTACGAATAATCGAATCTGTATGCCAGAATTACCGGTTGAAGACTTTATTGATGCGGTTAAAGCAATTGTTGATATTGATAAAGATTGGATTCCTGAAGGGGTAGGTAATGCACTATATATTCGACCCTTTATTATTGCAACAGATCCCTTTTTAGGTGTTCGTCCATCACTAACGTATAAATTCATGATTATTTTATCGCCGGTTGGCCCTTATTATAAAGAGGGGATTAATCCGGTTAAAATTTGGGTGGAACAAGAATATGTACGTGCTGTACCTGGTGGAATTGGATTTGCCAAAACTGGTGGTAATTATGCCGCAAGTATTAAAGCTCAGGCAAATGCCAAAAGTAGAGGATATGCCCAAGTGTTATGGTTAGATGGTATTGAACGTAAATATATCGAGGAAGTCGGGACCATGAACGTTTTCTTTAAGATTGACGGACGTGTAATTACGCCGAGTTTAACAGGAAGTATTCTTGAGGGAGTCACTCGAAATACGGTCATAGAATTATTGAAAACATGGGGAATACCTGTGTCGGAAGAACGTATATCGATAGAAGAACTCATTGAATATGGCCGACAAGGATTGCTCGAAGAAGCCTTTGGTACGGGAACTGCAGCAGTAATCTCTCCCGTGGGTGAGTTTAGATACAATGATCAGGTTATTGTTGTTCATGATGGAATTATCGGGGAATTGTCCCAACGTATTTATGATGAGTTGACAAGCATTCAAATGGGCAAAATTGAAGATAAATTTGGCTGGACAGTAAAAATATAAGGAAGAGCCAGTGTGTATCCGTATAAAAAGTGCACCGATTTAGACTTTTGATAGACGTGATATTTATTCGATCATTAGGGTATAGGGTATAAATTTTGAGATGGTAATAGAATTGGATTTTCGTTTTGAAATATGTAGAATAGAATAAGATATCGGTACACTTTTTATACGGATACATCACAATTATAAATCTTCTGTTCGGATGACGCGTCCGACGATATGGCGACTTAGGTTTAATAGGTCGCCTATTTCTTTTTGAGTTAATTCAGATTCATGATAGATTCTTCGAATTAGCTGATTACGTATAGGATTTGGCTCCTGAAGTCTATCATATGATAAATGATATGCCTCTAGCTCCTCTTTTAGAATTTCCTTAGCCTTGTTGACGCGATGATAGAGATGGTCTTTAACATCAAAATTAACGGTGTGATCCATTTCATGATGAATACTGCTTAACAAGCGACTGGCTTTTTTATAATCCTTTTTATCAAAAAAATCATAAATGAAATTCTTATTAATTATTGATGAGTTAAAAGGAGTTAGATAGTCATCATAGCTTGAATATTTGTAGCTTAGTCCGGAAGTAATAC
>CAZLXW010000118.1:0-6491 GCA_964563505.1 uncultured Eubacteriales bacterium
GATCTGTATCACTCGATTTGATGGGTTCACCGGATTCAATATGTTCTTTTTTCCAGTTATGTAGCGTTGCGGTGCTGACATTCGTTTCCTTTGCAATCTTGGAAACAGGTTCGTTGTTTGGTGGCAGCATGCGTGAGATCATAATATTTTTAAATTCTTCACTATAACTTGCCATGTGTTATTATCCTCTGTCTTCTATAGACACTATAGTCTTGTATAGACTGCAAAAGCAAACAACTTAAATATCTTAAAGTATCTTGAGACGGTGTTAATCTTCATGCCTTGTTATAAGAATCAATCGGAGGTACTCGATATGCTAATGCCTTGGTCCGATCACATGAAGGAACAGTGTAAAATTTAAGACCTTGTTTTTAGAGTTGAAGTATTTCGCTATCATTTAATTGTAGCTAAATACTCTCAATTAAGATAGCCGATATTATATTGAGCGCTTACGATAGAAAGGAGGTTTCAGCACATCCAAATTTTAAGGGACTCAATTACGGACTCGCACCAACCTTTTTACTCATTTTCTGGCATTGGAGTAATGTCAATTTTCATTTTTCTATCAGTAACTTCAACCATTTTTTTAAAATTATTAAGACCAAGTCTTTGAATATCTTCATCAGTTTCAATATTACTCATATTATTCAAGACCACTCCATCTGAATTAGCTAATACATTCGCAACTGCTTTAGAATCTGATTCAGGAATTGTATTATATTCTCCTTCTGCCTCTTCACTAAGCAAATCAACTTGATAACTCCTATAGGCTAAATATGAAAGAAGGCCAGACATAACCCCTACCGTCACGAATATAATTAATACTGGACTGTTCTTTTCTACCCTACGTAACTTAATTTGCCTGTCCGCCAACTCTCCATTCAAGTACATTTGTTCAGCATTAATAATCTCAAATCTATTTGTTTCTTCATCAAAAGTCCCAATTATCGGACGAGATAAACTGTTAAATAATTCTTCAAATTTTTCTTTGGCATTAGCATTCAAATCTTCAATAGTATCTTTATATTCAATTTTATATCTATCTACAATACCTTTAAATTTATATAGCAATGTATTCATTTCTTTATAATCAGGCTTCTTCTGATTTTGATAAACTTCAAGCACCATAGCTTCGATATCTTCTATCAATTCTTGCATACATTGTTCTATATCATTTTTAATTAGTGAATTATATGCATCAACTAACAAACTTGTATTAATCCTCATCTTAAAGCTAGTAGTAAATACTGAATTCAACCTTTTGAAAACTTTAAAAAGTATATTAATCTTTTGTAAGGTTTCATTAGCTTCCATAGGTGTAAAGTTACCCATATAGAATAATTTCTGGACATCAATGTAATTACCTCTATCATTCACAAAATCACCATCAAAATAAGTACTATAATTTGTATTAAATGAAAACGACTTATCCACGATAAAAATATTTTCTTATCCATACCATCACTAATTAACTTATTCATTTTATTAAGTACGTCAAATTTATTATTAGCAACTGTAAATGAATTTACCACATGAGTTATCTGCCAGTTCGACATATTAATATTACCTATATTTCTAAGTTCTACATTATAAACCTTCACAATTTACTTCCCCCTTTTAATATCCTTAATTTTAATTTCTACAGCCCATTGCCCTGCCATTGTAAAAAACAAAGCTAATAATAGCAGTACATTCGAATCAAAAGCCTCCATAAGCGAATCTATAAAATCTGTATTTTTCACATGAGGAATAATTATCGCAAATCCAATTGCAATTGTATCAAGAATGTACCTTATCACCTTTTCATACTTATTATCACCAGAAAAGGTGTCTATCGCTGCCGATACGCTTAATATTAAAGCACTTGATGTTAAAGCAAAATTAGTTTTCTCATTTATTCCCAGTATACCAAGCATATATAAAAAAACGAAAACGATAAGTATTAGCATCATAGATAACCTATAATTCTTCATATTGCTCACCTCCAATACTTTGAAACACTAAATGAATAACCCAACCAACGAAATAACTCTATTAAAAAACAATTCATCTCACGGTGCTTTTCAACTTCCATTAGATTTTTTAAGCCTCCAATTGTGACAATAATACTTTTATTTTCTTCATTAAGCTTTCCCCCATGTACTAAAAGATATGTTTTTTTTCTCCTTAAGCAATATCTTCATTTCATCTAATCCAAAAAATTCATCCAGAAACATTTCACTACTTTTCACTATCGCACTTCTAAATTCATTATTTAAGCTATCAGGATCAAGTATAAGTAACACTTTATAGTCCGCATCCATAAAAGCTTTCAACTGATTCTTTAATTATCTAATACCAAAGTTTCCATGTAACTTTATTTCTAAGGCAAATTTAAAACTATTTTGTTTAATCACTGCATCCAGTATACTACTTTCACTTTTTTCCTGTAAGTTAAACACAATCTCAACATCTGCATTCTCAGGTAAATCTCTCATGATAAAAATGCAAAAACTTTCTTATTGAATATGAGTATATACTTGACAACAGCAATCCAGGCATTAACCGTATCTACATTTTCTTTACTGTGGTAGCTCTGGAAATAAGGAATTTTCAAGTCAATCACCTACTATACTTTCTAGTCATAAAGACTTTGCTTGTGTTTCGAACAACTTTTCTATATACCTATACACAAGCACATCACTTAAATCTGCTTTAGATTTCAAGGTATAACTCCTACTTCCAGAAATATCTATTGCCAGCTGATGATAAAATGTACGATTTTCATCCAATCTTGATATTGCTTGCGGTGCAAAATAAAAAGACTGATTTTCATCTAATGTAGGAAATATTATACCTACATTTCTACAGCTATACATCAATGCATATGCAAGTATCTGCAATCTGTCGCTTCTTGCATTTTTTTTATTAGTTAATTTCTTATACTTTACATCAAATACAACTGTATCTCCACTTACTATATCTTTCAAAATAATATCCGGCTTAACAACCCCAGCAATATAATCCGCTCTCGCTTCTCCATTTAAATTAAGTACTTTCTTTTTTTCGTCATATTTTCCCAATTGAATACCTGTTGGTTCCTTGCTCTTATATGACAACACACCACACTTTTTCATAAATGCCCTAATATAGAACTCAAATAACTTTTCCATCGAAACAGAATATGGTACAACATAACTTGTTGTATTAGTTTTTCCACTTGCTTCCAATGTAATTTCACTCAACACCATTTTAGCTAAATTTAAAACAGGTTTATAGTATGCATAACATCCAGAAACTTTTGCATTATTACAATCTTTTGCCTTTAAACTCATGTCAGTAACATTTGAAAACGTTTTATTGGTATACCTTAACATTTCTGAATATCCCTTAGAACTGTTTACTTGTTTAAAGTAGCTAGCCAAATAACTTTTTGCTTTTTTTAAGGCTGCCTTTAGTAACTGGTTTTCGAGAATGTCTTCTGAATATCTTAGGTATTTGCAAAAAACCCTATCTTCTCTTCCTTTAGCGACATTTTGTCGAATATGTTTAGTAAACATTATTTTTCCACGGACTTTCCCAACCATATTATTTTCATGTGTAATCATTTTACCCATAAGTGGTTTTTTACACAGAGTATTCAACATAGTTAAAAAAATCATAGAAGTTAATACACTACTGTCTTTTGCCGTATTATCTTTTAGAAAAATCGGCTGCTCATTAAGATAAAACTTAAATATTTCATTATCTTCTATAGCATTAATCTCTGAATCATTATCATTTAACCTTATTGATTGAGGAGCTAAATAACGGTCGAATTCATCATCATCTTTTATCAACTCCAACATTTCTATCGTTGATATATCAAATCTTGGATCGATCTTAATTACTATAGGCAATCCGTCATTGTTGATAATAATATTGTCATCGTTATCCTTAAGCCAAGTAACTCCAATCCTATTTGATGTATAATAGTTATTATTGAACTTATGAATACCCAAATTGATATCGCCATTATCTGATCCTAATGCTATCTTTCTCAATTCAACTTCGTCACCAATTTCGTTAATGTAACTGTTATCATAAGTTTTAAAGACCATGCAATTATCATATTTAATCCATGTGTTTTTTTTCATGATTAACAACCCTTCATTATTCAGTTTCGATAACTTCATCACCCATAATCAATGTATCAAAAATATTTTTTATTACCACAGACTCTCTATGGATATTTGTTTTACCGGTAATGCAATTCAAAAAACCTTCCCATCCTGTCACTGCTTCATCGCTAGTATCAAAAGCAAACATTCCATCCTTAAAGTACTCTTTCAAAATTGGTAAAATTTGATGCTTAAATCGTAAATACAGTTGTTCTTCGTTATCGACCAAGAAATAAGTATGACCTAATTGTACATCATCTTGATAATACTCAGAATTGAGATTTCCATCGGTAAATAAAGTGGAAACTTTGTTGAAAAGTCTCACAGCTTTTTCATTGACATTCATAATCTCTTCGTTATTTTCTGGTTCTCCGTCATTTGTTCTATATTCACGTATAATAACTTCATCTGGAAGCAGAGGAAAAAAAAGAAACCTTCTACGTATTGCATAGTCAATTCCACCAATCGACTTATCCGCAGTATTCATTGTACCAATTATATATAAATTGTCCGGCAAGCTAAGTTTATTGTCATTTTCAACAAAATATGGTGTTGCAACTTTTTCATCTCTGTATTCTAGTCCATAAATTAACTCTCCAAAAACAGTTGCCAAATTAGCCCTATTTATCTCATCAACTACTAGGAAAAAATCTGTTTCAGTATGTTTTGATGCAAGATTCGCAATTTTCCCCAATATTTTGTCTACGGTTCTATATACTATGCTACTGTCTTGATTTCCAGTGCTTTCAGAAGTTGTTACTTCAATCCCTCTAACAAAATCTTCATATCCATACGAAGGATGAAACTGCACTATATCCCAGGCAATTTTAGCATTCTCTTCATTATTTTCTTTCTTCCACTCACTATAAGCATTTACATCTGTATAGTCAGTGATTTGAAGATGACTTAATTCAGCATCACTTAAAAAATCATTATTATCTGTACCCTTGCCCAAAAACTTTAGTAATCTCTTTGTTGTATATGTTTTTGATGTTCCTGGGGGACCTTGTAATACTATTTGATTCGTTTTCAGTTCCTTCATTGCCGTATAGTACTCTTTATATTGACTTAGCTCATTCACCTTATATACTCCTTCCATTACCGCCTCATTACTATCATAGTTGACTTTATCACCTGTATCTATCCAAAGCAATTTCAATCCACTTATTATGGTTCTAAGCTTTTCGTTTGCAGCTAAATTATCTTCAGCATCCCCAGATGCAGGAATAATACTCTTGGTCTCCTGTATAAATTGCCCTAACTCATGTCGGTAAAACAATTTCAAAAACTTAATATTAATATCATTTCCATGCTCATTTAAAAATTCATCATACTTTTTCAAAATTGCTTCATAATAATTCTTTATCATTAAAAACAATAAGCTGTTTGGTGAAGTAGACTTTTTATCATTTACATATGAATTGTCCAAAAATTCTTCTGCCCACCTGTTATATTCTTTTGGTTGCATTTCACCGGCAACACAAAAAGTGTCATCACCAATCATTAACTTATCTCTACTTTTATACAGTCTTCTCTTACCAAGTAAAAATTCATCCAACTGGTATTGTGAGATAAACAAAAATCCAATTTCTCCATTATTTCCCGTTCTGTACAAAATGTTTTTATTAAACAAAATATACTTTTCAATTTCAATATCTGTAAGCAATCCTTGTGCTTTAAACCTTCTAACTAAATTGATCAGAGGTTTATGTGTTTCACCTTCATCAAAAAAATTGGCTGCTGTAATATCTGTCTTATTAATCCTGATCCGCGTGAATTCTTCTGGATTAGTTGTTTTAGAATACTTACTTTTCAAGTCATTTTCAATTTTCATAATATTGTCATATCCAGTTGCTTCCAGTATAAAATCCTTAACATACTGCTTCATTAATGGTATAACTTGATACTTCATCTGTCTTTTATAATTCTTCTCACTAAGCATTCCATGACCAATATAAAACTCATCACTGAATTCTTTATTATTTTTGTATGCAAAGCTCAACTTCTCTTTAATTATTTCATTTGATTGATGGTAAAACCATCTTGAATCCTTCTTATCATCAGTAATTATTATTTCACCTTTATCATCTAATATGTACTCATAATTACTTTTTATTTGATACATATAAAACATCCTTTGTAATCCTGGTTGACTATTTAGATTAAGCATAGGCATATTATTTTGTGTTGCAATAATATAAAAATTGGGGGTTACAGATATTTTAAATGGACTTATTCTTTCATCCGTACCATGGCGTTCTATCAAACCTATAGCGTCACCAAAGATATCTGCAATATGGTCTTATGTCAAGATTTCGGACACATTAAATAGAAAATATTCTGATTTAGCGA
>CAZLXW010000119.1:0-6485 GCA_964563505.1 uncultured Eubacteriales bacterium
GAGGTATTTTTATTTGTCAATCATTTGACCTATTTAAAGTATACAGGAAGCTCACTTATTTGATGATTTATCGTTATTAGCCCGCAGTTTAATAAACCTGTTCAATTCTAGTGTCACCAATCATAATATTATCTACGAATCTTGAACTTCCTATCAATGAGTTATATTTATACCCATCCAAGTGAAAAGTAACACTAGAAGTTTCCTTTACTACATTATTAAGAATACATCAACTCCTGATATAGCTTATAATTTTCTTCATCATAACAGACAAAAGTCACTTCAAGTTCTTCATATTTATTAATACATGCTTTTATTTCGTTATATGCTATTTGAGCAGCTAAATCTTTAGGAAAGCCATATATCCCCGTACTAATATTGGGAAAAGCAATTGATTTCAACTGATTGCTACGGGCTAAATCAACGGAATTTTTGTAACATCGCCTAAGCAAATCACTTTCATTATTTTTTCCACCATTCCATACCGGTCCTACGGTATGTATGACTTTTTTAGCTGGTAATTTTCCCGCTGTCGTTATGACCGCTTCTCCGGTTGCACATTTCCCATGCTTGCTTCAAATAATTTTGCATTCTTCTAGGATTTCCTTTCCACCAGCTCTGTGAATGGCTCCATCAACTCCGCCACCGCCTAGTAGACTTGAATTAGCTACATTGACAATGCCATCGACCGCCACCTTTGTAATATCACCTTTGAGCAATTTAATTCTTTGCATAGAAAACCTCCTTCTCCAAATCCTCTAAAAACCTAATGTCATTAAATTACTTTTCATTTTCCATACATCATCCCCAAAATTACTGACGATGGTTATCATGACCTCTTTATACCAATCATACATCGATATAAAGCTTACACCTGGATCACATCCCTGAAAATATGGAATATAATTATTTTGGTCATCTTGACTTAACCACATACCATATCCATAGTTTTGGCTACTTTGAGGACTCATCATTTCTTTAAGCATATCTTGACCAATAAGTTGCGTCTTAAATAAGCATAACCAAAATTTTTCGACATCAACGATTGTTGTAAATGCTCCTCCTGCACCAGTTCCTTTTACATCAACACTATAGATATTTGTGTAGTATTCTTTACGCTCTTGATCATAAATATATGCATTGGCACAATTAGATGGTAATCTATCCAATTCATAATATCCCGTGTTTTCCATACCACAAGGTATAAAAATATTTTCTTTTAAATATTCATCAAATCCTTGCTTGCATATTTTTTCGATGATTATACCTAAAACCACATATCCTGTATTATTATATTGAAATTTTTCGCCTACAGGATACATCATCGGTTTGTCAATAAACAAAGGAATTAGATCTTCGCTTTTTCTTATCTTATAATTAGGATAATCCTTCCATAATTCATCATACTCATCCATTATCGTCTCATCAAAATAATCCGGAATACCCGAAGTATGAGCCAATAGGTTGCGTATGGTGATAGATTCATCAATTTTTTTTAAGTCAAAATCAAGAAGCTCACCAATAGTATCATCAAAACTTAAAAGGCCTTTTTCAATGAGTTGTAAAATTCCTACGGCAATAAACGCTTTACCTGCTGAAGCTGTTGGAAATTTTGTCAATAAATTGTTTTCTATTTTATTAGCCAAGTCTGCATATCCATAGGCTTTTGAAAATCTAAAATTATCCTTGGCTTTGAGAAAAACACATCCGCTAAAGCCATTTTCTACATACTTTTCTACATCAATCATTTATAACTCCTTTATATTCTATATTCTGCTATTTTGATTTCTTCTTCATCCTCATTATAGAGGTCAAAAAGCTCTCTTTTAAAGTTATATGAATTTTTATACATGACAATCTCAAGAAAACATAAAAATATCCCCATATCTATTGAGTTATAATAAGGTCTCTTGGCTTGCGGCATTATTGAATTAACTTTCGTCGTCCTAAAGACTTGGATTTTATTCTCTTCAGACCTAATTCTCCATGGTTGCATGTTACAAGAACTTGGGGCAAATCTGACAATATTAGCCATTTCCCTAGCAACTTCTCCTTGCCAAATCTGATTGACATCCTTTCGCTTACTCTTATACATATCTTTACGAAAATCCTTTTCCAGACATTTTCCGAATGCAAGCATAATAACAAATTCTAAAGGCTTTTTATGTTTGCCCTGCGTTTTACCGAACCCATACCAACATACGCCTATGTTCATCGATGCTAAATACAGGTCAAGTTGTTCAAACATATATCCTACATTCAATAGATAGTGTTCTTTGACTTCGCTATAGACGAGTAAACAATATTGTCCGCGTTTGCAGCTTGTGTCTGTCTTATTGACTATTTCGACCTCCGTATGAATACCATCACATAGGGGCTTCAAGCCTTGAATCTGATTCTTGATCATCTGTAGCTCAGCCTCTGAAACACCTAATTCATCATTAAATCTCCGCATTGACTTTCTTTTAAATATCATTTCATATAAATGTTCCATAATATAAACCTCCATTCATCTTTATACTAATAGAATGATTTATTATAAAATATATTACAAGAAAAATTTTAAAATTATATATCTCCTAAGAGAAATCACCATTTGTCAGCAATAATTTGTGTTCTCTTATCATCATATTCTTTCACAGTAATCAAGTTATCTGATAATTGAGACTTAAATATTACGCTTCATATATTTGGTCTAATTTATCTGAATAAAATCCAATTGCTCTACTATATCCTTTGATTGTATTGTCTTTTGACGTTTCTGCTAATAGCTTCAATAAAATATTCATAGATTCAGAATAATTTTCTAAATTATATAGAGTCATTGCATAGAATACCTTAAGTGAATTATCTTTGAATTTATTCATTGCTAACTCTAAAGTTTTCTTTGATTTCTCATATTCACCAATAGTTCTATATGTGCTACCAAGACCCAAGTATGCTTCTTTTAAAACCTCATTTTGACTCTTCTAATTTACCTTCACTTCTTAATTTTACCGCTTTATCTAAATTCATTTATGTCTCCTAACTATTATCATCTGAATCAACCTCTTTCATCGCTAAATAAACAGACGTTAAGGCCTTGCCATAACCTAAATCTATTATTCTTGAACCTTTCTTTACATCTAAGTCTAAAGTTAGTTCTTCAATAGTTCTACAAGAACTCGGTCCCATTAAAATTTTCTTTTTTCTCCCGTTTATTGAACTCTTTTTTCGTCAAGCCGAATAATATTTCATCCTTGTATTTTCCCTCTGTATAAATAACTTCTCTTCTTATGCTTTCTTTCATTAAAAGCATAGTTTAATAATATTTTCATTGCGGCTGTTCCGTAGCCTTTGCCTCTATAATCTCTTCCGATTTGTATCCCGATACTAAATGTTCCATTTTTCTCATCAATACTGTTTAAATTAAAGGACCCCCATTAACACCGTCTAAATTTTCTATTGTGAACATCAATCTTTTTGTCTCAGGGTTAAAATGAGAAAACAATTCTATTGTTGATTTATTCTGCGACACAGTCGGTGGCAGTTCCAATTCATACTGAAGCATTCTTCTCGCCTTGCTGTCATAGCAATTATAATAATGTTCTTCCCAATCCTCTGGTTCCATTGCTCTTAATCTTACAAGTTCATTCTGCCAATAATAGTTTTCAATATTAATTTCTTTCATCTTTTTTATATGACCCAAATTCAGCCATGTTCCTCCTTCCAATTTCTATAAGCATATATATGCTTTTATCAAATTCAATAGACAATCCAATAATGTACAAAGGATAAGAATTAAAGTCAGTCTAATATATCTCATTTTTACCTCCCTGCCTAAATGTGTATAGCGCCGCTGATGTGATTGACTTTTGTACAACATGTGGTACAATACATTTAGGAGGTGATTATATGATCGCTATTGCAAGTTCCCAAGTACGTAGCCATTTCAAAGAAGTCTGTGACCAAGTAGTAGAAGACGTCGAAGCTGTTATCATAACTCGTTCACGTGGTCAAAACGTAGTAATGATGTCAGAAGCCGAATACAATAATATGATGGAAAACTTCCGCATCTTTAGCAATCCAGAAAGATACCAGAAAATCAAAGATGGTATTGATCAATACGAGCAAAGCAAATACTCGGAAAGAGAGCTAATAGATGATTAAATTATTCACCGACAACGCTTGGAATGACTATCTATACTGGCAACAAACTGATAAACAAATGGTAAAACGAATTAATAAACTCATAAAAAGCATTGAGCGAGAAGGATTCTCATATGGTATTGGTAAGCCTGAACCGTTGAAACATGATTTAAGAAGTTATTGGAGTCGCCGAATCAATGATGAACATAGAATAATCTATAAAATCGATGACGAAAAACTTGTCATTACCTCATGCAAAGACCACTACTAATAGGTGGTCTTTTCTAATTTGATCGAACAGCTGATTTGCCTTCACTTGATTTCAAACAAGCTTCGCTGGAATGCTTACCAACATAGATTGTATTGTAAAAAATCGGCATGTACCTCCAACTAACCATCTTCATGCTTACTCCTCGTATGATTTACTAAGCTTTGTTTTTGGTCTGCCTAGTGTAAAGCGGCCGGCTTGAATATTCTCTCCAATAAAAGTTGAACCCAAGATCAATAAACCACCTGCCAGTTGCCATCGTGTTAACGGTTCCTTTAGAAAAACAACACCAAATAGGAGTCCAAAGACCGGTTCCAAGTAACTATACACAACAATATCAATGGACTTCATCTGATGATACGTTGAAAAATAGAGGCTATAGGCAACACCTGTATGCACAATTCCTAATACAACCGTCAACACAATAGCGGATTTATCGAGTGCTGCAACGGCTGATACAAACCCTGCATTTAGGACAAAAGGCAACAACACAAGAGACGCGCCCATCATTTGAATAGCAGTCGCTATAGTTCCACTAAGCTTTGCCTTGATTTTTCTATTCATGATAACAATCACCGCATATAGTAACCCGGAAATCCCACTCATGATCTTCCCCATGAGGTCATTTTCCCCCACTCCAGGTGCGCCTACTATAAGAACCAGCCCAATAATGGACACTATAATAACACCGGTTTGAACATGACTTCGCTTTTCTTTCAACACAATGGGCGCTGCTAACATCACATACACGGGACACATATTATAGATAATCACTGCCGACGCAATCGTTGTATGGGTATAACCATAGAAAAGTGCCACCCACGCCATACCGATAAGCGCTCCGGACATTATATACATGACCACACTTGTTCTATTAAACTTTCTTACGGACCAATTCTTCCTATCACTCATAATCACAAGCAATAGTGCTGCAAGGGCCGCTCTTGAAAAGGCCAACTGAATAGGGGCCAACCCAATATATCGGGTAAATAAGCCGATACTTCCCCACAAAATCATAACGGTTGATGTTAGAATATTAATTTTATTCGATTCATACACAACACTTCCTTATCTTAAGCTAATCATCTACATATGGAAAAATCAAAGGACTCTTCCTTTGACCTTCTTATTTTCTATACTATAGCTATATCTGTAAAAAGTCTTGTACGAAATTGCAGGTGGCATCAATGCATGATACTTTCCCTATAAGCACTCGGGGTTAATCCGTTCATCTTCTTAAATTCTTTCGTAAAATGGGCTTGATCATAGAATCCCAAAGCATAACAGACATCTAGAATCGGGGTTTGTTCCATAAGCAGCTTTTTTGCCTTCGCTAGCTTCAGCTGAAGCTGGTAGGCCAGTGGTGTCGTATTGTATGTTTTCCGAAACTTTCTTATTAAGGCAAATCGCTTAATATTAAATCGTTCCTCTAATTCCTCTAGGGTTATTTTTTCCAAGGCATGTTCTTCTATATAGGCTTTCACCTCTTCATCTATTAAAGAGGATTGCTTTTCCATTGTTTGTGACGCCTCATGACGGTCATTGAGACCTTCTAACAATTCAACCAATTGCTCTTCTATATAGCTCTCGTCGTATGGTGAATCAAGACAGTCCAAAAAGGTTTCAATCGGTGATGTGTCTATCACTTTAAAGACTTTATCAAAGGTCATCACGTCACTATAAAATGACGGATTGATATAGAGCATATCAAAGCACCACCTGTCAATATTATCGGGAGAGCACATATGACTCAGTTTTGGCGGAATAATGATGCCGTCGCCTTTTACAAACTTAACGGTTTCCTCGGGAAACACCACCGTTGTCGATCCATCCGATATTATTCCAATGGACAACTCCTGGTGCATATGGTTCTTGTAATTTTGATAAGCGCGATTGCCTCGCTTGAGTTCTATCTTACCCTGAATGATCGTCGTAAAAGAAATGCCTTTATTCTCTATCATCCTATCACCGTCCTTTATTCTAGTCCTGTCATCATTACACTGACTCTTTAATAACTTTTCTTTTCTCTATATTCCTTCCTATATTGTCAAGCCCAAAACATTGATTTTTACGACTTTTCTTTAAATAT
>CAZLXW010000120.1:0-6443 GCA_964563505.1 uncultured Eubacteriales bacterium
AAGAATAAATTTGACAAAAGTTCAATAAAGCTGTAAATTATATATATCTAATATTTAAAATGGTTCATAAGATATATCAAATAAATAGATGAATTGAGGTCATAAGTTGAAAACCAAGTTGTTATATGAACAAATAGCTGAAGAACTGAAAAATAAAATACTAAGTGGAGAATACGTAAAAGATCAAAAACTTCCGACAGAAAATGATTTGGCTCAGGAATATAAGGTTAGCCGGATAACTTCCAAGAGGGCTTTAGAAGAGTTGAAAAAAGAAGGCTTAATATATAGAGTAAGAGGTAGTGGAAGTTTTGTAAACGAAATAGATGAAGAACTTCTTCAAATGACAAGAGCTCGTGCTATGAATACAGCCCGTGCCATAGCGATAATAATGCCTAAGCACGTTTCAGAAAGTAGTTTTGCTCAGTCAATAAATGGAGCTGTAAAAGTGTTTGAAAAAGCGGGGTATTACAGCGTCATACACAGTGGAGTGAAAAATGCAGACGATGAGAAAAAAATTATTAAAAAAATGTATGATGATGGTATTGGTGGAATCATCTATTATCCGGTGTCAGATAGAGAAAATTATACTCTTTTGAATAGTTTGTTTTTAGATAATTATCCTATTGTTACTATCGATAAATATTTTGAAAGTCTTCCGATTAGTAATGTTGTTGCGGATAACTATAATGGAGGACGAATAGCGACAGAATATTTGATTAAGTTAGGTCATGAAAAGATAGGCTTTGTATCCGACCTCTCGATTGAAAGCACAACATCAATTCGAAATAGATATTTTGGCTATGCCAAAGCGTTAAAAGCACACGGGAAATATGAAAAAGAAGATGTGGTAAAAGCGGGATTTACAGATGAATATCATAGGAGCCACCAAGAGAAACAATATGAGACGATTATTAATGAGTTGCTAAAAAGTGAAGTTACCGGAATAATTGCAGTCAATGATTTAGTGGCAACATACTTGATGCGAACGGCTATTAATATGGGTGTTTTAGTGCCAGAGGATTTATCGATTATTGGCTTTGATGATTTGGAAATGTCAAAACATTTACAAGTCCCATTAACAACAATCAGACAGGATTTTGATAAGATCGGGCAAAGCGCCGCTGAATTAATCATCGACATTATAGAGACCCAGAATTATGAATATCAACAGGTTAAACTTCCGGTTTCTATTATTGAAAGGCAATCATGTTCAAAAAAAAAGTAAATATAAAAGGGAGACTAGTCATTTAGTCTTCTTTTTTTGAAATTAAATATAACTTTTTGGTAAAAATGTTGACATTAAATAAAAATAGATATATAATATGGTATGTAATAACTGCGAACAATGATTAAAAGCAATAATTGAATATGACAACTTGCTTTTATGAACAAACTAAGGAGGATTAGAGATGAAAAAAGTGTTGGGAATAGTTTTGCTAGTAATGATCTTGACAGTTGGGTGTGCTAATGATACGAATAGCACCGGTGGAAGTGAAGAGGGAGAACAAAACAAGGAAGCAAACACGAAAAATGAGATGGTAATTAATGTGACTTACAAAGAAGTTGATGGATATGATGAATGGCTTGAGGCGTCAAAGGCTGAATTTGAAGAAACATATCCGGGTATAAAAGTTAAATTATCAAAAATGTCAAGTAATGAAGGGGATTATAATACGAAAACTTCATTGATGTTGCAGTCAGATGATACCATCGATGTTATGGTTGTAGACAGCTTTTTAGCACCTTCTTTGGTGGCGACAGGAAGTTTGGCAGAATTGCCAGTGGAATCATGGGAAGACTGGGAATCAGAATATCCGTCTAATATAAGGGAAGGAATGTCCTTTGGCGGTAATGTATATGCAATACCTTACACAACAGATACAAGAGGTTTATATTATAATGCGGATATTTTTAATGAGGTAGGGATACAAACACCTTGGGAACCAAGAAGTTGGGATGAGGTCATTGCTACAGTTGAAAAATTACATGAAGCAGGTATAGCCTATCCAATATGGATGAATGGGTCAAAAGCTCAAGGGGAAGGAACGACCATGCAAACGTTTGAAATGTTGTTGGCAGGGACCAATGACTGGTTGTACGAAGATGATAAATGGGTTGTTACATCACAAGGGTTTCTGGATGCATTAACATTTATTGAAAATCTTTATAATATGGGAATATATGAAAACACAGAATTAGCTACCATGCTTGACGCTAATAGTTGGCAAGTATTAAATGAAAAAATGCCGGCTAGCCAAGAAGTTGCAATTGCTTTAGATGGTAATTGGAAAAGTGGAGATTGGATAAAGGCATTGCCAGATACCCACCAAGATGTAATAAAAATCACACCAATGCCAAATAAAGATGGTAATGGATTTGCTTCTATGAGTGGAGGATGGACATTAGCTGTTCCTGAAATGTCAGATGCTAAAGAAGAAGCCTTTAACTTTATTAAAATAGCCTTAAATAAGGAGAATATTTTGAATTTTTCATTAGCGGGTGGCGACATGGCTGTACGAAAAGATGTAGCGCAGAATGCAGACTATACTGAACAAAATATTTATAGAGCTCAAATGAGTGAATATACGGAATATACAAAGTTTAGACCGGGGGTTGAAGCTTATCCAAGTGTTTCTATTGAAATTCAAGCAGCTGTTGAGTCTGTCATTACAGGACAAATGACAGCAGAAGAAGCGATGATGGTTTATGCGGAGAATGTAAAATCAATTGTAAATGAAGACGAATATGTAAGTAAATAATTACATATATTTTCATAGGGAGCATTAGCTCCCTATGTTATATGGAGGGAACAATGATTGAAAAGAGAAAAATCAAAACAACAATTCTATTTTTACTACCGTCATTGTTATTAATCTTTGTATTTTTTGCTTTACCTGTATTTGTGACAATTTTTTATTCGTTTACAAATAAAACGTTAGTAGGAGTTAAAGCAATTAATTGGGACTTTGTAGGAATAGAAAATTATAAGTTTATGTTTGCAGATAAGAGATTTTTTATATCACTTAAAAACACGATAGTATTTTTGTTTTTTTCTGCACTAGTCGGGCAACAGGTCCTTGGCTTCGCTTTGGCATATATGATGCAAAAAAAGAATGCACTTTTAAGACGGTTTGTTGGAACATCGGTATTATTAGGTTGGGTAACCCCAGAAGTTGTTGTATCTTTTATCTTTTTTGCTTTTTTAAATACAGAAGGTTCTTTAAACTCCTTTTTGGGCGTCTTTAATATCAAGCCCATAGCTTGGTTGTTTGACCATGCCATGTTAGCCATAATTTTTGCGAATATATGGCGAGGAACAGCGTTTTCAATGCTAATTTTTCAATCTGCATTAGGTAACGTTAGCGAAAGTGTCAAAGAATCTGCGCGAATTGATGGTGCCAATACGCGACAAGTTCTTTTCCGAATAATTATACCTTTGATTTCAGGATCAATTGTAACGAATACAATTTTAATTACCTTGCAGACTATTGGATTATTCGGATTAATATATGCATTGACAGGCGGAGGCCCAGGCTATGATACAACGACGGTGCCTATATATATGTATAATAAAGCGTTTTCAGCGTACCAATTAGGATATGGAACAGCAATGGCAATTATTCTAGTGCTATTTGGAATGTTAATGAGTGTATTCTACATGCGAAGTTTTAAAAGAAACGACTAGGAGGCCGAGATGAAAAAAATAATAAAAAATTATTCTCAACATGTAGTATTAATAATAATTGCGATTATGTTTATATGGCCTATGCTGTGGCTAGTATTTGCATCATTTGATAAAACAGGACCTTTAACCATAAAAGTGCCGGATCAAATAACTCTTGATAATTATATTGAGGTTGTAACCAATCCAATGAATTTTAGGGCTTTTTTAAATAGTTTTATTATTTCATTTAGTCAAGCATCAATGGTTGTTATTCTTGCAATCTTAGCCTCATATCCATTATCTAGGTTTTCAATAAAAGGAAAATCAAAGATTCTGTATTCTATATTGTTTCTAAATGGATTGCCAATTACAGCAATAATGGTTCCTGTGTACATGGTGTTTTTTCGATTAAAAATAACAAACTCAATCATATCAACAACTTTATTCTTAGTGGCAACAGCCTTACCATATAGTATTTGGATGATGAAAAATTTTATGGATGATGTGCCAAAAACATTAGAAGAGGCAGCTTGGATTGATGGGGCAGGTATTATTCAAACAATTATTCATGTCATTTTCCCGGTTATTCTTCCTGGAGTTATGGTTGTTTTTATATTTACTTTTTCCGGTAGCTGGGGGAACTTTTTTGTGCCGTTTATATTGCTAAGTTCTGTTGAAAAAATACCGGCGTCTGTTTCGATTTATCAATTTTTCGGAGCCCATGGACAAGTTGTGTATGGACAATTAGCAGCGTTTTCCTTATTATATACAATGCCAATTGCAATACTCTACTTTTTATCCCAAAAATTTATGTCCCAAGGATTTGCATTAAGTGGTGCCATTAAGTAAAAAACAGGAGGAAACATATGGATACAACATTTTTTTATATACAGCAATTAGAAAAACGTATTAATGAATTAGATAGTTTTAGATATAGAAACAAGTTAGAAATTAATCGCTTTTTAGTGAAAGAAGATTCAGAACAAATCATTAATCCCAAAGTGCCAAAATATGAAGGACAAAAGGAAATCATAAAAAAAGATTTTTGGTCAGGTCGGGATAAGTATCTTTGGCTGCACTCAGATATTTCCTTACCGGAAGTGTTTATTGGAAAAAATATTGTTGGATATTTTGATTTTGGAAATACCGGTGTCGGTAATAATTCATCTTTTGAATCAATGATCTATTTAAATGGAAGTGAATATCAAGGTGTAGACTCTAACCACAAAGAAGTATTCTTTGATTTAAAGGAATGTGGAAGGTCATTTGAACTTGACTTTAGATTGTGGAGCGGATTAGAAGGCGGCGGGAAAAAACAGGACCAATACCATCAGTTTAAAGAAGCCTTTATAGCAGAGTTAGATGAAGCGACCGATGATCTATACTATATGGGAAAGAATATCATTGAAACAATTAAAGTCTTAACGGATGAAGACCCCATGCGCTATAAATTGGAAAATATCTTAAAAGAAGCAATGAAAAAATTAGACTACACAAATATACAATCAGATCTGTTTTATGAATCCATAAAAATTGCATGTGATTATTTAAATGCGTCAATTGATAAACTCGACAGAAAAGACTTAATTGATATAATTTGTGTAGGCCATACACACATTGATGTTGCGTGGTTGTGGCGGTTAAAGCATACGCGAGAAAAGATATCCAGATCTTTTTCTACTGTTTTAAATCTAATGGATCAATATGAAGAATATTATTTTCTTCAAACCCAAGCACAATTATATGAATATATAAAAAATGATTTCCCAGAGATTTATGCACGCATAAAAGAAAAAATCAAAGAAGGAAAATGGGAACCATCCGGATCGATGTGGGTTGAGGCCGATTGTAATTTAACAAGTGGTGAGTCCATTGTTCGACAGATATTATATGGTAAGAAATTTTTTAAGGATGAATTTGATTTTGAAAATACATTTTTGTGGCTGCCGGATGTGTTTGGATACAGTTGGGCCTTACCGCAAATTCTAAAAAAATCCGGAATAGATACTTTTATAACAACCAAGATATCTTGGAACGAAGTTAATCGTATGCCCAATGATACTTTTATCTGGCGAGGCATTGACGGAAGTGAGATATTGACACATTTTGTAACGACGCCGGATGTAGATTCAACAACAAAGTTTTACACTTACAATGGAAACATCAAGCCCCAAATAATCAAGGGCATCTGGAATAATTATCGAAATAAAGATGTCAACCAATCCTTGCTTTTATCCTATGGATATGGCGATGGTGGTGGAGGCGTTAATCGAGATATGTTGGAGAATCGAAGAAGAATCGACAAACTTCCTTCTATGCCGGTAACAAAAACAGGAACGGTTACAAAGTATTTGAAGAAATTACACGAAGACCTTAATGCAGAAGAGAATTTAGGACACATGGCAGTATGGGATAATGAATTATACCTTGAATTTCATAGAGGAACGTACACATCACAAGCATATAACAAATTGATGAATAGAAAACTTGAATTAGCCTATAGAGATGCAGAAATACTATCCGTCTTTTCCTGTATTAATAAAAAAAATATGATGTTTTATCCAGTCCAAAAATTTTGCCAAGGTTGGAAAATTATTTTAAGAAATCAATTTCATGATATTATTCCAGGGTCAAGTATTCAAGAGGTATATGAAGATTCACGACAAGAGTACCAAGAAGCTGAACATATTGTTAGTGAGATATTTGATGACCTTGCTGGAGAAAATCAGTCAAATGTATCTATCACCAATACAGCCCTATGGAATCGAGATGAACTTAT
>CAZLXW010000121.1:0-6269 GCA_964563505.1 uncultured Eubacteriales bacterium
CTAAATCAGAATATTTTCTATTTAATGTGTCCGAAATCTTGACATAAGACCACTTGATATAAAAAATGCTATATATGTGGGAGAAATTATTGGAGAATAGTAAAGAGCTTCATGTTGTTATTGCAACAAACGGAGAAATAGCAAAAATAATAACAGCGTATTGGCCTGACAAAAATAAATGGAAGAGCGATTTCAAAACGAGAAGGGGGTAGGAAAATGAAATGTGCAAGTTGCAGAACAGGTGAGCTAGTAAATGCTATGCATTCATATTTTGCCGAATTAAATAATTGTATGATTATTATAAAAAATGTGCCTTGTTATAGATGTGATCAATGTGGTGAAATAGTCTATCCAGCGTCTATAGCGGAACGTCTCGATGATTTCATGGATATGGCAGAGTCTTTTGCCGGAGAACTTTTGATTATTGACTATTCCGATAAAGTAGCCTAGTTGGGATTTACCATGTGACAAACATATATTGCATGAATAATAATGGTATGTCTGCTCCCAGCAGACCAAAATGAATAGTGTTTATGCTACACTAAGAATAAACACTATTGAGGAGGTCTGTATGGGACGTGAAAAACGTATCTGGTATCCGGGAGCGGAATACCATGTAATGAATCGAGGAAATCGCCGCGGCGATATTTTTGAAAGCTATAATTCTGTCTTTGGCAGTTGTTAGACGAAAAAATCGCTGTGGTCCTCATTTAAGCGGTAGGTGAAGACTTTATTGAAAAATCAGTGAATAGGGTATTTTATCTTTGAAAAATCAGGATTTGTGGTATAATATAATTAGACATTAATGCAAACGAGGTAATAGTATGCCAACTATATGTATGTTTAGAGGTATCAAAATATTTATGAATTATCGGGATCATTTACCATCTCACTTCCATGCGGAATATGGTGAGTATAGGTGCTGTGTATCCATTGAAGAAATAGAAGTGATTAGTGGTAGTATGCCGAACAAACAGCTTAAAATGATTTATGGATGGGCCGCATTGCATCAAGAAGAACTTCGAGAAGTTTGGTATCTAGCACAGCAACAAAAAGAGCTATTTAGAATTGACCCTATAAAATAGGAGGAGGTGTTCTAGATGAATACTATTGAAATGCCAAAAGATGTAAGAGACTATTTTGCATCGGGTCCAAGAACAATAAAGAAAGTAACAGCCAAGGATAATTATACTCTGACTATTCAGTTTGATAATGGCGAAATTAAACTTTATGATATGAGAGATATGTTATATGGAGTACTTGAAATTCTAAAGGATAAGGATAAATTCAAAGAAGTCTTTATCGACGAGTTTGGAAATATTGCCTGGGATATAGATAAAAATCTCGACTCCAGCATTCATTGGAACAATAGAATCGATTTATGCACCGATTCAATTTATCTAGAATCGGTGCAAATTAACGAATAATCAAGCTCGCTCCACGCTCTGTCCAGTGGGTGTCTGTCCAGTGGGTGTCAGGAACCATGAATAAATAGTCTGACAATTATATTTGCATTTGTCTGCTCCCAGCAGACCAATCCTTACGGTATTTATGATAAGCTTATCATAAATACCGTTTTTATAAGGAGGTCTGTATGGGACGTGAAAAACGTATCTGGTATCCGGGAGCGGAATACCATGTAATGAATCGAGGAAATCGCCGTGGCGATATTTTTAGAACGCAACAGGATTATGAGGTTTATTTAATGCTTGTAGCTAAAGCAAAGAAGCGCTATCCATTTGAATTATTAAGCTATTGTCTGATGACAAATCATGTTCATCTACAAATTCGAACGATTGATATTGAATTATATCGAATAATTCAGTATATCCACTTCAATTATTCAAGATATTTCAATGAAACGTACAATTTAATAGGACATTTATTTCAGGGGCGTTATACAGCGCAGATTATTGAGGAGGATGAATACTCTTTAATTACAAGTCGTTATATTCATCTTAATCCGGTCAAGGCGAATATGGTTGCATTACCTATTGAATACCAATGGAGTAGTTATGAAACAATACTAGAAGACAAACAAAGTAAATTTGTTGAGCTTAATCGTAATTTAATATTAAACCATTTTAATAAGGAACGTGAACGCTCTTATCAAAAATTTGTTGAAGAAGAGTCGCCAAATAAAGATGAAAAATATACAGAAATTGCAACAACTATTGAGGATGAAGAAATCTTATGTCAACAATAATGCAAAACTTTGTTCTGCAAGGTGTTGATGCACGGACCATCGATATTGAGATTAATTCAACCTTTGGGAAACCAATGATGGCGATGATTGGTTTAGCAGATCAAGCGATTAAGGAATCAAGTGAACGTATAAAGGCAGCGGTTATACATAGCGGATATGAAATACCAAAAGGGAAGATTGTCTTTAATTTGGCACCGGCGGATATGAAGAAGCGTGGAACACATTATGATTTGGCCATGGCTCTCGGTTTATTAGTAGAGGATGAGCAAGTTGTGAGCACACGTATTGAAGCATGTATTTTTTTTGGTGAACTTTCACTTAATGGGAATTTACGTCGGTGCAAGGGAATTCTACCGATGATCATTGCTGCTAAACAAGTTGGATATAGTAATATTATATTACCAAAGGAAAATCTTCAAGAAGCAGCATTAATCGAAGGACTATGTATCATGGGATTTTCGACATTAAAAGAAGTTGTTGCCTTTATGGAAGGCAATGGAGAACTTGAAAGTTATTCAAGTGGAGGAGAGGTTCAACCGATTAAAGAAGTCAATGGATTATCCTGTGACTTTTCAGAAGTTCTTGGACAAGAAGATGTTGTTGAGAAAGCTATGATTGCAGCTGCCGGTGGACACAATATTTTGTTAATCGGCGAACCGGGATGCGGGAAATCAATGATAGCGAAACGTATTCCGACGATTTTGCCACGTATGAGTAAACGGGAAGCTTTAGAAGTGACAAAAATATATAGTGTTGCAGGGTTATTATCTGATCAAGGAAATCTTATAACAAATCGGCCTTTTCGATCACCACATCATAACGCATCCTTGAGTGCACTGATTGGTGGTGGTCGAAATGCAATGCCTGGGGAGATTTCCCTTGCTCATAATGGAGTTTTGTTTCTCGATGAAATGGTTGAGTTTAGTCGAAAGACCTTGGAATCCTTAAGACAACCGATTGAAGATAAAATTGTGCGGATATGCGGGAACACCAAAATGTCAATGCAGTGCAAGTCAGATTCATAAATATCAACAGAAGCTTTCCGGTCCAATTATGGATCGTATTGATATTATTGTTGAAGTAAAACCCGTCGATTTTTTAAGTGAAGCTAAACAAGTATATAGTTCTGCATCTTCCATGCTTAAGGAACGTGTAGAATCCGCAAGATATATCCAGCGGAAACGGTATAAAGCCTATCCAACTATTCATTGCAATGCACAGATGACCCCACAACTTGCAAAAGAATTTTGTAAGTTGGATGATAGGTCCATTGACTACCTTAAAAAAGTTCAAGAGATTGGCGGATTAAGCGCTAGACGTTATACGCGAATACTAAGAGTGGCACGGACAATTGCTGACATGAATGCAAGAGACAAGATTGCCTATGAAGATGTCGTTGATGCAGTGCAAGGGATTGAGCGGTAAGGAACAAGTGTGTCAGGAACTGTTAGCAAAGTGTGAACAGGGAATGGTGCTAGGGTGAAGTAAAATGAAGAGGCCTCATGGGGAGAAATCCTTATGGGGCCTTTTGGCGTATAAAGAAAACAAGGATTTTAGAACTACGTCAAAAAGGATACGGGTATAAGAGCATAGCCAGTATTCTTGGAATTAAAAGAGATACGGTTAGAAGCTTGTGTAAAAAATATGGACTAGAAGGATATTTAGGACTTGGCATTTCCAAAGAGTTTGAACCCAAGATAAGAGAAAAAAATACAATCACTACATACATTGTGGTAAAGAAATAAATATTCAAGATAGACGAGGAAGAAAATCCGAGTTTTGCTCTCGTAAGTGTACAGTGGATTATCGATATGGCACCGCTCAAGACGAGTAGGGTGCTTTTTAGTTTGCGAGAAATATGCAGAAAAAACAGCCCTACTTTTGAGAGCTATTTAATATATCGCTTTAGTTGTTCATAAAAATTTTCACGCGTACCGGCTAGAAGTACAACAACCTTTTTACCGTTCACTTCATTGATGGTATAGGCAAGTTCATAGTTTATACCTTGATACCTTACATCATATCCATAAATACCCGATAAATCACCACGTTTTGGCTGACCAATATAGGGATCCTTGCTTATTTCTTGTATAGCGACTTTATAGGTATCTTTTAGGGGTTTTTCTTTTAGTTTTTTAAAATAGCGTGCTGCTGGAGAACTTAACTGTATCTCATACATATCTAGTTCTCCGGGCCAAAGATGTCTTCAAAGCTTTCAGATTCTTTTTCTCCAGCAGCGATAGCATCTGCATCTTCAAGCATATGAGTAACAGCTTTTTTAATATTTTTGCTTTGAGATTCAAATTTATTTACCAGTTCATCACCTGAGTAGCCTTGAGATACAAGGTCTTTTAGAATTTCAACAGAAAATTCACCAGAATCTCTATTCAGGGGTCTAATTACAATGGCACCATCTTCAAGGGTACATTCGACTTCGTTATCAAGACTAAGATGCTTATAGTACTTCAAGGGTATCGTGATTTGACGTTTCTTAGAAACACTGATTATTTTACGATCCATAGTATCACGCTCCATAAGAGTTGTATTCATATTTCTAACCTCCTTATAGTATATGCAGAATTTATAAAAGTAATACCTATATCTTTATTTCTTTATAATAATTATAACAAAGAAACAAAGAAAAATCAATTGAAAGAAGTAAGCGTGTCAGGAACTGTTAGCAAAGTATCTAAGGTACTTGAATATGGTGACAAAGAAAGTTATAATATAAACATAATGGATGTGGTCTTGATGACTGAAATGTTTGAGGTGAAGAAGTATGGATAATGCAAGGTACTTGTATGCAATTTTATTAGAACTAGATGAATATGTGGAATTTAAGAAAGTGATTTTGCCTTCAATCTATTTATTTGGAGGAACTGCCTGCATTTTGGGTGGATATATAGAGCGAGTTACTACAGATTTTGATTACGTCTAAAATCGGTAGATATTCATCAAAGGATAAGGAAGATATTGCTCAACTTCTAAATGGGGCTGATCTTGAATTGATTGTTCATCTATGTAAAATGATTGAAAAGAGAACTGATCTTAGTCAGATGCTTAAAGATAAGTTTATAATTAATTATGCAAAGTTTGCAAAGGAGTTTTTGGATGTATAGATTTTTTACATTAAATTATAAGAATTTCAAAACTTTAAATGAAGGTGGAAATGATTATAGAAGTATTATAGCTCAGCCGATTGAACTTCTTGCTAATCAACAAGCGTTTAAAATGCATAAAATAAAGAAGGATAAATTATATAGAGAAACAGTGAATTTGGTGTATCATATTTCGAATGCTGTGTCTGAATATCCTAGATTTGAAATCTTTGGTGATGATTTGGCTTATAGGGGATATGAAGGTTATGAATACAAGGAATTTCCAGATGAACGTATTGAAGACCAGATAAAGCTGGTAGATTTGTTACTAGGATTTTCCTATACATATTAGTAGAAAGCGTGCCAAGTAGAAAGCGTGCCAGGTAATATGAACAAATAGTCGGACTATTATATTGCTGTTCCTAACAGACCAAGTGGAATAGTTATTAAGCTATTGCCTTTAAGGTTTAGATGAAAAATTCCTCGTTGCAGAACGATACGCCTTATTATTACAAAGGAAAAGCATACAAAAAAGGGGATACTGCAACTATTGAGGTGGATAGGTTTGAACTTAGAAGGCTGGCTTTGGAAGGGATTAATATGCATTATTAAGATAGAAAAGCATCGTCCCAAGACTTGAATTTTAATATATTAGAAGCGAGGTTAAAAAAAGAGGCCGGGATAGAAAGGATTAGTTTAGATATTCTAAAAACCCTTAATTTATATCATAAAGCTGGATACTATAATACTGCAGGAGAGCTGTTGGCGGACGAAAATGATATAGATTTTTCAGGCATTGATATAGTCAAGTTTGGGAACGATATCAATAAGATTTTGTATAGAAAAACTATAAGCAATGTATCGCTATTAACTCAATTCGATAGCGCAGTAGATATTTTTGAGCAATATTATGATATGAGCGTCAAAAGGTTCTAGTTTTTTCCCTAGACCGCTTGAACCTTGAA
>CAZLXW010000122.1:0-3120 GCA_964563505.1 uncultured Eubacteriales bacterium
TAGAGCCTATTCGAATTGATATTTTATCTAAAGGTGGTGCAATATTTGTTTTTAGTTTATTTCTGATGCCCTATGTCATACTTATAAGCAAAGGTTTCTTTGATAAATTACCCAAAACCATAGAGGAATCATCAAGACTATTAGGAAGAAATCAGACATCGACTTTTTTTAGAGTGATTTTACCTATGTCAAGAGGGTCGTTAGTCGGTGGAATCGTACTTGTAATGTTGGAGGTGTTAAATGATTATGGATTAGTTCGTTATTTTGGTATTCCAACCTTTAGTACAGCTATTTATCAAACATGGTTTGGCATGAGTGATGTGGATGGTGCGGTTAGGTTAGCGGCTAGTCTCATGAGTATTGTCATTATTATATTATTGGTGGAGCAGTTTTTTAGAGGTCGAGGACGTTTGAGTCAAGCCCGGGCGATATCAGACCGAGGTGTAAAAAAGAGTGCCTCAAAAATCTATAAAGCAGTGTTTTATGTGCTTACCTTTGTTTACCTATTGTTTTCGTTGATTATTCCAATTACCCAATTAGCTTGGTGGAGTTCTATTGCTAAACAAACCAATGTTATGCGACGATTAGGCTCTATTCTATTTAATACCATAAGTGTTGGAGTTATTGTGACAGTTCTTGTGGTTGCCTGTGGTATTCTTATTGGAAACTTGAATAGGCTTAATCCGAGTATAGTGTCAAAAATATATGCGCGAATTGTTATTTTAGGGTATTCAATTCCTGCGTCGATCATAGCAATCGGAGTCCTAGTTACTTTTATCTATGTGGATCGTAGTCTATCTGGCCTATATGGTATTCTTGATGTCAAGAATTTATTTCTAACGAGCAGCAAGTTTATCCTTATCTTTGCTCTAACCATAAGGTTTATGGCCATTGGTTTCAATAGCATTGAATCCGGATTTAGCAAGATGGGCAAAAAATATTATGAAGCCAGTAAACTTTTGGGGCGTGGGGAGTGGTATACATTTAGGTATGTTGATTTTCCAATATTAAAGCCGGCAATTTTAAGTGCAGCTATTTTAGCCTTTGTTGACGTGTTAAAGGAGTTGCCTTTAACCCTAATACTCAGACCATTTAATTTTGATACATTGGCAACACGAGTATATACCTATGCTGGAGATGAGATGATTCATGAAGCCAGTGTCTATTCTCTGATTATTATTTGCGTGAGTGTTTTTGCACTGATTTTGCTTAGTTTTATAAGAAAGGGGACCAAGATATGATCAAACTAAATAATATTTCCTTTCAGTATGATAATGCAAGTTCTGAAACATTGAAAAATATTAATTTAGAACTTACAAAGGGTGAAGTACTGGCAGTTGTTGGGCCGAGTGGAGGTGGAAAGTCAACCTTACTTCGCGTAATTGCAGGCCTTGAAAAAGCTAAAGCAGGTGAGATGTTTTTAGGAGACAAGTGTTTATTTGGCAAGAGAAGGTTTGTCAATCCGGAAAAACGAGGCATAGGCATGCTATTTCAAGATTATGCACTGTTTCCGCATATGACGGTAGCGAAAAATATTGAATACGGACTTATAGGAATGAAGATCACCGAGAGAAAAAAACGAGTCGAAGAAGTCCTTGGTTTAGTCAATTTAGTAGAATATGAAAAAAGATATCCGCATGAATTAAGCGGTGGTCAACAGCAACGTGTTGCACTCGCTCGAGCTATTGCGCCAAGGCCAAAAATTTTATTGCTTGATGAACCCTTTAGCAATCTTGACACACATTTACTTCAAAGTGTTCGTGAAGAACTTTTTGCAATTATTCGACAGATTGGCATTACAACCATAATGGTTACGCACAATCCTGAAGATGCTAGGACTCAAGCAGATCGGGTGATTCAGATTGTTGAGGGGGTCGCTTCTGAAAAAATAATAGAGTGAATATAAAAAATATCTTTACATACCCTAGGGGGGTATGGTATATTAAGGATAAGGAGGTGCAATTATGAAACAGATTATAGAAAAGACTCCATCAGCACAAGCAATCAAAAATCAAAAATCGGTTATCGATCGTTTAAATAAAGTGGAAGGTCAGATTCGAGGAATTAAAAACATGATTGAACGAGAAAGCTATTGTGATGACATTATTAATCAAATAGAAGCTTCGCGATCGGCACTCCACTCTGTTCAAATCATTTTACTCGAGAGCCATATAAAAAACTGTGTTGTCGATCAATTACAGCATGGTGAATTGGATGTTGTTGATGAAATTTTAAAAACATTCAAGAAATTGACGAAATAATATCATTTGAAAGGAGTTTTGATATGTCACAAACAAATAGTTTTAAACACATAAAATTTAAAGTAAATGGAATGTCATGTAGCAGTTGTTCCAATAATGTACAAAAGAAACTAAATGCATTAGACGGGATAATTAATGCAAATATAAGTATTGCTACTGAAAAAGGTCAAGTGGATTATGATAGCAACATAGTCGATGTTAAAACTATTTTATCCACAGTCGATAATTTAGGCTACGAAGCCATTTTAGATGAAGAAAAAAACACACATAAAGTAACATTAAAAATCAAAGGTATGAGCTGTACAGCTTGTGCAGGAACAATTGAAAAATCTTTAAATAATATGGATGGTATTGTTACAGCAAATGTCAACTTTGCTGTTGAAAAGGCAACCATTGAATATGATGCTAAAAAAGTAAGGCTAATGGACCTACAGAAAAAAGTTGCTTCCTTAGGTTATGAGCTGGACTTAGAAGATGAAGATAATCTTGTTGACGAAGATGAAGTTAAAATGGACAAGGCAAAAAAAACAATGATATTTTCAAGTGTATTTACTGGCATCATTATGAGTCTCATGGTTATTCATATGTTTATATGGCCTATTCCTGGTTACTTGCCAATTATAGCTGTTTTGGGATTACCGATTATTTTTGGAACCGGTTTACATGTCCATATAGGGAGTTGGAAAGCGCTAAAAAACAAGAGTCCGAATATGGATGTTTTAGTTACATTAGGATCTCTTCCACCCTATTTAATAGGTTTATTGGGTCTGTTTTTTCCAATTCAATCCTTTATTGAAATGGCAACAACAATTATGACCTTCCATTTAGTCGGGAAATATTTGGAGGCACGCGCAAAAGG
>CAZLXW010000122.1:3220-6177 GCA_964563505.1 uncultured Eubacteriales bacterium
GTCAAAGTAACAAAAGTCGGAAAAGATACATTCCTATCTCAAGTTGTGAAAATGATGGAAGAATGTCAAGGATCCAAGGTTCCGATTCAAGAATTTGCAGATCGTATTACCGGATATTTTGTTCCGGCAATTATTATAATTACAATTGCTACATTTATTTCTTTCAATGTTTTTCCGGCCTTTCACTTGGGAATTATTGAGTGGGGAGCATCATTTTTACCTTGGGTTAATCCAGATCTTTCACCGCTTACATTAGCCTTTATAACATCTACGGCAGTACTAGTTATCTCTTGTCCATGTGCACTGGGCCTAGGAACACCGACTGCTTTAATGGTAGGAAGTGGAATGGGTGCCGAAAATGGAATACTTATTAGAAACGGCGAAGCCATTCAAACATTCAAAGAAATCAATGCCATTGCTTTTGATAAAACAGGCACAATCACAAAAGGAAAACCGGAAGTAACAGATTTAATAACACTCAATGGATTTAGTGATGAAGAATTTCTTTATTATGCAGGAACGATAGAGAATGGTTCTGAACATCCACTAGCTCATGCCATTGTAGAAAAGGCAAAAAGTGAAAAAATGAAACTTGGTGAGCTTGTTGATTTTAAGGCAATTGTCGGCAAGGGCGTCAGTGGAATAATCGACGGAGAGATTGTTTTTGTTGGAACTAGAAAATTGATGGTAGAAAATAACATTTCTTATGAAAAATATGAACAAGATTTGATTCGATTGGAAGAAGAAGCAAAGACAGCCATGTTACTTGCAAAAGGGAATCAATTATTAGGTATTATCGCCGTTGCAGATCCAATCAAGGAAGATTCAATTAAGGCTATTAGAGCTTTAGAAGCGCTTGGTATTAAGACAGCGATGATCACTGGTGATAATAAAAGAACAGCGGCTGCCATTGGAAAAAAAGTGGGAATTAGTCAAGTCATCGCAGAAGTTTTACCTGATGGCAAGGTTGAAGAAGTTGTCAAATTACAAAAAATGTATGGAACTGTTGCAATGGTAGGTGATGGCATCAATGATGCTCCGGCATTGAAACAAGCCAATGTAGGAATAGCCATTGGAACCGGAACAGATATTGCTATAGAAGCAGCAGATGTTACCTTAGTAAGAGGAGAGCTTAGTGGAATAATCTCAGCAATCAAACTATCTAGAGCGATATTTATCAAAATTAAGCAAAATTATTTCTGGGCTTGGTTTTATAATGCATTATTTATCCCTGTAGCTGCACTTGGTTTATTACATCCAATGCTAGGAGCTGCAGCGATGGCCATAAGTTCATTGAATGTCGTTTATAATTCATTACGACTAAAAAAAGTAGATATTAGTTCAGGATATGCAGTTCAGTAGTCAGAAAAAGGGGTTGTCGGGAAATGAACAGTCTCTCAAAAAAATAGAGTAGTTCGAAAGAACTATTCTATTTTTTTGTGTTATAGGAAAAAGAGTTGGTCGGATAACCATAATTATGCCATATTCTAATTGTATAGTATAATGTAAACAAGGAATATTACTTATGATTTATTTGAAGGGGAAGGTGAAATAATGAAATATAAATTATTAATCGGTATCATTAGTGGATTAGCAATCTTGACTATTGGCTATGTGATTTTAAATATGAACTATTTGCAAAACACATTTAAGAGTAATAAAATATTACCTATACCTGTTTTGTTAGAAGACAAAAATCCAGATACGAATATATCCGATTACTACATTATAGCGCAAGAGGGAAAAACGAATTTTATTGGAAACAAGCAAACCTTAACGATGGGCTATAATGGTAGTTATTTAGGACCGGTTATTAAAGTCCGTAGAGGTGAAGAAGTCCGAATGCATGTAACAAATGAACTTAATGACAGCACATCCGTTCATTGGCATGGATTAGAATTGGAAGGTCCGGCAGATGGGGGTCCCCGTCAAGTCATTCCTGCAGGAGCAAAATGGGAACCCAGTTTCACTATAAATCAGCCGGCAGCTACATTATGGTTTCACCCACATGTCATTGGGACGGCAGCCATACAAGTCTACTATGGACTGGCAGGATTACTTATTGTTGAAGACGAAAACACGGAGTCCCTTAATCTACCAAACGAATATGGAGTGAATGACATCCCTTTGATTCTACAAGATAGAAGTTTTAATGAAGATGGTTCCTTTATGTACATTGATAATATGATGGATGGTGCCTTTGGTCAATATATCATGGTCAATGGGGCTATAACACCATTTTTAGAAGTAGAGCAAAGAAAAATGCGTTTTAGAATCCTTAATGGTGCCAACGCCCGAAACTTCAATATAGGACTTAGTGATAACAATGAATTTTATCAAATAGCTTCAGATGGAGGATTGCTTGAAAGACCGCTAGTCAATGATTCCTTATTCATTTCACCCGGTGAAAGGGCAGAAATTATTATTGATTTTTCAAAATATAATGAAGGGGAAACAATCGAATTAGTCAGTGATAAGGAATTAGTTATGACATTCAAAGTTGGTGCTAGTGTGACTGATCAAACGGAAATTCCTGAAATACTATCAACGATTGAAAGGCTTGATGAAAGTCAAGCAACAGGGATTAAAACCATTGAACTAGATGGAATGGGGCATATGGTGACATTAAATGGCAGAAAATTTGATATTAATCGAATTGACGATAATGTTAATTTTGGTGATATTGAAATTTGGGAAATATCATCAAGTAGAGCAATGATGATGGGAAGTCAAGGACATCCATTTCATATACATGGTAGTCAATTTCAAGTACTTAGTCGAAACGGCAATGCACCAAATGCCAATGAGCAAGGATGGAAAGATACAGTCTATGTTGGCTCGGGAGAAACGGTTCGGATTATTGTCAAATTTAAATACAAAGGAATATTCATGTATCATTGTCATATTTTAGAACATGAAGAAGCTGGAATGATGGGACAACTAGAAGTTCAATAAAT
>CAZLXW010000123.1:0-6136 GCA_964563505.1 uncultured Eubacteriales bacterium
AAACATGGGATTCAAAGCACTGATTTTTCGGGCTTTGTAATTCCGAGAGACTATATACATAGAGACGGAGGCTGCTCAAAAGTGCCTCAGGATTACGCTATACAGCCCACTATAAAGAATGAAGCCGAATATCAGTTGATGTTAAACCAAGCATATAATCATATAACAAATGCAAAAATGGAAGAAACGTATATAGAATATTTTGGGCAATCTATTGGTGTTGGTATTGAGAACAGGAGAAAAATACAAATTATGGAAGTTAAGTTTTATGAAATTGAAGAAATTGATGACTCGTTGTTAAAGTATGCGGTAATAGTTTCAAGGTATATGGATAAATGGATCTTTTGTAAAAATAAAACTCGAAAATGGGAATTGCCAGGTGGACACAGAGAAGATGGAGAATCCATTATTTCATACTAGACATTTTAACAAGGTGAAAGAAGTGTTAAAAATATAAATGACGCAAGGATCATTATAAAAAGCGTTGCTTTGATTACATATTATGTGGTGTTCTTGATTATATTAGAGATAGGAATGTGGATTTTCTTGATAAGTATTCGGAAGAGTATAGAGCCAATTTTTCTGTTGATACATTTCTAACAGAAACAAATGCAATCACAGAAAAGGGTGAGCTCTACAATATAGACGGTAATGGTAGCAGAGTAGCTCAATGTACACCGCTAAATATATCTTCTTGGAAACTAATGGAAAAAATAGGTCTAAAAAGAGAAGCAGAATTAAGACAGAATGTATTATTTTATACTGACAACAAAGGTAATCCAATGTATTGGGATACATATATTTATGGCGCATTAAGTTCAGATAAGTGGGGTTAAAATAATGAAAAAAATAATCAATTCGAAATATATAAAAATTGTATCTTGGCTACTCATATTATTCATCATAATGGCATTAGCAAAAATCTATCCGATGTTTGCTCAATCAGCCCGAAATATAGAAAAAAGTTACAATATGTATAGGATAGTATATGTAATTGGAACTGTTATCATAGGTCTTCTTTTGGAAGTAGATCGAATTATAGGTGGAATCGTGAGTGGCTTTGAAATGATGTGGTTAGGCGTGATAATTTCAGTTGGAATCATCATAATGTTAATGATTCCATTTTTGATTGGAGTGAGTATCACAGGGCTTGGGATGACATATACAATAATGCAAGAAGGACTATTTAGAAGTATTATTGGCGTAAGTAGTGGGGTTATTTTAGCACAATCAATAACAAACAAAATAGAAATATAAGGAGATAAAGATATGAGTGTAGAAGAGAATAAGTCAGTTAAGAAGATGTGGGAAGATTATTTAATGTCTATTAATGAGACTGTTGAAATGACAGAAAAGAAATATGAGGCGTGGAGTTTTTGTCATGATGAAAAAAACGCCAATGAATTAGCGAAGTTAGTAAAAGAAAAGAAGAAAACATCAACATCATCATTACACTATTTATATATACTAGAGGATGAAGCTTTGCCAGCTGAAGATGAATACAGCGTCATTTTCGATGGTAGCGGTGAAGCACAATGTGTTATACAAACCACAAAAATAAATGTTGTCCCTTTTAATGAGGTAACAGAAGCATTTGCAAAGAAAGAAGGCGAAGGGGACCTGACACTAGAATATTGGAGAAATGTTCATAGAGACTATTTTACTGAAGAATTGAAAGATTATGAAAAAGAGTTTACAGAAGAAATGATGGTTGTATGTGAAGATTTTAAAATTGTTTATCCAAAATAGATAAATATACATCGCATCGTCTTGGTTAAGATAGCTCAACTTAAAGTCGAATGTTAGATTAACATAATATGCTATTGGCGTTAAGGAATAACACAGACTTTCAGATATTTTTTTATAAGGGCTTGAATCAAAACTGTATTTAGTATATAGTATGTAACGTGACTTTAAAACACAAATTATCGGGGGTAAATGGAGAGATAAGCACTACATGTAGTATTTTTACATCCAACCGCGTAAATGTAACTATAGACTAAAAAGACAATAATTAATTGGAGAACAGCATGAATATTCAAAAAAGAAACGGAAGCATAGCCATATTTGACATAACCAAGATTATCGCAGCCATAGCCGGCGCCAACAAAGAAGTGGAACAAATACATCAGCTTCAGACACAAGAAATTAAAGAGATTGCAGGCAAAATAGCAGCCAAGGTATCAGAAGACACCCATGTAGAAACCATTCAAGATAGTGTCGAAGATGCTTTGTTGGAAAAAGGCGCCTTTAAGGTGGCCAAAACCTATATAAAATATCGTTATAGGAGAGACTTGGTTCGTAAGTCAAATTCTACAGATGAGCAAATCCTCACCCTGATTGAGACCAAAAACGAAGAAATCAAAGAAGAAAATTCAAACAAAAATCCAACAGTTGTGTCGGTACAAAGAGATTATATGGCCGGAGAAGTCAGTAAAGATGTGACCCGAAGATTTTTATTGGAAGAAGATATATCAAAGGCACATGAGGAGGGAATCATCCACTTTCATGATACGGATTATTTTGCCCAACACATGCATAATTGTGATTTAGTGAATCTTGAGGATATGTTACAAAACGGAACGGTCATTAGTGGTACCATGATTGAAAAACCTCACAGTTTTGCCACGGCCTGCAACATAACAACCCAAATCATTGCTCAAGTAGCGAGTACACAATATGGCGGACAATCCATATCCTTAAGTCATCTAGCACCTTTTGTGGATATTTCACGACAAAAAATCATATCGGATATAGAAAATGAAATGCACATCGCAGGCGTCCAACTCGAAAAAGAAAAGTTCAATGCCTTAGTGCATAAGCGATTGCAAGAAGAAATTAACCGTGGCGTACAAATGATTCAATACCAGATTATCACCTTAATGACAACCAATGGACAAGCACCTTTTGTGACCTTGTTCATGTATCTGAATGAAGTCGAAGAAGGTCAGTTGCGTGATGACTTGTCGCTGATTATTGAAGAAATGTTAAGGCAGCGCATTAAAGGTGTAAAAAATGAAAAAGGCGTATGGACAACGCCGGCATTCCCAAAGTTGATCTATGTTCTTTCAGAAAACAACATTAGTGAAGGTTCAAAATATTTTGATATCACGCAATTAGCGGCCAAATGTACAGCCAAGCGAATGGTCCCGGACTATATCTCTGAAAAGAAAATGCGTGAACTTAAAAATGGGGATGTCTATACGTGTATGGGCTGTCGTTCATTCTTAACACCTTATCGAGATGAACAAGGGCAACCAAAGTACTATGGTCGCTTTAACCAAGGCGTAGTTACCCTAAATCTTGTTGACTTGGCCTTAAGTTCGGACGGTGATTTGACAAAATTCTGGAAGCTTTTTGATGAGCGTTTGAATTTGTGTTATAGAGGACTCATGGCTCGACATAATCGACTCAAAGGAACCAAGTCGGATGTAGCTCCAATACTATGGCAACATGGTGCACTGGCTCGATTGGAAAAAGGCCAAACCATTGACCACCTATTATATGGAGGCTATTCAACCATTTCACTTGGATTTGCCGGGTTATATGAATGTGTAAAATTTATGACGGGCAAATCCCACACAGACACATCTGCAGAACCCTTTGCCTTGGCTGTAATGCAGTATATGAACGATGCTTGTGCCCAGTGGAAAGCTAAGCATAACATTGATTTTAGTGTCTATGGGACACCTTTAGAGTCAACAACCTATAAGTTTGCAAAGGCCCTGAAAAATAGATTTGGCGAGATTGACGGGATTACTGATAAAAATTACATAACGAACTCATACCATGTGCATGTTACAGAAAAAATCGATGCCTTTACCAAATTAGGCTTTGAATCCAAGTTCCAGGAACTTAGCCCAGGAGGGGCGATTTCATATGTCGAAGTTCCCAATATGCTCGACAATATCCCGGCGGTTATCTCTGTCATGCAATATATTTACGACAATATTATGTATGCCGAACTCAATACGAAGTCAGATTATTGTCATAAGTGTGGTTATGGCGGTGAAATAGAAATCGTGGAATCGGAAGACAAATTGCTATGGAAATGTCCAAGTTGTGGAAACACAGACCAAGATCATATGTCGGTAACTAGAAGAACATGTGGCTATATCGGGACACAGTATTGGAACCAAGGGCGTACACAAGAGATTAAAGAAAGAGTGCTTCATCTATAATGTATTACGGAAGGATTAAATATCATGACATAGCCAACGGTGAAGGGATACGGACCTCTTTGTTCGTATCCGGTTGTCGAGTTAACTGCAAGGGATGCTTTAATAGAGAGACTTGGGATTTTAACTATGGCCAAGAGCTAACCAAGACCATTGTGTCTAAGCTTATAGATAGCTTAAAGTCACCCTATATCAGTGGATTGACAGTCTTAGGTGGTGAACCGATGGAGCCGGAAAATCAAGAGGCCCTATTACCTATCTTTAGACGGATTAAAGAGCATTTCTCCACGAAAACCATATGGTTGTATACCGGCTATCTACTAGACCAAGACTTGCTTGCAGGGGGAAAAAAACATACGATTTATACCGATGAACTCTTATCGTTAGTGGATGTAGTGGTTGACGGACCGTTTATCAGCGAATTGAGTGAGGCTGGACTGCAGTTTAGAGGGTCAAGTAATCAGCGCATTATAAGAAAATAACTTGACCAAGCAAAAATGGGAATATCATGATTTTAATAACTTTTGATTTTGTAGCTTGACTTGATAAAAATTCTACTATAATATTAAAGGATAAGGTTATAAAAATTGATGGGAGAAAATAATGATGCTACTAAACATAGAGAAAGTGGCTCAATATAGGGGAGACACTTCAAAAACAAATCAAGTTCAAATATTGAACAACAGAATAACCACAACAACAATAGATCAAAGCCAGTAAAAGGTTCTTGGTCTTATTTGTATGGAAAAATTACCGTATAAGAGATAATGCGAATATTAACGACATACGTAAATATGTAAGTTAGCTGAAATACAACTAGTTTATTGAAGGGGGGATATAATGATTATAACATCAATGTTCATGCGTATCGACGAACCTATTACAATTAGTGAAATGTATGGTATGGTATTTTGTAACCTGGATGAAGATTGGATTGAAGATTTCAAGGATATGATCAAGAAAGAAAGTACTAATCTTGGTGAGAAGTTTAATTTTGAAGAAATTGTCACATGTGATTATTACAATTCAGTTTTCGATAAATCAGTTAATAATTTAGATGAATTCATAAATGTATTAGTAAGTTCAGTTGTCTGTATTGAAAGTGAGTATTTCGAGAATACCGCGCTACAATTGAAGAACAAATATATTGATAATCCGACTTGTGAAACTAGAGTTGAAGATAAGGTTATTAATTTTTATGGCTTTTTGGACAGGTATGGATCTAAAGAAGAAGAGAAATCTAAAGAGATTAGAATCAGTTACACCGAATCTAGAGATATGCATATGAATGAGTTACATCTTCTGTCTCAGATGATGTGGAGAGCGTTCAAACCAGCTATAATTAGTAAGTACAATTTTGATAATATTCAAGAAGAAACAGACTTTATTATGACTAATTTTGTAACTTTTGGACAGACTATAGATAGTTTTATTAATGATAAAGCATCATTTTTTGTTCTGGATTATATCATGGATATTTTGAACAATGATAATGAGACAAATTCATATACTGTTGTAAAGCTATTTTCAATAATTGAGCTTGCATTGGTTAATTCTAGAACTTCAATAAGTTCACAATTACGAGAAAAGGTCCATAGATTTATGGATATTGAACAATTAATTTCTATAAGTGAGAAGAAGAAATGGACTTCACTTGCTTATAGAATTAGATGTAAAATTGCTCATGGTGATTATATGCAGTTGAACAAGTTGACTGATAAATACATCAATCAATATATGCAACAATGGCAGTTTGATTTTTATGAATTTAGCAAGATTAATTGGGCGTTTTCAGGGTTAACATCTGAGCTAAGAGATATCGTTGCTAGAATTCTGTTATTAATGTTAAATGATAAGAACAGTTTAGAGTTGATTAAACAGAGTTAGGTCCGTTGTACATCAGCTAACTATTATAGATATATCCGATGACTCAAAAAAATACCCCATCCAAAGACAGG
>CAZLXW010000124.1:0-6027 GCA_964563505.1 uncultured Eubacteriales bacterium
ATACATATTGTTTCAGAAAAAACGTCAAAAGCTTTGATTTATATTCTTCTTATCGTTTGTATTATCGGTTCAACATCCGGTTTAATTCAAGGGTTACTTACCCGTTCTCAGTTAAAGGATGTTATCGCAGTAACAAAATCGGATTCTTTTCCTAATTTTTCTTTTTCTGACGGATATTTTTCCATTGACCGAGACGAACCGATCATATATGCCTATGAAAATTATTACAAGTTTATCGTTGATCCGACCAACACAAAAAACATAAATGATTTGGCCGGTTATGAAGCTGGCTATCTTCTTCAACCTGAAACACTTTATATATCCACCATTGGACACTCTCCTGTTCGATATGATCTTACGCTCTTACAGGGACTTAATTTTAATAAAAACACATTAATTACATATATGGAAACAGTATCTATATTTATCATTCCAGTGGTCATTATAATAAGTATTATTTTCGTTCTACTCAGCACATTATTTAAAAGTCTATTTCTCTATATTCTTGGCATCATGCTACGGAATATGAATCAGATAACAAACTTAACCAATGGTGGTATATACAAAATGGTTTTATATTCCATGACTTTAGGAATTATCCTTACAGAAATCATTTCATTGATACTCATCATAACACCTATCATTCGTTTAAGTCCTTGGATATCTTCTATTCTACCTTTTTTGACCTTTTACTTGCCAAGTTCTTTTATATTATCTAAAGGTATGAAGTCATATAAGGATACAAATAACAATCCACCGGTTACTCAATAAGCACTTCGATATAACAGTCGCCTTCCAAGGTCTTGACTGTTATTTTTTTATTTTCATAAATAGCATATGTCTTTGGATGCCCTTCTTTCGGCAATGTAATTGAGCCAGGATTTACATGTAAAATTCCTTGACTTGTTTTTTGAATCATTGGAACGTGAGTATGACCTTGTATAAAAATATTTTCTCCCATGATGTCACGAGGCGGTTGATTGTTATACAAATGGCCATGGGTCATGAAAAAACCTATGCCGTCGAGCCACAAACGACTCTCAGCACTCTGAATGTTAAAGTCTAGAACCATTTGGTCAACTTCTGCATCACAATTGCCTCTAATGGCTATGATTGCTTCTCGGAGAGGATTGAGTTGGAGAATCACTGCTTTAGGGTCATATCCTTCCGGCAAGGGATTTCTAGGACCATGATAAAGAATGTCCCCTAAAATAACTAATTTATCAGGTTTTTCTATTGCATATGCTTTAAGTGCCTGCTCTAAACTTGTTGTTGATCCATGTATATCGGATATAAACATTATTTTCTTCATTCTGTCCTCCTAAATAAAACAACCCTTAGCGCATGTCTAAGGGTTATCCATTTTTCATTCTTTTTTTATGTTGGAATCACTTCAGGTGCAATACTATCTTCTTCTAATATATCAAACAACTTTTCAAATTGTTCTCCATCAATTTTTTCTTTTTCGATAAGAAGTTTTGCCGTACGATGAAGCACTTCCATATGTTCTTCAAGGAGACCTTTTGCTTCTTCAAATGCATCACCAATGATACGCTTGATTTCACCATCAATAATTCCGGCAATATTTTCACCGTAATTTCTTGTGTGTCCCCAATCTCGACCAATAAAGACTTCATCATTATCTCCACCATACTGGATTGGGCCAAGTACATCTGACATACCATAACGAACAACCATATTTCTTGCAATACCTGTTGCACGTTCAATGTCATTTGACGCTCCGGTTGTAACATCATCAAGCACTAAGGACTCTGCTGCTCTTCCGCCCAGTAATGCGACAATTTCTTGCTCCATTTTTTTCTTGGTCAAATACATTTGATCTGCTTTTGGTAACGGCATAGTATATCCGCCCGCAAATCCTGTCGGAATAATTGAAATGCTATGTACCGAATCAATTTCTTCCAAAATATGATGTATAATTGCATGTCCGGCTTCATGATATGCCGTAATACGTTTTTCCTTTTCACTTATGACTCTTGAACGTTTTTCAGTACCAATACCAACTTTAATGAATGCTTGTCGCATATGCTCTTGTTCAATAACTTTTTTATTTTCACGCGCCGCATATATAGCCGCCTCATTCACCAAGTTTTCTAAGTCTGCTCCTGTAAATCCTGCTGTTGTTTGTGCAACTTCAAGTAAGTTCACATTATCTGACAAGGGTTTTCCTTTGGCATGTACTTTTAATATTTCTTCACGTCCTTTTACATCCGGACGTCCGACATAAACCTTTCGGTCAAATCGACCCGGTCTTAATAAGGCAGGGTCAAGAATATCAACACGGTTGGTTGCCGCGATAACAATAACGCCTTCGTTAATACCGAAACCATCCATTTCAACTAATAATTGGTTGAGTGTCTGCTCACGTTCATCATGTCCGCCACCAAGTCCTGCTCCACGTTTACGTCCGACTGCATCGATCTCATCAATAAAAACGATACATGGCGCATTTTTCTTTGCTTGCTCAAATAAATCACGAACACGAGAAGCACCGACTCCGACAAACATCTCAACAAAGTCAGAACCGGAAATACTAAAGAATGGAACACCTGCTTCACCGGATACTGCTTTTGCCAATAATGTTTTCCCTGTTCCCGGAGGCCCGACTAAAACAACACCTTTTGGAATTCTTGCCCCTAATTCAACAAACTTTTTAGGACTTTTTAAGAATTCAACAACTTCTTCAAGTTCTTCTTTTTCTTCTTCTAAACCAGCGACATTTTTAAAGGTCACTTTTTTATTTTCGTCAAGAACCATTTTTGCTTTTGACTTACCAAAGGACATAACCTTGGAACCGCCACCGCCACCTTGCGCTTGATTCATAATAAACATAAGTAAGAAAACCACTGCAATCAAAATAATAATCGATGGTAAAATACTCATCAAAAAGCTTGGTCTTTGAACGTCTGAATAATGAATCGGAATATTCTGTCCTTGTTCCGTAATCTTGGTACCAATGACTGTCGTGTTCGGAACATAAAAACTTTCTTCATTACCATCTTGAAAATACGCTCGAAGTATTCCTGTTGGAATCTCTTGATTTTGAGTAATCTCAATACGGACCACACGACCTGTAGCTACATCATCCATTAATTCTATCTCACCATAAGTATCTGCCATCTGTTCATTTGTGGGATTCGTAATAATCAGAGCAAATAACAAAATGAGAATCAGCAGTGCGTAAAAACTAAATCCACGCATATATTTCTTCATATTCTTTCTCCTTCCAACCGAGTTCGATTTGACTCTTACTCATCCAACACACTAATCTTTCCTATGTAAGGCAGATTACGATAATGTTGGCAGTAATCTAATCCATATCCAACAACAAACTCATCAGGAATCGTAAAACCTACATATTCAACATCAACATCCACAACACGACGATCCGGTTTGTCAAGCAATGTTACAATCCTAATACTATTGGGGTTTCTTTGATTCAATACATGAACCAGATAATTCAATGTTCTTCCTGAATCAATGATGTCTTCAACAATTAAAATGTCTTTGCCTTCGATTGAGTCATCTAAATCTTTAACAATCTTTACAACTCCTGTGCTTGTTGTTTCATTTCCATAACTAGATATGGCCATGAAATCCATAGTCATGGGAGGCGTAAGCTCTTTTGCCAAATCTGTCATAAACATGACTCCACCTTTTAGCACACAAATCATATTGATTTCTTTACCTTCATATTCTTTTGAAATTTGTTCTCCAAGTTCTTTCGTTCGTTTTACAAGTTCCTCTTTTGAAATTAGAACGTCAATTGTCATAGCCTTTATTGTCCTCCTTAGTTAGTTCTACTTTGATTATTTTAGATGAATCTTCTCTTGCTTCATAGATTGGATTTACACGATATCCAGGTACCCAAAGTATATGATTTCCCGACGCCAGCAAGGGAAGTTGATTCCGCAATGAAAGCGGGATTTTTTCATCAATAAAAAATTTTTTTATTTTTTTTGAATGTCCTTCCGAGTCAATATGAATAATATCCCCCGGTCTTCTCGTTCGTAAAACTAAATTAGCTTTTATTTTATCATAATCGAACCATTTAGTGTATAGATTTTTTGCATTTTTAAAAGAATCTTTATACTTTGTTGGTCGTTCATTCACAACAGTATACCACAAATCAGCCTTTTGAATATACCCTTTATCAGGAATCCTGTCAAGTTCATGAACAAATTCTTCCGTATTCATACTCTTTTTATATAAAAACACAAGTCGCTGATATTCTTTGATGACCGTTAAACCCTTATATACTTCAACCTTTTTTCCTGATTGATGGGACATGAGATTTAAAATTCTTTCGACATGAATATATTCAAGATTCTTCGTAGTCCCTACTAACTCTTGGATGACTTTTCTTAATACCCGTCGTATAATCGCCGGATGTTCTCGCATAAGCATTTCACCATCGATAACATTTACATGTCCACCTTCAGCTCCTACATAATCCTTGTCCATCAATTCTTTCGAACATGATACTCGCTTATATATTTTATCGGCTTCAAGCTCCATATAGTCATTTTCATCGCCAAGCACCACTCCTGCTCGATATAGTGTGTCAATAATATTGGGATTGAAGTCATTTTTGATGTGTGTTAAAAGTTGATGACGAATTTTATTTCGTTGATACGACATAAGATTATTCGTTTCATCGTTTGCATACGGCAAGCCTTTATGTCCAATATATTCCATAATCTCTTGTTTTGACGTACTAAGAAGCGGCCGAATCAGAAGATCTTGATATTGGTTCTCGCTAAAGACTTCCATACCTTTTAACCCTAGAAGGCCTGTTCCTCTCATAAATCGATATAATAGTGTTTCTGCTTGATCATCCTTATGGTGTGCTACCGCGATTTTATTACCGTTTTTTTCTAATAGGCAACGATGTAGCGCCATATATCTTAATGTTCTTGCTCCATCTTCTTCAGACACACGTTGGGTTTTACAATATTCTATAACATCCACATGTTGGACCATAAGCGATAACCCCAACACATTACAGTGATGCTCACAGATACGAATATCTTGTTCTGCACTCTTCCTTAGACCATGGTGAATATATATGGGAAACACTTCAAAGAAAATCATTTGTTTATTAGAAAACTCATTTAATAAATATAAAAGCGCCACCGAATCGGCTCCTCCGGAAAATCCCAAAACAATGCGATCACCTGTTTGAATAAGATTTTCCTTAAGAACTAAACGTTTAAAACTTTCAGTCAATTCATTTGGCATATTTTTTCCTTTCCCAGTAGTTTATGACGTATTAAAAAGGACTCAACCTTTCAGTCGAGTCACTGTCAAAAGCATCTGCTATTCTTCTGTTATAAAGAGGATCTCGCCTTCTTGTATCAAATTAAATTCATTTCTCGCTTTCTTTATGATGAACTCATCTGACTGAATGTAATATTCCATTTCTTCAAGTTCGACTTTGCGTTCAAGTTCACTAACAAGTTCATTATTGAGAGCTTCTAATTCTTGTTCTTTTTCAAGTGTTTTTGTATATGCTTCAGAAATCTGAAAAAAAACAATTCCGCTTAACAGCATAAGAACAAATATTAAAAAGTATATCGATTTATGCTTTTTTCTCTTCATGAACCTATCACCCACTTTAGAAATTATATTTTGTATACCAACTATAGTATAGCATTAATTCAAAAAATATGGTAGTCATTAAACAAATTATTCATTCAAATATGTAAACATCGAATCTGCATCTTCTTTTTTAGTTGTATCTTTAATTGCGTCGACTCTGACCTTAACAACATTATTTCCAAAAGAGATTTGAATAACATCATTGATACTTATCGGTGTTCCTGATTTAGCCACTTTTCCATTTATTTCCACACGTCCTGCATTGCAAGCGTCATTAGCTACACTGCGGCGTTTGATTAAACGTGAGACTTTTAAAAACTTATCTAAACGCATACCGTTCTCCTTTTTTGTTCTTGTATAACAAAAAATCTACACTAATCGTGTAGATTTTTTGAATCTTAATCG
>CAZLXW010000125.1:0-6006 GCA_964563505.1 uncultured Eubacteriales bacterium
TTTTCAAGTGCCTGAGTTCTTTGGGCAACCTTATCTTCTAAAGTCTCCATTTGATAACTAATGGTATCAGCCATTTGATTGAAGCCTTCAGCTAATCGGCCAATTTCATCATCTTGATTCAGTTTAACTCTTAATGCATGGTTTCCTTCAGAATAAGCTTGTGTTATATTGGTAAGTTCAATGATTGGTTGAAGTATTTTTTCATTGCGTTTATTCCATGTATAACTAGAAAACAAAGCAAGCAATAAGATGAGAATTAGAGCGACAAAAATTGTCGTGTAATATGTCGATATAATAGGATGAGAAGGTAGCTCAATAATAATCAACCAATCAAGCCCATAGGAAGAGTAAGGAACAATACGTAAAAAGGTTCGTTGCAACCAATAGCTTGAGGTGTAATTGGTTTGACCACTTTCCTTATAGTGTTCAAGAGCATCAAGAGCATCTTGGCTGGCAAGGTTAGAAAAAGGTATGCGTTCAAAGGTGTCTTCTGAATTTTTGAAATTGGACGCGCCTAAAGAATTGGCAACAACGTATTCCGAGTCAGATTCAATAATATAGCTTTCGCCCTCATAATTTGAAGCATAGGAAGCCATTTGCTCGCTTAAACGGTTTAGGGTAAGATGCGCCCCAAGGACTCCGATTAATTCGTTTTCATCATTTGTCGAAGGGGCAGAGATGGAAAGCGCCAAATCATCCATAACAAAGTGCTTATATATGGGAGAAAAAACGAGGGTGTCTTGTGAAAGAGCTTCAGTGTACCATGGGCGTGTTCGGGGATCAAAGACCGGATTTTTAAGGACTTCAGTTGCCATATTGGATGTATCATCAATCGCATAATATACAGAATGGAAATCAGTCGATGGATCGGCTAGCATAATCTCAAAAGAGTCATTCATACTACGGCGTGCACCATAATAATATCCGTCAGTCGTGCCTAAAGAATAACTATATATATGACTGGGCGCATTCTTGAGTACGCTGACAAAATATGGATTTCGACTTTCAGGCACACTCATGTCGACACTACCTGTTTTTAGAAGATCTTGGCCAAATGAAATAATATGAATTGGACTTGCAAGGACATCTTCTACATCGTTTAATAAATATGTTTGAGCTTCCTGTTGGAGCGTATCCAGTAGACGATTGTTAGAAACCATCCAAGCAAAGAGCAAGACGGAACTGACAATAATCAAGGTTGCAAGTGAAAGAATTAAATACGATATATTTAAAGTTTTTATAATGGACTGTGTTTTATGTTTCATACGAGTCACCCCTCTGTGCGTAAAAACAATAGTTACTATATATTATACGCTAATCCTAAAAAAAATTCTATAATTTACGGATAAATAATGATTTAGTGCTTCCAGAAGCGTTTTCGATATTGGGTTGGAGTACACTCAAGGTGTTCTAAAAAGGAACGATTATAATAACTTACGTTGTTAAAACCAACATCAGAAGAAATATGAGCAATACGAAGATTTGTGTTAACTAATAGCTCGCAGCTTTTTAATATTCGGTAGCGGTTCACATAAGCAATGGGTGTCATTCCGATGACCTCTTTGAAGACACGACAAAACTGGCCTTCGCTTAAAGAAATTAATCCGGACAAAGTATTTAAATCGATTTCTTCAGCATAATGTCGGCTGATGTATTCTTTAATCGGGGCCATACGTTCATGTTGATAGGTGGTCGCGGATAGGTTCTCTTCTGTATTTTTGGCAAGAGAAAAGAATTCATGCCAAAGTTCAATAAACTTAGCTTTTAGAAGAAGTTCCTTCTGACTAAGTTCTTCTTCGGGTAGCGTTATAATTGAGGTTATTAGGCTTAGCATCTTCCTATGCTCAGGAGTCGTGCCATTAATGTGGACCGGAAAAAGTATCGATGCAGTAAGGACCGGATAGATATATTTTGAATAAAGCATACGATTCATCACATCATCAAAGAGATTGGGATGAAATACGATGGCTGAAAAATCACAAATTTTCCCCTGATATGGCTTGGCGGAATGTAGCTGTCGAGAGTTCACAAAAACGCATTCCCCTTTTTTTACAAGGTGGGTCTCATGCTCAATGGTAAATAAAGCGGCACCTTGATGAATATAGAAAATCTCAAATTCTTCGTGCCAATGGAGGTAGAAGAATGGATCCTGTTCAGGCGTCATCGTTAAATGATGCAGACCGACCGGAAGTTCAGAGGTTCCGTGTTTTGCTTGTTCCTTATAGTGCAAATTATATAATGGGCTCATATGCATTTTCTCCTGTATCAATATGCTAAATGTCAAAAACATCAAAATAGTGTTAGAATATACATGTTTTGTTCTAGAAAAGATGACTTTGCATCAGTATAATAGTAGTATAAAGTATCAATCGTTAAATGTAAAGTTAGCAAACGCTTATAGAAAGGGAGAAAATATGAAATTTACAGAAGGATATTGGTTAGCAAGTGAACGTGCAAATCCCATTTACGCCTCAGATGCTTATGCAGTAGAAGCTATTGAGAACGGTATGCGTGTTGTAGCACCGGGAAAAAAGATACAACATCGTGGGGATACCTTAAATCAACCGACAATTACAATTGAGTTTACAAGTGTTGCACATAACGTTGTCCATGTGCGAGCTTATCATTATGAAGCATATGCCCATCTTGATCCGCGCTTTGAAAGGGAAGAAAAACCGGATGAAGTGGAGATAACGATTACAGATGAAGAAGCTGTCATGGTTGCCGGTGATGTAACCGTCCGTGTGAACCGAGAAGCTTGGGGATATCAATTTGAGGCAGATGGAAAAGTGATTACATCTTGTGGCTTTAGAAATCTAGCCCACATGCAATATGATCGCCAGCTTTCGACAATGAATCCACAAGATAATTACTTGGCAGCTAACTATCAGCCATATATGGTCAATGAATTGTCCCTACAACCCGGGGAATGTGTCTATGGATTAGGTGAGCGTTTTTCTGCCTTTGTTAAAAATGGTCAGTCTGTGGATACCTGGAATGAAGATGGCGGAACATCGTCTCAAATCGCATACAAATCGATACCTTTTTATTTGACCAACAAAGGGTATGGTATCTTCGTGGATCATTCAGATAATGTATCCTTTGAAGTTGCCAGTGAAAAAGTAGAGTATGTTGGTTTTTCAGTTCCCGGAGAAGAGATTCGTTATGACTTTATTTATGGGCCAACACCAAAAGAAGTCTTATCCGGATATACAGCCTTAACCGGCCGACCGGCATTACCTCCGGCGTGGTCGTTTGGTCTTTGGTTATCAACGTCTTTTACAACAAATTACGATGAAGAAACAACGAGCTCATTTATTGATGGGATGGCAGAGCGTGATATACCGGTGAGTGTTTTCCATTTTGATTGTTTTTGGATGAAAGAATTCCAATGGTGTGACTTTGAATGGGATGAACGTGTATTCCCAGATGTTCCCGGTATGTTGAAACGCTATAAAGAAAAAGGGTTAAAAATTGACCTATGGATTAATCCATATATTGCCCAAGGAACAGAATTTTTTAGAGAAGGTGTGAAAAACGGATATTTCCTTCAACGTCAAGATGGAAGAGGTCCAAAGCAAGTCGATATGTGGCAAACCGGTATGGCCTTAGTTGACTTTACCAATCCGGAGGCGAGTCAATGGTATCGTAATAAACTAAAAACACTTTTAGATATGGGGGTTGATTGTTTTAAAACGGATTTTGGTGAAAGAATTCCGATTGATGTCACTTATTATGATGGTTCAAACCCAAAAGCCATGCATAATTATTATACCTATCTCTATAATAAATGTGTTTTTGAATTACTTGAAGAAGAAAGAGGCGACCATGAAGCTGTTCTTTTTGCTAGAAGTGCAACCGCAGGGTGTCAAAAGTTTCCGGTTCATTGGGGTGGTGACTGTTCAGCCAATTATCCATCCATGGCAGAAACATTACGTGGCGGGCTATCCTTTGCCTTATCCGGATTCTCATTTTGGTCTCATGACATTTCTGGCTTTGAGCATACAGCAACACCGGATGTATATAAACGTTGGGTTGCCTTTGGTATGTTAAGTACTCACAGTCGCCTTCATGGTTCAACTAGCTATCGAGTACCTTGGTTATTTGATGATGAAGCCAATGACGTGGTGCGATTCTTTACAAAACTTAAGTGCCGCCTCATGCCCTATATTTTTGCAGAGGCCATCGATGCAACAATGACTGGGGTTTCGGTAATGCGACCCATGATCTTAGAATTCCCGGAGGATATGGCATCCAATTATCTGGACATGCAGTATATGCTAGGAGGACGTGTACTTGTTGCTCCCATCTTCAACGAAGCAGGCAAGGCGGACTACTATCTTCCCGAAGGGAAGTGGACCCATATGCTGAGTGATAAGGTATATGATGGCGGACGCTACTACACGGATACATATGATTATTTTTCACTGCCGCTTTTTGTACGTGAAAACTCAATTATTGCATTGGGAAGCAATGAAGAACGTCCAGACTATGCCTATGAAGAGGATATTGAACTTCATATTTATAGTTTAGAGGAAGGCCAGGTTGCAAGTTGCAAGATCCCAAATGTAGACGGTGAGATTGTCGGTGAAGTTAGAGCCATGATTAAAGAAGAACGTGTAATTGTTGAAGTGAATGCAGCTATTCATGTCAAAGATGTTCAGTGTCATAACATGACTATTGACAAGGTTGAGTTGCAAGAAAAATAAAGTTGACAAGGAATTACCAGACAGTTGTCTTGTAATTCCTTGTTTTTTTTCTGTTAAATTTTATAAGAACACGCTATAATAAGAATATGTCACCTAGAATTGGACAAAAAACTAAGCGGAGAAAAATGATGATTGATTCAAAATTTAGCGGAAACAAAGGGAAATATATTCTTCAATGTATTATGGCAACAATGGTGATTGCTATGAGTTTATTTTTACTGGATATTGTATTTGATATAGCGATTGTCTCATCATTGGGATCGACATCGTTTGTTGTCTTTGCAATGCCACATAAAAAAACAGCAAGTAATCGGGTCATATTAATAGGAATAACCATTGGAATTTTTGTTGGAGGCATATGTTATTGGATAGGAAATGGATTGCCATATGTTCCTTATGTTATGGTGACAGCCGTATCGGTAGGTCTTTGTCTTTTCCTGATGACATTGTTGCAAGCGGAACACCCGCCGGCAGCAGGAATTGCTTTGGGTTTTGTGCTTGAAGGTTTTAGTATTTATACTATACTGGTGGTTTATTTTGTCGTTGCGATTTTATTGATTATGCGTCGCGTGCTAAAACCATGGTTAATTGACTTAACCTAACGAAACTTATACACATTTATATACATAAAGGAGAGATTATTGTGGATATTACAAGAGAACAAGCATGGAATTTATTTACAGAATACACAGAAACAGAAGCTTTACAAAGGCATGGATTGGCTGTTGAAGCTGTGATGCGCCACTTCGCCGAAAAAGAAGAAGAAGATGTTGAAAAATGGGGAAACATTGGATTGTTACATGATTTAGACTATGAAAAGTATCCTGAAGTACATTGTGTAAAGGTTGTTGAGATTCTTCGAAAAGAGAATTATCCTGAAGAATATATTCATGCCATTTGTAGCCATGGATATGGTATATGCTCAGAAGTTAAACCTGAGCATAAAATGGAAAAAATCCTCTACACTATAGATGAATTGACCGGATTAATTAATGCGACATGTTTGATGCGTCCGTCAAAAAGTATTCTTGACTTGAAAGTTAAGTCGGTTAAGAAGAAATTCAAGACATCTTCTTTTGCATCCGGCGTAAATCGTGAAGTGATTTTAGATGGTTGTGAATTATTAGGACTAGAGCTTGATGAAGTCATCCAAGAGACCATTATTGGCATGCAAAAAGAAGCCGAGGCTATTGGCCTAAAAGGTGAGCTTTAGGTTACCATTTGTTTTTTAATTGCTTGGCTTCTTCAGTAATTTCATCAACGACACTTTTAACAAGAGGAATATGCTGGGATGTTT
>CAZLXW010000126.1:0-5775 GCA_964563505.1 uncultured Eubacteriales bacterium
TCATCGATAGCGATGATGAGCGGTTTGCGTTTCTCTTTGTACAGATAGTAGATTCGCTCTTGAACATGGTGGTTTTACCTCCATTGGTATCCCGGAACGGACAGAATGAAAGATAAAGAATAGGAAGAGTGGGGAATCAGACAATCCGGTAAGATGGCGTGAATGGAGCCACAGGAAGCACATTGGACCTGTTTGACGTGAATCGAGTGATTGAGGATGCTATGAGCGGAATCGAGGGAAATAAGGTGCCTAGAATAGGAGTTAATGAAGGAAACGTCGTGTTTGCGCCCACATTTAGGGCAGACAAAATCAGCTAAAGAAAAAGATTCAGAAGCATGGGTGAAAAGTATTAAATCTGTAGTTTTATTAAATAAAGACTTGCCAAAAGCATAAAATACACGTATCATAATTTTGTTGGTGGTTTCGCAAGAGAACATGAGACAGAGAGAAGAAATGTGTGCTGTGGTAGGTGCGAGGTTTCTTCTCTTTTTTTGGGTTACAAAAATAATAATATTAGAAAATATAAAATAATACAAGAAAAAAATGTTTCGTAGGAAACAACACATCCAAGTAGGAGAATATTAATTTAGGCAATGATAATTTGTGGCTAAAGTGTAGTCGGTAGAGTATATAATTTGTAGCTTAACATAAAAGTTCGAGGTTTAATTTTAAAGAAAAGTAGACGATCAGTTTAAAGCAATTTCCATGTGTGTCTTAACCCAATCGATTTAGTAGAGATTTCATAAATTTTTCATATTAATGATCTCAAAAGTATTTTATGTATTAAGCTTGATGTGATGGTGAAGTCTTATAAATTGCTATAATACAAAAGAGATTAAGTTATTTGCATTACTATATGCCTAGAAGGAGAAATCCCTGTAGTTCATTAAATATTCTTGCAGTATATCAATTCAATCGAAATAGAGAAACTTAAATCACTTGATATGTTCTAAAATACGATCAAAGGCAAAGATGTATTTACCATAAACTCGAGCTAGAGTGTGTAAGGAAACATATCAAAATGATTATATTGTGTTGAGTAATCCAATAAAGAATTATGGGATGTGTTTTTATATAAAATGTCGTAAAACTGTCGGGATCTCTTATAATAGTACCTTATAAAAAAAGATTGAATGATACTTCTCCATGGAAGTCCTAACCAAATTCTCCAAAGATCAAACTCACAAAGCGGAAAGCCTCCCAAGAGAAACTCTCAAAAAGCATTATTCGTCTCAAACGGATTCGGGGTTCGAATCCCCGTCTCTCCGATACATATTGTCTTTGAGAATTGATTTTATTTGGTTTTCATGGGAAAATAAGAACTGCTGTGGGTGGTAAAATAAAGTAGGCCATTTACCGCCACAAGAATTAGTCCGATTTTCGCCAGAAACTAGTCCACCTTAATCTGTTGTTATGATAAACTTTCTGATGTAACAAATAGTCAGAAAGGACAAAATACTACAGATGAAGGAGCTAAAAATGTATAGCGAAATCAAAGATCTACAACGCAAAGGATTTTCAATCCGTCAAACAGCAAGTATTCTTAAAATCAGTCGCGACACCGCTAAAAAGTATCGAGACATGACCCTTGAAGAATACATGGAAACCGCAGAATCTATTAGGAAGTTGAGTAGCCTAGACGAATATAAACCAATTATTCTTGAATGGCTCAGAGACTTCCCAAGTATGACATCTGCACAAGTTTATGATTGGTTACTAGAACATTACGACCCTGACATTTCGGAACGCAGTGTAAGCCGTTATGTCAAAGCTTTACGAGAAGAATATACTCTTCCTAAAACTGCTTATCCTAGAGATTACGAAGCCATGGACGAGTTCCCGATGGGACATCAAATGCAATTAGACTTTGGTGTCAAGAATATGCCACTAGCAAACCGAAAAGGTTCTAAGAGAGTATATTTCTTAGCTGCCGTTCTAGCCCATTCTAGATACAAGTTTGGTTACTTCCAAGATAAACCCTTCACCACTCAAGATTTAATCCATGGTATGAATCTGATGTTCCAATACTTTGGTGGGACAAGTAAGGAAATCGTTGTTGACCAGGACAGTATTATTGTTGTTAGTGAAACCGAAGGTGACATCATATATACCTACGAGTTTGAGCAGTATAAGATACAGCATAAACTAGATATCTGGGTATGTCGTAAAGCAGATCCGGAGTCAAAAGGTCAAGTGGAAAATGTAGTTAAATATGTGAAGCGAAACTACCTGCCACACCGAACTTACATGGAACCTGATGATTTAAACCGTTCTTTCTTAGCTTGGCTAGATAGAACAGGAAATGGTAAAGTCCATAAAACAACAAAAAAAGTACCGGCTACAGTGTTTGAAGTCGAACGCGAACACCTAAGACCGATACTCTCCACAGAAAAAGATTTCTGTGGTACAAGTATAAGCCGAAAAGTCCGAAAAGACAACACTATTCTTTATGAAAGCAATCGATATTCTTTACCACTTGGCACCTATAACAAGCACAAAGAAGTCGGTATAACCATAGATGATAAGGCATTAATTATTCACAACGAATTTTATGACTACATCATTGCCGAACATAAAATCAATCCGTCAAAAGGTCAGCTGATTAAGCTCACTGAACATCGAAGAAACAAGGATTCTTCTTTAGATAAACTGGAAGAAGAACTTTTAGTAGCTCTGGAAGAAAGCGACTTTTTAACTGATTGGAAACATCATCTAAAAAAAGTCAGAGAACTTAAATCTAGATATTATAGGGATCAACTGTCCATACTCAAAGAGCTGATTGGTGAATAGGATATGGGAACCCTTGATGAAGCTATTGCTTACTGCGGTATTAATGAACTCTACAGTATGAATGATATTCGCAATGCATGTAAATATATGCACCAATATAACCTTGATATGTGTACTAATCTAGGCATTGAACCTGACTACAAACCAGTGTGTAACCCAGAAGTTATGAATGTCACTACTCAAAAGCGTAACCTTGTTGAATACGATATAGCTGGAGGTGATGCACATGAATAAACAATTACAATCTGTAGAGCAATTAACAACGGCTCTTAGGCTTAAACAACTTAATTATAACGCGCTCTTCAAAGAGGGATTAACACCTTTAGAAAGCGTTGAAATATATCTGAAAGAGCAGCTACGACTACGAGAAGAAAGAGCTACAGAACTTCGAATAAAACGCTCTTTTCTTCCACCTAGAAAAACGATCAAGGACTTTGATTTCGGTTTTCAACGCAGTATTACCAAGGAACAAATGCTTCGTCTTTCTGATTGTTCATGGATTGACGATGCTTACAATATCATGTTTTTGGGACCGCCTTCAGTAGGAAAAACCCCACCTTGCTACTGCACTTGCATATGAAGCCTTGGATAAAGGATATAGTGTGTCTTTTGTCACCTTAAACGAACTGATAAAGCAGCTGAAAACAGCTGAGATATCACCAGCATCCAAGCGTAGAATCAACTACTATAAGAAAGCTCATCTCGTCGTTATCGATGAGGTGGGATTCTTACCGGTATCAAATGCAGAAGCAAACTTATTTTTCACATTTGTCAGTGCCATGCATGAGAAAACATCAATCATTATTACATCAAACAAAGGATTCAGTGAATGGGCCGGATTCTTAGGTGACGAAGTCATTACAACGGCAATACTTGATCGCCTAGTGTTCAAGTGTGAAATATTTAATATGTCAGGAGATGGTTACCGACTAAAACACAGAAAAACCATTTTGGAACAGTAACAATAATCAACAGATTAAGCTATGCTAAAAAGTGGTATACTTTCTGGCGAAAAATGGTATATTTTACTTGACGCCTTACAACTGCATCGTAAACGATGTAATTCTATTTAGTTTAAGGTAGTGTGAGATTATGTCGAAGAAATTGTCGTTGTTTTGACGGAAAGTTATGAAAAAAGATTTGAGAGGTTTGATAATGTGTTATAATAAAAAAAAGTAAATTTAGGAGGGTATGTATGAAAGTATTAGACATACAATATGATAATGTAATTGATAGCGTTTATCTGACAATAAAGACAGATTATCAGTTTGCTTTTAATCACTTGATATCATTATTAGATAAATTTGATCAGCAAAGAAATACATTAAGACCTTCATTTTATCAAAAGCTTGAAAGAGACCTTATAGATGGCTGTATTATTCCGCCCTTAACAATTGCGTTAATCGGTGAAGCAGATATGAATAAATACCAAGAGATGGGTGACGATGAGTTAACTGAAGAATTCAATGATGCTTTTGTATTAGATGGAATACAAAGGCTTAATACTATGCGAAGAATTGGAATAGATGGCCTTGATTTGACAAGACCGCTATACATTAATTTGATTGTCTGCGGTTCAATGGATAAATTGTTATACCGTATGATTACATTAAACAATGGGCAAAAACCAATGTCCGCAAGGCATCAGGTAGAAATAATTACAAATAATATATATGATTTCAATTCATTAAACTTGGAGATACAAACTGAAAAGGAAAAAGGTAAGAAAAGTATAAAAGGTGCATTCAATAAGAGTGATATAGTTCAAGCATATTTAGCGTTCATTAGTAATTCAATTAATATAGATAATAAAAAGATAATAGAGTCCAAGATGGATGAACTTATCTCTATGCGAATTATGGATTCAGGTATCACCAAAAGAGATATTACATTTAGTGATGTAATAAAGTCTGTTGAATATTACGTTACAGAACCAGATTTAAACAAATGGTTTACAAATAGTAATAATTTAATTGGATTTGCCGTTGCATTTATAAAATCTTCAGATACTATTTTAAATGTAACTGTTGAGGAAATGAAGATAGCAATTGAAAAATTTGAGTTGGCGTTTTCTTATATAAACGTATCAAAGGTTAAAGTTGGAACGGCAAGACGTAAAGCAGTGAAATATTTTATCGAAAATTTTAATAGTTCAAATCAACTAGATGAAATAGAACTTACAGATTTGATTTCCATGGAGATATAGCCTATGGGGTATGATACAAGTTGCTTTCATTATAGAGAAGTATTAAATTCAAGAAGATTAAATACACTTCCGAATTTTTTGAAATTAGATAACCCATCTAAAGAAATTATATTATTTAGGATATTAATTGGTTCTATTGACATACAGAGGAAATATGATCAGAAAGTAGTTTCAGTTCGAAAAAACTATTCTCGCATTGGTATTTCAAATGTAATACGAGTTAGCAAGAGAACGATTTTTGATAATCAACTTGGTATTGAGGGTAATGAGGAACTTGCAGATAGATATTTTGCTCGCAATAGACAGAATACGTCTCTTTTTAGTAGTATTCTTTTTGAAATTTCAAATTTTGTTTTTCAAAGAGAATGTGGCGCTCACATAGCTGCTTTTGTACATTTGTATAGATGCTATGAGTATATAGCTTATAGTTTTCCAATGTTGTATGCAGCAAAGTCCACTAATTATAAAGGTTCTTATAATGCACTTAAAAATTTTTTTGGTAATTCGGAGTCTGAATTAAAATTTTTCAAAAATTTTCAAGAGACATTAGTAGAAAATCAATATTTAGAATTAAGTGTTACACTTGATTTTGAATCGCCTACTTTTGAAATGACAGATGAGTTCAATAAAATACTGTTAGAGTTGTTTGGTGAAAATATTTTTGACGATATAAATGAAACGATATTGAATACAAAATATAAGTACATCTTTGACATGGTGATAATGTTATTGACCGCTTGAAACAACAAAAACCTGTTCTGCTTGCGTGACACAGAACT
>CAZLXW010000127.1:0-5540 GCA_964563505.1 uncultured Eubacteriales bacterium
TCACGAAGAAGGAATGGAACGAGGAATAGAACAAGGAATAGAGCGAGGAATAGAAAGAGGAATAAAACAAGGAATAAATAAAAGCAAAATTGAAATGGCACAAAAAGCTTTGAAAAAAGGATTGAGCTATGAAGATATAGCAGATTTAACCGGTTTATCAGTGGAAGAAATCAAGCAAATAGACAATGCCAACACATAAAAAACATGCCGATTCACTTGGCCTAGATTTTCTAATCGCTTAGTCAAGAAATCATGCAAGGGATTCCAAACTCGCTGTCGCTCAGACAGAGGAATCCCAATTTGCATGATTTCTTTCTTTTCGCGAAGAAAATCTACGTTTGTGACAAAGCATGTTTTTTATGTGCGGGCATTCAAGAATATGCGTGTTTTTGAGTAATGTATGTATTGGTGACGAACGTCGCCTTTGACAGCATTAAAAATTTGATATTTATAAATATTCCCGTTTCGCATTATAGCCATATGTCCAATAATAAAATAGACGCTTAGCCATAAGCCGTAGCGTTTCAAAGTGAAAAGAAAAGACCATGCAAGAAAAGGATTCTTCTGTCTGAGCGACAGCGAGTTTAGAATCCCTTGCATGGTCTTTTCTTAAGCTCATGAAACTCTAGGCGAAATGGATTGGCACATATTTTATTATTGGACATATATAATATAAAGTGAAAAGTAATTCCCATTTAACTATTTTTTAATGCATGCTTAATCTTTCTAATTCCTAATTATGCTATAATTATGTGGAATTGATATAAATGGCTACAATAATTTGGATTGAATATTTTTTAGGAGGACTGTTCGTGTTATGAAAAAGTATAATTTATTACCAATGCTATTATTCATTGCTATCGTATTGGTTACAGGATGTCAACAAGAAGGGGAGATTGATAAGGCGACTGATGAAGCCTATACTCCGGTTAGAGTTTTGTCGGTTGAGACAGGGACCATAAGGGAAGAAGCGGTTTTCACAGGTCAAATTCAACCGATAAAAGAAGTGAGTATTATGGGAAAATACTCAGGAGAAATAGCCCAAACGTATTTTACGGTAGGGAATAATGTGTCAAAAGGGGATGTATTATTTACATTTAATGAAAGGGATATGCGACATAATGTTGAAGCTTTAGAAAGTCAAGTAAATTCAGCTCAGGCAGCGGTTAATTCAGCCAATTTAAATGTTAATATGGCTTCTGGGAGCCAAGAACAAAACCAACGTATTCAGATGGAATCCTCCCTTAATAGTGCCAAGATCACTTATGACAATGCAAAAAAAAACTATGAAAATACAAAAGCGTTATACGAAGATAGCATTGTCTCTAAAATTGAATTTGATGGAGTTGAACAAGCCTATCAACAAGCTAAAAATGCCTATGAAACGTTAGAAGAAAGCTATAGCCTATTAACAGATAAACAAATACCTGAGAGCCTATCACTTGCAAAAAACCAGTTACAACAAGCCTATGCTTCAAAAGACGCCTTAGCTATTCAATATAATAATGCCAAAGAAACGCTGGCTGATTTGAATGTAATCAGTCCTATCGACGGAACAATCGCTACAAAAAATATAGAAACAGGAGAGATCTACAACTCGAGTTTTCCGGCTTATACAGTGATAGACATGGATACGGTTTTTGTTACCATACATGTTACAGATCAATGGAGTAATAGCATTCATCTTGATAATCAAGTGTCTGTTAGTATCAAGGCACTCTCTGACAAAGAATATAGAGGAAGTGTTTATGAGATAAGCCCGGTGCCCAATCAAGCGAATTTTACCTACCCTGTGAAAATAAAAATAGATAATAGTGATCATCAAATAAAACCGGGTATGTTTGCAGAAGTAAGCGTTATTAAAAATGAAGCTAAAGACGTCCTTGTTGTCAATCGCAATGATTTAGAATTATCCCAAGGCAATTGGTTTGCATATGTGGTCAAGGATGGCATTGTGCAAGTTATACCGGTCCAATTAGGATTAGACAATGGAAAAGAAGTTGAAGTTAGTGGAGGACTAGAACCCGGTCAATTGCTCATTGTATCCGGCAGGGAATACGTTGATCATCAAGAAAAAGTTACGATCATTGAATAGAAAGGGGGAATTAGAGTGAAAACTGATCACAAAGAAATACCTGAGTTATCTTTAAAAAAGAACCCCCTTGGTAAATGGGCAGGAATATTTATTAAACGTTATCGAATAACCGTGCTTATCATCATTGCCCTTGCTATCTGGGGGACAGGAAATTATAACGCCTTACAAAGAGAAGCGCAGCCCAAAGTCACCATTCCATTCGCTTATGTTCAGACCCTATATGTAGGTGCATCCCCTGAAGAGGTAGAGATGCTGGTGACAGAACCTATTGAAAAACGTTTGCAAGAAATAGAAGGTGTTAAAGAAATTACATCCTCATCAGGAAATGGGAGTTCAATCGTTTTCCTAGAGTTTGAAACGGGCCAAGATGTCGATGAAAAAGTTCGAGAGGCAAAAGAGAAACTTTCAGGAATTGACGCTAAATTGCCAAGTGACGCTGAAACACCCGAAGTTTTTGATATGAAAACAGGCCAAAGCCCTGTGCTGATCTATTCCCTTACGAGTGATCAAGATATTATAGACCTACAAGAATATGGTAAAATACTTCAAAAGGAAATGGAATTAGCCTACGGAGTCAAAGAGGTCACTCTCGTTGGCGATATTGAACGACAAATCGAGATTTCGGTGGACCCTCAAAAGCTTGCCCTCTACGGATTATCACTGAATGATATTAGCAATGCTTTGTCCACTTCCAATATAAGTTTTCCGGGAGGGAATCTTACATTAAATGATAAAGAATATAGTGTGAGAACAATTGGAAAATTCGAAAACATTCAAGATATAGAAGCGGTTGTGGTCGGATCCAACCCTAACAGTAAAATATTCTTAAAAGATGTTGCTAGCATCGAAGATACTTTTGCGGACAGAAAGGTATTTATTCATAGAAGTGGCGGTGAAAATACGGTTGTTCTTGCTGTATTAAGAAATGATAATGCAGATGAAGTTAAGATTAAAGAAAGCGTAGAAGAAAGATTATCAGAGGTTAAAGAAATACTACCGAAAGGTTATGAGTTGACATTAATTGCGGACAAAGCAGATTATGTGGATAGCCAACTTGGATCTGTGACCAATAATGCCATCTCAGGATTATTTTTGGTTATTATTGTATTGTTTTTATTTATTGGTCTACGAGAAGCCATCATTGTCTCCTTAGTCATTCCAATGTCCTTATTAGCTGCTGCTGGCTTTCTAAAGCTCACCGGTAATACATTAAATGAAATCACCATGTTCTCCCTAGTCCTTGCCGTGGGGATGCTGGTTGATAATGCAATCGTTGTCATGGAAAATATAGATCGATTGAGAAAAAAAGGGCTAAGAGCCAATGTCGCGTCCTTAGTAGCGACAAACCAAATTGCACCCGCAATTCTAGCCTCGACACTAACGACGGTAGCTGCGTTTTTCCCTATGCTTTTTACATCGGGCATAATGGGTGATTTTATAAAACCGATTCCGATGACCATAATCATAACACTGACTTGTTCTTTTTTTATTGCGATTACAATCACGCCATCTATTTGTGCTATTTTATTAAAGGGTGATGGGAAGCCAAAGAATAAAAGAAATGAAAGTTTCATAAAAATAGCATCCGTTTTGCTTGTTATCTTTCTATCCTTATTAGCTTTTGCTGATTTTGATCAACCATTTATGCGGTCCTTAACACCACTTTCCTATATAGCGGCTCTTCTCTTTGGTGGCGGAATGGCCATTAAGCAATTTGCAAACAATGTAGCGCATAATGACCATTTTATCATAAAGGCCTATACAAAAACACTGCATTGGATTATCGCAAAAACATATAGAAAATTGCTTTTTATCGGTTCGATATTTTTTATATTCTTAATATGCGTCAGTATGCCATTTACCGGTATCTTAGCAGTCGAGATGTTTGGTGGCGAAGATATGCCGACATTAACTGTCGCAGTTAAGACGCCAAATGGTTCAACAATAGAAAAAACAAAAGAAATCACAGCAAAGGTTGAAGAGATTGTTTCCAAAGTTCCTGAAATCGATAACTTCGTCACTTATATCGGAACAGAGGGTATGGATATATTTAGTGATTTAGATACAAGCGCAAGCAATAATCCAACCATTGCTTCTATCAATATTAACCTCCTTGATTCTAATCGAAGAGAAAGAACAAGTTCAGAGATTGCAAAAGCCATTCGTAGTGAAGTTAAGTTAATTCCCGGAGCGGATATTGATGTGAATGAATTAGAATCCGGTCCACCGAGTGGGGCTCCGGTTTATGTAAAGATTCAAGGGGATAATCTGGATGACTTAGAAAAAACAGCCAATGATTTTAAAGAAATCTTAGCTTCAATGGAAGGCATCAGAGACCCGCGAACAAGTTTTGGAAAAGGTTCTCCCGAGCTTGAAGTTAAGGTAGATAATGATAGGGCTTCAACTCTTGGGCTTGACGAGTATTCTATTGCTTTGTCAATAAGAAGTTCAATTAATGGAATTGTTGCAACGACCTATAGAGATAATCAGGATGATATAGATATTGTTATCAAAACAATGGAGCAAAAGCTAAATACTATTTATGACTTAGAAAACTTAGTCTTCTACAATAGAAGTGGTATTGCTATACCATTTTCTCAAGTAGCGACCATTGTCGAAACCCAAAGTGTTCAATCGATTTCCCATGAAGACGGACAAAGAATCGTTCATGTCGCCGCAGATATTGACAAAGACATGTGGACTGCTACTGAAGCGACAGCTGCTTTTGAAGAAGCCATAAGCAATTATCAGTTTAGGGATGGCGTTTCGATGCGTTTTGGAGGAGAAATGGAAGCCATGGGAGATTCCTTTGGGGATATGATGTTAAATATGGTTATGGCGTTCTTATTAGTATTTATCATCTTAGCGGTACAGTTTAACTCTCTTTCACAACCCTTTATTATCTTGTTCACTGTGCCATTATCCATTATTGGAGTTATGCTTGGGCTACTGATTACCGGCTATAATTTTGGCTTTGTAGCCTTCATTGGTGTCGTTGCCCTAGTAGGGATTGCGGTCAATGATGCCATTGTCCTTGTTGACTATATTAACTATTTGCGCCATGAAGGATATGAAATGAATGATGCCATTATTGAAACCGGGATGACAAGATTCGTTCCTGTTATGGCGACCACAATCACAACAGCCGGTGGAATCCTTCCCATAACACTATCCGACCCATTCTTTGCACCAATGGGTGTGGCGCTTATCTCAGGACTTTTTATGGCAACCGTATTAACGCTAGGTGTTGTACCAACAATGTACTCCTTATTTGAAGGAAAAAAAGCGAAAATCAAAGCAAAAAGAGCCGAAAAACAAAGTGCCAATGTGTCAGAAAAATATCTGGACGTGGAATATGAGATGTAATGATAAATGCCCGCACATAAAAAACATGCCGATTCACTACACCTAGATTTTCTAATCGCTTGATTAAGAAATCATGCAA
>CAZLXW010000128.1:0-5456 GCA_964563505.1 uncultured Eubacteriales bacterium
GTTTAAAATATTATAGTTTTTTAGAACGTGAAGATGATATGTATCAAGATGAAGATACCCATGTTTGTGACCATGACCATCATCATGACTACCATCATGATCACGATATGGATTTGCCTATTTCAAGTATAGAAGAATTGGTGGTTGAGAAGAAACTATGTCCTGAGATAATAGAGGTACAACAACGTGTACAAGAGATTGTTCTTGAATTTCGAGAAATGAAAACAATACCAAGTCTTGATGATCTTAGTTCCCTGAGAAAAAGCTTGGAAAATCAAGTGTTTGTATTAACGGCATATGGAGATCAAATTTCTTTACTAGAAAATTTATATTATAAAAATCGATATAAAAATGAAACGATGGTTACAATGGAGTCCGATGAAACTTTTGCAAGACGTGTCACAGAAATGTTAATGTCATTTGAACAGTCGGTAGATATCCGTGAACATTTAAAATATATATATCCTGAATTACCAATGCGTATCCACAAGAATAAATTTTTGGGATTGATTGATGAATATTTTGAAAAGTTAAAAGGAATTCCTTATGAGGACGTACAAAATCATATTAAAATTCTTAAAGAAAGTTTTGATCCTAAGGCAGTTGAGGGCTATGGTATCGTCGCCTCAAGTATAGCAAGTGATTTAGAAAAAATAGAAAAAACCTTGATTGAAGGAGATGATGGAGAAAAAGATAGCGCTTACCATCATATGTATCATCTAACAGAAGATAAAAATATCTGCTTAGAAAAGGCCCTTGATATTACTGAAATTATTAATCATTTGATGGGAATCGCATTGACATTTGAAGAAGAGTTCATTGATGTTGACCTTTATGAAAAACTAGATGGACTCTTATCCTTGGAGACAACGGAAGCTGAGCTGGCGGAGGTCTTTAAACTCGTTGAAGAAAAGTATGAACCCTTAGGTGAAGTCATGTTACAAATCGGAATGGTTATTGATCGTATGAGTGCCCATCAGTATTTCGATGAGAATGAAGAGTTATCGCATCTATTTAATCAACTTCAATATGCCTTTAACCTTTCAAAAGATGGTTATTTCATTGAGTGGCCATACAAAAAAGATATGACAGTACCTTCATATAAAGAATTAATGATCATAAAAAATGATGTCATTAATACCATGGAAGAACGTTTGAATCAAGATCATAGAATGTTGCGTCGCTCAAGAATGAGTCTTATGATGGGAACATTACAAATAGTACATGAAAATGGTCAAACAATTTATGACCACATATATAGTTCGATTTCATCATGCCATGAAATTGGAGAGAAGGTAATGAGTATGCAAAATATTTATAGTTATCTTAATGATTTTATTGATGGGCCTTATGAAGATTAGGTAAGTGTAAACGTTGGGGAGGTCATATGAGAGTAATCTATCCGTTATATTATGGAGAATCGATTCCGAAGAAAAAGTATAATGCCATTCGTCAACAAATTGAGAAACACGAATTTTCTAAAGCAAACGAATGCTATATTGTTGTGTTATACCAAGACAAAGAAACATTTTTTGAAAAAATTTCAATCAAAGAATTTGAACATCATTGTAAAATGAATAAAGACTTTGATGTTTTAGCAGTTGTTAAAACAAATGAAGAGTTTCAAGCGTTTACACTGCAGATAATGGAATTATTAATTGGAAAAACAAAAACGGTCACAAAAAAAGGGCTCATAAATTATTACAGGGAGAGCAACAATGAAAATATTAAGGTATAGTGGATTAACAATATTAAATATTGGTTTGTTTTTTGTATTACTGTTTTCAGCTGTTCAAATAATTTCAACTTGGGATGCCTATTATAGCTGGCATTATGAAACGCATGGTATTGAAGAAACTACAAAGATGAATGATGAACATTTTATGGAAGTCACAAATAAAATGATGGATTATTTAATGGGTCGAAGAGATTCATTAGATATGAAAGCAGAGATTGACGGTGAGATTCAGGAAGTTTTTGGGGAACGAGAAAAAGCGCATATGATTGATGTAAAAAGTCTGTTTGTGAGTGGCAGGATTATACGCAATATTTCTGCAATCATTTTATTTGTATTCATTACGACGAGTTTTTTCTTAAAACCTAAATTGTTTTTTGGGTGGATTCAAAGTTTAAAAGCATTTTTTATTACGTCTTTTCTTCTTATTGGATTTTTAGGCGCTTTGTTTTATTTTAATTTCAGTAAATATTTTATTATTTTCCATAAGATATTTTTCAATAATGATTTATGGATTTTGGATCCGAAAACAGATGTTCTGATTAATATGGTGCCTGAAATCTTTTTCTTTCAAACGACAATGTTAATTGTTGCTTTATTTGTCATAATGGTCCTAGGTGTTATGATTATACGCAAGCTATTAATGAGTGAAATGGTCAAGAACTGGAGGGCATGATGCTAGCAACTATAGGGACAATTGTGGTTTTAATTTTGAAAATTATAGGAATTGCCTTATTGTGTATCCTCGGCCTTATTTTGCTTATTATTCTCATTGTCCTATTTGTTCCCTTTAGGTACAGTGCGGAAGGAAGTTTTGATGAAAACCTACGTATTCGTGTTAAATTTTCGTGGTTGTTGCATCTTATTAATGGTTCATATACTCAACATGACAAAGAATCTGATGTGCGCGTACGGATTGCTCTTTTTCAAATATTTCCAAAAGGGAAATCAAAAGCTAAAGCTAAACCTAAACCTGCTTCAAAATCAAAAAAAGAACGTCCAAGCAAATCATCAGTTGAGTCATCAGTTAAACCTTCAGTTGAACTGTCAGTTGAATCATCCGTTAAGCCTTCGATTGATTCAAAAGATGAGACCCCCAAAAAGCAAAAGCAAGAGAAGAAGCCAGGAAAGAAAAGTGAAAACAAATCATCACCAATTGAGCAGTTTAAAGCGATATGGAATTTTCTTCAAGAGGATGAAAATGAAGGTTTATTAAGGCATGTATTAAAATATATAGGGCGGCTTATTAAATGGATATTTCCAAGAAGAGCATATGCAAATATTGAATTTGGACTAGATGATCCTGCTACGACAGGATATATTACCGGATTAACATCGATAGTCTATGTAAAAACACGAGGGAATTTTCAAGTAATCCCTAATTTTCATGAAGAAGTCATTAAAGGCTCTTTTAAAATTAGGGGTAAGCTCTATCTTTATCAGCCGGTTTATTATATAATAAGAATAATAATCGATAAACGTGTAAGAAGAATGTTGAAATTTTTAAAAAAGCGTAACTAAAAAGGAGGAGAAATAATGGATTCAAACTTTAAAAACAATGTAGATTCTCTTATGACAGGTATGGAGGGATTTATTAATTCTAAAACGGTCGTTGGGGAACCTATACATATTGATGATACAATTATTTTACCACTGATTGATGTAAGTTTTGGCCTTGGAACCGGTGCTTCTGAAGGGAAAAAAGCAGATGATCCTAAAACAATGGGAGCTGGAGGATTAGGTGCAAAGATTAGTCCAAGTGCTGTGTTGGTAATTACTAACGGACAGACACGACTTGTTAACATTAAAAAACAAGATAGCCTTACAAAATTGATTGACTTAGTTCCAGATATTATGGACCGATTTAAAGCGCAGGATAAAGAAAAAAATCCTTCGACTATATAAGAGGAGATACCTATGATACTAGTAAATACAGCATTTATTACTGGAAAAGATATTGAAACCATTAGTATTGTAAAGGGGTCGACAATCCAATCACGACATGTAGGAAAAGATTTTATGAGTGGTCTAAAAACATTGGTTGGCGGTGAATTGGAATCCTATAATGAGATGATGAACGAAGCGAGAGCATTAGCAACAAAGCGGATGGTTGAAGAAGCTGAATCATTAGGCGCTGATGGGATTATTAATATTCGATATGCATCAAGTGCTATCATGCAAGGAGCAGCAGAAGTTATTGCTTATGGTACTGCTGTCAGATTTATATAATGGATCATTTACAAAAGGCATTAGCAAAAAATCTGAAAAATATACGTGAACGACGCGGCTTAAGTTTAGATAAGCTTGCTTCAATGACGAAAGTCAGTAAGTCAATGCTAGGACAGATTGAGCGTGGTGAATCGAATCCTACACTTGGAACGGTGTGGAAAATTGCAAATGGCCTTCATATAGGGTTGACAGAATTAATCAAAGAAAAACAAAGTGAATATGTTATTATTCGTAAAAATGAAGTTTCATATTTTGAAGAAGATATGGGCAAGTGTCAGGTTTTTCCATATTTCACATATGAAGATGGCAGACCTTATGAAGTCTATAAAGTCGATATGGCGCCAAAAGGGTATATACATGCTGAACCCCATCCAAAAGGCAGTATTGAAATTATTGTTGTCCATGAAGGGCAGGTGGCCATACGTGTTGAGGAGGAAGAGTTTGTCTTAAATGAAGGAGATGCGACTCGGTTTTTCGGAGATGTTGAGCATGTCTATCATAATATAGGAAGTAAAAAGGTTCGATTGGGTGTCGTGATTTACTATGGACAAATTGATTGATCAACAATAGGCATAAAAAAGTTGGAGCAATGCTCCAACTTTTTGTTTTACATAGGGATATTAATTTTTTTCGTTTTATACATTGAATCGGAATAATACGACGTCGCCATCTTTGACAACATATTCTTTACCTTCAATTCGAACGAGGCCTTTTTCTTTAGCCGTTGTATAATTTCCGGATGATATCAAATCATCATAAGCAACAATCTCTGCACGGATAAAGCCACGTTCAAAATCGGTATGTATTTTCCCGGCTGCTTGAGGTGCTTTCGTTCCTTGAGTAATTGTCCAAGCACGTGTTTCTTTTTCTCCGGCGGTTAGATAACTAATAAGTCCGAGTAAGCGATAAGAAGCGGCAATGAGTTTGTCTAAACCAGTATCTGTAATACCTAATGCTTCTAGGAATTCCTTTTTATCTTCATCGTCAAGAGTTGAGATTTCTTCTTCAATCTTTGCACAAATGACAAAAACTTCTGAACCTTCTTCTTTAGCAAACTCGCGAACGGTAGTAACATATTCATTTGATGCACCATCATCGGCTAAATCATCTTCGGTTACATTCGCAGCATAGATTACAGGTTTGGTTGTTAAGAGGTTGAAGCTTTCAAGCAAACTCGCTTCTTCATCCTCATTTAATTTAAGTGTTCGGGCCGATTGACCGTTTTCCAATACTTCTTTTACGCGTTCAAGAAGACTAATTTCTTTTTGTAAGGACTTATCGCCTTTGACTGCTTTAATAGATTTTGCGAGACGACGCTCCACGATATCTAAATCTGAAAAAATAAGTTCTAAATTTATGGTTTCAATGTCCCGTAAGGGGCCGATTTCACCATCGACATGCACAACATTTGGATCATCAAAACAACGAACAACATGAACGATTGCATCGACTTCACGGATATTGCTTAAAAATTTATTGCCTAAACCTTCGC
>CAZLXW010000129.1:0-5121 GCA_964563505.1 uncultured Eubacteriales bacterium
TATATTTTAAGGAGAATTGTATGAAATTATTGCATGAACGTATTAAACAAGATGGCTCTGTTCTCTCGGAAGAAATACTAAAAGTCGATTCTTTTCTTAATCATCAAATTGATGCAAGATTGATGTTTGAAATGGGGAAAGAATTTAAACGACGGTTTGCGGATGAAACGATTACAAAGATTGTTACTATTGAAGCTTCTGGTATTGCGATTGCAGCCGTAGCTGCTTTATCATTTGAAATCCCAGTAGTTTTTGCAAAAAAAACACAAAGTCGAAATCTAGACACACAAGTATATACCTATCCGGTATATTCGTTTACAAAACAGCAAACTTATGATATTCACATTTCAAAAAAATATTTGCTCCCAAGTGACCGTATACTTATTTTGGATGATTTCCTGGCAAATGGACAAGCGGTTGAGGGATTAATTCAACTTGTTCAACAAGCTGGTGCTGAAGTTGCCGGTGTGGGTATCGTTATTGAAAAAGGCTTTCAGCCTGGGGGAAAAGAGCTTCGTGAAAAAGGTGTTCGCGTTGAATCGCTAGCCATTATTGATCGTATGAAGGATGGAGAAATCCATTTTTTATAGATGGGTATTATTTTACCCAATAAAACATATCTATGGATAAATACTAGGAGGAATTATGAAAAAAATTACAGCATTTTTATTGATTTTAACAATGGTACTTGTGATGACAGCGTGTGGAAAAGATGCGTCATCAGACACCTATGTATCTGAAAATGGAACAGAAAGTGGATCTGGAGAGGCTGATGTTACTAGTGCAAGTGATGTCACAGTCGGTTTTATTTTTGTTGGACCGGTTGGTGATGGCGGATGGTCTTTTTCCCACAATGAAGGTAGATTAGCTCTTGAAAGTGAGCTTGGAGTAAAGACGCTCTATAAAGAATCTGTACCTGAGAGTCAAGAAGTTGAAGGCGAGATACGAAACATGATTGATCAAGGTGCAAGCATAATCTTTGCAACAAGTTATGGATATATGAATTATGTGGAAGAATTGTCAAAAGAATTTCCGGACGTAAAATTCTTCCATTGTTCAGGATATAAGCAGACAGACAATATGTCCAATTATTTCGGACGTATTTATGAAGCAAGATATTTATCAGGTATTGTCGCTGGATTAAAGTCAGAGACAAATCATATCGGATATGTCGGCGCTTTCCCAATTCCGGAGGTTGTTCGTGGAATTAATGCCTTTACACTAGGTGCACGTTCGGTAAATCCGGATGTAGAAGTTGAAGTTGTTTGGACATCTACATGGTATGACCCTGCAATCGAAAAAGAAGCTGCTATAGCACTATTAGATAGTGGAGCAGACATTATTGCACAACATCAAGACACAGGTGGACCACAACAAGCGGCTGAAGAACGTGGTTTATATTCAATTGGTTACCATACGGATATGTCGGCGATAGCACCTAACGCGGTATTAACATCTGTTGTTTGGAATTGGAATGACTATTATGTGGATCAAGTAAAGTCTGTTATTGATGGTGAATTCGAGTCAGAATCATATTGGGGTGGAATGGAAACCGGTATGGTTGGACTTACTGATGTCGCAGATTTCGCAGCGGATGGAACGCAAGAAGCCTTAGATGCAGCTATTGCAGATGGTATGCATGTGTTCACAGGTGAAATCAAAGATCAGGAAGGTAATGTAAAAGTCGCTGACGGCGAAACATTAACGGATGATGAATTATTAAATATGTTGTGGTTTGTTGAAGGCGTTATCGGCAAAATTCAATAAAAATGGTTTGTTGAGTTATATATTAGATTGGAGCCAATATGCATAAAGATATATTCGTTAAAATGGAAAATATCAGTAAGAGCTTTGGGACTGTTCGAGCAAATGATGCTGTAAGTTTTGAAGTTCGTAAAGGAGAGATTCATGCATTGCTTGGTGAAAACGGTGCTGGAAAGAGCACATTAATGAACATGCTGTCAGGTATTTATAAACCTGACAGCGGTTTTATTTATATCCATGGACAAAAAGTAACTTTCCAGAGCCCAAAAGAATCGATTCAAATGGGAATCGGGATGATTCATCAACATGTAAAACTCGTCGATGTACAAACAGCAAGAGATAATATAATTATGGGGTTGAAAAACTCTTTTTTTGTGAAAAAGAATAAAATTTCTGAAGAACTTAGAGCAAAATCACGACATTTTGGTTTGGCTGTTGATCCGGATAAAAAGATTTATAATATGTCCATTGGAGAAAAACAAAGTGTAGAAATTCTTAAGGTATTATATCGTGGTGCAGATATTTTGATTATGGATGAGCCGACAGCGGTTTTAACACCACAGGAGACAAAAGAACTATTTGTAATTATGCGAAAAATGGCAGAGGATGGGTGTGCAATTATTATTATTACGCATAAACTCAATGAAGTTATGGAAATCTCAGATCGAGTAACGGTATTACGTCATGGGAGTACAGTAGGCACATTAGAAACTCAGCATACAACACCTAAAGAAATGACAGACCTTATGGTTGGGGCCGTGACAGATTTATCAATAAAACGTCCTAAGGTTCATCGAGGAAAAGCTGTTTTGGAAATTAAGGAATTAGTAGCTGAAGACCCTGACCATGTACCTGTTCTCAAGAATCTTTCATTTAATCTTTTTGAAGGAGAAATTCTTGGTGTTGCAGGTGTTTCGGGAAGCGGACAAAAAGAACTTTGCGAAGCTGTTGCAGGATTATATCCAGTTAAAAATGGTGAAATTCTTTATGAAAAAGAAAATCTGATTGGGATGTCACCCAGAAATATAATACGTAGAGGAATTAGTATGAGTTTTATTCCGGAAGACAGATTAGGAATGGGACTCGTTGCATCAATGGACATGGTGGATAACTTTTTACTTAAAGAATATCATAATCAAAAAGGTCCCTTAATTCGAAGAAAAAGGATTGCTCCGCATTGTGAAGAAATGATTCAAAGACTCGATATTCGAACGCCGGGGATTCATCATCCGGTAAAACAACTTTCAGGTGGCAATATTCAGAAGGTTTTGATTGGAAGAGAGATTGATACAAACCCCCATGTTTTAATTACAGCATATGCAGTCCGAGGTCTTGATATTGGAGCTTCTCACAACATATATGATTTGATCAATGAACAAAAACAAAAAGGTGTCGGAATATTATTCATTGGTGAAGACTTAGATGTTCTTATGGAATTATGTGATCGAATTATGGTTTTATGTGAAGGAGAGATTACCGGTATCGTGAATTCTGAAGAAGTCACAAAAGAAGAACTTGGACTCATGATGGCCGGAGAAAAAATAAAAATCAAAGGTGGTGAAGCCTCATGAGAATGATTCAACGGACAAATATATCCAAACAAAAAATTATTCTGATTCGTTTTATTTCTATTTTTTTATCATTAATGACAGCTTCTTTATTTTTGAAATTCATGGGACATCATCCACTTGATGTATTTGCATCATTAGCAATCGGCGCGTTTGGTTCCGCATATCGACTAAGAGAAACGTTGACAACATCAATTCCGCTAGTAGTTACATCAATAGGGATCATGATTGCTTTTAAAATGAAGTTTTGGAACATTGGCGGAGAAGGTCAGATTATTATGGGGGCCTTTGCGGCAAGCTATATCGCTCTCAATTACAGTGAATTACCCAAACCCCTATTATTAACATTGATGTTTTTTGCAGGTTTTTTAGGTGGAGGTATGTGGGCATTGATACCGGCTCTGCTAAAAGTACATTTAGGAACAAACGAAACGATTATTACCTTAATGCTTAATTATGTTGCAATAAAATGGGTTACATATTTACAATATGGACCATGGAAAGATCCGAATGGGATGGGATTTCCTCAGATTGCAACATTTGAACCCAATGCAATCTTACCCAAGGTTTTTGGTCTACATATTGGATGGATCATTGCAATTTTTATTGTATTAGCAATCTCTTTTTTATTAGCGAAAACAAAAAAAGGCTTTGAAATTAGTGTTATCGGAGAAAGTATTGATACAGCAAGATATGCGGGAATGAATGTTAAACACGTTATTGTTGCAGCTATTATTTTAAGTGGTGGTATATGTGGTATTGTCGGTATGATGGAAGCATCAGGTGTCAATAGAACATTATCAAGCAACGTCTCTTCAGGGTATGGATTTACAGCGATTATTACAACTTGGTTATCAGGATTAAAAGCATCTATTATTATTCCGGTGTCGATTTTATTTGCGGGATTAATAAAAGGTGGGAGCTTTATTCAAACAGCATATGGTATTCCACAGTCTGCCTCAGATGTTTTACAAGCATTGATTCTGTTTTTTATTATTGGCAGTGAATTTTTTGTGCAATATCGACTCGTTTCAAGCACAGCAAAGGAGGCCATATAATATGAATACAAGTTTTTTAGTAGCTGCGGTTATTGCTTCAACCCCTCTTTTGCTTGCGACATTAGGTGAATTATTAACTGAGAAAGCTGGACATTTGAATTTAGGTGTCGAAGGTATGATGCTTTTAGGAGCCGTTGCGGGATTTGCGGCTGGATACTATACAAATGATCCATTATTGGCCATTATTGGAGCAGGAGTGGCAGGTGGATTAGGTGGATTGATTTTTGGCTTTTTGACCATTACATTACGAGCCAATCATACCGTCTCAGGATTAACGTTAACTATATTTGGAACAGGCGTTTCAAGTTTTGCAGGAACGACCTTCATCGGCAAAAAAATGAGCGCAGAATTTATCGAGTTTTTTAACCCGGTTGCAATCCCTGTATTGAGTAAAATACCTGTACTTGGACCCATGCTCTTTAATCAGGATTTGTTTATTTATTTAGCTTTACTCTTAGCGATCTTGTTAGGAATTTATTTGTATCGCACTCGATACGGCATTAATCTTATTGCGGTTGGTGAAAACCCCGGTGCGGCAGATGCATCAGGTATTCATGTTGAACTATATAAATATATTCATGTTGTGTTTGGAGGTGCCTTGTGCGGACTTGGTGGTGCATATTTGGCTACAGTTGATGTGCCTCAATGGCAGGAACAAATTACTGCTGGCAGAGGATGGATAGCAATAGCGCTCGTTATCTTTGTGTCATGGAATCCATATAAGGCAATCT
>CAZLXW010000130.1:0-1736 GCA_964563505.1 uncultured Eubacteriales bacterium
GCCACAGTGGTAATCATTGCAAGTACCTGGTTTTTTTTAAACTGCTTTTGTATCTGAATATGATTAATACCATGGGCGTTCATTTCAAAAACCACACAATACTTACCCCCATTAATCACTGATACAAGAGGATAAGCAATAATTAAGAGACCTAATATAATCCCAATGATAATGACTTCGATTTGAAAAAACACAGATATTCCTGCCATCAATCCATCTTCAAATGTCGTTAAGAAAAACATGAGTATCGAAGGGGCGAGTGATGCAATGAGCAACACCTTACCAATTGTTATTAACACTGTCGGGTTCTTCCACATATTCATTTCATAAACCCAACGCATGGTTCCATCTTCATCTTTTGTTATTCCTTGAGGTAAACTATTTTCTTGATTCATGCCAATCCCACCCTTCTTCATCATGATAAATCATTTGCTTTGTCATTCCGCCATCAATAATAAAATTTTGACCGGTAATAAATCCAGCTCGATCACTGATAAGGTATAAAATCATATTGGCAATATCTATCGGCTGTCCGATACGTTGGACTAAATGTTGCTGTCGATCCGAATCACTCCAATTACCGTCTTGGGTATCAATCCATCCGGGACTTATGGCATTCACACGAACTTTCCCTCGTAGTGTCATCGCCATTGCATGTGTTAAGGACGTAATGGCTCCTTTTGCTGCGGTATAGCTTTCCGTATCCGCCTGGGACATCATGAATCTTGTCGATGAGATATTAATGACGCTTGCATTCTTTGAAAAATATGGTAAGAACTGTTGTGTCAAATAAAAAGACGCTGTTACACCAACGCGTAAGACCTCGTTGAACTCGTCATAACCACAACTATCTAGCCCACCTCGACTGTAGCATGCATTGTTGATTAGGACATCTACATGTGTGACTTTCTGAATAACTATTTTAATAAAATCATCTAATACTCGCTGTTCACTAATGTTTCCATAATAAAATAACAATTGATTTTCAGACAGATTTTTACACAATTGTTTTCCTGCCTCTTGATTTTTATCAATAATCGCAACGTAATAACCTCGTTGAATCAATTCCTCTGTAATACAACGTCCGATACCGTTGGCACCACCGGTAACAATCGCAGTTTTCATGCAAACCCTCCTTGAACCTATTATTAATATATATTATAGCAAAGTTCTCTTGATTATGCATGATTTTTTATTCTTATAACTGGGTGCTATTCTTTAACAGACCCAATTACCAAGCCTTTAACAAAATGTTTTTGGAGAAAAGGATATACCATGAGTATAGGTGTTGCTGCAACAATTGTTATGGCAGCACGTATTGACATAGGTGTTACCATATTGGCTTGGACCGCATCTGCATTAACACCACCGGATGCCATTGCACCTGAGGAACTCGTTCTAAGCGAAGAAGATAATAGTTTCATCAGTTCGTACTGTAATGTGGACAAATCCTGATTTGAAGAATTGTATAAAAATGTATCAAACCACATATTCCATGAACCTACAGCAATAAATAATCCGATAGTAGCTAATACCGGCTTAACTAATGGGATAATAATACTAAAGTAAATCCGCATCTCCGATGCCCCGTCAATTTTAGCACTCTCGACTAAGCTATCCGGCAAACCAAGAATATATGTACGGATAACAATGAGGTTGAAGGCATTGACCATTCCTGGAACAACATACACCCAAAAACTGTTGGTCAATCCCAATCCTCGCATTAAAAAGAAGAC
>CAZLXW010000130.1:1836-5051 GCA_964563505.1 uncultured Eubacteriales bacterium
CAACATACACCCAAAAACTGTTGGTCAATCCCAATCCTCGCATTAAAAAGAAGACCGGAATCATTCCTGCGTTAAAATACATTGTAAATACATACAACATTGTTATTGGTTTTCTGAATACAAAATCCTTACGACTGAGCACATAAGCTAATAAAGTCGTTAATGACAATCCAAAAATTACGGATAATGATGTTCTAGCCACAGAAACCATAAAAGCCGGAAATATAGTTCCCGATGCAAAAACTGCTTTATAGTTTTCAAGGGTAACTTGTCTTGGTAAGAGATATATGCCACCTCTGACTGTATCAAGTCCTGGATTTAATGATATTGCAATTGTATTTATAAACGGATATAATGTTGCACTCATAAGTAAAACCATAATTATTACATTGACAACATCAAAAACAACATCTCCTAGTTTTCTTTTTTTCATCATGACACCTCCTACAGAAGTCCTTCTTGTCCAAGTTTTTTTGATATACTATTGGCCATGAATATTAAAGTTACACTGATGACACTTTTAAATATACCTGCTGCCGTAGCTAATGAATAGTTGCCAATTTTTATTCCATAATTCAGTACAAAAAGGTCGATTGTTTCGGCATAATCCATGGTCATACCTCGACCTAATAAGTACTGAACTTCAAATCCTGCTTCTAAAATTCTGCCAATACTTAAAATCAATAAAATGACAATTGTTGGTCGGATGCCTGGTAATGTCACATGCCACATTTTCTTGAATCTACCTGCTCCATCAACTTCTGCGGCTTCGTATAAGGAAGGATTAATGGCTGTCATAGCTCCAAGATAAATAATGGTATTCCAACCAAGCTCTTTCCAAACTGTCGATAAACCAAAAATCCCCCAAAAATATTCGCCTTTACTTAACCATAGAATGGGTTGTTCGACAATATTAAATTTTAATAACATAACGTTAATAATTCCATCCGTACTCAAAACCATAGATACAATACCTGCTGCAATGACCCATGAAAGAAAGTGCGGCAAATACGATATTGTTTGAACCGTCCTCTTAAAAAATACATTTTTAATCTCATTTAGCAGCAATGCCAAGATGATAGCTGTCGTGAATCCCAAAATTAAATTCAAAGTACTCATTGCAAGCGTATTTCTCAATACCCGCAGAAAACGATCATCTAAAAAAAGTAATTTGAAGTGTTTAAGTCCTGAAAATGTTTGTTCTGAAAAAGATTTCCCCAGTTTATAATCTTGAAATGCCATCGACCATCCCCAAAGCGGAACATAGGCAAATAGCAGTATATATAAAACAAAAGGTATGGAAATAAACACCAATTCTTTTTGTTTTTTTATCCTTGACCATGTGATTTGCTTCATCATATCTTTACACACTAGATAGATTATGACTATCTAATGCTCTCCTTTCATTTTTCAATTAAATGCATCTGATTATTGAAACAGCGGGACTTATAGCCCCGCTGATAGGATTAATTCTTACTTTTTTACCACTCGTTACGTCGTTTTTCCAGGCCTTCATTAACAACATCAAGATAGGCTTGAACATTGACATCATCATATTGCTTAATATATTCTTCCCAACTTGCATCAAATGCACTCTCATCGCCAAGAATCAATGTCGGCAAGTTTTTGAGTTGTAATTCGCTGATCTTTGTGTCAGTCATTGCAGCTTCAGTTCCATCGCCTAATGCTACCTGCCAAGCAGGATAATCTTTCCTATTCTCCGGTGCATCGCCTACAAATTCAGAATAGAAATCTACTCCATATGCATCAAGAATTTTTTTGTCTATTTCTTTTAATGTTGCTTGATATTCTATTGGTTGTGAATTAGGATCCGCCGCATTACCATCATCAAATAATCCTTGCATCTTTGGCAAACTTGCATATAAAGCTTCAGCCTTATTGGCTAATTTCCAGTTTACATCTTCTGCATTATCACGTTGCTCTTGAGTTCGGTAAAACATTCCATCATCATCAACGAGATAATCTTCACCTTCAATACCCCAAGTAAATATCTTTTGCCACTTGTCTGAGAGCAACTCTTCTGCCACTTCAATATATTTTTCAGGATTATCAGCATCTACAGAAACACCAAAACCTCTGTTATAGTTTGGAATTGGTCGTTCACGATACCATGGTTTAATATTTTCATCATATGTGATTCCAAAAGGAACCCAAGTATATTGATCAAGGCCTTGTGATATAAGCGCATCTATAGCTGTCTGTGCTTGCCATCCCTGATCAAACATACCAAGAACACGTCCCGTTGAAAGTCTTGCGATATACTCATCATAATTCTGCACAAAAGTATCTGCTTCAATTAATCCGTCATGATAGGCCTCATTAAGCTTTTTATAGTAGGGTTTTGCTTCTTCTGAACTATTTGCATATAAATGGGCTATTCCTGTATCCGGATCAACAATAACACCACCATCATTTGGATTACCCATTAATTGTGCTGGTGCATTTTTTATAGTAAATGCTCTCCAATCGAATGTAAGGATTTCAAACCCAACGGTTGGTTGTCCGTTAATTTCAGGATTCATTGCCTTGTAATCGGCTATAACATCGAAGTAATCATCTAGCGTTTTAATTTCCGGATAATTCATGTCAACCAACAATTGCTTCTGTAACCAGAATGCCGGACCATTATATGATGTTTGAATATAATCATTATAATACATACCATAATTTGGCAATATATATACGTTACCGTCTTCTGCCTTCATCATATTCATATAATCCACATATTGACGCCATAGGTTCGGTGTTTTTTCTTCAGATATAAAGTCTTGTAAAGGTACAAGAGCGCCTGCATTTATTGTTTTTTCTGAACTGTTTGCACTATCAATGAGATCAGGAAACTCATCTCCGGCAATCATTACACCTAACTTTTGGTCAAGGTCTCCGACCAAAAACTCAAATTCAAACTTTACATTTAACTCTTCTTCAATCATCTTATAAATCTTATTATCTTTAGTCGGTTGTTGTCTTGGTTCACCAATGAAAACTGTAAACACATAAGGTTCCTCGCCATTCGTTTCTTTGCCATCTTGTGTTGCACTTTGATTTGAGCCATTAGAACTCTTATCTGAATTACTTGAGTTACATCCACTGAGAATCAAACTCAGCATTAAAATCACAGCCAACAATAATGATGTTATCTTTTTTACTTTCATGTTTCCCTCCTAAATTATAAATATATAATAGCTACGAAA
>CAZLXW010000131.1:0-5034 GCA_964563505.1 uncultured Eubacteriales bacterium
ACATTATCTTTAAGAATTCTTCTATTTAACTTGTCCGTAATTTATTCTAACATCATATCGCATGAATACGAATGACGTTATAAATACAAGAACGCTTACTGATACGATGATAATATTCATCAGTCTGTTTTTAAGCATATGTAGCATAAATCCAAGCATGACAAGGGCCATGACACAAGTCGATAGAATGGTCATATATAATCGTGTCTCACTAAAGAAAATATGGCTAAATTCATAGGTATTTAGATACATAACCATATACATAAACAGTGCTGATGTTGCTATCATTCCAAAAAATTTCATATAATTTTTATTCATATTAATCTCTCCTTTATATTTATCCCTCTAATTTAAGTAGTTTTGCATTGATGGCCACGATGATGGTACTTAGTGACATGAGGATTGCGCCAACGGCTGGAGATATAACGATGCCTATACCGGATAACACACCTGCTGCAAGGGGGATAGCAACGACGTTGTAGCCGGTTGCCCATATAAGGTTTTGTATCATTTTTTTATAGGTCGCTCGACCAAAATCAATAAGAGATACCACATCTTCCGGATTGGAGTTGACCAATATAATGTCTGCAGTTTCAGCAGCCACGTCTGTACCGGATCCAATGGCGATACCTACATCTGCTTGGGCTAAAGCCGGCGCATCATTGACCCCATCTCCTGTCATGGCTATAAATCGATCTTCCGATTGTAATTCTTTGATTTTATCTTGTTTTTGTTCAGGTAAGACTTCTGAAAAATAGCCATCGAGACCTAATTCTTCCGCAACTTGCTTGGCTGTTTCTTCATTATCACCGGTAAGCATCCATGTTTTAATGCCTTCTTCTTTAAGTCGCTTTATGGCATCATAGGATTCTTCTCGAATTCCATCAGAGAGGCCGATGGCCGCAATTAATTGACCGTCAACCAATAAAAACACATCTGTTGAAACACCATGCTTGGGCAAGTCGCTTGGAATGGTCATATCGTTTTCTTTTAGATATCCCGGACTGACGACCATGACATTCTTATCATCGATGGTACCTTCAACACCTTTTCCCTTGATGGCTTGAAAATCCTGCATGTCTAAGGGATCGAGTTCCATCTCTCGCAGTTTCTCCAAAATACCGGCTGCAATTGGATGTTCGGAATTATTTTCAAGTGTTGCCGCAAGTTTTATGACCTGCTCTTCCGTGTGTTCATCATCAAAGACTTTTATGAAATTGACTTTGAATTCGCCAAGCGTCAGTGTTCCTGTTTTATCAAAGACCACCGTATCAATTTTTCGTGCATTTTCAAATTGGGTTCTATTTCTAATAAGCAAACCATTTTTGGCGGCTTGAGCTGTTGATGTTGCTACGACTAGAGGCATTGCAAGTCCCAGAGCATGTGGACAGGTTATGACCATGACTGTCGCCATTCTTGCTATTGCATAGGTGAAATCTCTGGTTATGAGATACCAAATAACAAGGGTCGCAAAGCCAATAGTTAGGGCTATTATGGTCAGCCAAAAAGCGGCTTTATCTGCCAAGTTTTGCGTCTTGGATTTTGATTCCTGTGCTTTTTGAACCATGTCAATAACTTTAGATAAATAGGAATCGTCTCCTATGTTTTTCACTTCTACTTCTAAGGATCCATCACCGTTTAAAGAACCGCCGATAAGTTTATCTCCTTGGCTTTTTTCAACCGGTTTGGATTCACCTGTGAGCATGGATTCGTTGATATAACTATTGCCTTTGACAATGATTCCATCCGCAGGAATTTTTTCGCCTGGCTTAACGAGTATTTTATCATCAGCTTTTAACTCACTGATATCAACATCCACGACATTATCATCTTTAAATAGATGTGCTGTATTTGGCATCAGTTCAGATAATTTATCTAGAGCCTTTGAGGCGCTTAAGACAGACCGCATCTCTATCCAATGCCCCAAAAGCATGATATCAATTAGGGTCGCAAGTTCCCAGAAGAAGTCACTTCCTTCAAGTCCAAATACCGTCGCCGAGCTATAAAAATAGGCGACAGAAATGGCCATCGCGATGAGTGTCATCATGCCGGGATTCTTTTCTTTTAATTCATCTTTTAAGCCGGTTAAAAATGGCCATCCACCATAAAAGTATATAAATGTAGCCAGTGCAAATAATAAGTAGTTGCTCCCGGTAAATTCAACTTCTATGTTTGTCCATTCTTGAATCATGGGAGAAAGAATCAATATAGGCAGTGTAACAATGAGTGATATAAAAAATCTGCGTTTAAAATCTTCAATCATCATCTTATGATGGTCGTTATGATTTTTATGATCATGATCCTCATGATGTTCTTGGTGCTCCTGATGTTCTTTTTCATTCATATAAAAACCCCTTTCATGACTTTCTCATGTATGAAGCTTTAAATCGAAGCTTCAATAGATGTTTTCAGTGCTTCTTCCACTTTTTTTGCAACATCGTTTAGGTCTGCTTCATCAAACAGTCCTATTAGACTTTCCGGTCGTAACAAGCCGATATAGGTTTGGTCATTTTCCGTTCGAACCACCATTTTACAAGGCAATACATAACCGATGTGAATATTTTTCTCTAAGACTTCTTTGGCTTGTTTTGGGTTACAGACCTCAAGGACGACGAAATCGTCTGCAAATTCTAAGCCTTTTTCTTCTAGCTTATCTTTAAAATTAAGTTCCCATAATACACCAAAACTATGTTCTTTTAAATTTTCTTTTAAGGATTGAATCGCGTCATTTAAACCTTTGTCCGTCGTTTTTTCAAATATTATATCCATTTTTTTCCTCCTTAAGCTTCCATCACTATTCGTTACCATTGTTATGTACTACTTCCAATTTCGTATTACAATGAGTTTTACGATGTCCGTCCAGATGTTCTTATATTTTATGTCTTTTGTCTTAAATCCTGCTTGTTGTAGATTTTTCATGGTTTTTCTGTTAATATTGGCTCCCCATATATTCAGAGGTATAAAATTAATAAGATCCATGATTTTACCGATAACTTTATGCTTACTGCGCATATGTTCAAGCATGATTATTTTTCCATTGTTTTTGCACACGCGCCTAATTTCTTTGAGTCCTTCAACCGGATCAGGTACTGAACAAAATACACAGGACGTAAGAACCGTATCAAAGGTGTTATCCTCAAAGTCCATATTTTGTGCGTCCATCTCTATTAAGTGTATGTTTTTCTTGTTTTTGACTCGTGCTCTTGCTTTTTTTAGCATATCTTTGCTGAAGTCTATTCCGGTCACATCAATATCGGCAGGATAGTATAAGAGATTCTTACCGGTACCGACGCCAACTTCAAGGACTTTTTTTCCTTCGACTTTCCGAATTAGCACTCGTCGCCATTTACTCATTGACATTGCTTCCATGGGTTTTTCTAACAAATCATATACCTTTGAAATTCTGTTATATCTGTTTTTGATTTTTTGGCTTTTTTTATTCATTTAGCCCACCTCATAATGTTTATTCTACTTATAATCATAGCACTAATAAATTCTATACGCAAATAGGACCATGGTCATAAATAGAAAAAAACATCCTATTCTAAATCAATTAGAAGAGAATGTTTAAGGATGTTAATAAATGGATTGTATATTGCTTTTAGTAATTTTGGGTAGTGTTAATCGTGTGCCTGTATATAAGGTTTCTGATTTTAAGTCATTAATCTCAATAATCGTTTCGATGTATTCATCTCGGGTATAGTAGTCTGAGGTATTATATGTTGATGCTAAATCCCAAAGTGTATCATTTGCATGCACTTTAACACTAATATAGGATACCTCTATATCCTCATCAGCTAAAATGTTATTACTAAATAAATGCATCAATACAATTACGAGTAATCCAAGAAGTATTATGCTAAGTGTCACAGTCAGTTGTATTTTCTGTCGTTTTTTGGCTATTCTTCTATTCATATTTATCACCTCGAACGTTTGTTTGTGTTTTAATTATATACGAACAGGTGTTTGTTGTCAATGGATTTTGCAAAAAAAACGTAAAAAAACGAACAAACGTTTGATGACAAGGTCAAAATATGCTATACTGTAAGGGCAAGAACATATATTCTAAACAATGATTAAGGGGTGTAAGAAATGGCAGACGCATTAAGTGATAAACAGCGAAGAATATTAGATTTTATACGTAATGAACAATTAAATAAAGGTTATCCACCGTCAGTTCGCGAGATTTGTGAAGCTGTCGGATTAAAGTCCACATCAACTGTTCATGGACATCTTGAACGATTAGAAAAAAAAGGATTTATTCGTCGTGATCCAACGAAACCAAGAGCCATTGAAATTATGGAAGACGGTTTCACTCCCATACGACACGAGATGATTAATATACCTATTGTCGGCAAAGTTGCTGCAGGCGAACCGCTACTTGCTACCGAGAACATTGAAGACTATTTCCCTATTCCTGCAGATTATATTAAAGGCAGTGACGTGAATCTTTTCATGGTTCAAGTTCAAGGCGATAGCATGATTAATGCCGGTATCTTTGACAGTGATATGTTGATTGTACGCCAACAAGATACTGCGGATAATCGCGATATTGTGGTTGCTCTTCTCGATGATTCCGTCACCGTTAAAACTTTTTTCAAAGAAAAAGATATAATACGATTACAGCCGGAAAACGATTCCATGGCCCCCATTTATGTTAAAGAACTTCAAATACTTGGAAAAGTCGTTGGATTATATCGAAACTATTAAAGGATCATCTTTTCTAGAGCACAAAAAAACTCCGAATGCTATGTATGCATTCGGAGTTTTTTATCGTTTTTATATTGTTCTACTCTTCTACGACAACAGGCTTTCCATCGACCCATAAACGTTCTAAATCGTAGAATAAACGTTCTTGAACACCGAAGATGTGAATAATCGTGTGACCATAATCCATAAGATTCCAGCCACCATTACGTCCGCCTTCAATACTTAGAGGTTCATGTCCATCTTTACTCAAAACAGAATCGATATGTTCTACAATCGCTTGAATTTGTGGCGTGTTCTTACCATGAGCAATAATAAAGTAGTCTG
>CAZLXW010000132.1:0-4965 GCA_964563505.1 uncultured Eubacteriales bacterium
ATTCACCTGACGAATAAAGCTTCTTAAGTCCTTCTAAAAATTTACCTTTAAAAACAGCAGATAAAATTTTCACATGAATGAAAAATTTCTTCTTGAATGACTTAAAGTGAGAATGATCTTTAGACAAACCACCGCCAACAAAAATGCAGTGAATATGGGGATGGAACATCAGAGTTTGACTCCAAGTATGAAGCACTAATGAAAACCCGGGAATAACACCCAGTTTATCTTTGGATAAGTCAATCAGTGTTTTTGACGTGGCATCATACATCAAGTTATAAAGAAGTTTTTGATTGAAGTAAATAAGTTCACGTAAAGAATCAGGAACAGTAAAAACCAAGTGAAAATAATGCGATGGCAATAAAGATTCTTGTTGTTTTTGAATCCAAAGTTCTTTAGAAAAGCCACCGCAAGTTGGACAATGACGATTCGAGCAAGAATTAGAAACTTGTTTAGTATGACCACATTCACAAGATAAAGTATGTGATCCAGCATTGTTGGTACGACAAGATGAAATGGCATTTATAGCTTTGACTTGCTGAAATGAAGTATGATGAGAACTTATATAATCCATTGCATTATAGGAAAGAACAGCCTGGATTTTACGCATCAAAAGTCACCTCGCTATCATAAGGACTGGAAACTGAAAGTACTCTTGAAGGTGCAAGATGCAGATAAACCATAAAAGAACCCGACGAACAAGGGTGGCGTAGCCATTATTCCGTAGGAATAATTCCGAGTCGTTTTAATATTTGCATGACCAAGTAATGTTTTGATGGTAAATAAATCAGTACCTTTGATAAGTAGATGCGTAGCAAAAGATGTTCTTAGAGAATGAAAAGTTGCAGGTTTTATAATACCAGCCTTCTTCTTAGATGCATTAAAAGTGACCTGAGCCGTTCTTGAATGTAGAGCTCTAGATTTATCACGAGCAGAATAAAAAAGCCAATCAGTTGGGCGATATTCCTTAAAATATTGTCTAAGAAACAAAAGTGTTTTCTCAGACAACAAAGTATACCGATCTTTATCTCCTTTACCAGAACGAATATGGATCTGCATATTGTCAGAATCGATATCAGAGACTTTGAGAGATAGAACTTCACTAACTCTAAGACCAGCGGAATATGCAGTCATTATAATGGCTTTATGTTTTACATTTTTGGTTACATCAAGAATGGCGTTAACTTCTGAAAAGGACAAAACAGAAGGTAACTTTTTTGAATTTTTAACACGAGGAATATGTTCCATGTTAAAGGGACGTTTTAGCACATGTGTAAAAAAGAGTTGTGATGAAGAATAGACGCTGTTGACATAAGCCGTGGATACTTTACGACAGACAAGTGTGTGTAGATATAGACGAAGGTCTTCCTCTGTAATCTCTACAACAGGTTTATTTGTAAGATTGAGAAAACGACTAAGATACCTTGAGTACGAGCGAATTGTCCGAGGGCTATAACCACGAAGCTCCATTTCAAAAATTAATTGTGAAACATAAGATTGATACATAAAAAACTCCTTTCAAAACTAAAAATAGTGACATCTTAGTTTACATGAAAAGATCGATAAATTGGAACAAGGTAATCAGAAATAACGTTTTAAAAGCTATCGCGTAGCGATTTAGTTCAACACGCCAATTCCCATCATGCCCCGATGCTTAAAATAAGGGGACAATGAGTGAATGGCACGACGGGAATTGCGGGAACGTTATATGAAATACTTGATTCGATTTAGGTGATTATAAATAGTCAGGAGAGTTTTGTTTTGCTGAAAGAATTCTATGGATCCTAACTATACTTCTTTTTTCATCTACTGTATAGAAGACGTTGAACTCATTTACAATAAGGTATCGATATCCTTTTATTCTGATGTTTTCATCCCGGGATTCGGTTCCTGAATAAGGGAATGCTTCAAGATTGTCTACAGCATGTTCGATATCATCTACCTGATTCAATGCAGCAACGGGATCATCAAGTGATATGTAATCTAAAATGGACAGAAGATCTCTTTGGGAAACAGGTGTGTATTTTACTGTGAATTTATTTTCCACTGTATCTCTCCCTAAGTTCATTCATGAATTGTTTATGATCCTTAAGTTCAGCACCATTTGCTATTTCAGCTTCAGCTACTGCAAGTTTGTTGTATAATTCAATTCTAGCTTGTAATTGTTCGAAGTATTCAATACTTGTAACAACAAGATCACCGCGACCATTTTTGGTAATATAAACAGGTTCTTCATCACGATGACATACATCAGAGATTTCATTGAAATTATTTCGTAAATCGGAAATTGGCATTATTTTTGGCATAATATCACCTCGCATTCGTTTTAATGACTTAATTATATCATAATAATGATAAATTTGGCAAGTTGTCATCAAGTACATCATATAATTATTAGAAATGTATCCGTCATCATCAAAGAAAAAGCCCTACCAATAAGGTAGAGCTGATGACGAGAGACATTGTGTTGAACGAAGCCGCGGATGTCTAGGAAAGAGTATGTAAGCAACCAACACTAAAATTTGTATTTTATTATTGGTTTTTCTCGAAAAGAGAGATCAAAAGCTATGATTTCATGATTTTGAACATAACTTCCCCCTCCCCAATTAAGGGGCATTTGAAAAATATGAAGTTAACGGGTTTAAGTTAGACAAACCTCATGATTATAGGTGAAATATCTTCCACATTTGGGACAACACAAGTTTTCTTTACCGATCAATGCCTCAAGAAGTGTTAACTTATCCGGAAGTTTGGGAAATATTAATTTCACTCCCTTTTGTCTTGCAATAAGCTTTCGGCATAAAGCAACCTTTTCTGATCTAAAGCGATTGGAAAGAAAACCATAATGTCTGATTTTCACAAACTTGTGAGGTAATATATGCATCAAGAATCGATGGACAAATTCTTCTTGAGACAAAGTTAGAGATTTTTTCTTGCCGTCACGATTGTCAAGATAATTGAAAGAGACCTGTGTATCGGTAACTGAAATAATACGGTGATCCGAAATTGCAACCCGATGTGTGTACCTAGCAAGATACTTAATAACATGAGCGGCACATTTAAAAACAGGCCTCGAAAAGACAACCCAATCTTTTGAATATAAATCGTCAAGAAAAGACGTTAACGTATCCTGGAGATTATTCGGTGAATAAAGAGAACCCTGAGTCAGTAATTCTTTGAATCCATGAAGAAATTTGCCCTTGAACAAAGCAGATAAGATTTTGATATGGATGAAGAATTTTTTCTTAAAGGTCTTAAAATGGGTTTGGTCAAGAGAGAGCCCACCGCCTGCAAGAATACAATGGAGATGTGGATGATACCCAAGATTTTGACCCCAAGTATGAAGAACCAAGGTAAAACCAGGGGTAACGCCAAATTTGTCAGCAGATAATTCAAGTAACGTTTTAGAAGCTGCTTGATACATTAAGGAATAGAGTTCCTTCTGATTGAAATATATAAAGGAATTCAAGGTGTCCGGTAAAGTGAAAACCAAATGAAAATAGTGAGAAGGAAGCAAGGACTCTTGCTGTTTCATGACCCAGAGTTCTTTTTTGAAAGAACCACAGACAGGGCAATGCCTGTTGCCACAAGAGTTGTTGATGGTCTTCATATGACCACAAGAACATGATAAACTGTGAGTGCCCATGTTTTTAGTTCTGCATGAACCAATAGCGTTCAATGCTTTGACTTGTTGGAAAGAAACATGGTTGTTATGAATGTATTCTACAGTTGCAGCTGAAAGAATACGTTGGATTTTACTTGTCATCCGGCACCTCCATATCAAAAGGACTTAAAGTGGAAAGAATTTTTCCGGGTGCCAGATGCAGGTAAATCATAGTTGTCTTAATATTCTTATGACCCAGTAAGGCTTGAATGGTAACAAGATTAGCACCGTTCATCAGAAGATGAGTAGCAAAGGAATGTCGAAGCGTATGAATCGTTACAGATTTACTGATACCCGCTTTTATCGTTGAATCCTTAAAAACTTTTTGAGCGGTTCTGGAAGAAAGAGGTCTCGTTTTATCATATCCACTGTAAAATAACCATTCAGTTGGGCGATAGGATGTGTAGTATTGCCTAAGAAACAATAATGTTTTTCTAGAAAGAAGTGTGTAACGGTCTTTGTTTCCTTTACCGGAGCGAACGAGAAGTTGCATATTTTCAGAGTCAATATCAGAAAGTTTAAGGTTAACAACTTCGCTGACACGAAGGCCGGATGAATAGGCGGTCATTAAAGAACCTGACGAACAAAGGCAGCGAAGCTGTTATCCGAAGGATAATTCCGAAAGATTGCTTTGTGCTTCATATTAGAAGTGACATCAAGGATGGTACTGACTTCTGAACGGGTAAGAACAACGGGAAGTTTCTTGGAATTTTTAACACGAGGAATATCATCAAGTGAAAAAGGTTTCTTGAGAACTGATTTGAAGAATAACTGACAGACAGAATAAGACCCGTTGATGTAACTGGTTGACAGACTTCTTGATTTAAGATCAAGTAAAAAAGAGCGAACATCTTCAGTTGTAAGATCATCAATAGGTTTATTGATAAATAACAAGAATTTACGAAGATTTGCAGAATAAGCTTTGATAGTTTTGGATGAATAACCACGAAGGTTCATGTCATCGACGGCTAGGTTAATATAGTTTTCATAAGACATAAAAAACTCCTTTCGAAATGAAAATAGTGACCTATTTATCATAACGAAATGGAGAGTAAATAGAAAGAATTTAAAAGCCACCGCGCTAGCGGTTTAGTTCAACAGCGAATTGACGACAGGGACAATAATTCGGAAGGATGTCCACGTCGTCAATTCACGGGACGTTATCTGAAAGATTGAACTACTGAATGGAGGAGTTATGTTTTTTGATTATATGAATAATGAGATTCTTAGCAATTTTGAGAATATGTGAGCTTCCTGTATACTTTAAATAGGTCAAATGATTGACAAATAAAAATACCTCA
>CAZLXW010000133.1:0-4836 GCA_964563505.1 uncultured Eubacteriales bacterium
TAACTAATCGACATAATAAAATCCCGTTGGTGATGATAACTTCTTAAAATACGTATATACTCGTCAATATCTTCAGGATGGTCTTTTCCATAATTAAAGGCCCCTTCATATTGATTCAATTCGGCACCGGCTATTCGAAAGTTTTGCGTGACAAACTGTCGAATAATATTCACTTCTTCTTTGGTCACTTGTCCATCAGCTTTAGCTACTGTTGCCGTTAAGGCCATTAAGGCACCTACAACAATATTTCCTTGCTTAAACTCATGCTTTTGACTTAAGTAGGTCTTTATCCGATATTGTTTGGCCGGCAAGAAGAATAAAATCAATATAGCCCATGGAAAAATCAATGTTAAAAGTCCCCAAAAAAAAGCATTTCGACCTTTGAACGCTGCAATAACACCAGCTGCAGCGGCAACAATTAATCGAAATCCAATACTTAATATTCCTGAAATTAATGTAAAAATCAATGTTAAAAGCGCTTCAATAATTTGCATTGTCCATTCACTCCTTATTCTCATATTATACCCTCGAATAAGAAGATAATCATATAAACTTTATTAAAATTTCATTAAAGAATCAGTGCATCATCACTTGCAAAAAAGCATCCACAACCTGTGGCGAAAATTGACTTCCGCGGTGATTGACAATCTCTTCAATGGCAACTTCTTTACTCAAGGCCTTACGATAAGGACGGTCATTGGTCATTGCATCATAGGCATCCACAACAGATAGAACTTGGCATTCGATGGGTATTTCGTCGCCTTTAAGTCCTGTGGGATACCCTTTTCCATCATAACGTTCATGATGTTTCATAATAAGATATGATATTTCTTTTAATTCACCGGATGCATTGGCAATACGCTCACCGATAACCGCATGGGTTTTCATAACTTTATATTCCTCATCTGTTAACTTACCCGGCTTTTTTAAAATCGAATCAGGAATCCCCACTTTCCCAATATCATGAAATTTACACAGTAAGGCAATCCGATCAAGCTCAACAGATGTCAACCCCATTTGTCTTCCAATCAATTCTGCGAGTTCGTCCATTCGGTCCGCATGGCCTTCGGTAATATAATCTCTGGCTTCTAATGCTTTCATTAAAGATCGCACCAGATTACTTCGATAGCTGGAGGTCTTGAGTAATTTGTTTTGGTACATATTGTTGTCCGCTTCTTGATATAAGCTCAAACCGTCAATAGGGCCATTTTCATGAAATGCATAACCTACAGATACACTGATTTGAATAGCTCCATCCATTTGATTCATGAACGAAACTTCATCGTATATATTTGCTAATGCTTGTTCTAGCTCCATTTTATGAACATCTTTAAGCATAACGCCAAACTCGTCTCCACCGATTCGTGCAATAAAGGCATCGTCTCCTAACACTTTATGAATCATATGGCTCACTTTTTTTATAACTTCATCTCCATGATAATGTCCTAATGTATCATTAATGACTTTCAGTCCATCAATATCTAATACCAAAAGGCCAAAGTTACCTTCTTCGCAATCTTGATATGTATCCATTCGCTCCTCAAAAGACCATCGATTATAAGAAGACGTTAAGGGATCTCGCTCAGCCATAAAACGCAAGCGGTCTTTTAAGACACTCTCTGTTGTAATATCACGGATTAATATGAGAATCTCTTCAAGTTCAGTCGCATGGGCTCTTACTTCAAAGTGTCGCTCTTCTTGGTCAACGTCAAGCTTAAAGGAACAGTTTACACTCTTCTTTTCCTTACTGATTTTTTTGACACATGATTCCAATACACTTAAGATGCGTTCCGTATTGAGCATTTGGTGTAAAAGTTTTTTTTCGCGACGCAAAGAAGACCCAAAAGGCATTAAATTTCCTTCTAAGTCACTAATAAGAATAATATCCGGAATAGCTCGAATAAGCGCTTCATTACGGAGATTCAAACGTTCCAAATCAATAATTTTTTCTTGTAACTCCGGATAATAATTTTTACGGAAAGAGGATTCCCCTAGTCCGATAATTGATTCTCTAGAGTATTTGCTCATAAATATTCCTCACTTCATCGTAGCTCAACTCTTTGGGATTGGTAACCATACATGGATCATTCATGGCGCCTATCACCAATTCATGGAGAATTTTTTCTCGACTTTCTTCTTGTTTCCCTAAGTCTGACAGGATAATCTGATTTTGAATATTGACCTGGTGACGCATGTGTCGAATATATTGAATCAGCCCATCCTTTGACCCTGCTGGTGATTTTGGATCGATTCCGACGATTTGGGCAATCATATCATAGCGTTCTTTTGCGCTTTCATAATTAAGCTCTATAATACGATCTAATAAAATGCTATTACATTCCCCATGAGCCAAATTCAAACGACCACCAAGGCTATGCGCGAGTGCATGAACGGCACCCAGGCTTGCATTTGAAAAAGCCAAGCCTGCAGATAATGAAGCCATCATCATCTGATACATGGTTTCAATGGTACGGTTTTGTGAGCATGCATCGAAAATATGATGATGAATCAGCTTGATGGCCTCTAATGCGTGAACATCTGTAATTGAGGACTGCGCATTTGACACATAGGCTTCTATGGCATGTGTTAAAGCATCCATACCTGTACACGCCGTTAGATAGAAGTCCATTGTCATTAAAGGTACCGGGTCGATAAGTGCTAAATCAGGTACCACTTTTTTGCTGATAATGGCTTTTTTTAATTGTTCCACCTCATCGTTAATGATTGCAAATTGAGAGACATCAGCACTTGTTCCTGCTGTGGTTGGAATACATATAAGTGGAGGTCCGGGAAGATTAATGACATCCACACCTTCATAATCTAAAATATGACCACCGTTTGTTGAGACAATACTTATACATTTTGCACAGTCCATAGGACTGCCTCCGCCAATAGCTATAATTAAATCACAACCCTTTGACAGAAAGACTTCGGCCCCTTTCATTGCTTCGTAATCTTTTGGGTTCACCGTTACCTCTGTATATAAAACATAATCTTCAACAGATTCATTCACTGAATTGAGAATCTGTTGAAACCATTTGTATTTAATTAAATTGGCGTCTGTTACAATCATTGGACGTTTTGAAGCAAAATGGTTCAAGTAACGACCTACAAGCAGGCTGGCTTCATAACCAGTAATGATTTCCGGTGCTACAAATTTTCTAAGTTCCATAAACACACCTCTTTAATGAGACATTCGCAATGAATAGATATTCCTATTATAGCACTTTTGTTGATTCACGAATAGCTAATGTTCCTTCAAAGGTTAAATGTTTATGTTTTTTATTATTTTCAAAAACTTCGAAAAGCAAACGAATGGTTTCTGAGGCAATTTTTTCAACAGGCTGAACCAATGTTGTAATGGATGGATTGTAGTATTTCCCTAATTTGATTCCATCAAATCCAACGATTGAATAATCATCAGGTACTTTTTTTCCATGATCAATGAGGGCTTTACATGCACCCATGGCAAGCATATCTGAAATTGCATATAGGGCTGTAAATTCTTCATCCGATTTTAATATTTCTAAGGCGACATTATATCCGTTTTCTATGGAGTATTCTTCGAATTCTCTATGCATCCTAAATACCCACGATTTATCCGGTTCTATGTTATGGTTACGAAGTGCTTGATAATAGCCTTCAAGCCTTAGCGAACTAATACTTTCATCTTCTGCATCTGCACAGATAATTGCAATTTTTTTATGACCTTGATCAAGTAGAAAATCAACAACTTTTTTACTTTCATAAATATCATTCACTGAAACTGAGGAATAGCCACTTCGATTATTTTCATCGACCATTCCACCAATCGTACTTAATACAAAAGGTACAGGAATTTTCTTGAGCTTATCTTCTGAATGGCTAAAGTGGCCCCCCAAAAATACAATGCCTCGCAAACGCTTTTCTTTAATCAATTCCAAGGCGACATCAATTTCATTTTCATTAAATTCAACATGATGTAATACTAATGAATATTTCCGTTTTTCAATTTCCTGCTCCATAATCTTAATCATATCTGTGAAGAAGGGATTGGTAATCCCTTTAACTAAAACCGCGATTGCATTTGTCTCAATGCGTTTTAGATTCCTTGCGCTATTATTCGGAATATAATTATATTCTTCAATAACCGACAAGATATAATCTTTTGTTTCTTTATTGATATCCGGATGATTGTTAATTGCTCTAGATACTGTGCTTACACCGACACCACAAATCCTTGCAATATCTTTAATCGTTATTGAATTCACTCTAAGACCCCCAAAACTTTTTTATTGTCACTTAACGCCCATACAGTTTTGTCATATGCTTTACACACTGTGCCAAGTTTGAATCCAGTTCATTGCTGTATAGTCGCCAATGCCAATTATTGCCTAATGTTGACGGTGTATTTATTCTTGCTTCACTTCCCCGTCCAAGATAATCTTGAATCGGTATTACCGCAAGCTTAGCTACACTCGACAACGCTGCACGAATCATATGCCAATGAATATTTTCTTCATCTTCCGATTGAATATTGAGATAATCATTACATAGTGCTTTATCTTCCGGAGAAATTGCTTTATACCATCCTTTAACTGTATCGTTATCATGGGTTCCCGTATAGACGACACAGTTGTGTGTATAATTATGCGGCAAATAATCACTTGCTTCACGCGAATCAAAGGCAAACTGTAATACTTTCATCCCCGGATAGCCCGTTTGCTGAAGAAGTTCAACGACAGTATCCGTTAAATATCCTAAATCTTCTGCAATCACTTTTGCATTGGCTAATGATTCATTTATTTGTTTAAATATATCATATCCGGGACCTTTTTTCCAGCTTCCATTTTCAGC
>CAZLXW010000134.1:0-4781 GCA_964563505.1 uncultured Eubacteriales bacterium
TTAATGCACAATCCGATGAATACAAGGAAAGTGTACTACCAAAAGACGTGAGAAAACGTGTGGCGATGGAAGCGGCGAGAACATTTGGATGGTGCCAATATGTTGGATTAGATGGTAAAGTCATCGGCCTAGACCGATTTGGCGCATCAGCTCCGGGAGAAAAAGTATATGAAGAATTAGGTATGACTGCACAAGCGGTTGTTGAAGCAGTTAAAGCCTTATAATACAATAAACATAAAATAAGGAAGAGCATCCGCGAGGGTGCTCTTTTTGTTTGACCCATGCTTGACTTTTTTTTTGATAGCTTTATAATTAAGATGATTTGAATAAAAGGAATTTAGAAATGAGGCGCTTTATGTTAGATATTTGTTTGTTAGGTACGGGTGGGATGATGCCATTACCATATAGGTGGTTAACGTCATTGATGACCCGGTATAATGGGAGTAATTTACTCATTGATTGTGGTGAAGGGACCCAGATTACAATGAAGTTACAAGGATGGAGTTTTAAGGATATAGACCAAATTTGTTTTACTCACTATCATGGCGACCATATCAGTGGATTACCGGGGCTTTTGCTTACAATAGGCAATTCGGAACGGAGAAAACCATTACGTTTAATTGGGCCGAAAGGATTACAGCGTATTGTTAATGGACTACGGGTTATTGCACCGGAACTCCCTTTTGAAATAGAATTTATCGAATTAACGGAAGAGGTTCAGATTATTGAAAGTAATGGATATATTATTCAAGCATTTAAAGTAAATCATAAAATTACATGCTACGGATATTCTCTCGAAATTCCTCGAAAAGGTAAATTTGATGCCCAAAAAGCGAAAGAACTAGATATCCCATTAAAGTACTGGTCTCGTCTTCAAAATGGAGAGACCATTCAAGATGGAGAAAAAATATATACACCCAATCTTGTTATGGGAGGAGAACGCAAAGGTTTAAAAGTTGCCTATTGCACAGATACACGCCCGGTTCAAAATATTATTCATGGTGCACAAGGTGCGGATTTGTTTATCTGCGAAGGCATGTATGGTGAAAAGGCCGAGCAAACGAATGCGGTTCAATATAAACATATGACATTTGAAGAAGCGGCAACATTAGCAAAACAGGCAGAGGTTAGCGAATTATGGTTAACACATTTTAGTCCGGCGCTTGTGTATCCAAAAGAATTTTTGCCGGAAGCAAAAAAAATATTTAAAAATACAAAAATAGGAAAAGATCGCATGACAAAAACGCTTAAGTTTCGAGATTAAAGGTTGAATACATCCTTATATGTTCCGATATATATAATGAAAGCAATGAAAAGAATGGGGGAATCACGATGCGAAAAGTGCTACCGATTTTTATATTAATTTTGGTGATTGGTGGATTTGTGTATTTTTATGGATTACAAGGAAGAGAAAATGAAGATGGAGAAAACAAAGGTGTGTTGACGGATCAAAAAATACTTGATTTGTCTCAGTCGACCACAGAATTGGTGAACTTCATAAATTCAATTAAAGAGACACCAGAACAAGTTGTTCGTACGAATTCCATTATCCGAAAAATGACATATAGTGGAGAATATAATGAAGCAGAAATCGAAAGTCTTGTTAATATGCAACGAATGCTGTTTCAAGAAGAATTATTAGAACATAATCCAAAAGAGTTCCATCATATCATGATTCGCTCTGAATTAGAACAGTGGGAAGAGGCTGAATTAAAGATTATCGGTTCGGATTACCTGCCGGCAAAATACCAATCAGAAGATACAGCAATTGTAAAAGTTGTCTTTTTTACAAATGATCCAAATAGAGATATTTATGCCCAATATGTTTTGGTGAAAAATACTGTCGATCAATGGGAGATAAAAGGTTGGATGGGTGCAGAACCGTTTGAAATCGTGAAATAAGGAGATTTGTATGAGTAACATAACTATATTAGCAATTGAAACATCGTGTGATGAGACTGCAGCAGCCGTCGTAGTCAATGGAAGAAAGGTCTTGTCAAATGTTATATCTTCTCAGATTGATACACATAAAAAGTTTGGTGGAGTTGTACCGGAAGTGGCATCAAGAAAGCATATTGAAAAAATTGATCTTGTAATTGATGAAGCATTAGAAGAAGCGGCGTGTGCATTTTCAGATATTGATGCGATTGCAGTAACTTATGGACCGGGACTTGTGGGAGCACTCTTAGTTGGTCTTGCCCAAGCGAAAGCGCTGGCGTTTGCTCTTGATAAACCATTAATTGGTGTTCATCATATTGAAGGCCATATTGCAGCCAACTATATAGAAAACGTAGAGTTTCAACCGCCTTTTCTGTGCTTAGTTGTTTCCGGTGGTCATACTCATTTGGTACATGTTAAGGACTATGATGAATTTACGATTATTGGAAAAACAAGAGATGATGCGATTGGTGAAGCTTTTGATAAAGTGGCGCGTTCTATTGGATTAGGATATCCCGGAGGCCCTAAGATTGACCGATTAGCGCCTGAAGGAGATGAAAAATATATAGAGTTTCCTAAAGCAAAGATGGAAGGCTATGATTTTAGTTTCAGTGGAGTGAAATCGGCTGTCCTCAATTATATGAACCAATGTAAGATGAAAGGTGAAGAAATTATTCCTAAGCATATTGCAGCTTCCTTTCAGTATGCAGTTGTAGAAGCTGTTGTAGAAAAAACATTTTTGGCAGCAGATGAATTGAAAATAGATAAGATTGCTATTGCCGGTGGCGTTGCAGCGAATTCCAAATTACGCACACGAATGCAGGAAGAATGTGATCAACGTAAAATTCAATTACAGTATCCATCTCCGGTCCTTTGTACAGATAATGCAGCGATGATTGGAGCTGCTGCCTATTATGAGTTTATCCACGGTCGATATGATGGTATGGATCTGAATGCGATACCGAATCTAAAATTAACCAATAAAAAAAGCGACTAAGTCGCTTTTTTCTATAAAAGAAATGTTATTCAGCTGTTGGAGCTGTAAATGAACGTGCCGCCAATTCATTATCCATATTAAAAATAACAGCAGGATTGTTGTCTGCACGTTTTAACTTTTGCACATAATTTTTAAAGGTGGCCATTTCTTCAACCTGTTCATCAATAAACCATTTGAGGAAGCTGATCGTTGCGTATTCTTTCTCTTCGGTCGCAATATTCATCAGATGATAAATTCGATCCGTAACAAACTTTTCATGTTCTAAAGAGTGCTCAAATAAATCGACAAGGTTATCATAATCAGCAGGTGGAGTGTCAAACCCTTTCATAACAATTGTTGCGTCCATTTCATTTAAGAAGTGAAAAAATTTCATGGCATGAAATTTTTCTTCTTCAGCTTGGACAATAAAGAAGTTTGCAAACCCATCTAAGTCTTGTGTATATGCATAAGATGCAGCGGCAAGATAAAGATGTGATGAATAAAATTCGTATTTTATTTGTTCATTAATTTCATCAATTAAATTTTGACTTAACATATTAATACCTCCATTTATAATTTATTAGTTATCATACTTACATACAATATTATAGCATATATTAATGAAAATAGAAAAACAAATAAGGAAAACAGGAGCGAATATTATGAATATAAGTGCTATTATTCTTGCAGCAGGAAAAGGTAGTCGTATGAAAAAAACAATCAATAAACAATTCTTGGAAATTGAAAAAAAGCCGATTTTATCATATACAATCGAAGCTTTTTTAGCAAGTAAGCGAGTAAATGAGATTATCCTCGTAATCAATCCACTTGAAGAAGACCTTATTGATAAAAAGATTATTCAATCAATTTCTAGTGACAGAAAAAACATTATACGCATAACCTATGGAGGGCAAGAAAGATACAATTCGGTTTATAATGGTTTAAAGCAGCTAGAAAAGGGGTGCCAAGGGGTGCTTATTCATGATGGCGCTAGACCCCTTATATCAAAAAAAATTATTGAAAAAACAATAGAGGGTTTGTCTATGTATGATGGGTGCCTAGTTGGAGTAAAAGCAAAAGATACATATAAAGTGGTCGATGCGAATATGGAAGTGAAACAGACGGTCGATCGACAAACTTTGTTTCAAATACAGACACCTCAAGGATTTAGAAAAGAAGTTATACTGGAGGCTTATGAAAAAGGCCAAAATCGTTTTGAAGGTATTACAGATGACGGAATGATGGTTGAACAATTTACAAACTATAAACTCCTTGTTATAGAAGGTGAATATAGCAATATAAAAATCACAACGCCGGATGATTTAGAGCTAATGAAAACACTGTTAAAAAATAAAGAAAAAATATGATGAAAATGGTTGACAATGTCTTGGAGGATATGATATTATATCTTTCGTTGCAGTACAAGAACTTTCAAAAACAAACAAATAATTAAGAAATAGCTTGACATTATATGATGTGTATGATATCTTAATTAGGCGTTAAATAACAAGTGATTCATTGATATGGAGAGGTGTCCGAGTGGTTTAAGGAGCTGGTCTTGAAAACCAGTGACTCCGAAAGGGGCCGTGGGTTCGAATCCCACCTTCTCCGTTATCAAAACCACCATTTATTTGGTGGTTTTGTTGTCTCATTGGCGAATTAGCGCGTTTGGAGAAGTACCCAAGCGGCTGAAGGGGCTCGCCTGGAAAGTGAGTAGGTCGTTAATAGCGGCGCGAGGGTTCAAATCCCTCCTTCTCCGTTAGTTTTTAAGAAATTAAAAACTTATGCAAAAAAGTTGTTGACACAGTCTGCGAGATATGATATTATAATCTTCGCTGACAAAAACAGCGAAACACAGAAAAATACA
>CAZLXW010000135.1:0-4409 GCA_964563505.1 uncultured Eubacteriales bacterium
GATGATTCGGGTAATGTTGCTCTTGATCATGGTGATGTTCAAGAAGTTCCTGTTGAAGAAGATCAAGACGGTGTTCCCTTTGTTCCTGATGATTGGTGGACATCTGTATTTGATGATTTTTTTGGTCAAACAATACCAGGTGATTATGATGGATCATTAACAGATATGACACAGACACAACTTTTACAAGAGATTGCAAGTAATACTAAACCACCACAATTTACTATTGTTGACCTCGATGCCATATATGAAAAACTCAAAGAAAAGTTTGGAATGTTTTATCAGATCAAGGAATTTTTTGAAGCGATTATGAACGAAGATTATTCGAATCCACAACGACCGCAATTTACCATAACCTTTACTGGACAACTCGGAATATATGGTACTTATGAATATTTAAACCTTGATTTATATGATCAATATCGTGATTATATTTTTGCTTTCATCGTTGCTACTGGATGGTTTGTTACTCTCAAACGTATCTTCGGTTATATTCCAAAAGTATTAAATTAAGGAGTGTATATATGCTAAATCAATTATTGCTCGATACAATCGATAAAATACCTAGCTTACCCACTATTGATGGACTATTTCAAGCACAAGTATTTATTATCGAACTAATTTTCACTGTATCTTATTTTCTTCCAATGTATGCATTAACTCAAATGTTTTTGACTCTATTGATCTTTCGTAACTTTGAATTCATCATCAAACTAATTCTAAAAATATGGGATATGCTTCCCTTTACTTGATAAATTTTAAAACAAATTACATGCTGCAGCTTAAAATTATCTGACAATTAAGGAGATTTGATTATGCAACTAATGTTAAAAATATTTTTCTTTATGCTGATTGGACCTGTATCTATTGTTGTTTTTTTCTTTCTGTTGATCCTGTTCAATCGACTGTATTATCAATTCGTTAAAAAAATTAAACCAATTCCCTATAAAGGTACAGTTGTTAAACGTCGTTCTTTTTGGAAACGAATCCTTGTTGATTTACCTAATCGAATAGCACTAGATTCATTGGAGAATGATCCAAACCTTTTTCAATATGCAGGACTTCATTTGTTTTGTGGAGAACAAGGAAGTGGAAAGACAATGGCGGTTATTGAATTCTTATCAAGAATACGTCAAGAACATCCGGACGTACTGATATATTCCAATGCTGAATATAAATACGCAGATGGAAAGATAACCCACTGGAAACAACTGATAGAACGTACCAATGGTATTTTTGGTGTTGTTGAGTTTATCGATGAAATTCAATCGTGGTTTTCATCTAACCAGTCTCGAAATTTCCCGATTGAGATGCTTGGAGAAATCTCACAACAGCGAAAACAAAAAAAGATCATTATTGGAACTGCTCAAGTATTTGGACGTGTAGGAAAACCAATACGAGAACAGACCTCTTTAGTATATTTACCCATGACTATATTTAAATGTTTAACGATCGTACGAGTAACAAAACCAATACACTACTCCGAAGATAAAAACACTTTTAAAAAATATGAAAAGGTATACTTCTTTATCCAAGACAAAGAATTAAGAGATTCATATAACACGTATGAACGGATCAAGAAATATTCCGAAGATGGATTTCATAATGATAATGTCACTCGACTCCATGCAGAATAATTTCCATTTTTTCGAAAGATTTCTTGCTTGCAAGATAATCGTCGAAAAATGGAAATTAAGGGTGTGGGCGACCTTGTAACACGCCCCCCGAAAGGCAAGCAACTTTTTGTAACAAAGCCTTATTTTACTAGGGTTTAGACCACTTTTTTGAGTTTGCTCATCTGTCACGTTGAGCAAAGCTGACACAATAACCAAAGAAAGGACGGAATTTTGTGCATGATAACTAAAAAAGCTAAGAATTCACTGATTTATACCATGCTGAAAAAAGACCAACAAAAAGAATTTTTTGAAATGAAAAGACAAAAATTTATACCGAACATCGACACATTTTATTACTCCATTCTTTTAGAGCATTCAGATGAAAATTTATCAAACTATGAAATATTGATTGAATATCTGAAAACTAAAAAAGACACTTTAAATGGTGATCCGATTCCACTTTCAGAAATCGATTCTAAATTATTCATGAATGGTTATCAATTTGGAATGTATGAATATGAGTTTGAATTGGATGAAGAATGCAACTACTTTTTCACTAAGAAATTATGGAACGAAGAAACACCGCACATTGTTGTTCAAATACGATCATATGCACTATGGTTATATGGTGTGGAAAAAGCCTATGAACGTACATTGAAAATTGTTCAAGATTTCTTGGATAAGTTTAATCTAAAGATTAAGTGGATAAAAGAGAATCGTATTGATTACTGTTGGCATACTAACTTTATTGATTCCCCAAAACAATTCTTTGATATCAATAATATACGCGCTCAACATGTTGGTCGATTAAAACAAGCTGACTTTCATGTTGAGTTCCAAGGTGATTACGATTATGAAATTGATTATATGCGTTTTGGTCGTTTAAAATCAAATCGAATTTTATTTCGCGCTTACCTAAAATCAAAAGAAGTGGTTGAGATGGGTTATAAACCTTGGTTCTTTAAGATATGGTTGATGCATGGTCTCATTAATCGTTTTGACTTTTACTGTTTGGAAGAAGCTTTTAAGCAATCTAAATGGTCTTACTTGAACAAAGCACGACTGCAGTTTTTTCTTGATCATGCTCCGGATATCGATGTGCATTTGAAAAATCGTGTTGAACGTGTTTTGATTCACTCACTGGATCATGATGAAATTAAAGATTTAGCTGATTCACTCACGCCACCAGTAACCAACGTTATCAATTTCGAATTTGAAACGAAGCGTAAATTTTATCAGTCCATTGAGAAGGTAAATTTTAAGAATCGTACTGGATTTGATAAAGATGTTCGAATAGCACTGGATTCCCTTCGATTGTATGCTGACTATTTAACGTTTGATTCTTTGCGACTTGTTGATCCAACAACTGCAACTCGAAAAAAGAATTGTGATATGACATACTTTTGGGAACGCTTAAGAGCAGCACAACTTGATTCTCCTGTTTTACCAAAAGATGTAGAAATGATTAGATCCTATAATGATAATGTGGATGTTGAACGCATCAAAGAACGTGCATTACGATCTGCAGTAATGTATAACCTAAAAAATAACCGATATAACGGCAACATTGTTGAAGATAACTTTAATTTAATCAGTGATTTGAATGATAACGACATTATTAATTATCAAAGATATGCAAATAAAAAGATCCACCAACTGAAGATTGATGAATCTAAAATGAGAAAATCTGTTAGAAACCATGTAACTATTGATTTAAATGATAACTCGATTATATCGAAAACGGATTCAAATGTCAATATGAACTCACTCATGCGGTCTTTCAAAGATTTTTACGAAGATTGGCATTCCAACTAGAAAGGTTGTGTTTATATGAAATTATCGATTTTGTTTTATGAATTTATTGAAGATAAAAAACTGATAGATGGTCTTAAGGATAATACACTACGTGCATATACATATTTTGTTTTAAAACGCTTTATTCACGATTTTTTACATGATCCCGATGTTTCGGATTTAGATATACAAGATTTGCGCAAATACGTTGCATATTTACGTTCTACCGATATGAAATCAAAGTCCATACATACGTATTATAATCATGTGAAAGTTTTTATCAGCTATTTGTATCGTAATCATTATACTGATGTGGATATCTTGCGTGATGGTCCGACGATTCGTGTGTATAATAATATCAAGGAAATCTATTATGATGATGATTTAAAATGTATCTTTTCCGAACTCTTAGGTGATTTCTTGGAGAAGATCATCATCAAGTTATGCTTTGCAATTTTGATTGATACTGGTATCCGTCCTTCTGAACTTTGCAATATTCAAATACAAGATGTGAACTTTCATAATAGTACGATACTTATTCATGGTTCGAAAACTTATGCAGATCGTATTGTTCCGATTTCTCTACCGGTTCGAAAATATATCACCAAGTATCTTTCGCGTCGCATAGCCCCGATTGACCCTGTGGATAAAGATTATCTTTTGATTTCACGACGATCTAAGACAAAACTTACACACATGAACATTAAAAATTATGTGAATAACTATGTAAAAAAGGCCTGTGGAATTAAGCGTGGAACTGCATATTTATTCCGACATTCTTTTGCGACACGATCACTTTACTTGGGAACGGATCTTTATAAGATTAAAACTATCTTAGGTCATACACGTGTTACTACAACAGAAAATTACTTGCGAATGGTTTCCCAACTGCAGATGTCGGATCATGTTGATATATCCGATACATCGCAATTACTCATGTCCTGTTTGTTTAAATAAATCATCTATCAATAATAAAACATAGGTTTATAGCATCAAAAA
>CAZLXW010000136.1:0-1722 GCA_964563505.1 uncultured Eubacteriales bacterium
AGTGGTATTATTCATCAGTGTGCATTTTCAACATATTATTCGTCATGTCAATGCACTTTATGAAAGGAATGATAGATGTGCACGATACCATGAACGGTCCGCTGGTTGTTGGGACCAAGCAAACGTTGAAGGCTCTTGAAGATCAAGAGGTGCTGACTCTTTATATTGCAAATGACGCAGATGAAGAGATTAAAAACCAAGCCATTCAACTTGCAAATTCACGAAGAGTTCCGATTGTATATTATAATACAATGGAAGAACTTGGGAAAGCTTGTAAAATACGAGTTGGAACAGCGACTGCTGCACTAATTAAACAATAACAAACGGAGGTGAAATGGATGCCAACTTTTAACCAGTTAGTTAGAAAAGGTCGAGCTACTTCAGAGAAGAAGTCAACTGCACCAGCATTACAAAAAGGGTTTAATTCACTTAAGAAAAAAACCACAAACAATTCTGCACCACAAAAACGTGGCGTATGTACTGCAGTAAAAACAGCGACACCTAAGAAACCTAACTCAGCGCTTCGAAAGATTGCCAGAGTACGTCTTACAAACGGAATAGAAGTAACAGGATACATTCCGGGTGAAGGTCATAACTTACAAGAGCATAGTGTTGTTCTTTTAAGAGGTGGACGTGTAAAAGACTTACCAGGTACGCGATATCATATTGTCAGAGGAACTCTTGACACAGCAGGTGTTGCAGACCGTAAACAATCTCGTTCTAAGTACGGAGCGAAGCGACCAAAGAAATAGAATATACGATTAGTGCCGGTCAATGAATGTCGATTACCTATAAATAGGATTATATAGATAAAGAATTAACCGTGCGCGAACAGATTCTATCTGAGTACCTAAGATTTAATTTATATTAAGGAGGGAAGAACCGTGCCACGTAAAGGTCATATTGCGAAAAGAGAAGTTTTAGCAGATCCCATCTACAAGGATAAAGTGGTTACAAAGTTAATCAACAATATCATGTTAGATGGAAAAAGAGGAACAGCTCAAAGAATCGTATACGGTGCTTTTGATAAAGTAGCTGAAAAGACAGGTAAAGATGCAATTGATGTTTTCTATGAAGCATTAAATAACATTATGCCAGTACTTGAAGTTAAAGCGCGTCGTGTAGGTGGAGCAACATATCAAGTTCCGATTGAAGTAAGACCAGACCGAAAGCAAGCTTTAGGTCTAAGATGGTTAGCATTGTATACTCGTAAAAGAGGAGAAAAAACAATGGTAGACCGTCTAGCAGCAGAACTTATGGACGCGTCCAATAATACAGGCGCTTCTGTTAAGAAAAAAGAAGACGTACACAAAATGGCAGATGCGAATAAAGCGTTTGCAAGTTACCGATGGTAGAATAGTCTATCATATATATAAACTAATACACAATCCGATAACCAGAGGAGGTTATTACTTTGGCAGGAAGAGAATTTGCTTTAAGTGATACCAGAAATATTGGTATCATGGCTCATATTGATGCCGGTAAAACAACTCTAACGGAACGTATTTTGTTTTATTCAGGAAAGACTCACAAGTTAGGGGAGACTCACGAGGGTGCTTCTCAAATGGACTGGATGGAGCAAGAGCAGGAGAGAGGTATTACAATTACCTCCGCTGCAACGACATGTTCATGGTTAGAAAATCGCATCAATATTATAGATACACCAGGTCACGTTGACTTTACAGTTGAAGTTGAGCGTTCCTTACGTGTACTTGACAGTGC
>CAZLXW010000136.1:1822-4382 GCA_964563505.1 uncultured Eubacteriales bacterium
CCATCACCACTTGATGTACCGGCAATTAAAGGTATATTACCAGATAGTGACGAAGAAGTTGAAAGACATTCTTCTGATGAAGAGCCTTTTTCAGCCTTAGCATTTAAGATTATGACAGACCCATTCGTTGGTAAGTTAGCATTCTTTAGAGTGTACTCAGGTGTTACAAATGCAGGGTCTTATGTTTATAACTCAACTAAGCAAAAGAAAGAACGTTTAGGACGTATTCTTCAAATGCATGCTAATAAACGTGAAGAGATTGACAAGGTATACGCAGGAGATATTGCTGCAGCTGTTGGTCTAAAGTTCACAACAACAGGTGATACATTATGCGATGAAAAAAGTCAAGTTATTCTTGAGTCCATGGTATTCCCTGAGCCGGTTATCTCCGTTGCTATTGAGCCCAAGACAAAAGCCGGTCAAGATAAAATGGGTATTGCCTTATCCAAACTTGCAGAAGAAGATCCAACCTTCAAAACATATACAGATGAAGAAACCGGACAAACAATTATTTCCGGTATGGGTGAACTTCACCTAGAGATCATCGTCGATCGTTTGTTAAGAGAGTTTAAAATAGAAGCAAATGTTGGAGCGCCTCAAGTTTCATATAAAGAGACGATTACCAAAGAAGTTGAAATCGACAGTAAATTTGCTCGTCAGTCTGGTGGACGAGGGCAATACGGACACTGTAAAGTTCGCTTCAGTCCGATGGACGTTAACGGCGATAAGACTTATGAATTCATTAACTCAGTTGTTGGTGGTTCGATTCCTCGTGAATACGTCCCTGCAGTTGATAATGGTATCAAAGAAGCAATGCAAGCAGGTGCTTTAGCCGGCTACGAAGTTGTTGGTATCAAAGCTAATTGTTATGATGGATCATATCATGATGTTGACTCATCTGAGATGGCCTTCAAGATTGCCGGATCTATGGCCTTTAAAGATGCCATGAGAAAAGGTGACGCACAGCTGCTTGAACCAATATTCAAAGTTGTTGTAACAGTTCCTGAAGAATATATGGGTGATGTTATCGGTGATATTAACTCACGACGTGGTCAAATGGAAGGTATGGAAGCAAGAAGTGGTGCTCAAGTCATCAATGCTTATGTTCCATTATCTGAAATGTTTGGCTATGCAACAGATCTTCGATCAAAATCACAGGGACGTGGAACATATTCAATGGAATTCCACCATTATGAGCCACTTCCAAAGAGCATTCAAGAGAAAATTATTAATAAGCAAGGCGAATAATACGAATAAACCCTTGCAAACTGTGTTACTACATACTATAATTTTATTGATGGCTTTTTTATAAACATAGGATACATTTAACGAAAGAATGGGGAAAGGACCCCGATAATAAAGGAGGAAATATACAAATGTCTAAAGCTAAATTTGAAAGAAGCAAACCACATGTTAACATTGGTACAATTGGTCACGTTGACCATGGTAAAACTACGTTAACTGCAGCAATCACTAGAACATTACATGAGAGATTAGGAACAGGTGAATCTGTTGCATTTGATAACATTGACAAAGCTCCTGAAGAAAGAGAGCGTGGAATCACAATCTCTACTGCACACGTTGAATATGAGTCAAACGCACGTCACTATGCACACGTTGACTGCCCAGGCCATGCTGACTATGTAAAGAACATGATCACAGGTGCTGCACAAATGGATGGTTCAATCCTCGTTGTTGCTGCGACTGATGGTGTTATGGCTCAAACTAGAGAGCATATCCTACTTGCACGTCAGGTTGGAGTTCCTTACATCGTTGTATTCATGAACAAATGTGATATGGTAGACGACGAAGAGTTACTTGAATTAGTTGAAATGGAAATTCGTGAGTTATTAAGCGAATATGAATTCCCAGGTGATGACCTTCCAGTAATCCAAGGTTCAGCACTTAAAGCACTTGAAGATCCATCAAGTGACTGGGGTGACAAGATTCTTGAGTTAATCGAAGCTTGTGATGAATTCATTCCTGAGCCTGTTCGTGACACAGATAAGCCATTCTTGATGGCAATTGAGGACGTATTCTCAATTACTGGTCGTGGTACAGTTGCAACAGGTAAAGTTGACCGTGGTATCCTTCGTGTTCAAGACGAAGTTGAAATTGTTGGTTTATCTGATGAGAAACGTAAAGTTGTTGTTACAGGAATCGAAATGTTCCGTAAACTTCTTGACGATGCTCAAGCAGGTGATAACATCGGTGCATTACTTCGTGGTGTTCAACGTGATGAGATTGAGCGTGGTCAAGTACTTGCTAAGCCAGGTACAATCACTCCTCACACAAAATTCATGGCTCAAGTATACGTTCTTAAAAAAGATGAAGGTGGTCGTCATACACCATTCTTCGGAAACTATAGACCACAGTTTTACTTCACAACAACTGACGTAACTGGTGTTATTACTTTACCAGAAGGCGTTGAAATGTGTATGCCTGGCGATAACATTGAAATGAATATTGAATTGATTTCTCCAATCGCTATGGAAAAAGGTCAAAAATTCGCGATTCGTGAAGGTGGCCGTACTGTTGGTTCAGGATCTGTTGTTGAGAT
>CAZLXW010000137.1:0-4319 GCA_964563505.1 uncultured Eubacteriales bacterium
CATATAAACCATTTTTCTAGCTTTATTGTGAGATGACATCAATATCGCCTCCTTCGCCGATGATTTCTACTGTAAATCGGTTAGGAACACATACGATGGCTTCTCGAGCCTGCCTTGCATCTTTTGTATTGACACATATTTGGTCACGACAGTCCGCATATGTTACACTTACAATCCCATCATGAATATGTAGATGATTTTCTCCAAACTCCGTCTCATAGTCCTTGTCAATTTCTTCATTAACATTAAAACGATCAACGACTTCTCCGTCAATACGTACTTCAACAATCAAAATATCATCATCGCTTTGACGCGAATTAAACGAATATACTCCAAGTATACTTATTATAATAATGCCAAATATAATGAGGTCACCTTTTTTCATCCTGCGTCCCTTCTATTAAATCTAATACAATCGCATATACTTCTTCTTTATTGATTTCGTTTAAAATTTCATGTCGCCCATTTGCTATGCTTTTAAGATTAACATCATACCCTAATCGATTATACATGTCATAGACTTTATGGACACCATCCATAAATTGTCCAACTGGGTCCATGTCTCCGGAGATAAAGGAAATCGGAATCTGCTGTGTTTTTATTATGTTTTCTTCACTTGAAACATAATCCAGTCCTTTAGAAAATTCTTTATAAAATCTAGGGGAGTATTGATAACCGCATAAAGGACTATTTATGTACCACTCTACGACTTTTCGGTCTCGTGTCAGCCAATCAAACTCCGTATTTGCAGGCTCAAAGGTTTTATTCATCTGACCGACAAACATATAGTCAAGCGCTTTGTTACGTATAGAAGGCACAACACCTTCACATGCAGCACTTAATAAAATTCCGACTTTATTTGCCAGCAAATTTGAATGAACTGTCCCCATGATAATTGCACGATCAGCGTCTTCTCCATAGATTGTCAAATAATGACGCAGTAAGACAGATCCCATTGAGTGACCTAAGAAAATATGTGGCAGATCCGCTTCATTGGACTTAATAAAGTTTTGCACATGATGAATATCTTCAATCATATCCTCCCATGTATCATGGGTGAAAATACCTACACGTTCATTTCTTTGTAAGCTTTTTCCATGTTTTCGATGATCATGAATATATACAATATAATTATGATCTACTAAAAATTGGGCAAAGTGGGCATAACGTGCTCCATACTCTGCCATACCATGCAAAATATGAACAATCCCTTTATTGTTTTCTTCATTTTTATTTTTGTAGCGTCTTAAAAAAATCTTTTGGTTTTTAGCTCCTTGAATGCTCCAAGTTTGTTTTTCCATAAAAGCCCTCCTTATTCTACCCTATTTGTGAATGCTTTTAAGCTAATATTTGCACTTAATGTCACTTCAACATCATCCCATTTTATCCCATCATAGCTCATATATCCCTCGCCATCATCTAAATTCACTGTACTAATCCATGAGTTTTCTTTTTTAAATTCTGCAGCAACTGGGTATTCACTATTCGGCGTCGTAATTTTTACAACGACTGCATATCGACCATTCACTCGAATTGGGGTTTCAAAATCAATCGTATAATAGCCTCCATATTCTTTGGTTCCTCGCTTAAGCAAACGCATAGACTTAAAACTATCTTTTGACTCAAAATTATTGACCACATAAACTTCATAGCTGGACATTTCATCCGTTGCATAAAAGCTAACAGCTTTAAGATCTTCTATTCCTTGAGTCTCATAAACATTTGAGAAATAAGCGGTTTCTTCACCATATCCAATTTGACCAATAAAACCTAACCAATCTGCTTGATATATTTTATCATAATTATCCACTGGATCTATGCGTGTATAGACAATATTTAATGTTCCGATTTGAATATCTTCATAGGAAATATAAAAGTATCCGTCTTGTCCAAATGCTGTTCCATAACTATTTTTAGCTAAAAATGCGCCATTTCGTCGAGGTTGTATATTAAAATTTTCTTTAGGATAGTTGTCATCCCATCCAATCAATACGACGTCATGATTGATTGTTTTGTTCCCATTATAATAATAACTTGCCGTATTCGGATTATAGTAATCTGTGCTTGACGTAAATGTCAAATCTGATACATGCATTGAGCTCTGGACACCCCCATGATTCATGATAGCTACTTTTATTCCGGCATAATCTTTAGCCGGAATAAACTGCGCTTCTTGTAAATGCTTCATTACCGGTGCATTTGGATTCGTTTTTTTATCATTAAAGGGATCATCTTTTTCTAATACCGGTCCTGACCACCTTGTTAAATAACTTAAGGCAATCATGTAGTTTCCACCTTTTGCCTGACTTAAGTTATAACCATGTCCTAAACTTAAATGATCTTCCGAAAAATCCCAAGTTTCTTCGGGTAATAAGGCTGACTCTAATGCACCTAATGAAGCAAATGCCCAACAGGCACCTGTATCAAACTGATTTTTTATGGGAGTGACCTTTTTATGATTACGCAAGTCATATTTGGCTGGAATTCGCGTAAATAAGTTCGTTTCACCTTGATATGAAACAACAACTTTTTGTTCGCTCTGATTCCATGTCACCGTACTCCCGAAGGCTTCTAAAACAATTCGTATGGGTAAATAGGTACGATCATCGATAATCCGTGATTTTGTATCATTTAATATTTTCTCTCCGTTTTTGTAGATATACATCTCACCGATAGGAACATCCACACGAATTCCGTCTTTTACCGCAGATGCCATCTGTTTTTTTGCATTCCAGCTAACGCTTGCTCCAATCGCCTCTAAAGTACGCCTAAATGGCACCTGTGTTCGATTATTTTCATCGACAAATGGGTATCCATAGGTATCACTATATGTAATTGTTTTACTATTGTACTCGATTTTAGGTGCTGAGGTTTGTGCATCAATGGGTGTATACATGACTGTAACCATCATGATCAAGCTCATCATACGGGAAATTCTTTTTTTCAATTTCATTCTCCTTAATTTAACGTGGCGGTCGCGGGCCAAGATATTGATAAATATATGACTTTAACATACCATTATATAATTTACGATTCTTAGTTGCTTTTTTTCCGTAATATCGTTCAAACTCTTCAAATGAGGTGATTACAAATATGCTCCAATCGCTGAGAGCTTCAAAAACATTACCCATTTCTTTATATAACTTAGCTACTGAATCAGCATCTTCTAACCGTTCACCATAGGGTGGATTCGTAACAACAACGCCATAATGTTTTTTTGTCTTAAATTCACTGACCGGTCGATCTTGAAAATGAATCAACTCATCAACATATGCATTGGCCGCACAATCCCTGGCAACATTAACCGCCTGATAATCAATATCAAATCCTTGAATATTCAGTTCCACATTATGGTCAATAGCTTCATTGGCTTCATCAACAGCATCCATCCAATATTTTTTAGGAATAATATTTGTCCATGTCTCCGCTTCAAACTCTCGGTTTAAACCCGGTGCAATATTCGCTCCAATCATAGCAGCTTCAATCGGAATGGTGCCTGTGCCACAAAACGGATCGACTAAAATACGATCTTTATTCCATGGAGACAGCAAAACTAAAGCCGCTCCTAATGTTTCTCGAATCGGAGCTTTGGCTATCATTTTACGATAGCCACGTTTATGCAATCCATCGCCTGATGTATCTAATGTGACATTTACCATATCTTTTTTTATGAATATTCGAATCGGATAAGAAGCACCGGATTCTTCAATAACGTCTGTATGATAAGCTTCTTTTAATCGTTCAACAATCGCTTTTTTTACAATGGATTGAATATCCCTTGCGCTAAAAAGCTTTGACTTGATTGAGTTCGCTTTTTTAACCCAAAACTTGCCATCTTCAGGAATGTAATCTTCCCATGGTAAGGCCTTAATTTGCTCGAACAATTGTTCAAATGTTACCGCTTTAAAATCAGCGACTTCAATCAGAACACGTTCTGCAACCCTTAAATTGATGTTACTACGACATATGGCCATGGCATCTCCTTGAAAAGTAACACGACCATCTGTAACGTTGACGATCTCATAACCAAGATCTTTAACCTCATTTTTTACTATTGCTTCGAGCCCAAACATACACGGGGCCGTTATATTATATATTTTCATACGAACTCCATTCTTCATTCACATTGATTTATTCTATTATACGTTATCTTTTGGAGATACACAATGTTATGCACTTAAAAATTACTTGTAAGTTTGCTAAAACAAGGATACAATAGTAAAGAGTTTGATACATATGGAGGTATTTACAATGAGACTAAAGTCTTTTTTCAATCGAATCATTCGTTCTATGCGTTCTTCTGAATTCTATATACATAT
>CAZLXW010000138.1:0-4227 GCA_964563505.1 uncultured Eubacteriales bacterium
TAAAAACAATCTCTTCAAAGGGCATTTCCTTAAAGATTACTCGACCGATAATTTTATCCCAGGTTGTTTGCTGAATATACCATTCCTGAGTCCAAATATCTTTTAGGAAAAATTCGGTGTTTTTGGGGTGAATCAGGTCATGTTCAGACTCGATAACAATACTTTTAAATTCATCCGATGCATTATATAACTTTAATTCAATGGCATCTTCAAGACTATATGTGATTTTTTCAAAAAAGATATCCACGTCTCTATTTGCTTTTTTAGGTTTGTGGGAATCTTTCGTTTTAATCTGTCCCACTTCAATGATTGACTCAATATCACTACTTACATCTGTTGATTTTGCTTTAATTCGGAATTCGACTTCGATGACGCCTCCAGGATAATATATATACATCTCCTCTTCATATTCATAGCCAGGGACTAATTTTGAACCATTGATTTGATACATTAAATAGTTCGATTCTGATTGATCATCTAATTGAACTTCTACAAGTTCTTTTAATACCTCAACATAAATCAGTTGGGAATATTTAGAGTAATTTTGCATGTAAAGCTCACCATAATAGACGTGACCTGCTCTCATGGTTATGGAATTAAACAAGGGCTCCACTTGTATATTAAGTTGTGGATGTTCTATTGTATAATTGGCAATGGCTAGTAAACGTTCTTCTTTTTTCATTCCACTCACATCCATACTGGATTTTTTAACTCTTTATCGTTATAATGATTATAGCATATTCACAAATCGTTTCCAAAGGAGAACATTATGAAAGAACTAAATAATTTTCATGGTAGCGACATTGAAAAAGTCGCAAAATTTTATAATATTGATGAAAAATCAATCATAAATTTTAGTGGCAACGTTAATCCACTCGGTTTGTCAAAGCAATTACAAGAAAAACTGGTGAACAACATTGATCTCGTAACAAATTATCCGGACCCTGATTATGTCAGCTTGAAAGAAAGTATATCTCGATATGCAGCAACGGATTCCGAGTATGTATTACTAGGCAACGGTACAACCGAGCTTATTGCCCATTATATTGATTACGTCCATCCTAAAAAAGCACTCATTATTGGCCCTACCTACTCAGAATATGAAAAAAAAATCAGCAGTTGTGATGCTGTTGTCATCTATTATCCTTTACATGAAGAGAATAATTTCCAAATTGACATCCCCAAAATTATCGATTTATGTTCAAACGACATTGATTTAGTTGTATTATGTAATCCGAATAATCCTACAGCGTCTTTAGTAACTGCTAATGACTTAAATCCTTTGTTTGACCACCTTAAAACCTTGGGTTTACATATTCTTATCGACGAAACCTATATGGATTTTATTGAAAATGCCGAAAAAATCAGCGCTATTCAGCTTGTTGAAAAATATTCCAATTGCATTGTACTTCGAAGTTTTTCAAAGTTTTTCTCTGCTCCCGGGCTACGTTTAGGATATGGGATTACAAGTGATTTCAAATGTCACGAATCTATGGAAAAGCAACGTCACCATTGGGCTATTAATTCTTTGGCTGCATTTGCTGGTTCTGAACTGATGAAAGACGACGAATTCATAGAAAAATCGCGTCAATTCATTCAGAACGAACGCGATCGAGTTATGAAACAACTTGCCAAAATAAATGAGCTAAAAGTTTTTCCAAATTATGGTAATTTCTTTTTTATCAAAATAATCAATACAAACTCTACCACTGCTGATTTATTCAATCATCTTATAAAAAAAGGTTTAATGATTCGCGACACAGCATCCTTCCCATTCTTACATGGTGAATATTTTCGCTTTTCTCTATCAACACAAGAAAATAATGACATCTTAATTGACGAGATTCAAAATTATTTCAATCGTTAAAGAATAAAATAAATGGACAAATCATCTGCCCATTTATTATATTTTTAAAAAGTCCTAATTTAGTTTTCACCCTAATAATCTTCATTGCTTGTTTGATTATTCATAATTGCAACCCCTGAACTTGCACCGATTCGGTCGGCTCCGGCTTCAATAACTGCCATTGCATCCTCATAATCGCGTACGCCTCCGGATGCTTTGACTTTTGCTTGACCTGCAACCGCTTCTTTCATCAAGCGCACATCTTCTACCGTTGCGCCACCGCTACTAAAACCTGTTGAGGTTTTTACGAAATCCGCTTTTGCCTTAACTGCAAGCTTACACGCAATTTCTTTTTGTTCATCGGTTAACAAACATGTCTCAATAATGACCTTGACCGTTGCACCTGCTGCAGCTTCTACGACAGCTTTAATATCTTCATATACTTCTTCTTCGAGTCCGTCTTTTAATGCGCCGATATTAATGACCATGTCAATCTCATCCGCTCCATCTGCAATTGCTTGTTTTGTTTCAAACGCTTTAACATCTTTTGTAGTAGCACCTAATGGAAATCCTACCACTGTACATACTTTCACATCTGAATCTTTTAATTCATTTTTTACAAAGGCTGTATTGTATTGATTCACACAAACGGATGCAAACTGATATTTTTTTGCCTCATCACAGATGACCTTTACTTGAGCTTTTGTTGTGTCCGGTTTTAAAATTGTATGATCAATATATTTTGCTAAATTCATATGAACCTCCATCCATCACTAAAAATTAATTGCATTGTTTTGTTCTGTTGCCCATACCTTATTTAATCCTTCTTGCATAATAGCTGCAGAGATAATGCCAAATTCTATTATTGCTAAAATCAAACATATAATGCTGTCATCTCTTTCCGGTAGTCCGGCTGCCCTTTGAGTCTCTCCAACGCGTTGCGCATATTTATAGAACCAATACCATCGGTATGGAAAAACAAAAATACATAGAACAAGTTCTATTCCGCTATCCATGTCTGTTTTGTTTAAATATCCGTTGATGTCACGTGTGGTTATATAAATCCAATAAAAATAGTATATTCCACACGTAATAATTGAGTATACGACAACAGATGCTACACTTCTTTGTTGATACATAATCTTCTCCTCTTTACCTTTTATTTTATTTGTCCTTCTTTGCGAACTCTTTCTTTAAAATGATCACCTCGTTCTTCAAAGTTTTTATAACAATTGTAACTACTTGCTGCCGGTGATAGCAAACAACTCTTACCCTCTAATGTGTGTTGATAGGATAAGCGAACAGCTTCATCCATTGATTTTGCCAAATGCCAGTAGCTATTTACGTGATCTTGATCAATTTCACTTGCCCTTTGATAGATTTTATATCCTGTGTCCGGCAAGCAAATGATATGAAGATTTTTATACATTAGCAATTTTTCTGTAAATTCTATATAGTTTATCCCACGGTCGAATCCACCAATAATAAGGGTCATCAAGTTAGGAATTGAATGAATTGCTTGAATGGTTGCTTCCGGAATTGTTGATATAGAGTCATTATAAAATGTAATCCCTTGATAGATACCAACATATTCCAAACGATGTTCTAACCCTTTAAAGCTTCCAATCAAGGCTAAAATATGTTTAGGATCAATGGCATTGTTTTTGAAAAACCCTTCTTTCTCAAGATATTGGATAACATTAATGACCACAAGGCTATTCATCAAATTATGGTCGCCAATGAGTTGTTTAGAAAAGTCTTTTCGCCCATATTGGACAAGGTCTCCGTTAGAATTTTTGTAGTAAATTTGATTACCATCAAGAAATACTCCGGGATGACTTAATCTATTATTATGAATATATCCAAATGTCTCAACCACCTTTGAATCGTCAAACTTTGTATGGGCGATACGTTCTCGTAAAAGCGCATTATCTGTACCATAGACACATAAATCCCTGCCCTTATCGTTTATATTGTCTGCTAAAAATAATTGTAGTTTAGCATCTTGATATGCCTTATAACTCTCGTAATTATTTAAATGTTCTTCAAACAGGTTAAGTACAACACGAATTCGAGGTCCATGCTGTAGGAATTCTGTTTGAAACGATGACATTTCATATACATATATTTGTCCCTCAGTGTGGGTTTCTAAGCATTCAAGCGCAGGGTAACCAATATTACCCACTAATCGAACATCAAGCCCTAATTGGCTTAATACATGGGTCACTAAGGAAGAAGTTGTACTCTTCCCCTTTGTTCCGGTTATACCTATGCTATAAGGCCCCATATACTCCATGAATAATTCGGATTGGGATAGTACTTTTGTCGAATCTAAATGTTTGAGCAAAAATCCGGGTAACCCGGGGGTTTTAAAAATAACA
>CAZLXW010000139.1:0-4150 GCA_964563505.1 uncultured Eubacteriales bacterium
GTTATATTCCCACATTAGTGGGTATAGTCCACTGATATCGAGGCTATCAATTAATTTTTCAACACTGTTATATTCCCACATTAGTGGGTATAGTCCGACTGATTTAACAGGCGATGACGAAGTTTTAAGCGAGTTATATTCCCACATTAGTGGGTATAGTCCGGCAACAAGAACGACTACAAACGTAAATAAGATATGCGTTATATTCCCACATTAGTGGGTATAGTCCAGGAAAGTGGGGCGAACACCAAAAGAGAAGGATGCGCGTTATATTCCCACATTAGTGGGTATAGTCCGTATCTTGACGTTGTAAAGAATAATCCGATAGCCTTGTTATATTCCCACATTAGTGGGTATAGTCCTTAGAGCGATCAGGTGTGACAAGCGAATCATTGGGGTTATATTCCCACATTAGTGGGTATAGTCCATGATGAAATATTTAACAATTTTATGGCCATTTATGTTATATTCCCACATTAGTGGGTATAGTCCAGGTTGATTAATTCTTTACAGACCGTGTTATATCTTGTTATATTCCCACATTAGTGGGTATAGTCCATGCTGTACTCTTATAAAATCGCTTTGCATACGCTTGTTATATTCCCACATTAGTGGGTATAGTCCCGAAACAGGCAAAGAATTGAAAAAGGCAAGTCAAAAAAGTTATATTCCCACATTAGTGGGTATAGTCCGTTGTCATCCACTAAATTAGCAAGTTCACTCCAAAGTTATATTCCCACATTAGTGGGTATAGTCCCCGTAATAATTCAAATTATTACGCCTGATTATGATTTGTTACTCAATAAAACAAATTTATTTTTCATTATTCGGAAAATATCTTGAATATCATTGCAAAACATCTGTCGCCCCTTCTACTTTTTTACATCATTCATGGTCGACAGAATTATTACTCACTATGATTTTCATTTTTTGGATATAACTTCTATTTATATCCAATTCCATGATAGAAGCTTCATTTTTTGGAATACATCTCAATAATCCTTTTTCATTACTAATAATTTCAATATTATGTAATTGCATTACTTCATTTACGACTTCATCATTTTCTATCTTCCATTTTTCCTTGTCTTTTTTCATATGCACGGTATAAATTATTTCTTTATTTCTTAATGCTTCCTCACTATTCATTTTATCATAAATCAATAGATTGATATACCTACTTTCATTTTTTGTTAACTGTTTATGCAATATTTTTTTTATGTCTCGCACCATATATCTTTTATAAATACCAAATAATAACTCCGCCATTTCATTTATTTTATCAATGATTAAGTCACCTTTAAGATTTCTTTCCAATGGCTTAAGATCTGAGATTTTCTTATGTTTTTTATGATCAATAATTTCTATATCACCAATTTTTCCCCATAAATCAAGATCTATTTGGTTTATATTTTCAATCGCTTTTAATTCTTCATATTTTTTTAGAATAGTAGCTGCTTCTGGATTCATTTGAAATCTATTTAGTAATTTTTTTTGGGCTTTATACTTATCTTCTAATTCTTGTTTACTTGTAGAATCGTTGATTTGTACATTCAGCTTATGCATAAATTGTTCATGCCGCATATAAAAATCGTTAATAATCGTCTTAGCCATTCCATTATTATTCACTTCCGGCTTTTTTAAAAAATCAATCAACTTATCTATGTCCCTATCCAATTCATCGTTTTTTGGTATCTCAATAAAAAGCCTATCGATATTAAGATGTGCAATTTCATTTCTTAGCCTTGACAACTCCCATCCACATTTTGCATCTATACAATACGTCTCTTGAAGCATTGTATTAAAATTGTAATTTCCATTTTTCTTCAATTTCTCATTTGCAATGGCTTCAGATAATAAATGTATATTATTAACATTTGAATACTTTATCAAAGATGCAACTTCTAAATCATTTAGCAATTTAAATATATTTTGGTAATACTTTAACATTGGTAATACCATGCTCCGAGTAAAGTTATTTACAAAATGATCATCCATTTCCATTGGATTAAGTTGTGGTAAGAGATAATTGAAATATTCTTTTATATCAAAAAGTGAATCTATCCCATACGAAATGAAGCTTAGTTTTTTTGTGTTTTTTTCAAATAGACGCATTCTATGAAAGAACAAATCTTTTTCAATGACCTGATCTTCAATATAATCCACATGTTTTAATTCATAATATTGATTTTTAACAAATCCTAAAAAATCTCCCCTTATTTCAGTAGGTAGTAGAATATACATCAAAACATACCACTTAAATAAATTGTTAGAATGCGTTGGATTAAATAATCCATTATCCATTGCCTTCATTGCATTTATTTTCTTTTCAAATTCGCCTAGCGAAAACCCAATATTATCATTCGATGTAACCTTTGTCTTTAAATACTTTAATCCATTTTCTTTATATGGCTTCAATTCATCAAGAATACTTGAATTAAATCTATCGCCAAAGCGTTTCAAATCAAAACCATATTCTTCATATAGAAAGCCATATGCCATTTGCAATTTATATTGAAGCCGAAACTTAGAATTTAGTTTTGTATATTTTTCCATTTGCGTATTCATTTTAAGAATTTCATTATTTAATTTTGAAATCTTATCCTTATCGACTTTATCTCTATTGGCTTTTCTAGATAATTGACTAACTTCTTCAACCAAATTTTTTCTTTTATTATAAATACGCTTATATTCCTTGCACTGATGAATATCCCAAATATAAGCTTCTCCAATTAGCTTTTTTATTTCCTGCATTTCTACAAGTTCTCTTTTTATGTCTTCACGTACTTTTTTTGTATTATTGACCTGATAATTTAATTCATCTATGCGTTTTTCAAAATGTTCATTAATATGCTTCTTAAAGTCCGGATTTTCATTGCCATCAACGGAAAAAAATGAATTGATAAAGTTATTAAACCCATCTTTGCGAGTACAAAGTTTATCGTAATAATTATAGAGCTTTTTTGCTTTTTTATGCTTCCCTAAAACATAAACTTTTGTATCATCTTCCAAGTATGTCGTTGCTTTCTCTTCCTTAAGATTTTTTATTTTTCCTATTTCTTTAAAGATATTCAGATCAAGTAGTTCATTTAGCGGTTTCTGCTTTTCGAGAACTATTTCTTTCCCTTCAAGCAAATCTTGAAAAAACGTATAATTGTAGTGTGCTAATTTATGCCGAACAGATGCAACAATCGTAATAATATTTTTAATGTCTTTTTCTAATAATTTTTTGTCAATTTCAATTAATATTTCTTTGTCTCTATGCAGCTTTTTTTCTTCCGTTTCTTCATTTCTTTTTTGAGCATAATTATTATGATTTTCTACAAATTTTTCAATATTTGATGCGACATAATCAACAACCTTTTTCTGTTTTTCTAAATTACATTCTTGATCAAGTTTATATACTTCACCATTTGTGCCTAACTCCATGCCTAAAAACCGATATACGAACGTAAAATATAACATCATGTTTGATCGATAATTTATAAATCGGTTCAGTTTATAGATGTTTTTTGAATCAATATCTTGATTATTTTCCATGATTTTTTTATAGTCATTAATTACCGCTGGATCAATTAATAATCTTTCTGTATATGATTCTATTCTTCGTTTATTTGTTGATTTCTCATTTAAAATATCCTGAACATATACTTTCACAAGTTTAATATTTTTATTTGTAATTACATAAGTGCCGAATATCTTATATTTTCTTATAATCAAACCCGTGTATTTGTCATACTTCTCAACAATAACACTTCGATTATCCTTTTCAATTTTGATATCAATATTTCCAAATTGGCTATTACATTCAACTTCTTCAAAGTATAGCGATTTGTCTTCTTCACACATTGACATCTTCTTTATATGAATAGTGTCAACACCACCTTGTTTAGTGTATAAAACTTTTATTTCCTTTATCGAATTTTCGTCAAAATTGGAAATTATAACTCGTATAATCGAATTTTTGTTTGCAGGCTTCTTATTATTAGTCATTGATACCCTCCCTATCAATTCTTTGCTAAGACTCACAATAATTCCTTAGCAATTTTATTAGTAATAATTGTACCAAATCGCTGGCGCGATGGCTAGCGAGCTTTTTTGTTTCTTAAATCTTTCTCTATGCTAAATTTTATTTAATAAAAAAATAGTG
>CAZLXW010000140.1:0-4083 GCA_964563505.1 uncultured Eubacteriales bacterium
AAAAAGCACTATTCCAATTATAATAAAAACTTTCGCATACGTCAAGAAATAAATAGGTTATTTTTTAATTGCTTATATTTAAAAATAATTTCTCCGTGCTTTATCCACAGAATTTCAACTCATACATTAGATATTGTGGATAACTTGTTTGTATTTTTTTATCCACATGTTATCCTTTTTCTGTGGATAAGACCCTGTTTTTTACAATATATTTATACACATACTTTTCAAAAATATATTCCAAACGACTCTTTTTATGGTATTCTAATAGTGTCAACAATTATTCATCCACATTTGTTAATAAATAAGTCACTTTTTAGGTTATCCACAGTTTAAACAGTATTCACGTTAATAATTATAAACACTATTCATCCACAGGTAAAAAATTAAACTGTTGAAAACTTCTATTCATTAGTGGTAATATATACTCTATACTCATCATATATCATAGGTTAAATATGTATGAAATCGTATTAAGGAGGTCGATCCATTGGCTCAAAATATCATAGAAAACTGGGATAAGGTCCAAGATTTGCTACGTTATGAATCCGATATTTCAAAAGTATCCTATATTGCATTCTTAAAAAATCTAAAACCTTTACGTGTCGACAATGACACGATCATAATACAAGCCGAAGATAAAATCGTTATTGATATTATCGAAAAAAAATATCTAAAGACAATTCTTATCGCAATTAGTGAAACAATGAATGAATCATATGATGTTCGATTTGTATTAGAAGATTCCGTTGTTGAAGATAAATCTTCAAGAAAAAATGCAGAAAAAAAACCTTTACCTTCAATAACAACAAGTGATAGTAATTTAAATATGCGCTATACATTTGAAACATTTGTTGTCGGAAATAACAACAAATTTGCAAATGCAGCGGCTTTAGCTGTTGCCGAAGCTCCTGCTGAAGCGTATAATCCACTATTTATTTATGGTGGTGTTGGACTTGGAAAAACCCATCTTATGCATTCAATCGCACATTTTATTTTAAATGAATCACCGGATACAAAAGTGCTTTATGTGTCCTCTGAAAAATTCACCAACGAATTAATCAATTCCATTCGAGCCGATAAGAATGAAGCTTTTCGTCAAAAATATCGGAATATTGATGTTTTGCTTGTTGATGATATTCAATTCATTGCCGGTAAAGAACGAACTCAAGAAGAATTTTTCCATACATTTAATACTTTATATGAAGCTAAAAAACAAATTATTATTTCATCCGATCGACCACCAAAGGAAATTGAAACCCTTGAAGAGCGCTTACGATCACGATTTGAATGGGGACTTATCGCTGACATTCAAGCTCCGGATTTTGAAACACGTATGGCTATTTTGAAAAATAAAGCAGAATTAGAAAGCTTAGATTTAGATGATGAAGTTTTACAGTATGTAGCCGCTAATATTAAATCAAATATTCGTGAACTTGAAGGTGCAGTTACAAAGATTGTAGCCTATTCGCGCTTAGTTCAATTAGGAAATGAAAAAATTTCAAAACAAATCGCTGAAGATGCTTTAAAAGATCTTATTGCTCCCCAGGAAGATAATATTGTTACACCTGAATTAATCTTAGAAGTTGTTTCAGAACATTACAATATTAGTCATTCAGATATCGTAAGTAAAAAAAGACCTCGAGAAATTGCATATCCACGACAAATTGTCATGTACTTATGCCGTAAACTAACCGATGCATCCTTACCACGTATTGGAGAAATATTAGGAAAACGTGATCATACAACCGTTTTACATGGATATGAAAAAATCAATAAAGATATTAAGAAAGATGCTACTTTAAAGAATTCGGTAGATATTCTAACCAAAAAAATCGTTGGGAAATAGCTGTGGATATCTATAATATTTCTATGTGGTCAATTAAAAATGGCTTGTGGATAATTTTTTGGGCTAAAAATAGCTGTTGACTGTTTATAACAACTTTTTCTTCCGTCAACATAGTTATTCTTGTTTTAGAAACTTATAACCTCGGTATCTTAGACCACTTATTCACAAATTAACACTTACTATTACTGTCATTACTAAAAAAATATTTATTTATATTATTATTTTCTCTCGAAAGGAGTTATTCACATGCATATCATTTGCCATAAAAATGATTTACTCAATGGAGTTAATACTGTATTAAAAGCAGTATCAACAAGAACAACCTTACCTATTCTTCAATGTATACTACTCGATGCTCATGAAGAAGATTTTAAATTAATAGGTAATGATCTTGAATTAGGAATCGAACATAAAACAAAAGCGACAGTTGTAAAAGCAGGAAATATAGCGGTTGATTCAAAAATGTTTTCAGAAATCATTCGAAAATTACCGGATAATGATGTTGAGATTACCGTTGATGAACATCAACTCATGACGATAAAATGTGAAAAATCAGTTTTTAATATTTCAACGCAATCCGGTTCAGAGTTTATTCAATTACCACAAGTTACAAAAACACGTCCATTATTAATATCACAAAATGTGTTACGCAACATGATTCATCAAACCATCTTTTCCATAGCTATTGAAGAGATTCGCCCTATTCTTACCGGTGAATTGTTTGAAATAAAAGACAATTATCTGAATATTGTGTCAGTGGACGGCTATCGAATTTCTATACGCCAAACACAATTGAGTGAAAATTTTGAAAATATATCTGTGGTTATTCCAGGTAAAACTCTTTCAGAAATTCAAAAGATATTAACAAGCGATGAAGATAACGAAGTTGCTATTTATTTTACAGATAAACATATTTTATTTGAGTTAAATGATACAATTATTGTATCTAGATTACTTGAAGGAGATTTTCCAAAATATGATCAGATTTTTTCATCAGATTATGAAACGCTAATAAGCGTTAATCGTAAAAATTTACTTCAAAGTATTGATCGTGCTGCCTTAATGGCAAGAGATAGTAAGAAAAATCCCATTAAATTTCAAATCGAAGACAATACACTTTCGATTACCTCAAATACAGATTTAGGAAAAGTTCATGAGGAAATTGATATTCGACGGGAAGGGAATCCTTTAAATATTGCCTTTAATCCCAAATATCTTATTGACGCACTTAAAGTTATTGAAAATGAAGATGTTGAATTAACCTTCACATCGTCATTAAATCCATGTATTATTAAGAATTCTTCAGATACGTCTTTCAAATATTTGATTTTACCGATACGCTTAAGTTAATTGGATTTTCCCTGAATTGACAAATAGTGGTATAATAAGTTGTTGTAAGTATTTATGGTCAAAAGTTAAAGAGGAGACCAAGCAATGAATGAAGTTAAAATAGATCAGCCTTTTATAAAATTAGGGCAATTGTTAAAATTAGCAGGTATCGCAGATTCAGGATCTTATGCTAAGTTATTTATTAGTGATGGCTTAGTTAAGGTCAATGATGAAGTGGATACACGCCGAGGTAGAAAAGTCTATCCTGGAGATATTGTTACGTTTGAAGATCAAACAATAAAAATAGTCGACTGATGGTGTTTACATGATTATTAAACAAATGCATCTGAAGAATTTTAGAAATTATGAAGATTGCTCAGTTATTTTCGATGAAAAAATGAATATTATCCATGGTGATAATGCCCAAGGTAAAACGAATATTCTTGAGGCTATTTATGTATGCGCGACATCAAAATCCCATCGAACGAATTATTTTAAAGAAATGATTCAAATGGGACTAGATAGTGCGCATATAACTCTTGATATTGAAAAAGAAGGTGAGCCATTTACGATTGACGTTCATTTTCGAAAATCAAACAAAAAAAATATAGCCATCAACAAATTACCTGTTAAAAAAATAGATGAGTTATTAGGTGTTTTGCATGTGATTATGTTTTCTCCCGAAGATTTAAGTTTAATAAAAAGCGGTCCAAAAGAACGACGGCGATTTATAGATATTGAACTGAGTCAGTTAGATGGAGTGTATTACAAATATTTGCATCAATATCATCATCTTTTAAAACAACGGAATGCATTACTTAAAGAATGTCAAAAAAATTATTCTAAAAGTTTAAAAGATCAATTGGATATTTGGAATATCCAGTTTATTGAGATGGGTTCAAAAG
>CAZLXW010000141.1:0-3986 GCA_964563505.1 uncultured Eubacteriales bacterium
TTTTCCGCAATAAAATAACAAAAACATGTCGTTCGTGTATTTTAGAACGTCGTTCGGGTAGAGTTGTCCTTTTTTAAAAATATATATGCTATAATCACAGCGTAGAAAACCATAAATATTGAAGAGCCTGAAACAAGTGAAAAACAGTGATGACAAACTTTTGCCCGGAGCAGATTTGGGTTTAGTGTTTTTAGGGTAAGGATAGAGCTCTTTAGCATTAGCAGCATCAAGAGAGTACTTGCGTAACCAAAGACGATTGATGAGGTCATAATAAGAACCTAAAGGCGGAAGTGAATCTGGAGAACACCCGATAAGTATAGCTAGCAAATCATCACTAGCCAAAGTGGCTGTCCAAGAAGTAAGGCTTAAGGAACATTGATCCATCATAAGAATGAGCGAACGAACGAAATAATTCGGATTGATGGATAGCCGGACGACCGGTGTTGGAATAGTAAGGAGCCAGAAGCTCAGCTAAAGGATCGAGATTCATAGAAGACAGTTTATCAAAAGAATCAGCAAAAGAATGCCAGCGTTTGAGTTGAGAAGGATTAAATCGAGAAAAAGAATCAGAAACAAAAGCAATGTACTCAGAATGAGTAGTCCAATGTTTTAGCATAGATGAAGCACCTCCAAAAATGTATTTTTAACAAAGGCTTCGCCACAAATTTTTATACATTTGTCAAGAGTTTTATGCAAAAAAATATACGAAAATATTGAGGTGTAACAATAAATGAGAATATAAAAAAAGAGCGTAAACTCGGTTGTTTAAGAGTTTCCGAGACCGTTCGGAGTATAAAAAGAGGGGGTAAAAGAGATGAAAAGACTGAAGAGATTAAATTCATTGCGTAAATATGTTGGAACAAGTTTTGCTTTTATGGCATTGGTTGTAGCGCAGGTTGCTTCAACACAGTTCAGCTTCATTTTTTATCAGGATTCAGTGCCCGAGTCTGTTAAAGCACTGAACAAGTAGTATAAATATCCATGAAGTAAATGGTTGTTTATATAATTTTAGCGAGAGCGGAGATGAATGAATGCAGAGAAGATTCTTTTGTTTACAGTTACTTAGTTTTCCATAAGTAATAGTCACACAAGAATTATGAAGTAAGATTTAATGGCTAACATGGATTATGAAAAAGAGAAAAATAACTTGAATATAAGGAGACAATGAAAATGAAAAAAATATCAGTATTCATGATGCTTATCATGATTTTTGGAAGTAGCATTTCAGTTGCAGCGAAGACTAATGAGGTAGAAAACCTAAGTAGTATTAAAATTGATATAATCACTGAGGAATTTCCTGATGCATATGTAGAAACGGAGATTATTGATCTGGCAGATGCTAAACTGAACGAAGTAGATGGTGAGTTATACCTAACAGATAGTATGGGAAGAGAATTAGAAATAGATAAGAATGTTGATATTGAACAATATCAAAAGCTTAACTCCAAAGGCAAAGTTGTTGCGGTTGTAAATGCAACAGTTGTAGTAGGTGAAACATATGAATCTACTGATGACTCTGAAACAGCAATATGTACAGAAAGTAAGCTGTTGAATGAGAAAGAGGTTATGGAACTTGAAAACAGAATTGAGATGTCAAAGATAACGACAAAAAATAGCGCGATGTCAACTAAGTCTTTTTACCCGGATGGTTCAGTAACAGATACATACTATAATCTGACAGGAACTTTTTGGATTGCTGATTTTGGTACTAGTTCATCTCCTAAATATTTCATCCAGTCTAGTTATGATTGGGATAATTGTAGTGTGTTTGGCTCAGGGAAAAAGAATCCATCTTCTGGAGAAGATTTCATAGGTTTTGTTTGGGGGGGTAGATTTGATTCAAAATCAGAAACTTGTTCTATTACTCCTAGTACATTGTTCTCTTACAGATCATCAAGCTATGTTCCTAATGCTGCGATTACATGGGGATTTGATGAACAAGTAGACTTTTTTGACTATCCTAGTCAAATGTATGCTAGTGCATTGATATTTAAGAATACTGCTACTGGTCAAGGAAATACAACAGCAGCAGTTGCAAATTACCTGCATACCTATGAAAGCCACAGTTTAAATCCTACGATTGATGCAGATGGTCTTTCATTGGGAATGAGTTCTTCAGTTAACCATTGGAACTTTGCGATGAAAATTAGTGGTCTGGAGTATTGATGTGAAGTTATATCTCCGAGTAATAATAATAGTAACAGTAATTGCTACTATTATTATTGTACATATTATGCTTGAACATAGATTAGATGAAGATCACCGGAAATTATTATCAAACGAAATGGAGAGTCTGGATAATAACAGTTTCAAGGTTCTTGAAGAATATAATGATAGTGATATACGTGTAATTCTTTATGAATATAGATCTAAGGTGGAGAATGATTTTCGCATTGGTATATCAATTATAGAAAGTGGTCTTGGAGGGGGAAATTTAAGCTCTGGCTACCCTAAAAATCAGATTGAAGTCACAACAATACATACCAATGGGGTTCAAAAATATATTATATATGGTTACAATGTTGATTGGAGTTTGCGTGAAATTATTATAGAGATTGAAAATGAACAGTTTAATGTGATGATAGATGAGGATGGAAGTTTTCTGGAGGTGATTACTAAAAGAAATACGAGAGTATTTTCGAATGTAGTTGAGTATAAATATCATTTAGTTGAATGAACAAGGATTAGATGAGTGGAAGTAAATTTTCTTTTAAGCCTTTTACCTGAATCTGTGAAACTCATTTTCCAAATCACCTGCATCGGACTTCTTTGTCAGGGAAAGACGGAATACGAAGCTGTTCGTGAAATATTTGATAAACCTGAATACTATAAGCTGGCTCTCGGTGTTACAAGAGAAATTCCATCTGCCGAAACACAGCGTCAAGGATGGATTCAATCGGTTATGTTCCAGTCGACATCGATGTAACACCTTTTGACAATTCGAAGACCGCTCATGGTTCATCGTTAAGCGCAACCGGCGCAGAGGTGAACCAATAGAAAAATGGTTTGAAGATGTAAAGTCCTTTTGTAAAGACATTCGCAATCCGAGAGATGGGAAAACGGACAATGAAGTTCACGGATTCAGGTGATAAAGAAAAAGTAACAGAAATAATTCAGTTGACAGACAATCAGATATCAATGCTTTATGGATTTGGGTTAACTAATAATGAAATTTCAAAGCTATCAGTCGGAGAATTAAGAAGTCTTTTTCGAGAAAATCTTGCCTTTGACACAGAAAAATATCTTGGTAAAGAAAAGTTTAATAAAATGATAAATGGTGACAAATCAAGTTTGGTAAAGGAATTATGTGAAAAGAACGGAGTTTCATCAGAACAGTTTGAATCACTCGTGGAAAATGGCTATAATCCATCTGAATTGCTTGAAATGAACAAGAATGAACTATCCAATTTTTTGAGTTCGAGGGAATATCAAAAAATGCTCTCGGAACCACTAACCTCATTGCAGGATATTTCTGGTGATACTCCGACAGTAAGAGTTTCTGCCACAAATTGTACTTTAGGAGTCTTGTCTTGTACTGTTCCTCAGGGATATACATGCATAGAAAAAGTCCCGCATGACGGTGGAAATCATGAATCAATTCATAATAGTGCATTCGACACATATTCGACCATTGATAGTATAGTGGCGAATGGGGAGAAATATCATCAAGACAATATTGGTCACATGAAGGTCTTGATTTTTAGACTACAAAGAGTTATAACATATATAATCCAATTAGTCGGGGTTCAAAGGTTGTTTATGAAGATGGTTCAACAATAAGTATTTATGATACATTATTGGATGTGACATTTGCTTTCCAGCATGTTTCTCACTCATATGATGTTGGAGATTATGTTGCTTCTGGTGGATATATTGGAACAAAGCATTCGCTTGAAAATCATATTCATATAGGTATTATTGACGGTAATACTGTTATTGACCGCTTGAAACAACAAAAACCTGTTCTGCTTGCGTGACACAGAACT
>CAZLXW010000142.1:0-3788 GCA_964563505.1 uncultured Eubacteriales bacterium
TAAACGAAGTTAGTTCAATGTTAGTAAGACTAAAAGAATTGTCTGTTCAAAAAGCGAATGGAACATACAATGCGGATGATACAGCAAATCTTGATCTTGAAATGACTCAATTAGGGACAGAGATCGATAATATCATTGCGTCTACTGAGTTCAATGGCACAAATACTTTTGCAGGCACAATTAATGTAGTAATTAGTGATGATGATACGGATGTGTTTGCAGTTGGAGTTGCAGTTGCGGCTCAAGGGCTTACTGCGGCTTCTGCGACAGCAGATGTGGAAACTGCAATTACTGCGATTAATACAGCAAGATCAACGTTTGGAGCGCATCAAAACAGACTAGAACATATTTCTAACAATTTAAATACTACGTCAGAGAACCTTCAAGCAGCTGAATCTAGAATTAGGGACGTAGATATGGCGGCTGAAATGATGGAATTTACTAAAAACAATATTTTACAACAAGCATCTCAAGCTATGCTTGCTCAAGCAAACCAAGCACCTCAAGGTGTTCTTCAGTTATTGAGATAATTGAAAGAAAATAAAATATTAATTAAGAGCCAGAGAAAATTCTCTGGCTCTTTTTAGGTTTGATAAGAGAAAAAAGATAGAAATATGGTTAAGGGAATGAGGGAAAATGACGATATAAAAAACAAGTAGATGTGTTTACAAGGAGGTAATCAGATGAAGATTGAGGAAATAGGAACAAAACAACCCTATATTGATATGAGAACAAATGCTAAAGCATTAGTAAAGAATGGCAAGGAAGCTGTAGAAAAAAATCATATTGAAAAAATCAATAATGAAATTGAAGTGGTCTCAAATCGTGCAATTCAAGAGCATGATGTGATTAGTGCAATCGAAAAGGCAAATAAGCATATTCGTACTTATGACAGAAGGTTGGAATTCTCTATTCATAAAGAGACTAATCAAATTATGGTTAAAGTAATTAATACTGAAAATGATTCAATAGTGCGAGAGATTCCATCAGAGAAAGTACTGGATATGGTTGCCCATATGTGGGAAGTTGCAGGTATTCTGATAGATGAAAAGCGCTAAAATGAAGGGAGTTTTTAAAAATGGGTATACAGTTTAGTGGATTAGCATCAGGTTTAGATACACAAAGCATTGTAAGTGATTTGATGAAAGTCGAGCGGTTAAAAGTACAACGAGTCGAAAGCAATAAAATATTAACTGAATGGAAAAAAGAAGCTTGGGCATCAGTCAATGCGAAGTTGTATTCGTTTTACAAGGAAGAACTTTTTGATTTCAAAACAAATGCAACATATGCACAAAAAAAAATGTCAAGTTCAAATACATCAGCTGTAGCAGTAAACAATTCGTCTGGAGCGGTTGCAGGAACACATTTAATAGAAGTGACACAGTTAGCAAAAACCTCGAATTTTACAACAGATAAAATCCAATTAAAAACAGGCGTAGATGGCGACGGAAAAGATGTTTTTGATGGAGACGTTGCCACCGCCACTACCACCATGAATGAATTGTTTGGGTTAGAGGGTGAACGCACACTTACCATTGGGGATGGAACGAACCAAGCAGAGATTGTAATAGATGGAACGGATACTATCGCATCACTAATATCAGAGATTAAATCAAAAGGATTAGACTTGAATATTAATTATGACGCAAACTATGGAAGAATATTTATGTCATCTAAGAGTACAGGTGCTGAAGCTCAGTTAAGTGTATCAGGTAGTAATAATGATGTGATGAGAGCACTTGGGTTTGTTGCAGATGATAGTTTGTTAGCTTCTATTGATGCAGGAGTCAATGCAGAATTTTCCTATAATGGTATTCCGCTAACAGAGAGCGCAAGTAACGAAGTGAGCATAAATGGGTTGTCGTTAACCTTACTATCAGAAGGTACCTCTACTATTTCTGTGACTCAAGATACAGATGCGATTTATAACAAAGTGAAAGCGTTTGTGACAAAATATAACGAACTGATGACGCTAATGAATGGCAAGCTTGAAGCTGATCCGGCGCGAGGTTATAATCCTTTATCTAGTGAAGAAAAAGAATCGATGACTGATAAAGAAATTGAGCTTTGGGAATCGAAAATCAAAGATTCTTTATTGCGCAATGATAATATGATGGGTGCAATTCGAAGTGATATGCGAAATACATTGACTCTATCTCAAGGCGTAGAGGTGACTTCGAAATATAAATATTTGTCTGATCTAGGAATTGTTACAGGCAATTACTTGGAAAAAGGAATGCTGCACATTGAAGGTGATGAGGAGAATACGTTATACGCATCAAAAACAAATAAGCTTCGTGAAGCTCTTGAAAACGATCCAGAGGAGGTTTCAAAACTTTTATCGGCTTTAGGAAATGAGCTTTATTCAAACATGAGTAAACGCATGGAATCCTCAACGATAAGCAGTGCTTTAACATTTTATGAAGACAAATCTATGAGTAAAAAAATTATTGATTATGATAAGCGTATTGTTGACTTAGAAGATCGCTTGGCTCGTGTTGAAGAACGCTACTATAAACAGTTCACGGCTATGGAAAAAGCCATGCATCAGAGCAATTCAACAGCGAATTGGTTATCGCAACAACTAGCCGGATTATAAGCAAAAGTATTTCGAGGAGGTAAATAATGACAAGTAATCCTTATGCAAAGATTAAACAAAACAGTGTGTTAACAGCATCGCAGGAAGAATTAACATTGATGCTATATAATGGAGCAATTAAGTTTACCAACCAAGCGATTGAAGCAATTAAGGCAAAAAAAATTGAAGAAGCTCATGAAAAAATAATAAGAATAGAAGATATTATTCAAGAATTCATGGCATCATTAAATCATGAATACCCCGTTGCAAAAGACATGGAACTCATGTATGATTATATGTATCGGCGGTTAGTTAAAGCTAATGTTGAGAAGAATATTGAGATATTAAACGAAGTCTTAGATTTGCTTCGTGAATTCAGAGATACATGGAAGGAAGCTATGCAATTAACAAAGAATCCTTCTAAGCAAGCGCAATGAAATCAAATATAACCTTAAGGATATTACGAAAGAAGTGATGATATGGATATAGCAGCAATGTCAACAATAATGGCACAAGCCAATTTAATGAATAATGCCAGCATCGCTGTTGCAGGTAAAGTGATGGATGTTGCCGAGCAAAATGGAGATCAGTTGGTGCGTATGATGCAAACAACAAATGTTACGCAACAAAGTGTGACGCCACATATTGGATCAAATATCGACATCAAATTATAGTGTGAAGGAGAGGATAGCCATGAGTGATGTATTTACAACACTCGATATTCTCATTACAGGATTAAAGAAGCGGCGAGATACGATAAAGCGTATTTTCGACTATACACGAGAACAAGAAATGTTGTTAAAATCGAACGACAGTTTTGACTTACGCAAATTTAATAACATTCTTCAGAATAAGCAAGTGCATATTAATATATTGCAGGAATTGGATGCCGGTTTTCAGCCGGCCTATGAACGGATACGGACCCGACTGGAGAAGAACACGTCCCTCTATGCTGAACAGATTAAGCAGCTGCAAGATTTGATTCGTGAGATTGGCGAACTCGGTCTAGAGATTCAAGTGTTAGAGGAACGGAACAATCGACAATTTAAGGAAGTGACCGGTAATATCAAAGCGGATGTAAAGTCCTTCCGAACCAACAAAAAGTCCGTGACCAACTATTATAAGAACTACAACAAACAGCAAGAAAGCGTCCGCGACCGCTTTTTTGATTCTCAAAAATGAGGAATATTTCAAAGCCCTATTGACAATT
>CAZLXW010000143.1:0-3481 GCA_964563505.1 uncultured Eubacteriales bacterium
TGTTATTGACCGCTTGAAACAACAAAAACCTGTTCTGCTTGCGTGACACAGAACTGACCTGTATACTGTCAATAAATACAGGAAAGGAAAAGTCCCAGAGCACAATCTTCCACAAGACCACGCACTCTGGGACTCCCATAACAACATGGTTATTATAACTGATTATCACATAATATTCAATGAGGAAAATCATATTTTTAATTGAAAGCAGTGTTACCTCCATCTGTCCTGACTGTGGTGCACCTCTTAATTACAGAGATTCATGTCCCCGGCATATGAAGTTGGAGGGGGGCGAAAACTCTGAATACTTGATTCGCCGACTTAAATGCACTCACTGCAAAAAACTTCACAGAGAACTTCCGGATTGCTTTGTTCCCTATAAACACTATGCTGCAGAAGTCATTTCCGGCGTTCTTGACGGCATAATAAGCATCCATGACGCTGATACAGAAGATTATCCTTGTGAAATGACTTTATCCCGATGGCACAGATGGTTGACCATAAATATCGATAGGATTGAAGGATACCTTCGATCTGTCGGTTCTCAGTTACCGAGTTATGGAGAGGAACTCTTAAAATCCGGTATATCACTGCTTCAAAAACTGCGAAGTCTCAATCCTCATTGGCTAGAAATCAGTCTACGCTTTATTTATAATTCGGGTGGATTTCTGGTTGTTAATCCGTACGATGAATAGATGAAAGACGACTGCTGAATTTTGCACCGACTTTGTTTTGTTGTCATAAACGCTTTATCGTATGATGGTCTCAAAGGAGGTCATTATTCATGAAAAATAGTGAAACAACAAAACAATGGCAAGAACAAGAAGCATTAAAACGGTTTCAGATCATCGCACCACTGTTAGATGAGGAACTGGATACAGCAAAAAAGCAGAAAATTAGAGAAGAACTGGCAGCAAAGCATCAACTATCCGTCCGGAGTCTTTATCGTTACGAAAAGGCTTATCAGACGAAGGAATTCTCAGGTTTGAAACCCATGAATCGCGAAATGCGACCATCCAAAATTCTACCGGATAACTTTGATGAACTTGTGGCTGAAGCCATACAGCTCAAACGGGAAGTTCCCACACGTTCAATAGCTCAGATTATCCTTATATTGGAACTCGAAGGTCATATAGCACCCGGTAAGTTAAAGCGATCCACACTTCAAAGACATCTATACAATGCCGGATTCGGTAAAAAACAGTTGCGTAAATATAATGATGCCCGAAAAAGTTCTTCAAAACGTTTTTGCAAGCCCCATCGTATGATGTTGGCAGAAGCTGACTTAAAATATGGGCCCAAACTTCCTATAGGAAAAAATGGGGCTATGGTTCAGACTTATCTTTGCGTCATCATCGATAATCATTCTAGACTCGTATTGGATGCGAAGTTTTATGATAACCAGAATGGAGAAATCGTTGAAGACTGTTATCGGCGAGCGATATTAAAACGCGGTAAAATGTCTGCGGTCTACCACGACAATGGCAAACAATTCATATCCACCCAACTGATTCATGCTTTATCCACACTGGGTATACGACTACTTCGAGCAAAACCGTATAATCCTCAATCAAAAGGCGGTGTCGAAGTGTTTAATCGTGCAGTAAATGGTTTTATGGCAGAAGCAAAAGCCCAGAAAGTAAACACGCTTGAACAACTCAACCATTTTTGGAACATCTGGCTTGAAGAATATTACCATAACAAGCCTCATGATGGTATCGCCGAATATTATAAAAGTCTTGGAACCCCAGTACCACCAGAAGGCATCAGTCCGAAGCAGGAATGGAATCGTGATTCAAGATCCTTGGTATTTTTAGATGCAGGTGTTGTTGGCAAAGCATTTTTACATCATGAAACTCGTGTTGTAGATAAAGGAGCTTGTATCAGCTTTAATGGCCTCAAGTATGAAACGAGTACATCTCTTATTGGAGCAACCGTTGAGATTGCTTATGATCCTATGGATTCAGAAATCATTACGGTCACTTACCCGGGTATTGACTCCTTTGACGTCAAACCCTTGCGCATCGGTGAGTTTTGCGATGCAAAACCAGAACTGCCTCTATGTATGTTAGCGGAAGAACCTGAAACATCCAGATTCCTCAAAGGACTGGAACAGCGACACGAGAACAGTCAACAGATGATGGCAAACGCGCTTTCCTTTGGAACTTATCGAAAGGAGGGACAAGGTAATGTATGAGGACTTTTTTGAAATGAAACATACGCCTTTTGTTAGAGACCTTCCACCGGAAGCGCTTTATGAATCGTCTTATATGAGCAATGCTCTTGGGCGACTGACTTATGCAGCAGATAAACAACTTTTTGCGGTTGTCACAGCTGATGCCGGCTGCGGGAAATCAACACTGATACGATCTTTTGTATCAACCCTACCCAAAGAGGATTACATCTTTCTGTACCTGTCCGATTCAAAGCTGACGCCTCGTTGGTTTTACAAAGGTCTTCTTGATCAGTTAGGGCTTGAATCAAAGTTTTATCGAGGTGATGCCAAACGTCAGTTGCAGAAAGAAGTCGAAATCCTTCGCGGTGTCCAGAAGAAAAAAGTGGTGTGTATTCTGGACGAAGCCCATTTGTTGGAAAAAGAAACCATTGAAGAATTTCGTTTTCTTCTAAACTATCGCTTTGATTCCATGAGTCCTATGGCACTGGTGCTTGTGGGACAGACAGAACTATGGGATAAGCTTAAACTACAACGTTATGCTGCCGTAAGACAGCGCATTGATATCAACTGCGTGCTACCGCATTTGGACCGTTCTGAGACAGAAAGTTATATTCGTTCCCATTTAGGTTATGCCAGCGGAAGAGATGAGCTCTTCACTGACAAAGCGCTTGACGAAATCTATAAGGAATCTAGTGGTATACAGCGAAGTATCAATCGTATCGCTGAAAAGAGTTTAATGTATGCTGCACAGCAGAACAAGCGGTTGATTGATGAACATATGGTGCGCTATGTGATTGATCACGAGATGCTGAAGGGAGGGAAATAAGTTTGAAAGAACTTTATTTTCAGCACCCTCAACATCAAGAACGTTACAATGAACTTTTGCGTTGTGACTATACCCATCTTGACGATGCCGAACGCAAAGCACTGTTCTATCTAATCTCAGGAAATGACGATTTATATGTTAAACGAAATAAAATCTATGACTTTAGGAATCATCAAATCCGATTATGTCTGACACAAGAGAATGTGACTTTTTCATCTGGTAGCAAGGCTCTTATTCGTTTAGGCTTTAATCTATACAATGGTTACAAAGATGAAGCGACGACACCTGCGGATTTATTTAATCATCTTGATCATGACAATAGGTCCCTTGCATTTACAGCGTTGGCAACACGTTATTTAACAGGATAACACAGTTGGGGTAGATTCTTACCCCAACTTCCTGGGCCAATGACAAGATTAAGAGTAGTTTTGTGACAGCGAATCATCCCTAAAGCAGGTCAGATTAGGGGAGCATTAACA
>CAZLXW010000144.1:0-3433 GCA_964563505.1 uncultured Eubacteriales bacterium
TCAGCAAATGTCACAAAATCAATGGAAAATGCGAACCGACTGAACAGTTACATTTAATTTAGTATTTTGGGGAAAATTTAATTAGTTACTCAAAATTTTACCATGTATTGTAATCCCTTTCAACAACAATATTTTGACTATTTTAACAACTCTTAATTTTGAGAAAATTAGTAAACTAGGTATTTAAAGGCATTCAAAATTTCTTGACATATGCCTCTCTTTCCTCTGCTTTTTTCATTAAATTAGATATTCTAGTCGGTTTATTGGTTTTAATTTTACTTCTTTCCTTTTTTGAATCTACAATTCCTGATGTCAATGAGAAAATCCCTAACATGTTGCTTGGCAAAAGTTGATCTAGATAGTTCGCCAGTTTATTCAATCGAATCACCACCTGTTACAGCTACTATTTTATCCACGACTCCTTGGAAAAGCTTAGCATTCTTTCTGCCGCCATATTTATAGTCATAGTTTAGAAACATCCGACCGTGGATATTTGAGCCACCACCGCCACTAATTTCAATATCATCCAAAGAAACATCACCATAGACTTCATCAGTAATCGCCTTAAAACCCCTTGTTTCATTATACTTAGATACTTTATCCGTTAGCTCCTCAAGTAATTCTGCTTTCCAATCTATTTTACTTTCAAGCACTTTTGCCTGTGCTATTTTTTTCAGTTGATTGGGACTTTCTCCACCTTCTAAAGGGTCTAAAAGAATAAAAGCTTCTGCATTCTCTAGGTAATACACGAACAATTTTATCTTTTATCTTCATGATTCATACTCCTACCTTACTTTTCTCTATATATTTATATCATAATTCCAGAAGAGAATCACATTGCAGGTCCTGACACGCTTACTGAGCGAAGAATTAACGTGGCGAAGCTTGCTTTTTTCCACAGGTAAAAAACAATCCTTAAAACGGCTGTTGAAAATAGTAAATCACTAATATTCCTAAAATTATCCTATAGTAACCAAATATTTTAAAATCATTCTTCTTAACATAATTAGTAATAATTTTTATTACAAAGAATGAAACCACAAATGCAATTAAACTACCTAATGAAAGAAATATCAATTCAGTATTATTAAAATATAACCCAAAAGAATATAATTTAAGTAATGTGGCACCAAACATAACAGGTATTGCAAGTATAAATGTAAATTCCATGGACACTGCTCTAGATAACCCACTAATCATACCACCAATAATTGTAGATCCAGATCTTGAAGTACCCGGGAAAATAATTGAAAATATTTGGAAGATACCAATTATAAAGGCCTGTCTATATGTAATATTATAGAGATCCAAAAGCTTAGTTTTAGGCTCTATCTTATTCTCTACAATAATAAATACAACTCCCCATATTATCAATGCTACTGAAACCACAAAATAGTTATAAAACACTTCTTCAATTGTCTTCTCCCAAATAAGGCCAACAAATACTGAAGGTAATATCGCCACAATAACTTTTAACCATAATGAGTATATCCTGTAATTATTTTGAAAGCTAAATCTTTTTTTTATTGAGATTTTCTTAGAATCTGCAAACCAATTTCTTGGAAATACCTTATCCCAATATAATACTAGTGCTGCTAGTATTGCTCCTAGTTGAATTGCAACTTGAAAAAATTGCCAGAACTCTTCTGAAACATTTAACTTTAAATAATTATTCATAATTATTAAGTGCCCTGTACTACTTACTGGAACCCACTCAGTAACTCCTTCAATAATTCCCAAAATTAGAACCTTAATTATTTCATTTATCATTTTAATATTTTGTACTAAATATTTTAGTAGCTCTCCTCTTTAGGTTAAGTGCCCTTTTATCCACTTGAGTTGCACCATTGTACAATATCTAACGAGTATTCCAATCGTACTTCATTAATCATATCATCCATTTAAATTGATCTAGCAAATAAAACTCCTGAAATTATTCCTAGAATACTTCTAAAAAGACCTTGTTGCATTATAATAGATATTGTTCCATATCCCGTTATTGTCATTCCAATAGTATTACAATAATTGGTATTACCCTATTTACTAAAATTTTAAATTTACTAAACATGATTTTTCCTTTCCATAGTGGATTATTGATATCGATCTATTAAGTAACGAATTATGTCTTTTAACCAACAATGTACAAAGGCATGAATATTTTATGATTTTCCGGGCTTTTAGTATCTAGAACAACATTGTATGTTGCCAAACCACTTTCATAATTAAAATATGGTTGTCCTGTATGTTTATCAACCACAGCTCGATATACATTCATATCATAAATATAGTACCCTAATGTTTCACCAATATATGTCATTGTTGAAATATCATGCCTAATTTGTGCTAATTTTACCTCATCATTAAAAACAACATGATTGTCATTTACCGTATTATTTTCTGTCTCTTGAACGGTTTGCTCATCAGAGTTACATGATGAGAATACGACTATAAGGATAAGAATTAAAATTAGTCTGATATGTCTCATTTTTACCTCCCTGCCTTATTCCAGTTGGTATTCCTTGCGCCCTTAACAAAGCAGCAAGTAAGTTTGCCTTGCATGGCAAATGCCGGTTTCATATTTGTATGCAATCTCGGCATTTTCAACATCTATATTAATTTGATCGAACAGCTGATTTGCTTTCACTTGATTTTAATCTTTTATTTTTTATTTCCTATAATTGATATTAAATTCATATACTTGCCATTGTCTGTTTCAATCATAATTCTATCTCCAATAGCGTGCTTATTATCTGTACTTAGCCAATCTTGCCATGCTTCTTCAAAACACGCCATCTCTTGTATTTTTATTATATCAATATTATTGGATTTTAATAATAGATTTTCCCACCAATCACATGAATTCCAAGTTGCAAGTGCGTCATCTTCCCAGTAAGGTTTCATTTCTTCTGGAACGCAATTATGTATTTCATATTTCATACCAGGAATAGCAATAGCAATTATGGCATCCTTTTTTAGTATTTTTGATAAATTCTTATCGAAATATGTTTCATTACATCCAAAATAATGATATGCATCTACACTGATAACCGCATCGAAATAATCATATGCAAAAGGTAACTGTGTTGCATCAGCATGTATTGGTATAATTTGATTTTCTAAACCCATATTTTTAAATCGTCTGTAGTTTTCACTTGCTGATATCCATAAATCTACAGCAAATACTTGCACTCCGTATTCTTTTGCCAAAAAGATTGATGTTAATCCAGTCCCACAACCTAAATCCAATACTCTCATGTTGGGTGATAATGTAATATCTTCTAACATGTTTTCCAATATTACCATTGAATTAGGTCCCATCATATTGTCCTTAACAAATTTACTATTGTATTTTTTATTTCTTAAATATTTCATTTTTTCCCCTTCCTATATTGTCAAGCCCAAAACATTGATTTTTACGACTTTTCTTTAAATA
>CAZLXW010000145.1:0-3406 GCA_964563505.1 uncultured Eubacteriales bacterium
CATTATCTTTAAGAATTCTTCTATTTAACTTGTCCGTAATTTATTCTAACATCAATACAACCTTTATTAATATCATCTAATATCAAAATATATTTAATCTTTTTCTTATCTTCCCAACTATGCTTTGCCCTATAAACCATATCCAAGAATATTTTATTACGTTCTCTTATTGTAATTTTTTCATTAATAGTTTCTGCTGAAGAACCCTTGACAAAGTCGCCATAACTATATTCACTTGTTACTGGTATTAGTTCAGAGATTACTTCAACTGATTCATCATCAAAATCATCAGAGAATATATCACAAAAATCTGGCATGGATGATTGCTCTATTAACATCTTTGCAATATATGTTTTTCCTACACCAATACCTCCTTGTAAAAGAATATACTTATTCTCTTCAAGCAACCCTCCTAATTCTTTTACTAATCCAGTTGTAAGAACCGTCATTCTCTCACCTCAAATCATTTCTATGTCTACCCAACAAATCATTTACTGCCTCTCCGATGTTTACTGCTAATTTAGGAGGAACTGCATTCCCTATCATTTGATAAACTGTCCCCCTGGCACCAACAAATTCAAAATCATCATCAAACGCTTGTATTCTCGCTGCCTCACGGGGAGTTATCGTTCTACTTTGTTTTGAATCATAATGGATAAATCGATTCCCATCTTTATATAGATGTGCAATGATTGTAGTGCTTGGTTTATCCTTTCTTAAAACATGATACCTGTGTATTGGAGATTTTGAACCGACTTTTTCTTCATATATTCGACTTATTTCTTTACTGTTAGCATACTTGTGCTCACCAACTTCGATATCTTTTGAAAGCATATGAAATATTTCCATATCTCTTATGTTATGATATCTTGGCTCATGCCATGATATTTCACATTTAGGTTTAATATGAGAAATTCTTTTTTTATGTGATTCATTATCATAAATTGGTATACATGCCGGCAGATCACCTATAGCATCCTCTACAGTCATAACATGTTCATTCTTATAACTCGGTAAAATATTTTCATAAAAATCAATCAGCATACCATCACTATTGCTGTACTGCTCTCTATTCACCCCAATTATAATCAAACGTTTTCGTGCTTGAGGTACACCAAAATCACTTGCATCAACCTTTGCATGTGCTTTTATATCTTGTACTATATCATATCCTATATTATCGAATCCATCCCGAACTAAATCAGTGATAGGAGTACCATCTGGAATAGCACTTAGCATTCCAGGTACATTTTCAAAAACAAAGATTTTGGGTTGATATCTATGAACTACGCTCAAATAATGCTCAAACAAATAATTTCTATAATCATCTTTCATCCCATTCTCGTCACGCACTCTACCAGCTACAGAATATGCTTGACATGGGGGGCCACCAATTATAATGTCAACTCCACCTGCTTTATCTACTAATCTATCTAAACCAACACTACTACCAAATTTTTCATCTTTCCAACCAGAAAACAATTCCTCTACTCGTTGAATATCGAAATGCAGAACAGTTTCATTGGAATCATTAATACTCCATTTTTCTTTAAGCCTTTTCCTAAGTGTATCTACTTGTGGTTTCATCCACTCAACTGCAGCAATATGCTCATATTTCCCTGTTTGCATAAAGCCATCAAGAAGCCCTCCACAACCAGAAAACAAATCTATTAACTTATGTTTATTTTCCATCTTCACTCCTAAAATACTCTTTTAATTTATTTGCTATATGAAAACCTAATAACGGTGGCACTGCATTCCCTACTTGCTTATATTGCTGTGATTTATTCCCATAAAATATGAAATCATCCGGAAAACTTTGTAGTCTGGCACTTTCTCTTACTGTCGGTATCCTATTATGTTTATAATGAAAATGTGATCTATGCCCCGTATTTATAGTTAATGAAGGCTTCTTACTATGATATCGTGTCAGAGCCTCATTATATTTGTATAACCCTCTATATTCTTCTGGTAATGCTTTATAATTCTTTCCTTCTGGTACCATTGAAATCATTTCAATAGTTTTTTCAATGTGTATTGTGCCAACATGATTATGAATTTCATTTGAATTTATACGCATTCTTTTTTGATACTCTGTTAAAGGATCATTTTCGTATTCCTGAATATCATCACCATATATGTTTTCTAATGCCGGCAAATCACCAATAGCATCTTCGCATGTTACATACTTATCCTTAGAAACAATCGGATCCGGGAAAACAAATTCTTCATCTTCATCTAAAAGTGCTACAAAGAAAACTCTTTTTCGAATTTGTGGTAATCCATAATCAGGTCCATACAATATTTTAGGTTTAACTATATATCCTATTTCACAAAAGTCTTCGATAATTCTTTTTGCAGCTTTTCCATCATACAAGTTCAAAAGGCCGGGAACATTTTCCAATACTACAACTTTTGGTTTTAAAATTGCAGCTACTTCAACCATTGCTGTATACAGCGAATTCCTTTCATCATTATGATTTCTAGGACCAGCTAGAGAAAATCCCTGACAAGGTGGTCCTCCTACCAAAACATCAATATTTAACGCATTTTTATCTAGATAATCAGTTATTTGTTTTATGTTCTTGTGATTAAGCAAATCTACTTTCATGGCTTCTGCATCACCGTGATTAATTCGGAAAGTTTTTAACGCAGCATCGTCAAAATCGACTCCTAGTACGACATTGTATCCGGCATCCATAAATCCTCTTGATAGTCCGCCTGCACCACAAAATAAATCTAAAACGTTAATCTCTTTCATTCCTACTCCTCTTCTGAAACGTATTCTATTATGTCTTCAATTTTGCAATCAAAAAGTTCACATATCTTGTCTAAGGTTTGAAGGTCTAATCTTCTAATACTTTCATTATAGAGATCTCCAATTGTATTTGGCCTAACCTTAATTAATTCAGCTAATTTTTTTCGCGTCATCTTGTGCTTACCAAGCATTTCTGCTATTTTTATTTTAATCATAAATAATCTCTTTCTATCTACGTTAATAATTCCAGCATCTAAAACATACGTTCGCATAAATTTTAACACATTCATTAAGAAATATCAATATTCAAACATTAAATAACTCTATTCGTTATTTTTACATTTCGAATTGCCCCATCTAATCATAAAATTAGTGAGATTTTATATAAAATCTCACTTGCAAAACCAATAGCTTTATCCCATTAAATTTGTTCAATTCCAAATTTAGTAATTTCAAAATAGACAAAACTCAACCAATTTACAGCTATCTCATTAAAAGTCTTAAAGAAGAAATCCATTTGTATTTTTTCAGAGGTAATATTAGTGCGTTCAATCCCATTCAACATATGGAAATAGCGATTTCTCATTGTTATCACTGTTAATGCTCCCCTAATCTGACCTGCTTTAGGGATGATTCGCTGTCACAAAA
>CAZLXW010000146.1:0-3283 GCA_964563505.1 uncultured Eubacteriales bacterium
TTTTCGTTGAGATAATTAAACGTTTTTAGTAAAATAAGATTCTGTAGAGATTCATTTATTTTAGAGCGTTGAATTCCATCAGCATTTTGTATTTTATATTGGATTTCTCTTAGAGTACGCCCGATAATCATACTGATAAGTACAGTAAAGGGTGTAATTAAAAAAGTAAGCATTGCTAACATCCAATCAAAATATGCAAGCATTGCAAAAGCAGCAATGAATTGCAAAAAGAGGGCAATCATTGTTGGAATGATATTCGTCAAAGTTTGAACGACATGATGAATATCTTCATATAATCGCGTGAGTAGATCTCCGGTATTGTGCTGACTGATCGAGGCCCATTTTTTGTGATAAATTTTCGTAAGTAAATGAAGTTGTAAGTTATTAACCATTGTATTCTCTAACTTTACATTATTATGTGACAAAAAACTGTAAAGGGAAAGATCGATAATTAAGAGTAGAGCGAAAAAAATACCATAGTGAAGTGCGGAACGATAATCACCATCGATTGCGAAATCAATCATTAATTTTGTAATAAAGGCAACAAGGACATTCAGTAAGGCTTGTAAGATGCTAAGTGTAGTAATAAGTAAAATCTTTGAACGATAACCAGTGGTATATTTGTATAATGTTCGATATATATTTATGTCGATTAACTTTTTTAGTTTTTCTATCGTTTGCATAGAGCTCTCCTTTTTATCCGTGTTTAATATCTATAAACCTATTGTAAGTGAACTTTTGTCAGTCGTCAATATCTAAGCTTAAGGAGGTAGTTATGGCAAGAATAAAATTATTCATATGGTATGTCGGAGTGTTGGTTTTGTCCGTGTGTGCGAACATCACTATTAAATTCATTCCATTTAAGTCACTCATTCGATGGATTACAAATAGTGAGGCGATTTCAACTGAAGAATTACGTCTTACAAGTAATGAACAAAAACGCTTATATAGAGCAGAAGAAATATTAGAACATGTTCGTGAAAAAGTCCCGTGGCGCGTATTTTGCTTTGAGCAAGCGATTGTTGCATTAATTATGGCTAAAGTATTCAACGTCAACATGAACATATATTTTGGGGTACAAAAAGTAAACGATCAAATCCTTGCGCATGCTTGGACAGTAGCTGGAGAAGAAATCTTTACGGGGAAAGAAGAGAGTGCTAATTTTGTTCCGGTTTTTATCCGAGGTTATAAGGCCAATATAAAGAAGCGCAGAAAAGCACACAAAAAAGAGAAGTTCACATAAATGAACTTCTCTTTAACGCATTCTTAAAATTACTTAGTGTCAATATCAGCCATGTAAGAGATAAGGTCAACAACTTTATTTGAATAACCCCACTCATTATCATACCAAGCAACAACTTTAACGAAGTTATCGTTTAAGCCAATACCTGCGCCTGCATCAAAGATTGACGTTCTAGGATCTGTCATGAAGTCTGTAGAAACAACGGCATCTTCAGTATATCCAAGAACACCAGCTAATTCATTTTCTGAAGCGTCCTTCATTGCTTTACAAATTTCTTCGTATGAAGCGCCTTTATCAAGACGTACAGTTAAGTCAACAACAGAAACGTTTGTTGTTGGTACACGGAAAGCCATACCAGTTAACTTACCATTAAGTTCAGGGATAACTTTTCCAACTGCTTTTGCAGCACCAGTTGATGAAGGGATGATGTTAGAAGAAGCTGTACGTCCACCTCTCCAGTCTTTGTTTGAAGGTCCGTCAACAGTTTTTTGAGTTGCAGTTGTTGCATGAACTGTTGTCATTAGTCCTTCAATGATGCCAAATTTGTCATTAAGAACTTTTGCGATTGGTGATAAACAGTTTGTTGTACATGAAGCATTAGATACAACAACCATATCTTTTGTGTATTTTTCGTTGTTTACGCCCATTACAAACATAGGAGCATCAGCTGATGGAGCTGAGATAACAACTTTTTTGGCGCCACCTTTTAAGTGAGCAGAAGCTTTTTCAGTTGTTGTGAATACACCTGTTGATTCAACGATATATTCAGCACCACATGCTGCCCAATCAATGTTTTCAGGGTTCATTTCTGCAAAAGCTGTAACAGCTAAGCCGTCAACAACTAATTTGCCATCTTCGATAGCTACTTCGCCGTCATAACGACCATGAGTTGAGTCGTACTTAAGCATGTAAGCCATATACTCAAGGTCGATAAATGGGTCATTGATACCAACTACTTCGATGTTGTCATTTTTCATTGCTGCTCTGAATACTAGACGTCCAATACGTCCGAATCCGTTAATTCCTACTTTAACCATAAAGTCACCTCGTATAAAATATTTGATTTGTTAAAAAACTGTCAATTGTTACCTTTGCTCAGAAATTAAATATTTCCAAGCCCACTTTAGTTTATCGTATTCATAGGCCATTGTCAATGATTAGGCGATATAAATTTGTTGTTTTCCATTTGGAACAATGCTAAAATATAGGCAGAAACGATGTGAAAAACTTGCATTGTATATATTTTATCAATATGTGAGGAGATAAGAAAAAATGAGAATAGGACATGGATATGATGTACATCAATTAGTTGAAAACCGTCCCTTATTTATCGGAGGAATTAAAATAGAATACGCGTATGGACTTTTAGGACATTCAGATGCAGATGTAGCCCTTCATGCCTTAATGGATGCAATATTAGGGGCATTAGCGCTCGGTGATATAGGGACACATTTTTCGGATCAAAATCATGCATTTAAGGATATTGACAGTAAAATACTATTGGAAAAAGTTGTTCAAATGATGAAAAACGCAAATTATAAAATAGGCAACGTGGATATTACCATTATTGCCCAAAAACCCAAAATGGCACCATATATTCCCCAGATAAAAAAAACACTTGCTTCATATCTTGACATTGATATAAGGCAAGTGAATGTCAAAGCGACCACAGAAGAAAACTTAGGGTTTACCGGACGCCTTGAAGGAATTTCATGTCATGCAGTATGTCTTCTTGAACAAATTGCTGACAAATAAAGTTTATCAAAATGGTGGAGCATCAAAAAATTTCCAGGGATTGACATAAATATTATTATTGTACATGGAAAAATGTAAATGCGGACCGGTTGAAAAGCCGGTTGAACCAACAGTTCCAATGATGTCGCCTTTTTCAACAAAGTCGCCAACCTCAACATCCATTGAATTGAGATGATAATATTGACTGAAAATCCCAACACCATGATCAATAAAGATTGTATTCCCGGTTATAGCAATGTGTTCAGATAGACGAACATAACCTGTCTCTGTCGCAACAACAGGAGT
>CAZLXW010000147.1:0-2975 GCA_964563505.1 uncultured Eubacteriales bacterium
GATTCGATGGTAAATCCTGCGGCACCCATTGACATTGCAAAGCCAATATAGTCCATCTCTTCATCAAAATGTGTCGCTGAGAAGCGTTGATCATAGAATAAATCTTGCCACTGACGAACCATCCCTAATGCACGGTTATTCATAACAAAAATCTTGATTGGTAACTTATTCTTGGTTGCTGTTAAAACTTCATTAAAGTTCATCTTGAATGAACCATCTCCCGTAATCATAAGCACTTGATCATATGGATTGGCAAGTTGTGCTCCAATCGCTGCACCAAGTCCATAGCCCATGGTTCCAAGTCCGCCACTGGTTAAGAAACGATTGGGCTTCTCAAAAGGAAAATGTTGGGCTGTCCACATCTGATGTTGACCAACATCCGTTGCTACAACTGTATTCTCATTGGTATATTCAGCAATTCGTTTCAACAAATAGGGTACATTTAATGTGTCACTATGGGTTTTATGACCCACTGTGGCGCGAAGCTCATCGACATAAACCCTCCACTCTGTATGATCTTGTTGCTTAACCTCTTCAACGAGAATCTCCAATGTTGTTTTGATATCACCTGTTATTGACGCATCAATAATATAGTTTTTGTTAATCTCTGCAGGATCAATATCGATTTGAAGTACTTTTGCTTTTGCTGCAAATCCACTTTCCTTACCGACAACTCGGTCACTAAAACGTCCACCAATAACAATAAGCAGATCGGTTTCATTGATCGCTCGATTTGAAACTAATGAACCATGCATTCCAATGTTGCCGGTATATTTTGGATGGGAATAAGGCATACCGCCGATACCCATTAAGGTACACGCCACTTGTGCATCAATTTTTTCAGCAAACTTGATTAAGTCTTGACTCGCTTTGGATCGAATAACACCACCTCCAGCTAGAATCATGGGACGCTCTGCCTCATTAATCATGGCAATAATCTCTTCTGAAATCGGTTCTGTCAACGTCGGATGTTTGTATTCAATTGGCTTCTGGTATTCATAGTCCGTTGTTTCCCATGTGAGGTTTTTAGGAATATCGATAAGGACCGGTCCCGGTCGTCCCGACTTTGCAATATAAAATGCTTGACGTATTGTCTTAGCCAACTCATTGATATCTTTAACCATATAATTATGTTTGGTTACCGGCATGGTTATGCCTTGAATATCGACTTCTTGAAAACTGTCTTTTCCGAGTTTATCTACTTCAACATTTCCTGTGATTGCTACCATAGGTACTGAATCCATATAAGCGGTTGCAATTCCTGTAACTAAGTTGGTTGCTCCAGGACCGGATGTAGCAATACACACGCCAACTTCACCGGAAGATCTGGCATAACCATCAGCTGCATGAGCAGCACCTTGTTCATGGGATGTCAGAATATGTGTAATATGCTGACTGTTTTTATATAGTTCATCATATATGTTGATTGTAGCTGCCCCCGGATATCCAAACAAATACTTTACATTTTGTTCCTTTAAACATTCAACAACGATCTCTGCACCATTCTTTTTCATATAATACTCCTTTCGGAAAAACCTAAGCTTAATATGTTTCAACCTCTTTTGTTATAAAACAAAACCCTCCATCCAATATAGGACGAAGGGTATTCTTCGCGGTACCACCTAAGTTCACTTGCGTGCGCTTATCCATACAGGGTTAACCGATATGGTGTCTATTAACGGTAAACAACCGGCTTCCTCTACTTGGGCTTGTCCCTTTCAATTCGCTGCTCGAAGGCTACCTTCAATAAAGTTCGCTCGAAGAATTTCCACCAACATCTTCTCTCTATAGAGTCCCTAAATTTACTCTTCCTTGTCATAGCATTTAAATATTTTTATTCGTAGTATGTATTACTATATTACTTTAACCCATTAGATTTGTCAAGTACATCTTTAGACGAGGTGATAACCGTTACGGCCGTTTTCCTTCACCTTATATAATGCTTGGTCGGCTTCATTAAATACTTTTGCATAATTATCACTCACTTGATGGATTACTTTGGCACCTACTGATACCGTAACGTAATCAGCCACTCCTGAATACTCATGGCGTAGATTTAAGATTTTTATAGAACGAACCATCTTTTCCAGTAATTGGATTGCCTGTTCTTTTGAGCATTTTTCAACAACAACAAAAAATTCATCGCCTCCATAACGAAAGATCTGATAACGATGTCGGCGAAAAACACGACGCAACGCGCCTGTAATTTCTATTAAACATTGATCTCCACTGACATGACCATAGTTATCATTGTACTGCTTAAAAAAGTCCACATCCAGCATAATGGCACACACCGGCAACTTGTCTGATTTTCCATTCGTCAACTCATTGTCCATATATTGCCCTAGTGCTCGTCGGTTAAACACATTCGTTAAGGCATCTTTCATGGAAGCATCTCGTAACTTTTTATTGGCAATGGTAAGGTCATAAGCTCTTATTATATTGGTCACTGCAATTGCGACATAAGACGCAATAATTCGGAGACTTTCCAAATCTACGTAAGAAAAGATATTCTTTTCTTCGGATTGTACCGTAATGCCTCCAATTGTTTTATTTTCGAAAACAATTGGGCTAAATAATATCGATTTATTCTGAGACCGACTAATGAGCTTGTAAATACTCGGCGAAAGCACCTTGTTATTGTCCATTTCTTCTTGTATGTTATCTGCATCATAGATAATGATTTCTTTACTGTTTTGAACACATAGAGACATGAGAAAATGTTGACTGTCCAAAGGAATCGTCGTTCTGTGCATTTCTCCTTCATCCGACTCATAATAATAGTAATCAATTAAGGCGTTTTGACTATTTTTAAGGCCGATTCCGAAGCCTTCAAATGTAAATATTTGTCCCATTTGCTGGTAAAATGTTTCAACCAAATCTTCCACACTTATACAAGACGTAATATGCTGGCCTGTTTCCGAGAGGGATTTTAAAATTTGAAGAGATTTCTGTAATTTTTTTACGTCATCGTA
>CAZLXW010000148.1:0-2960 GCA_964563505.1 uncultured Eubacteriales bacterium
TAATTTTTTTTTCGGTTTAAAAATAGATTGAATAATTTCAAGGGCATCATCACCTGATATTCTTATAATACCTATACCTGCAGAAGATAATGGCGTTGAAATTGCTGCAATTGTATCATTTAACATACTGTCACTCCTTATTCGACCAGAAAAGCTAAAAAGCATAAAAGCCCAAACAGACAAGCTTGGGCTTTTGACTTATGTTATTTCTTCTTTGAAGGAATAATAACAACCTTACGATGCGGTTCTTCACCTTCACTATGTGTCTCTACAAATTTGTTGTTTTGCAGTGTTGAATGAATAATTCTTCGTTCATAAGGGTTCATAGGCTCTAGAGTAAATTTACGCCCCGTCTTTTTAACTTTATTTGCTAAGTTATTTGCTAATGATTCGAGTGTTTCTTTACGGCGTTCACGATAATTTTCTGTGTCTAATTTAATACGAACATAATGATCAGATTCTTTATTCACTACTAAACTAATTAAATATTGTAAGGAATCTAATGTTTGTCCTCTTTTTCCTATGAGAACGCCCATGTTATCTCCACTAAGTTCAATATCCATATTATTTTTTTCATCAACTTCAATTTTAATTTGTACGTCCAATTCCATTTCATGAAATACATTTTTAAGAAATTCAGCAGCAACATCTGCAAGATTCGATTTCTTTGTTACCTTAACTCTTGCTTGCTTATTACTAAATAATCCAAATAGTCCACTAGGCGCTTTTTCAAGAATTTCGATTTCGACTTCATCACTTGTCGCTCCTAATTCAATTAATGCTTCCGTTATCGCATCATCAACTGTTCTGCCCGACTTTTCTACGACATTCATACTATTTTCCCTCCATATATTTACTTCTTATCTGGTGCATCATTGTGAACATGCTTATTAATAATTAATTGCTGTACAAATTGGAATAAACTACCGATTAGCCAATATAAACCAAGTCCTGCAGGTAATGTCATTGCAAAGAAACCTGAAACTAAAGGCATTGTATACATCATTGTTTTATTCGTTTGTTCTGCCTGTGTGCTTGGACCATCATTTTTCTTGGCATTTTGAGCCATAGAAGTTTGTGTTACAAAGAATTGAACAACAACGTTTAGTACAGGAATTAATACACCAACCGACATCATATCCGGTTTATCAGCAAGATTAATACCGAACATGGAGTATATATTTGTTAACTCTACCACTTGAGCAGCTACTTGATCTTGAATTGTAGGAAAAACTTCATAAAACTTTTGCCAAGTTACGGTTTGAAATTGATATAAAAAATCAATAACTTTATCTAAAACTGTTGGATCAAAATCCTTAACAATAATTGAAGAATCTTCCATAATGGACGTCATTTTTTCACCATAATTTGGCACTTCAAAGATATAATTTGCTATATTTATATAATATACTTTTATATTATCGATATAAGCAGGAATATTTCTCAATACACTAAATAAAGAGAAAATAATTGGCATTTGAATTAACAATGGTAAGCATCCACCAAATGGATTAACGCCATGTTGCTGATATAATGCGGATAGTTCAGCCTGCATTTTTTGTTGCGATTCTTGATCCTTCTTATTTTTATACTTGTCCTGAATTCGTTTAATCTCAGGTTGAATAACCTGCATTTCTTTCATTGATTTTTGTTGCTTAAATGCAAGAGGTAACATTAATAATCGTGTAATAATGGTAAATACGATAATACTTAATCCTAATGAATAAATACCAAAATTACTTCCGAAAAAATTGTAAATCCCATCCATTAAAAACCCAAAAAATCTAGCTATATCTCCAATAATTGGGGTTGATGATTGTGTCAAAAAAAACTGTATTGATGAAACCATTATCCTTTTTCCTCCTTGTAAGGTACCGGATCATATCCACCTTTTGATAAGGGATTACACCGTATGATCCTTCGAATAGACAGATAACTGCCTTTAATAAATCCATATCTTTCTAATGCTTCTAGAGAATAACTGGAACAAGATGGTATATATATACATGATGGCTGTTTCATGGGTGAAATATACCTTCTATAAAATTTCACAAAAAGAATCGCCAACGATTTTAATCCGTTTTTTAGTATCTTATTAAAGAAATTCACCATCACTATCATCTTCCTATTCAATCTATTCTAACATTATTAACACACTGATATTATTATAACTGAAAACACGTACTTTAACAATCGATTGATGTCGCTTTCATACTATTTTAATATTTGGTTTAATTCTCCAACCATAATTTATGGAGTTTTAACAGATGAATAATACCACTTTCGAATTCCTTATATCCATATTCTTTTGCAGATGGCCTTACGACGATAATAATATCATAACCTTTAACTACGTTTTGTTGATTCAAACGGAGTACTTCGCGAACTAAACGCGTCATTCGATGTCTAACAACACTATTCCCAACTTTTTTACTCACCGATATACCTAGTCGAATATCTTCTGAATCATTTTTCATACTATACATTATAAATATTCGATTCGCTTTTGAATGATGATGATTATAGACTTTTTTAAACTCATTCGTTTTTTTGAGTGAAACAACAAATTTCATATAAACACTTCTTTTCCTTGATTGTAGAAAGGGAAAGTTAATCTAAACAAACGATAGATAACTTTCCCATTTATTCTTGGTTTTTAAAGACTTTTTTCATTATGCTGATAATACTTTTCTACCTTTAGCTCTTCTTCTTGCTAAAACTTTTCTACCACCAACTGAATTCATTCTTTTTCTAAAACCATGCTCTTTACTTCGTTGACGCTTTTTTGGTTGAAATGTTCTTTTCATTTTGGCACCTCCTTAACAGATCTATACGAATTCATCGAATCCAACATTCACTTATCTTATTTTGTACATAAAATTTTGAAGTTCACAAATATAGCTTCAAAAAGCACTATTCCAATTATAATAAAAACTTTCGCATACGTCAAGAAATAAATA
>CAZLXW010000149.1:0-2926 GCA_964563505.1 uncultured Eubacteriales bacterium
CGAATCTAAATGTTTGAGCAAAAATCCGGGTAACCCGGGGGTTTTAAAAATAACATCATAGCTGTCTAAATTGTTTAAATATGCATCTGTTGAAAGTACATGTGTTGTTTGATCCTTTGCCTTCCCTAAATATTCTTCTACGATTGCATTGTTTTGGTCCATAATATACAATTCATAGCTTATCGACAACTTCTTTAATAATGTGTATGTGCTTATTCCTTCTCTTCCAAATCCGATTAAAACTACTTTTTTATTTTTAAAACGCTCTTCTAAGTCTTTTTTAATTGTTTTCCAACATGTATTATTCGCCAATGTCATCTAGTTCCTTTCTTAGGCGATTTAGGTAGTGCAATGGAACCCGATGCCCTTCTTCATAATCCGTTGGTTCATCCGCCAACTTAGGTCCACCCATTTCAATATAATACTGAACTAATGGCGGATAGGCCTGATGTGGATGGTGCGTCTTTTTTATAAATAGGTTTAGTGCGTGGCGAACTTCCCATATGGTTCCGACACATTCAAATGGCTTGGTTTCTTTGATACCGATAAGCTCATCAAAAATGTATTTCAAGTCCATGTCTGAATATAGTTCCTTACCAAAATCATGTTCTAGTTGTTCTAAATCAATAAATGGGCTAAGAATAATATATACAAATAAACACTTGGCACACTTTCCACACCATTTATTTTCTTTTTTTCCTTGATTACAACTTCGATATACCTGATGATAGCTTGTATATTTTGAGAATAGGTGACCGATTTCGATTTCATATAATGGACGCAATAGACTAAAATACTCTATATCCTTTGTTAAATAGTCTTGTAAATAATTGGCAAAATCTTCTTCAAATTCATAACTTTTCGAATACTGATGATTAAACGTGGTCCCTATAACGCTAGGTTCATTGGCACTACGCTCATTCGATAAGGGAATATATTTTTTCCCGGCTAAAACAGCTCCGAATGCTGCAATAAATGCCAAAATTGCCGAAAAAGGAATATGCCCGTTTAAATATCCCATTTCATTCATATCAATTAAGCGCTGATCGAAATATCGCTGTGCTTCTAAATAGTCATGGTAATGGGCAACCTCAATACAATCATATGCTGCTTTTGGTGCACTCATAACAAAAGGAAGACTAATATCATGTTCCTCTTTCAGAATTTCTAAGGTGACGACCGAATCCTTCCCTCCACCAATTGGAATAAGGTGCCCTTTCGTCTGAATATCTACTGTCACATTCATCAATGGCTGGTCCATACGGCTTACAAAGCGAACAAAATTATTTTCATTCACCTCTTCCACCATTTTATTTAAATAAATGAACTCACCTAAACCGTGATAAAATAATTTTTCCCACCATTTTTCTTGTTCTTTAGTGAGTCGTCCACAGGCTATATATACTTCTTGGGGACATGCTAACTTGTAATAATTGATTGTTTCTATTAAACCGATATGAAAAATAAAATTCACATAGTTTTGAATTTGATTCTTGCGTAAATGAATATCACTTGTTTCTACGTAATAAGATACCCTATGAATAAAGGGTATCTGTTCTGTATCCGATTCTAACTGATATGAAAAAATTAATTCAATCTCATCGTCTTTTATTTTATAGTCATATGCTTTATATGTAAATCGCTTATATTGTTGTGATAATGTTATATAATCCATCCTATACCTTCTTTACTCAATCTACTGACTTCGTTGAAAAAGCTCTTTCGTATGATGCATACGCTTAACAATCTCTTCAATATCTTCTGTTGCTTCAATGTCCTTAACACGTTTAATGAGTTGATTTAATTCATCAATCATTAACTGATATATAATGTTTCCATCATCATCCTGTTTTACATTATTCTTAGCTAATGTTTCAGATAAATCAATCACTTTTTGCTTTAACAAGGTGTTATTGGCAGCAAGTTGATTTTGGTCTACTGCATATTTTAATTCTTTCAGCAAACATTCTATTAATTTTTCATGTCGATGATTAAAAAAATCAAATAATAAGCTCATATCTCTTCGCTAAAGAACAGCCGACCTCCTATACCATTTGATTCTATTCTACCACATATAAAATAATTAATGAAGAAAAAAATAAGACATCTGCAAACTTGGCAGATGTCTTTGATTTTCCGGTATAATTAGTCTTTACTTTATTCCATATATGGCATAATAGTCATCGATACGCCCTTTAATTTCATCATCAATATATACCACACCATCAATCGGTCGGTTATATAAATATTCAATGATCTCTTCCATTGTTACAATAGCTTGTGTTTTGATGCCGAATTCTTGTTCGATTTCTGTCAAAGCACTTATTTCATTTTGTCCTTTTTCCATGCGGTCCACAGAAATAATTAGACCGATAACATCCACATCGGCTTGTGCTTTTAACAAAGGCATAGTCTCACGAATCGATGTTCCGGCTGTTGTGACATCTTCAATCAGCAATACCTTTTGGCCGTCTTTGAGCGGACCGCCTAGAAGAACACCTGCATCTCCATGATCTTTGACTTCTTTACGGCTTGAACAGTACTGTACGTTAGATCCATATGAACTACTTAATGAGATTGCTGTAGCAACACTTAAGGGAATACCTTTATATGCCGGCCCGAATAAAACATCAAATTCTAAACCGAAATTATCTTTAATCGCTTTCGCATAGTAATCACCTAATCGATTAAGTTGTCGTCCTGTTCTATAATTCCCTGTGTTAATAAAGAACGGAGTTTTACGACCGCTTTTTGTTGTAAAGTCCCCAAACGTTAATACGCCTGATTCGACCATAAATTCTATAAAATCTAGTTTATATGCGTCCATTAAAATCTTTCCCTTCGTTTAAGTCTTACTCTATTATACCAACAATTTCATTAATGTCTAGTAAATTATAGGATTTCATATAGTTTGTTATACCATCTA
>CAZLXW010000150.1:0-2907 GCA_964563505.1 uncultured Eubacteriales bacterium
CTAAATCAGAATATTTTCTATTTAATGTGTCCGAAATCTTGACATAAGACCACTTATCTTTTAATTGATACGCTCTTTCATCCATATGCACCTTCTCCATTTCACCCTATTTACATGAATCACTATTTATTTTGCTCCAACTTATTGTATTACTTCACCGCCATGAAATACACATTCATATATCTTTACTCCGTCTTTTAGAATCTCTTCATGCCCTGTAAACCAAGTAAAATCACCATCTGCTTTACATCTATATATAAAACGATCCTTGCTATACTCTAGTGGTCCCCTATATGGCATATCTTCTGGCACTTGTAGCAAAGCTTCCTTGAGAAAATCTCCTTCAAAACCTTCACCTAGTATTCTTCCCATATAATTCATTGACCAAAAAGGTGTATCATTTAGCCATAATGCCTCTTCACCGACAAAGCTACGACTTCCTAAATAGGTATCTATATACTTCATGTCGCCCTCACAATATAATAAATCATGAGAATTTGGTCTTGAAGCATCACTTTCATTACCTTTTCCTGCATATGTTGCTTTCTTGGCTTTGATTAGAAACTCAATTATTTTCTTATTCATAAAACCTTCCTTTCTATATTATCAAAATACCGCCTTTTTATTTATTTCTATCAATCTATTAGCATCAACGTGTCCGTTACTCTAAGATCAATATTATCTTCATAAAGAGAGACATACACATATTTCTTATCGTTATCTATGTCTATATCAATAGAATTTACGATATTATCAGTTGTGACCACTTTAAAACTATATTGCCCGTTAATTAGGCTTTTATAAAAATAAGTCACCCGATGTTGATTAGCAACTATAAATGTATCTGAAAAGAATTTTTCGTCATCAACATAACCTATAGCTTTGATTTTAGATTTTTCAAAACTTTGATTTGTCACAGTTACAATCAGATTTGAATTCTGCATTTTTTCTTCCGAATAATATGTATAGTGATTATCTCTAACCATTATATAAATAACTAAACTGCCTAGTATAAGCAATGCAATTAGCATACCAGAACAAACATTCGTTTTCAATAATTCATATGTCCTATAGAATCTTACCCATATAATATTCATCATACTTCTCCATGATATAAATTCCTTAAATTTATACTTGTTATGACAGAGTCTTTGGTAAGCGTATCTGTATCAATCCAAAATTCAATAATATAATCTTCTCCTAAATCAAATATCCATTTAGGATAATCAGAATGGATGGATCCGTCTTCATTTGATTTATATGATTTCTTATATTTTTCAATAACCTCCATTGCATTATTTCCGACACTAACACCAAGTGATGTTTGATATTTTTCACTAGAAACATATAATTCAGTGATACAATAATTCCCTTCGCTGACACTAACAGAAAAATCATCAAATTTTACAACCGGTTCGAAACCATCATCTGAAAATACAACTTCAAATTCATTTCCGAATTTTTTCATTACTGCGTTAAATGTGTCCCCTATATGTAAACCTGCGATTGACTCTCCTTTAAATACGAGATATGGTTCACCTTCAAAATCTGCATTTATGCCTTCTTCCCAAAAGGTCGCTTCTTGTTTATATCGAAAAGTTTCATTTTCTAATTCCCATATTTCTTTCTTGTGTTTCTCATTCAATCTTTCAATTTTTTTCTCATATTTTGATATTAATCGCTTATTCTCATCTTCACGTTTGATTAGTTCATTCAAATTCTCTTCAAGGATTGTTACTTCATATTCTAGAGCCTCATAATCTTCTTGTAATAATTCATATTTTTCATCATCTGAATTGTCCTCTTGATTACAAGCTGTCAACAATAGTGCAAAAATCCCAAAAAGTAAGAAAATCCTTTTATATCTCATAAACCCCTCCAAAAGTGTCGCCCAATTATTTCTTATCCTTCATTATTGATATGTTGTGTCCAAATATCATTAAATACTTTTAACTTAAACACATCCACTTTCCACTCACCATCTATAAACTTTACATTTATACCACCCTCTTCTTCAATTAATTCTGTTTTTCCATCTTCGTATTCCAATAATAACGTTGCTGTATAATCATATACTATCGTCTTATATTGATTTAATAAACTTCCGTCAGCGTCTTTTCTATAGGTAACATTATATTCTAAATCATGTAGACTCATTGTAAAATTCTTTGCCAAAGCTACCTCTCTATACATGCCATGCATTCTGTTTCCTAATACTGAAGCCAAACCATTTTCTGAGCAAAATTCATCATATCCAAGAAAATCTTCTTTACCTTCTGAAAGATTCTTAAACATCGTTTCCATTTCATTTTCATAATCTAGTGGATTATCTATTGTGTATATTTTATTCAAAAAATTCACAATAAGCACCTCAGAAAGTTCTTCATCTGTATTTTCATCCATTACTTCTTTATTACTACATGAACTTATTAGTAATACCACAATAAATATGCTCAAATATATTTTCTTCATAAATTCCCTCCTCCTGGCTGATTCTGAACCTCAAGTGTTATTTCATCTGTATTTTCACCAAAAACATCTCCTTTGACAGTAGAATATTTTTCTACTATTGCAAATCCTGCATTTCTTAATTCATCCTCGATTTCTTTATATGTAAAATATTTATGCCACATTTCAATTATTTTTTCATGTTTTTCTTCAATGATTATATGCCTTTTAAATGTTAATCCCTCTTCTTCATACTTGTACAAAAGTTCAAATTCAAAATAGGGATTTGGACTTAAAAATCCACCTATATCATGAAATATACAATTCGTCATTTCTTCAATCTTATTAAAATTATGGATTGTTGGAATGTCAAATAAAAATAAGCCATTGCTTTTTAAATACCCTTTGATATTTGACAATAGGCATTTTCTCTGCTCTTTTGTTAATGCGTGATAGTCC
>CAZLXW010000151.1:0-2849 GCA_964563505.1 uncultured Eubacteriales bacterium
AATCAATTCCTAAATCTGCAATACGCTTACATTCATCAGGATCTGCAATCTCACCTGAACCAATAACACCGTCTTCTTCTCCGCCGATTGATCCAACTTCTGCTTCAACAGAAAGACCTTTTTCATGTGCGATTTTAACGATTTCTTTTGTTTTTTCAATGTTCTCTTCGATACCGTAGTGTGAACCATCAAACATTACTGAAGAGAAACCAGCTTCAATAACTTTAAATGCATGCTCATAACTACCATGATCTAAATGAAGTGCTACAGGAACTGTAATGTTTAACTCTTTGATCATTCCGTTAACCATTCCAACCACTGTTGCATAACCGCCCATGTATTTACCTGCGCCTTCAGACACACCAAGAATGACTGGGGAATTGTTTTCTTGTGCAGTTTCTAAGACTGCTTTTGTCCACTCTAAGTTGTTAATATTGAATTGTCCTACTGCATACTTACCTTCTTTTGCTTTTTTTAACATTTCTGCTGCTGATACTAACATTGACTACCTCCGTTTTATGAACTTATTCATTTATTTAAGAACTACATAGTTACCATATCTGAAAAGAATTATACATGAAAATCGTTAATATTTCAACAACCGTTTAACTCTCACGTAAAATTATTTCAATGCGTCGTTGAATTCCTTCGATTTTTTCATCTTCTTGACTAATTTCTTGTCGTAACACCTTATTGATATCAAGGATTTCAACCACAAGAAGATTTAGGGATGAAGTAAAACTTTCAATGACTTGGTCAAACGAATTCTCTTGAAAGGCTTTTCGAATCCACTCATCCGGCATAGATAAAAAGTGTTTGACTTCTTCATCATTGTAAAGCTTAATTCGATTCAATGCATTATGGAATTTTCGAAGTCCCCATTGAATTTTATTAATTGTGATTTGTGCCTCATCAATGTACTTATATTCTTTGATTGCACTTAAGACATTACCTTCTGATGTTTTTTCCCAAAAAGATTTTGCTTTTTCTAAGTTTTCCCTGGCAACATTAACTTCTGTAATTAACCATTCACCTTCACTGACAACTTCCCGCATAGCCATTTTTTCTTTTTCATAGTTATAGGCTTGCGTAAACATCTGATGAAGCTCTTGTATTTTTTCTGACGTCGGTTCTTCTGTGATGGACACTATTTCTTTTAGAAGCTCTTCATATTCCGCTTCAACAGAAACATATTCTTGAAGTCGGTCATCAATGTCGAAAATCGCATTTGCGATACGTTTTTTTTCACTTTTCAATTTTTCATACTGTAAACGTGCAACATAAAGATCTTCTTGTTCTTTTGCCAGCTTCTCAACTTTTGATTCAAGTAAATCATTTACAATAGAAGAAAAGGTCATTTTTTCAAGTTCTTCAACATCCTTCTGTTCTTCGAGAAGGTTTGTATAGATAAGTTCTTCTTTTGCATCCAAAATCATCTGCTGTTTTTCAAGCAGTTGCTTCTTCTCTATCAAGCTTTGTCGTTGATGCCGACCGTCATTAATACGAATAAATTTGTCTCGAATATACCTTTCATCCATTTTTCTCCCTCATTCCTTTCAATACCTATTACATGCCTTGTTCTGCAATTTTTGCTAACGGACTACGCTCAACACGCTTAAGTGTTACGTGTCCGGTTATATCATAAGGTTTCATCTTTTCCACCGTATAAATCAAACCATTCGACTTGGAGTCGACATAGTGGTTATCAATCTGGTTATCGGATGGGTCCCCTAGAAACACAAACTTGGATTCTTTGCCTGCACGCGTTAACATGAGTTTAGCTACATGAGGAGTAATCTCTTGCGCTTCATCCACGATGACTAATGCATTTGTAAACGTTCGACCACGCATATAGGTAAATGTCTTGGTCTCTATAACACCTCGTTGACGATACTGTTCTATAAATGACTCCACCGCAAAACTTCGTTCCATGGATATGCCATCTTTTGAAGTTTCTTTGATATCTGTCAAGTTTTCTATGGCATCATAAAAACTTCCCATCCAAGGACGTAATTTTTCTCGTTCATCTCCTGGGAGATATCCGATATCATTACCTGCAGCTACTACCGGTCGTACAAAAACAATTTTACGGTATTTGTTGTTTTCGATGACATTTTGAAGCGCTGTGGCTGTGGCTAAAATGGTCTTACCTGATCCGGCCCCTCCTGTCAAACTTAAGAAATGTATATCGGGATCCATTAACAACTCAAAGGCCATTTTTTGTTCGCGATTTAGAGGGGTAAGCCCCCACGCTTTTTCATTGCTGTATTTGAGGGGCACAAGTTTATGTCCATTATATCGAGCAAGCACTTCATGTCCCGTTTTATTGGTACTTTTTATATGTAAAAATTCATTCGGATAAACGTGACCTTCTAATTCTTCAGGTAATTCTAATCCTTCCGAATAGATTTGATCAATCTTTTCAGAGATCATCTCATAGTCGCGATATCCTTTATAAATATCCTCAGTCATAATTTTATCATTCTGATAATCTTGAACCTCAACCCCTAAGCTCTTGGCTTTGATACTCATGTAGAGGTCTTTTGTGACTAATATTGTGGGTATACTTTCTGCCCGTTGCAGATTGATTGTAACTGCAATGATTTTTGTATCATTTTTTTGAATATCGATTCCATTGGGAAAAACCGAGGTGTCTAAATGGTTAAGCTCCACGCGTAATGTACCACCGGTATCTAAGGGAATGCCTTTTTGAATATCTCCTTGTTTCATTAAAACCTGTAATTCTTTAGCGACTTTTCTTGCTGAAAAACCAACAACCCCTTCCCGTGTTTTCAGATTATCTAATTCCTCAATAGCCAAAATAGGTATAATAACATTATTATCTTCAA
>CAZLXW010000152.1:0-2814 GCA_964563505.1 uncultured Eubacteriales bacterium
ATTGCTTTTCCGATGCCTCGGCTACCACCTGTTATAAGTGCTACTTTCTTATCCATTTTTTACGCTCCCTCTAATTCATCTACAATCGTTTTTAACGCTTCATATGAATTCAGATTTAATACCTTAACACTTCGATCGATTTTCTTTACAAGGCCGGCTAATGTATTGCCCGGTCCGATTTCAACAAAGGTATCTACACCCTGATCAATCATTGTGCGAACGGATTTTTCCCAAAGTACCGCACCCTTTAATTGTTCAACCAATAAGGTTTTTGTCTCACTAATATCTGTAATGACCTCTCCTGTTACATTTGTTATGTAGGGTATTTTTCCGGATTTTAAGTTAACATGTACAAGTTCTTTTTCAAACTTTTGAGCCGCCGGCTCCATAAGCGGTGAATGGAAGGCGCCACTAACTTTTAGAGGAATCACACGCATTTTTTTCTTTGCTAATTGCGATGAAACGCGCTCTACTGCATCTTTGTCTCCGGATATAACCACTTGAACCGGGCTATTGTAGTTGGCGATACCAACGACGCCGGGATCATTCGCACACTCTTGTTCGATAAGTTTTTGATCACCTTTCATAACAGCTGCCATTCCACCTTGAGTCATACGACCGACTTCTTCCATATATAAGCCGCGCTTACGAACCAACTGAATCGCATCTTCATAGGATAGTATGTCTGCTGCAACAAGAGCACTGTATTCACCAAGGCTTAAGCCAGCTACATAGTCAGGTACAATGTCCACTAAGCGTTTTAATTCATTGAGAAGGCAAATAGATACAGCGACTAAGGCCGGTTGCGTATATGCCGTTTGATCGATTGGTGCATTTTCATTTGAGCATAAATCGTGTAGATCAAAATCCAATAAACTATTTGCGACTTCAAAACATTTTTTTGCTTCTTGTGATTGATCAAATAGATCCATTCCCATTCCTGTATGCTGGGCCCCTTGTCCGGGAAAAATAAATGCAATCTTTTTCATGATTCCTCCTAATAATTAGTTACTTAAACGGTTTGGTAATTATTTGTCGTTTGCTTCAATGTAATCAACAGCATCTTTAACGGTTTTAATGTTGGCTAATTCTTCGTTTGGAATAGATACACCAAATGTATCTTCAATTGACATAACGAGTTCGAATAAGTCCAATGAGTCTGCACCTAAGTCATCTGCAAATGTTGCCTCTAATGTTACTTCCTCTGTCTCTACACCTAGTTCTTCGACGATAATTTCTTGTAATTTTGAAAATTCCATAATTTTTTCCTCCTAAAAATTTTTTTTATTGAAATTGAATGAAAGCTGCTCCATAAGTCAGTCCTGCACCAAATCCTGAGATGCCAACGGTTTTTCCGGTTAGTTCTCCCTTTGCATTTAGTTCATCTAATGCAATTGGAATAGTTGCCGCTGATGTGTTGCCGCATTTTTCAATATTCATGTAAAATTTATCTATGGGTTGCCCCATTTTTTTTGCTACGCGTTCAATAATTCGACTATTAGCTTGATGAAGTACAAAAAGGTCAACATCAATTGTCTCTAATCCGTTATTGGTAAGTAATTCTTCGAAAATTTCAGGCACTTTTTTACAAGCAAATTGAAACACCTGCTGTCCATCCATTTTCAAATAGTTGTCTTCGCCTTGCTTATAATATGGTGTGTCATTATGTTTAATCTTTGATGTTAAAACATCCCAATCGGTTCCGATTGACTTATTCAATACATCAATGACTCCATATACCTCTTTTGTTGCTTCAATAACAACAGCGCCTGCTCCGTCTCCGAAGAGCACACATGTTGAACGGTCTTCCCAATTAAGCACTTGGCTTAACTTTTCAACACCGATGAGTATTGCTTTTTTTACTTTTCCAGTTTTAATGAATTGTTCGATAACATCTAGTCCATAGACAAATCCTGAACATGCTGCTTGCAAATCGAAAGCAAACGCATTCTTGGCTCCGATTTCACCTTGAACCATACATGCTACTGACGGCATCGAATATTCTGAACTCACCGTTGCTGTGATAATAAGATCAATCTCTTCCGGTTTAACGCCGCTTTGACCTAAGGCATTTTTTGCTGCCAGTGCTGCCATATCACTTATACCATAGTCTTTAGCAATTCGACGTTCTTTTATGCCGGTTCGCGTATAAATCCAATCATCTGAAGTTTCAACCACCTTGGCTAAATCATCATTGGTCACAATAAAATCAGGCAAAAAACTTCCTGTTCCAACTATTTTTCCATGATACATAGGTGCCTCCTGATATACTTTGATTATCAAACTAAATGCTTTGATAATCAAAGTATATGTGTTTTTTTATAAATTGTCAAGGGGTGATCGATAAAGTTGTTTTGCAATAAAAGCCGTTATTATGCTTCCTATGCCACCAAAAAGTATAAACATTAACGTTACATTTGCATCTTCACTTACGACATAATTCATTAATGTTGATGTCAGATTAAACGATAAATGTACTAGGATTGGCATCCATATCGATTGATAGTAGTGGTAGATAAGGCCTAAGATAAGACCCAAAATAAATGCATAGCTTCCTTGAATAATATTTAAATGCATGAGACCAAATAAGGCTGCCTGTATAATTAAGGCCACCCAAACCGGTACCGCTTTTTTAAAATCATTAAAGATAACACCCCGTAGAGCAATTTCTTCAAATAGTGGCGCACTTATTACGATCGCAATAAAAATCAAAATTGGATTTCCCATCATCAGGGGTTCCATAAGTTCTGAATAGTACTCCATTTGCTCACTTATCGGAAACACTTCACTAACCACGGTTAATATACCTACCGT
>CAZLXW010000153.1:0-2798 GCA_964563505.1 uncultured Eubacteriales bacterium
GCAACCTCTTACTTCAACGCTCTCATGTCACAGCATTTGCAATTATACACCATTTTCTATTACAATGCAAGTATTATTTTCAACTTTTTTTCACACTTGGAAATTATGAATATTGGCATTTAATTTTCCTGAAATTTGATGCATTTTTTGAGATTCATCAAGAATTTTGCCTAACAGTTCATCTTGGCCTTTAACACCACTTAGGGTTTGTTCAATGCTTGCAGATGTTTCTTCAGCAATGGCTGAAATCTGATCAATGGCTTCAGCAACTCTTGTGGAGTTCGTCTCAATCTCATCTAAGTTATTATCAATAGCCACTGCACGTTTTTCAACGCGTACCGCTTCTTCATGAATGCGAACAAATGTATCAGCCGATTGATTGATTTGTACCATACCATTTTCTACTTCTTTGTATCCATCGGATAATGCCGCTGTAACTTTTTTTGTTTCTGATTGCACTTTTTTAATAATATCATCAATATCAAGTGCGGATTTATTCACTTGGGTTGCAAGCGTTCCGATTTCTCCGGCAACAACACCAAACCCTTTGCCGGCTTCTCCGGCTCTTGCTGCTTCAATTGAAGCATTTAAGGAAAGCAGGTTTGTTTGTGCGGAAATATTATTAATTACATCTGTTAAGGACGTAATCCCATTAGCATGTACTTCTAACTGTTTCATCATGTTAACCGCATTATTCACAACACTGTCGATTTTTTTCATACTGATAATTGAATCTTCCATGAGTTCATTGCCCGTGGTCGATAAGTCGCTGAGAGACTCTGATGCCTTTGAAAGTTTTCGACTCTCATTATTTGTATTAACAATCTCATCCTTTAATGTATTGATATTTTCGACAATTTGGTTTAATACGTCGGCTTGGTTATTCATTGCTAAGGAGAGTTCATCCATCGTGCTATGAATATAACCACTTTCATGTTTTGCCTCATTTGCAGATGCTTTAACATTTTCTCCTTGCTCTTCAAGATCGACGGCTACACTTCGCATCTCACGAATAATATCATTTAATGTATCTACCATGGCATTTGAGGAGATCGCTAAGAGTCCTATTTCATCTTTATAGTCTTCCCGTACTTTATTCACTTTTAAATTCTTCTTGTTAATCTCGTTATTGATATCAACCAACTGCTTTAAGCGTTTGCTGATATTTCGAGTCAATAAATATACAAGCAAGAAACTTAACATACCAACAACAATAAGCAAAATAAGAAAGACAACTTGTGTCATTTGCAAACTATTTGACAGATTGGTATTTGCAACTGTTTTTGATTGATTATATTGATCAATAATTGCGTCAAGGCTTGCTAAAATATTTTTGTTAATATCAATATAGTTGTTTTTTCCGATAACGAAATGACTTCTAAGTCCTCGATCGGTTCCGTAGACAATTTCTTCTTCAAATAAAACTGTAAGTTCGTCCGTCTGTCGTAGAATCGAGACATATGCTTCTTGTTCTTCTGAGTCGTCAGTACTCATGCTAAGTTCAACCACTCGAGATTTAATCATTTCAACCACAGCAGCATATTCACCAATGGTTTCCGGCGTCGCCAAGGAAATATATTCAGATACTAAACTATCCCCTTGTAAGTATAACTTCTGAATATCTTTTAATTCCTGCACTTTTATATCTTCTTGATTTAACGTCTCAATCTCATTTTTAACGACATTGATTTGTCGTGTTATCAGTAGCATAAACACAACAAAGAAAAGTCCTAAGAACAAAAGAATGGATTGATATTTTCGCATTAATTTTAAATTTTTAAACATGATCTCTCCTTATAGTAGGTCTTTACCCATAACCTGTATTTGTGATAAGGCTGAAAAAGCTGATGACATTTCTCGTTGTAAATTGTTGAGTTTAATCCATTCGACTTCTTTTGCTTTAAAGCGAAAAACTTGAGGCTCTGTTGTTTTCACCATTTTAATAGGTATTCGATCACTATCTGAAAACTCAATAACTGCACTTTCCCAATGAATATCATGATCTCCTTCATAGTCTGCCCTTAAGTTGATAATAACTTCATCAATCAATACCGTTCGTCCAAAATACAATTCAAATTCAAGATCATCCCGTAATCCACCACCCCATGATTGGAATGGAAATGAACCATGTCCTTGATTATCCATATATCCATCAATGGCATTGCGAGATTCGAAAACAGCTTCATCTCTTGTCATTACATTTGCATCGGAATGGGGATAGTATCCTTTTGCATTTCTAATATCATAGCCATTAAGCGCTAAGTTTCGTCGCTTTTTTAATTCTTCTTTTGACGCCGTTAGTATATGCACATGATGGTAAGTCCCTTTAAAAGCATCCGGATGATATGCTTTTAATTTTTCACCTTCAGGGATTCTATATACCATGCGTCCGTCAGGAATATATAAAATCGACGGATGAATATATTCATCCAAATCAATTTTTAAATATTTCGACTTACTTTCAATAATATAGTATGCGCCTTTCGGATATTCTTTCTCATAGATTAACTCGCAACTTTCGTTCCCTCTTGAATCTTTTAGAATTTGATCATTTGAACCACACAGCATAATATGAATATTGCTCATAGTATACCTCCTCTTTAATATGTTGTCTGACATCTTCATATTATAGCATTGCCATAGTATAAAAACAAGGATTCTCTAGCTAATAAGCACAAAAAAACTGTGCAAAGTCATTAAATGACTATGCACAGTTTATAGTTTAACCTTTAATTATTCAACAATCTCAACAACAGATCCTGAACCAACAGTACGGCCACCTTCACGAATCGCGAATT
>CAZLXW010000154.1:0-2676 GCA_964563505.1 uncultured Eubacteriales bacterium
CTTTTTATACCTGCGCGTTCTGCACGTATGGATAATTTTCCCGTCAAAAATTCCCAGTTTAGCCATCCAATACTCTGGCTAACCACTTGATAAATTAATATTCCTAATACAATGAGTGCAAAAATAATTGTAAGCGAAAATGCTTTCCTTGCAATACGATCAAGCATTACACGTTGCTGCATTCTTGCATGCATTTGTTCTTTTGAGATAAGTTTTCGCATTCCATGCTGTATATCACTCATATTAATATTCCTTCCTGTATCTTTTTATAATATATCTAGCTAACATATTCATTAATAATGTAAAAATAAATAGAATCAATCCAACGGCATACAAACTATAGTATCCTGTCGTTCCGGTTCCAGCATCACCACTTGTAAACTCAACAATATAGGCTGTCATTGTTTGCATGGGTTGTGTTACATCTAAGGTGAAATTTTTAGCACTTCCGCTAGCAATCGTTACAATCATGGTCTCACCAATAGCACGTGATATAGCTAGTACAAAGGACGCAATAATTCCCGACATCCCTGCCGGAACAATTACTTTGACCGCTGCTTCTAGTTTTGTCGAACCCATTCCAATGGCAGCTTCACGTATTCCACTAGGAACTGCACTCATGGCATCTTCAGATAATGAAGTAACAATTGGTATAATCATAATTCCCATAACAATTCCCGGACTTAATGCATTTTTAGACCCCAAGGTCGGAATCAATCGCATTAGCAAGGGTGTTACAAATGAATATGCAAAAAAACCATATACAATGGTAGGTATTCCCGCTAATAATTCAATAATCGGTTTTAATAATTTTCGCATTCGTGTTGAAGCAAATTCACTTAAATAAATTGCTGCTGATAAACCTATCGGCACTGCAACAACCATGGCAATCAGGGACGTTACAATTGTACCCATTATTAGTGGTAAAAAACCAAATCTTGGATTTTTGGCATTTAAAGGGGCGAGCTCTGTACTAAATACTTCTCGAAGGGGTACCTCTGAGAAAAAATGCGACGCATCGACAATCAACGTCACTACGATTCCCACTGTAGTAACGATAGAAATAGAAGCAATCAGCAAAAGAATCATTGGAACCAAACGATCAATCCACCTGGACTGGCCATTCTTAGTTTTTTTTTGGCTAGCGATATCTGACATCTTAACACTCCATTCTTAATTACAATATATTAACTTTCTGAAAGCACTAGACAAGACGAGAGAATATTCTCTCGTCTTTGTTTGTACTATGATATACTATCTAGGCTATTAGTTCTTAGCATTTTATTGTACTGCGTCCAATTGAGCTTGATATTCTTCATATACTGAATCAGGCATTGGAGCAAATCCATTTTCACCGGCTAATCGCTTTGCGCCATCTGGAGACACTACATATTTTGCAAAATCAAGAACTTGTGGTTTTTCTTTCGCATACTGTAAGTTTAAGTAAGTAAACACCGGGCGTGTAAACCCTGCATAGTCTAACTCTTCACCGATAGTTTCTACCGCCGGTTTTACCGGACCATTACCAAAATCAACACTTACTGCTGTTAGTTTATCTGTATTTGAAACATAATATCCAAATCCAAAGAATGAAATCGCATTTACGTCATTTGATACCAAGTCAACCAAGGTTGAATATTCTTGTTGTAAGTTCGCTGTTGCTACCATATCTTGTTCATCAAGTAATGTTTCATAGAAGAATTCATATGTTCCGTGATTTTCATTGGGGCCGTAAAATTTAATTTCTTCTGCAGGCCAGTCCGCACGAATATCTGACCATAAAACAACGTCATCATCTGCATAATGTCCAGAGATATACATATTTAATATTTCATCTTTTGTCATTTCTCTTGCCCAGTCATTGTCTTTGTTAATAACCATTGTCAAACCATCATAAGCCAATTTGAATTCCAAAACATCTTCGCCAAATGTCAATCCATTTGTTGCTAATTCTTCAATTTCGCTATCTTTGATTTTTCTAGAAGCATCTGAAAAATCCGTTTCGCCCGGAATAAATTTTTTAAATCCAGCACTTGATCCCGCTCGTCCAACTTGCACACTGACATCTTCTTGTTCATTAATCATGTATTCTTCAGCAATGTGCGCCATTAATGGATAAACCGTTCCGGAACCATCAACAATAACTGCACCTTCTAAAGCTGCCATTTCTTCAGTTTCTGTTGCTTCTGCTTCTGTCTCAGTTGCTTCTGTCTCAGTTGCTGCTCCATTACTTGTATCTTGCGCCTCATCTTGTCCACAGCCTACAACTGCTACCATCATAACGAATACGAATAATAATGCTAATAAATTTTTCTTCACTTTTTTGTTCCTCCCTGAGTTTGTTGTTTTTATTCAATAATTTCCTTTATTTGACTCATGAATACTATAACATCTCAAGGTAAATACCATATCATTCAAATGTTAAATCAATGTAAAGAAAAAAATAATGCTATACATTAGCAAATAAAATTTGCTAATGTATAGCACCGTCTTTATAACAAGCTATAATAAGTGAATATTAAACTCTTTGCACTTTTGAATCATTACATCGGGCCAAATCGATGACTGTACTTCACCGATATGCGCCTTCTGTAAAAAATACATACATAGTCTTGATTGTCCGATTCCTCCACCCATTGTGTAGGGCAACTCACTGTTAAGCAAAGCTTTATGGAA
>CAZLXW010000155.1:0-2576 GCA_964563505.1 uncultured Eubacteriales bacterium
AATATTGTAAATCAACCCGATTACAGTCATATGCCTCCAAGCCAAATTGTGCCAATACTTGCTGATAAAGGCATATATATTGCTTCGGAATCAACCTTCTATCGAGTCCTTAGAGAACAAAAACTCTTGCAACATAGAGGGAGAAGCAAAGAACCGGTAAAACGTGAGATATCAACACATATGGCCACAGCGCCCAACAGGGTTTATACCTGGGATATTACTTATTTAAACGGTCCTATAAAAGGCAAACATTATTATCTTTATATGATCTCCGACTTATTCAGTCGAAAAATAATCGCATGGGAAGTATGGGAGGTTGAGTCCGCTGAAAATGCTAGCGAACTCATACGCCGGGCAGTTTTAGCAGAAAAGTTAACTAAACGGGACCATCCCTTGGTTTTACACTCAGACAATGGATCACCTATGAAAGGTGCTACCATGCTGGAAACCCTTTATAATCTAGGTATAACGCCTTCTAGAAGCAGACCGAGAGTTAGTAATGACAATCCATATGCAGAAAGCTTATTCAAAACCTTGAAGTATCGATGCAACTATCAACCCAAAGGCTTTAAAACCATCGATGAAGCCCGTGAGTGGGTCTATGATTTTGTGGAATGGTATAACAATAATCACCGACATAGCGGCATCAAATTTCTTACACCGAACCAAAGGCATTCTGAAGATCATGGATTAAGCATGCTTGCACAGCGTGAAATGGTTTATGAAACAGCTAAATTAAAAAATATGAATCGATGGACAGGTGATACAAGAAATTTGTCTATCGAAAATCAAGTTTGGCTCAATCCATGAATACGCCGAACGAAATGGTTCTTCCGCAAATATCCGTCAGCCATCATCCCGAATTTATCGGCGATAACATCATCTTTGCTGACAAAAGATTTAATTTACATCGGCCATACATTGTTCGTTTTATCATCTTTAATTTGCTATTTGTCCCTTCAACAAAGCCATTACTCAAATCATAGGCCACTGCATTTTCGATAGCATCAATATCTTTATTTAATCCATTTGCAAAGGAAGCCAGTTCTTTTACTTCACAATTGAAATAGCGTTCGATAAACAAGTACAGCATTGGCACATTTTTGCTTTTGAACATATTTCTGAATTCTTCAATACATTGTTTGATTCTATATAATACTGGATATTGTTCAAAGATATACTTTTGATGTTCATCAGTTAATTCGCCATTCATCCATAAATATCTGAACACGCCATTTCGAGTGATAAAGTCATATTTATTTCCTACTGAACCGGCTTTGTTCTTTAGTGCTGTCGTCTTACTTCTCATATATGGCTGTGGCTCAAATGTCTTTCCTGTAGCCTGCTCAACCTTTTTCAAATAGTCATAGACATTTGTAGATCCGCCTTCATAACCTAGTTCCGTTATTCGTTCTATTGTCTTGCTTTTGCTATAACCCGTGTCAAGGCACTCAACGATGGTTGCTTGATAAATATCTAATTTACTTTGTCTAATTCCATAACAACTTAGATCTTTTGGATTGCCTGATGCATATTTACTTACTGTATTACGACTTATTCCAAGCCGTCTAGCTACCTCGCATTTGGTGCAACCTTCTTTTATGAATTGTTGTATTTTGAGGACAAGTTGATAACTCTTTGTGTCTAAAATCAGGAGGTTATCCACAGCTTGTGGCGTTTTTTTAACCGCTACACTTTTCATGTATGGTTGAATCATTTTTATTATCAACTTCAATTTCTGGTTCTTTAGGTATCTTTATCGTAGCCGGTAATTTACGATTAAGTGATTTTTTTATTGCTTCTAAGAGGTTTTGATGAATGTGGAATCTGTCAGCCACTTGCATGGCGTCAGGGAGTTCTTCCGAAATAGCTTTTGCATAGGCACTTGCTCGATCTCTTGTAACGACCTTGACATGTTTATTATTTTTTAGCCACTCCTTTAAACTTTTTCCATCTCTGCCTCCCAATATCGTAACGGGTTTATGAGTGGCTTCATCAACGATTATTGTTCCATAATTATGTCGCTTTTTTGTTGCAAAATCATCGACACCGATAATCGGTCCACATTGGAAAGAATGTTGATTTTCATAACGCTTTAGTAATAGACGAATCGAACCTTCGAAACTTGTCTCTAATGCTAAAGAGCAAAGGAAGTCTTCTAGCCGTTCAGTCATTCGACTATAGTAATGAATAAAACCATTGAATGTTTCTGCAATCGTACTCACTTCACAGTCTTCGTTGTCACAATAGTATTCTCTTGCTCTTATGTGCAAAGTAACGTTTTTACCCAATATCGGCAGATCCTGAACTTTTCTTTTGTAGGTGCCGTGACAATGTTCAGATACTGTGTTACATTTTGGACAAGTGCATGTAGTTGTTATTGATTTTAGTTTTATCTCGATACTACTATCGTTTTCTTGAATATTACTAATATGAAGTCCTTCAAATGGGAAAAAAGAACGAATATTTAAACAATTATTATCCCTCATATGGCTACTCACATCCTTTAAAATATTACTTATATTGTACCAAATCGCTGGCGCGATGGCTAGCGAACCTTTTTGTTTCTTAAATCT
>CAZLXW010000156.1:0-2566 GCA_964563505.1 uncultured Eubacteriales bacterium
AAAAAGGAGGGCCTATGTATCTTGATTTTTTAGTGAAAATACCGGAAGCAAGAGGGAAACTTTTATATGAAAAACGTGGTGATACAACCTATATTAAATATGAATATGACCGCACTTATGATCAGAAACGTCAGTACACACTACCGCTGAGAGCGACTATAGGAAAGAAATCAAAAGCGGATGAGACGATGATGCAGCCGAATCAAAACTTTCTAAAGTACTTTCCTGAATCGGAACTTCCAGTCTATGAAAGTAGAACAGATCGAAGCAGCAGCTTGCGTATCGGTGCTTATACTGTAATTAATAAAATAATTAGAGACTATGAGCTAAATGAAATGCTGGGACTTTATTTTAAACAAAAGAATCTTGGTTTGTTTTTAGATCTGGTAACGTATTCGATTATCGCAGAAAACAATGCCGGTCAGTATTATCCTATGTATGCCTATAGTCATCCGCTCTTTACCGATAAGATGAAGATATACAGCGATTCGACGGTTTCGGATTTTTTGCAATCAATCACAGCAGATCAAAGTGTGGGATTTTTAAATGAATGGAATGGAGTTCGTAATCATAGAGAAAAAATATATATTTCATATGATTCCACAAACAAGAATTGTCAGGCTGGTGACATCGAGATGGTGGAATTCGGAAAAGCCAAAGTTGATATGGGTGCACCCATTTTTAATTATGCAATAGCCTATGATACCAACAACAGGGAGCCCTTGTTTTATGAAAAGTATCCTGGAAGCATCAATGACGTTTCACAACTCCAGTTGACATTAGATAAAGCTGTAGGCTACGGATATAAAAAGATTGGATTCATATTAGACCGTGGATATTTCAGCAAAAAGAATATAGAATACATGGATAAATGTGGCTACAGTTTTGTAATCATGGTAAAAGGGATGGCGTCTTTTGTGAACCAATTAGTTCTAGACCACCGTGGGAGTTTTGAAAACAAGAGAGCCTGTGATATGGATGGCTTCGGTTTGTATGGAAAAACAATCAAAAAAAAACTGTATGAATCCGATGAAAAAGAAAGATATTTTCACATCTATCATAGTGTTACCAAAGAAGCTGCAGAAAGAACGGCGTTCGAAGAAAAACTAAGAAAAATGAGAACGTATCTTCTGGAGCATGTCAATGAAGAAGTGAATTTTGGACCAATCTTTCAACATTACTATTACATACACTATGAAGAAAGTGGAAAGGTCTACGTATATCCCGAAGAGCGTACAGATGTAACTGAGAAGGAAATAGAGCTTTGCGGATATTTCGTTATTGTCACATCAGATAAAATGACGGCCAAAGAAGCAATAAGTCTATATAAAAGCAGAGATGCATCAGAAAAATTGTTCAGTGGAGACAAAACATATCTGGGTAATAAAAGTATTCGTGTGCATTCGGACGAATCAGCATCGGCTAAAATCTTTATTGAGTTCGTAGCGCTGATTGTACGAAGTAGAATGTATACAAACCTATTGGATGAGATGAAAAAAATGAACAAGAAATCGAATTATATGACCGTACCTGCGGCAATAAGGGAATTGGAGAAAATAGAGATGGTCAGACAGACGGACAATGTATATCGACTTGATCATGCCGTGACGGCGAGGCAAAAAATAATCCTTGGAGCCTTCGGATTAAACGAAAATCATATAAAAAGCAGAGTAACTGAAATAAGTGGTGTACTGCAAAAAAACAAGAAATAAAAACGGGAGGAAATAAGCAATGGCAAGAAAAATTGGAAAAGACGTGTTGGAAGAAAGAATTGAAAAAGCACAAGAAGATGTGGTAAAAGCCAAGAAAAAATATGATGCTTCTACATCAATGCTAAAGCAACTATTGGATAAAAGACAGGCTTTGCGAGCTGAAGAAGTCATGGTAGCGATTGCAAAAAGCAATCGGAGATATGAGGATATCATCAATTATATTAACTCAAGTGATAGTGAAGAATAATTAAGACTGAGAGGTGTAAAATAATGGAATTTCAATTTCAATATCGAATCACGTATGGAAACGGCCAATTCTATGATCGGCCACATGTGATGAGCGTTCCGATAACTATGGATGAGTATAAGAAAATTATTCTAGGTGTTTTGGAGGGGAAACGAATCGAAGAGATCGATGACATTTCTAAAACTGTTGAAAAAATGACTGAAATGGTTCGCTATATAGACCGATGGATTAACATAAATGGATCTCAGAGAACTAAGCCTCTAAAGAAAGCAAGGATTATCTCTGAACTAGAATTCTTTATTCCGATGTCGGAGTATAAGCGCCTAAAAAATATGAAAAATCCAATAGAAGTTTTTGAACGACCTGCGGAAAATATGACAATTTATCGAAACGATGGCTCCAGCGTTATGATAAAATATGAGTATGGGCAAGTTAAAGTTACCGACTCGAGGAATCCTTCTTTATGTAAAATTCGTGAGGCGGATTATTTTATATCGACTATTGTATGACTCTTCAGTTGACGCGGATAGATAGATTTCCAACTTCCTGTAGTTCATTCAAAAATGGATATAATAGGTTTTAGGTCTAAAATTTCTGGAAGTTCACG
>CAZLXW010000157.1:0-2551 GCA_964563505.1 uncultured Eubacteriales bacterium
TTTTTGTTTCTTAAATCTTTCTCTATGCTAAATTTTATTTAATAAAAAAATAGTGGTGGTTTTTACTTCTATGTTATATTGTTAAGTTCTCACACAATAACGTCAAACATAGGAGCAAAACCAACCACTACTATGACTATTATAATATTTAAATTAAAAACTAACAACTCCATATTCGTTTTTTCTTTCATTCGTGGTCCTCCATGCATTGTTTTATCGTTTATAAACCCTTTAAAACACTAGTCTTTAGGAGGATTCAACTATGCAAAAATATTTAGATGATTTTCAACAAATGATCGCTCTTCGTGGTTTAACTGATCATACCATGAAATCTTATTCCACTTATATTCGTGCTTACCTTGATTACTTGGAACATATTCTTCTCAAAAATCCAGAGGATGTTTCTTGGCAAGAGCTTCGGGATTTTATTGTTTTTATTCAACGAAAACGGTCTTTATCCGATCGTACGATTAATACCACTATCTCTCAACTTCGGTTTTTTACTTTGTATGTTCTTCATCAGTACTGGGATCCTTATCAGCTCCCTACTCGTAAGTTTGATACATATCTTCCTTTTGTTCCGTCAAAGCTTGAAGTAGCTACCTTTATTTCATCACTCCCTGATTTGAAACAAAAAACAATGGTTACCCTTATGTATTCGGCAGGTCTTCGCATCAGTGAAGTTTGTCAACTCAAATGTTCTGATATTGATCGCCTAAATATGCGTATTCATATTTCCAAGTCTAAAAACAGATCTGATCGTTTTGCCAACCTATCACCTAAAGTTCTACCTTTGCTTGAAAAGTATTGGCGTACTTGTGGTAAACCTAAAAATTATCTTTTCCCAAAACAGTCTGGCAGGGATAAACCTATTGATACTTTTTTTCTATCACGACATATTCATGCTCATGAAGAACGTCTAGGTTGGGAACGTCGATTAACTTGCCATTCATTTCGCCATGCCTATGGAACCCATCTTTACGAAGATGGTACTGATTTATTAACCATAAAAACTTTACTTGGACATAAATCTTTAGCTTCAACCATGATTTATATCCAACTAGCACCTCATGCTACTTCTCATGTTCTCAGTCCTTTTGATACATTGGAAGATAATTATGACCTATAAAATACAAGATGTTTTTAACGCTTCTTATTCTGATTATTCGGGGCATTTTAATCCTACGCTTGTTCAACAAAAGGCAGCGCTTTCCATCATGTACTGCAAATCCGGAAGTCTTGGTTGTAACTTTTCCCGTTGTCTTGATTGTGGACATTTAGAAACGCATAATAACTCTTGTCGTAATCGCAACTGCCCCTGTTGCCAAGGTGTCCTTAAAGAACTTTGGATTGATGCAAGAAAGGCTGAAGTTATTGATGCTCCATATTTTCATGCTGTGTTTACTTTGCCAGCTGAATTAAACCCTCTGATTTATGCCAATCAAGCAAAACTTTATTCTTTGATGCATCAGTGCGCATCTAAAACATTACTAGAATTATCTGCTGACCCAAAATATTTAGGTGCTACACCAGGTATTATACAAGTCCTTCATACATGGGGGCAAGAGATGAACTACCATCCGCACATACATTGCATTGTTGCTGGCGCTGGATTAACTAAAACGAACCAATTAAAGAAAAGTGGTCGCAAGTTTTTTATTCCTGTTCAAGTGCTCGGAGAAGTCTTTCGCGGTAAATTTCTTCATGCTCTTAAAAAACTTTTTGTTAAAGGTAAGCTTCATTTTTCTTCAAGCTGCTCACATCTGCGAAATTCATATGAGTGGTCAGAATTCAAGGATTCTCTTTATAAGAAAACTTGGATTCCTTACATTAAAGAAACTTTTAATGGTTTTGGTAACGCTATTGATTATCTTGGCCGTTATACCCACCGCATTGCTATTAGTAACTCTCGAGTAACTTCTGTCACTGATTCCAATGTTACCTTTACTGCAAATGATTACAAAACTGGCGATAAGAAAAATATTACTCTTCCACACAAAGAATTTATTCGACGTTTTCTTATGCATGTACTGCCATCTGGCTTTCAAAAAATTCGTTATTATGGTTTTTTAAATAATCGTAGTAAGAAGAAGAATTTAAAACTACTTGCTAAGCTTACAGGCAAAGAATTATTTAAATCTTTATTTACCTCAATGTCTAACGATGAAATTCTTCTCTCGCTTTGGGGCATTAACACTCAACAATGTAACAAGTGTGGTAACAACTCTATGCGTCATGCAGGAAGTATTTATCATCAGCTGAATTAAAACTTACTAACTTCATAGTTTCAAATTTTGGTCTTATTAAAGGCCTACTTAACGTACCGAAAAGTCATTTTTTATATAAGTTTTTATGTATGATTAGACGTTCAAGATTCAATCATAGCCCTTTTTAAGAAAAAACAGGAAAGAAAAACCCCATTCATTTTCCATAAACCGGCAAAACTTCCGCGAGTTGGTACAATTGCGAAGAATAACATTTAGAACAATTAGAGTCTTTCTCTAGCTGTTCTTTTTTGATTGTTCTAAATATGATACTTCGCTTAATAATT
>CAZLXW010000158.1:0-2534 GCA_964563505.1 uncultured Eubacteriales bacterium
CTTGGACGGCCGATGGTACTTGGTTGGTAACGACCTGGGAGAGTAGGTGGCTGCCAATTTTACATATAATTTTTTATAAAGTATATATGGCGCCATAGCCAAGTGGTAAGGCAGAGGTCTGCAACACCTTCATCACCAGTTCAAATCTGGTTGGCGCCTTAACAATTATCGCGGAGTGGAGCAGTCTGGAAGCTCGTCGGGCTCATAACCCGAAGGTCAGAGGTTCAAATCCTCTCTCCGCAACTACTTTTAAGATTGTTGTCTTAGCACTAGCTAGTACAACAATCTTTTTTTGAGATTTTATTGGAAAGGGGCTTATTATTATGGAAATAGAAGTTGGGAATATTTTAGTTTTGAAGAAAAAACATCCTTGTGGATCAAATGAATGGAAAGTATTGCGAGTTGGGATGGATTTGCGACTAAAATGTCTTGGCTGTGATCACATGGTAATGGTTCCAAGAAATAAAATTACAAAAAGTATAAAAAATATTAAAAAAGACGAATAAATATATTGGCATAAGTATTGATTATCCTATGAAAATATGATAAAATATATACTTGTGACAATATCCTTGCTTTTATATATTTATAAAGGCCAAAGACCATAAGGAGGTGTAAGAATGAACCAATACGAATTAGCATTGATCATTAACGGGAAAGTTACAGAAGAAGTCAGAGATGAAGCTCTTGAGGCTGTGAAAGCTACAATTGAACGTTTCGGTGGCAAAATTGCTAAAGTTGACGATTGGGGAAAGAGAAGATTAGCTTATGAAATTCAAAAGATCCGTGAAGGATTTTATTACTTCATTACTTTTGAAGCAGAAGCTGAAACTCCGGCCCAAGTTGAACAACGTATTCGCATTATGGAAACAGTACTACGTTTTTTAATAGTCAAAGTTGAAGATTAATCCAAAGAAGGGGGAAACTCGATGAATAAAGTTATATTAATGGGTAGATTAACACGCGATCCTGAAGTAAGGTATTCTCAAGGGGCTGAGCCACTTGCAATTGCTAGATATTCACTAGCGGTTAATCGGCGCTTTAAACGAGATGGTGAACCCGATGCGGATTTTATCAACATTGTTGCTTTTGGAAAAAATGGAGAATTTGCAGAAAAGTTTTTTCAAAAAGGGCAACAGGTATCTGTTGTAGGACATTTACAAACAGGAAGCTATGAAAAAGATGGCGTCCGTCGTTATACTACAGATGTAATTGTTGAAGAGCAGCATTTTGCTGAATCAAAGAAAAGTTTTGAAGAAAGAATGGGAAATCAAGGTTCAAATAATTCTTACAATGAAGCACCTGCATCAAAAACCCAATCAAATGGGAATGTTGATGGTTTTGTTTCAGTTGATGATGATTTTGATGATGATGATATACCATTCTAAACAGTCAATATAGAATAAGAATAAGGAGGTTTCATAATGGCTTTTGATCGACGTAATAATCCTAGACGTAGAAGAAAAAAAGTTTGCGCATTCTGCCAAGACAAATCAACTACGATAGATTATAAAGATATTAATAAATTAAGAAGATTTGTATCTGAACGTGGAAAAATATTACCTCGTAGAATTACAGGTACATGTGCAAAGCACCAACGTGCTTTAACTGTAGCAATCAAAAGAGCAAGACACATTGCTTTATTGGCATATACAGTTGAATAATAAATTAGATTATTAGGGTACATAATCTTAATATAAGGAGCTGATGGCTGATGCTATCAGCTTTTTTCAATACAAGTAACAACATTCTTGGTAAATTATTCAATTAATGATATAATAGGAGAGGTTGTATAATTTTAAGTAAGAAAGGAAAATTATGAGTAGAAAAAGAGTAAAGCTTGGCTTTCGTATACATACCTTTATTATTTGGCCATTAATCAGCTGTTTGATTTTATTTATATTATCAATATATGCAATTGGAATTGATCGACCATTTGGTGTTGTCGCTTTGTTGGCTGCATTTTTTAACCTGATTGTTTTTGGTGTCATGTATTTTTTTACACGAAAATATTTAATTAAAGAAACACTTGAATTATCTACTCAAATTAGTGATATTCAAAAAGAACACCTTATGCATTTTGATATTCCTCACTGTTTGCTAGATCCTAACGGGATTATCGCATGGTCTAATGACGCATTTTATGATTTAGTTGAAGACCCTAAAAATATTGGGAAAAGTATATCCGAATACTTTGAATCAATCAAAGATCAAGAGTATCCAACCTATGAACAACCAGTCGAATTTGAATTAAATTATAATGAAAAAACATTAAAATTTTCCATGCATCAGCACCATATTGAGACAGAGCGGTCAGTACTTATTCAGAAACCTGCAGATCTTTCGTATTATAGCGTGTATATTTACGATGTTACAGTGCAAAAACATTTAGAAGTAATTAATACAGAGCAGAAAACAATTATTAGTTATATTTATGTGGATAACTATGAAGAAATACTCCAAAGTGTAGAAGAGGTAAGACGACCACTACTCGTTGCAATGATTGATCGAAATCTTAATGCAATGGCTAAAGA
>CAZLXW010000159.1:0-2412 GCA_964563505.1 uncultured Eubacteriales bacterium
CTATTTAAGGAACCTTATCCACAGCTTTTCGCAGTCGCATTTAACAATTACCTATTAATATTTCAAAATCCTAACTGGATTTGATTGATAATTTTCATTCTGCATATACTTTTGCATCTTCAAATTCAAAATACAATTTTGTACTATTTTCAATATTCCAATTGTATTTTTTTATGAGTTTTTTATAAAAGTCATCTTGATGCATTTCCATGCTTTTAATATCTAAAAAAAGGGTTTCTTTCAATTCATCTGTAAATAAATTTCTTATATATTTATCTTCTGATTTAATCGCATTAACTAAATCTAGATATGAATTTTTTAATTCATTTAAATCTTTTAATTCATTTATCTCTTTTCTACATATTTCACCTAACAGTTTCATTATCTATTCCTCTCCATATATCTACAATTTTAAAACAAGTTAATTATATTTCATTGTAATAGCCTCTGCCTTCTCAATTTTTTGAAGTTCTTGCTGAATTTTTGATGGAATATAAATCTCCTTTGTAAGTATAAGATTAGCATATTTACAAAAACCTTCATTTTCAAAAGCAATATTACTCATATTCTGTAAAGAATCAACATCTACTAATATTTCTGGTTTCATACCAAAAATATTTCCCTTTGAATATTCTTTACCACAAAAAAAGAAAGCGGGACAGTCATAAACATTCCCATCTGGTCCGACTGCAAAAGTTGTTTTTCCTGAACCACAATCATTTTTTTTCCCATATTCCATCCAATCTGTTAATACACTAATTTCAGTATATTTATCTATATCTGAATTTATTTGTTTTTTATAATTAGAAACAACTTTTTTTAGCTCTAACCGATATTTATCAACCTCTGTTTTTGTCCACTTCGTCAAATTAGTAAATGCAATATTAATTCTCCCAATTTTCCCAATGTTATCTATAATAAAAGAACCTAAACCTTCTAAAGAATTACTATCTATCTGAACAATTACAGTTGCATTTGTTTTTTCAGAAAAACGATAATCTGTTTTACATAAATAGATCGTATGTTCACCCTTTTTATTATTATTTAAGACAGATAAAGTATTCACACTATCTGATAGCAACGGATTTAATATATCACTACTATCATTCATAATTACTGGTATAAAATCGAATGTAGTACAAAACTTTAACGATTCCATAAAGATTTCTTCACTCATTAAATATTTCTTTTCTATATTAGATTCATAATTACAATGTGGTGATACTATATCTGATATCATAATCATTAAGTATTTGGTCGAATTATTCATTAGTGCATTATTTATTCTATGTATGTCTCTCGGAGAATCTTCTCCAGTTGCTGATTTATACAATTCCCAAAAATACTTATTAGCTCTAACATTCGCTTTATGCATTTTACAGTTATATGTAACACGATCATATATGCTACCAATCTTAGATTCATCGTAATTATATGCCGTGCACCACGAGCATCCTGATGCAACTTCGCAATTAATGCATTCATTTGTACTTTGATGTTCAAGTGTTAGTTCTTCAAAAGGTTTAAGAAAATCATCGTTTACTCCATCTTTATAAGAACCAATACATCTTCCCTTTCTTTTTGATAACGAAAAATCTAGAAACCTAATACAAGGAAAGAAATTCCCCTCACAATCAACAGCTAACATCTTCCCAGCTCCACAAAAATTTGCTTTCTTTTCTTCTTCGCGTAATGGAAAACCAATACTAGGATCAAAAAATCTAACAGAATAATCATTCCACAGCTTCTTACTTATTATATAATCAGCAAGACTTTTTAGTTCATTTTCAAATAATATATCATCTCCGTCTTGCCAAACATCTTCAAATACAACATTGGCCGAAACTGATTTAATCCCTAAATTCCATAAACTTATAATACTATCTTTTAGATAGGGTAAATCTTCTCTTGAAAACGTGGCCTTGGTTGCACCTTGGGGGAACTGCTCTAACCACAGTTCTGCATTATACATTACATCATCGTAAGAACCGACTCCATCAGGATAAACTCTTTGGAGATCATGTTTCATTTTATTACCATCAATACTTAAACCAATTGAAATATGACCTTTATTCTTTTCAATATATTTTTGCACTTTCTTACTACGGTAAAGTAGACCATTTGTTGAGAATGCAAGCCTATAATTAGAAAACCAATGATGGTTTGAAATATACATTTTTATTTTAATATAATCGGTGATTTTATCTATTAAATCTATTTCTAAAAATGGTTCTCCTCCAATAAAATCCCAAACAACAGCTTTATAATCACATATTTGTTCATTATCAAGAATATAGTCAATTACATCTTTGGCTGTCTCAAAAGTCATTTTATTCTTACTATTTTTACCTTTCATATAATGCTAACTTCCCATGTTTTTCCTACTCAACAATAAAACGCCATCAACAATTA
>CAZLXW010000160.1:0-2389 GCA_964563505.1 uncultured Eubacteriales bacterium
TCTTTTTTTAAGGACTGATTAAACCGTGTATAGATTTTATCTTTGGCTTCTTCCGTAAAATAAATAAGAACATTACGGCAAACAATTAAATCACAGTTTTTAGGATAACTATCTTTTAACAAATCATGTTGTTTAAATTCAATACATTTTTTTAGATTATCATTGATTTTATATGACCGACCAACTTGAGTAAAATACTGTTTTTTGAAGTCTTCCGGAACGCCGGCAATGGCCTTTTCATTATAGAGTCCTACTTTTGCTTTTGATAATATTTGCTGATCAATATCTGTCGCAATAATTTTAATATTACTCAAAGGCATAAATTTACTTAAGACCATGGCTAATGAATATGGCTCATCTCCTGTCGAGCAGGCAGCTGACCATATGGTAATATTCTTTCCAAAACGTTCAAATAAATATGGAAATATATTATTTTCCAAAACATCCCACTGTGCTTTATTTCTAAAAAATTCTGATACATTAATGGTCATGTAGGTAATAAATTCTTCATATACATTTTTGTCTGTCTTTAATGCCGTGACATAATTATCATATCCCTGAAACCCATTTTTTCGAATTAAAGAATCTAATCGACGTTTCATTTGTCGTTCTTTATAAGCATTTAAGTCAATTGTTGATAGCTTAAAAACAGCTTCCTTAAATTGTTCATAGTCTTTTATCATTGCTCCGCTCCTAAGTTTAAAAAATATGCCACTACCTTACGATAATGGCATAATATAATACATTCAATATGTATATCTAATTCGTTTTATTCTTCTGTATCTACATCTTGAGACGTTTCGTCTTGAGTTACTTCCTCTTCTTGAACTTCATCTTCTTTTTCAAGTTCTTTAACAGACAAGCTAATCTTTTTCTCGTCTAAATTCAAGTCTGTAACTTTTGCCGTTACCTCATCACCAACGGATAATACATCTGATGGTTTTTCAACATGCTTAACAGAAATTTGTGATACATGTAATAATGCATCAACACCTGTTTCTAGTTCGATGAAAGCACCAAAATCTGTCATACGAGCAACACGACCTGTAATGATATTACCTACAGCGTATTTCTCTTCTGCATCGTTCCATGGATTTTCATCTTTGAATTTCATTGATAAAGAAATTTTCTTTTTATCTTTGTTAATATCCAAGATGCGAACCTTCACATTGTCACCAACTTTTACAACATCTTTTGGTGAACGAATACGTCCCCATGAGAGTTCTGAAATGTGTACTAGACCGTCGACACCGCCAACATTTACAAAAGCACCATAATCAGTAATGTTTTTAACAACACCATCTAATACGTCGCCAACGTTAATTGTTTCGAAAATTTCATCCATTTTAATATTTTTTTCTTTTTCAATTAAAATACGTCGGTTACCAATGATACGGTTTTTCTTGAGATTAAACTCTGTGATTACGAATGACAATTCTTGGTTCTTGAATTGTTCAAGATCCGATACATACTCATCCGATACAAGTGATGCAGGGATAAATACACGTACTTCTTTAATAATAACTACTAATCCACCTTTTAATACTAAATTTACTTTTGCTGTAACAATTTCCTTCGAATTATATAATTCTTCTACATAATTCAATCCTTCTTCTGCTTTAAGACGTTTGTACGTTAATAGTACTTGACCTTCTCCATCATTAACTCTTAATACCTTAACGCGGATTTTTTGACCTACTTCAACTTCATTACGTAGATCGACTGTTGGAAAGTTCGAAAATTCACTCTTAGGAATGATACCATCAGATTTATAACCGATGTTAACATATATTTCATCAGCATTGACACCAATAATAGTACCTTCTACTATCTCTCCTCTATGAATTTGGATTATAGACGCTTCCAACATTTGTTCAAAATTTTGCATTTCTGACATTTGAAATGACCTCCTCGATTATGTTCTTCGGAGTTGAAGCTCCCGCTGTAATACCTATAATATCACTATCTTTGAAAACATTCAACTCTAATTCTTCTATAGTTTCAATGTAATAAGTATCTTTACATTGACTCTTACATATTTCATACAACTTTTGTGTATTTGAACTATTTTTGCCACCAATTACAATCATTTTTGTGACTTTTTTCGCAAGTTCTAAAGCTTCTGTTTGCCTCTCTACAGTGGCTTGGCAAACAGTCTCGTTAATAATAACACGAATAGATTTTTTTTGCAATTTTTTTAATATAAGTTTATATTTTTCAATATTAAAAGTTGTTTGAGCCACCACCGTATAGGTTAAGTTTGGATTGAATTCTATAGAATCTATTTCATCAGGTTCTTTGATAATGGTTACCTGTCCTTTTGCCCAACCTGCAATTCCTTTTACTTCAGGGTGATTTTCATCACCAATAATAAGAATTGAATGCCCTT
>CAZLXW010000161.1:0-2350 GCA_964563505.1 uncultured Eubacteriales bacterium
CCAAGCAAGACCGTAAAAACTATTTTTATCCGGATTTACCCAAAGCATATCAAACATCTCAATATGACTTGCCTCTGTGTTATGAAGGATATGTTGATATTGAAATGAACGAAGAAGAAAAGCGAATTGGACTTACACGAATCCATATTGAAGAGGATGCCGGTAAACTTATTCATGAAGCTAACGGAACCTTTGTTGACTATAATCGTTGTGGAGTTCCGCTCATTGAAATCGTTACAGAGCCTGATTTGCGTTCGCCCGAAGAGATACGTGTCTTCTTATCAAAACTCCGATCCATACTATTATACGCTGATGTCTCAGATTGTCGTATGAATGAAGGATCCTTCCGCTGTGATGTCAACCTGTCGGTACGAAAAAAAGGCGCCACGACACTCGGAACACGGACAGAGATGAAAAATATTAACTCTTTTAACTTTGCAGTTAAAGCAGCCGAATATGAAGCCAAACGTCAGATTAAGCTGATCGAAAGCGGTGGAAGTGTTGTTCAAGAAACACGCCGGTGGGATGAAGCAAAAGGTGTGACGATTTCTATGCGTAGCAAGGAAGAAGCTCATGATTATCGCTATTTTCCTGCGCCTGATTTGATGCCGATTGTAACTTCTGATGAAGAAATAGAGCGTATACGACAAACCATACCGGAATTGCCGGATGTACGTATGAAGCGTTATATGGAAAAGGATGGCTTGTCCCTTTATGATAGCGAACTTCTTGTAGCGTCGATGAAAATTTCTGATTATTTTGACCAAGCATGTAAACAAACAAAAAACAAAAAAGTCTTGGCAAATATAATTATTTCAGAAGTTTTTTCACGAATGAATGAAGATGAGAAAGAACTAGGTGAAATCCCGATTTCAGCAGAAAATCTTGGCAAATTAGCGCATTTAGTGGATGCAAATGTTATTAGTTCAAGCATTGCAAAAAAAGTCTTTGCAATAATGTGGGAACAGGATGACGATCCGGAAATAATTGTCGACAAAGAAGGCTTAAAGCAAATTAGTGATGATGGTGCCTTACGCCAAATGGCTGAAGAAGTCATTGCCAAAAACGACAAAGTTGTACAAGATTATTTATCCGGTAAGGAAGCGGCTATTCAAGCCCTTATGGGACAAATGATGGCAAGAACAAAAGGGAAAGCTAATCCCAAAATGGTTATTGATTTATTGAAAGAGATCCTAAATACTAAAAAATAGGTGGGCTGGACTCATGGTTGTAAGCGAAAAGACGCAGACAGCACAAAAAAATTACATATATACAATGCAAAAAATGATCGAAAACCAAAAGTCAGAACAGGCTTTGGAATTGAACATTCGTACATATGAAGAAGCTCTTGCGGTTAACGATGTACAACAAATTGTGTATTGCATTTATTGTTTTGGTGTTCTCGAAGAGACGAGTGGTCATATTGCAAAAGCAATGACATACTACACAAGATCAACACGTCTATCGAGAGAACATCAAATTGAAGATTGCTTAGTAGCTTCTTTAAATAACAGAGGTAATATATATTCAGTTCATGGAGAGCTACATCTTGCAATCTCAAAATATATTGAAGCCTTGAATATTGTTCAGAATTCAAAAGATCGTGTTTTAGAACGTGTTAAACTCTTGAATAACATTGGTATACTCTATATTGAGATGGGCAATTTGCAAAAAGCCTCTGAATATACGGTTGAAGCCTTAAGATATGTAAAAAAGACAAATGACGAGGCCTTGATGTGCAAAATATACGGAAACGTTACAGAAATCTTTCTTAGTATGGGTCAACTGAATAAGGCCAAATATTATAATCAATCCAACTCTGTTTTAGCCCAAAAATGTCAAATCGAGCCGGAGATTGCATTTGTTAAAGTATATGAAGCATTAATCCTAAGCAAAGAGCAAGGCCCATGGAGAAAAGCTCAGGATCTCTTTGAAGAAGCCATTCGACTCTTTGATAAACATGTTTATATTATTGATAAATGTGAAATGATTAATCTTTTTGCAAAAGAGTGCATTGAAAGAGAGCAATATGAGCTTGCAGTTCAACTTCTTAACACAATGCTTAAAGACATTTGCGACAAAAAATTTAGAAATATTGAAATCATAGCCCTATCTTTACTTGAAGAAATCTATGTCAAACAAAACAATATTCATAAAGCTTACGAAGTTCTAAGTCGTTTATCAAAGATTAAAGAATATACCTATACCCATTTAAAAGAACGAGAGCTTGAGCGGGTGAAAAAAATGACCCTAGATCATGAACATAAGGACAATGTAAGTGACGAGACTAAAGGATACGATGACGTAAAAAAATTACAGAAATCTCTTCAAATTTTAAAATCCCTCTCGG
>CAZLXW010000162.1:0-2327 GCA_964563505.1 uncultured Eubacteriales bacterium
CCTGTCTTTGGATGGGGTATTTTTTTGAGTCATCGGATATATCTATAATAGTTAGATGATGTCACTCCACGGAAATTCTTAGAGACTTAGAAGTATTAGTAAAATTTCTAGAAAACACAAATTTTACAAATTCATCAATATGATTATACACATTAATTATATCTTCATATAGCAAAGTTATCTTCCCATCTACTACGGCAACCCCTAGTTCCGCTTCATATTTCTTAGCTTTAGTACTATTACCAATGTATCCTGAACTATGAATAAAATCGTTTCTAATCTCATTAATTAGCTTCATTTTAGCCCATCTATTATCAGATTTAATAGTTTCTATTTCTACGACTTTTTCGAGATAATTAACTGCACGAGTTATTCCTTTATCTTTAAAATCTTCTAAACTAATTTTCAAGTTCATTTCACTTTTACAAATATCACAATATCTGTCCAACGAAGCTTCAACTACAGAATATAAAGATAATAGATATGATTGATATGTAATTGGTTCAATGTTATGAAACTCAGCTACCGTTTTCATGGCCTCATCATAAAATATGTTATCTAAATTACTTTGAGCTATTTTAATATGTTTTTTTATATTATCATCTATATTGTTCTTAGTAACTTCTATTATTTTTTTAATTGCATATAAGTCAAAGTGCCAAGAATATAGAATTAATTGTCTTGTATCTTTGTTATCATAATTATTAAGATCTGGAAACATAAATTTTCTCCTATTTAATATACAGTGGATTGATGTCATCTAACGTTCCCGCAATTCCCAACGTGTACATTCTCCTTGTTCTAGTGCATGTTGGGAATTGGCGTGTTGAACGAAATCGCTACGCGATAGCTTTTTTGCCTTTTCTCTAATTACTTTGTATCTTTATTCTAATCCTTTCATGTAAACTAAGATGTTACTATTTTTTGTTTTGAAAGGAGTTTTTTATGTATCAATCTTATGTTTCACAATTAATTTTTGAAATGGAGCTTCGTGGTTATAGCCCCCGGACAATTCGCTCGTACTCAAGGTATCTTAGTCGTTTTCTTAACCTTACAAATAAACCTGTTTCTGATATTACTGAAGAAGATCTGCGTCTATATCTACACACACTTGTCTGTCGTAAAGTATCCACAGCTTATGTCAACAGCGTCTATTCTTCATCACAACTTTTTTTTACACATGTTCTGAAACAACCTTTTAACATGCAACATATTCCTCGTGTCAAAAATTCGAAAAAGTTACCCTCGGTTTTGTCCTTTTCAGAAGTCACTGCTATTCTTGATGCTACTGTAAATGTAAAACATAAAGCTATTCTCATGACAGCTTATTCTGCCGGCCTGAGAGTTAGTGAAGTTCTTGCGCTTAAAGTCTCAGATATTCATTCTGAAAATATGCAGATCCATGTCCGTTCTGGTAAAGGTGACAAAGATCGCTATACTTTGTTATCAGAGAAAACACTTTTGTTTCTTCGACAATATTTTAAGGAATATCGTCCAACGGATTGGCTTTTTTACTCTGCTCGTGACAAGTCTAGAGCGCTACACTCAAGAACGGCTCAAGTCACTTTTAATGCATCTAAGAAAAAAGCTGGTATTATAAAACCTGCAACCTTTCATTCTCTTCGAACTTCTTTTGCCACGCATTTACTTATCAAAGGTACCGATTTGTTTACCATCAAAACCTTGTTAGGTCATTCGAGTATTAAAACCACCATGGTTTATCTGCATCTTGCACCTTCAAGAGTACTTTCAGTTTCCAGTCCTTATGATAGCGAGGTGACTTTTGATGCCTAAAATCCAAGCTGTTCTGTCTTATAATGCAATGGATTATATCAGTTCAAACCATACCTCTTATCAACAAGTCAAAGCTATTAACGCCATTTCTTCGTGTCGTACTAGTAATGCTGGTTCACATACATTATCTTGTGAATGCGGTCACGAAAAAATTGTTTCCAATTCTTGTTCGAATCGTCATTGCCCCACTTGTGGTGGTTTTTCTAAAGAACTTTGGGTTCATAAACAACAAGAATCTTTATTGCCATCGCATTATTTTCACTTGGTTTTTACTGTTCCGGATTCTCTCCGGGAACTTATTTACTTTAATCAAAAGCTTTTATATAACTTGATGTATGATGCAGCTTCCAAAACTCTGATTGATTTATCTAAAAATAAACTGGGCGTTATTCCCGGCTTCTCGTTGGTGCTCCATACTTGGAGCCAGACTTTGTTGTTCCACCCACATTTGCACTGCATTTTTGTTGGCGGTGGTTTATCTAAAGATCATACTCATTTTAAGTCATTCAAGAAAAAATTTTTCATTCACGTTA
>CAZLXW010000163.1:0-2313 GCA_964563505.1 uncultured Eubacteriales bacterium
AGTTTAACGTTCTGCGAAAGGCTCTGGCTTTCTTGTTGTGCAAGAGAGGCCATAATGGTAAGTAGCACCTCGCCCTTGGCATCCATTGTGTTGATGTTCTCTTTTTCAAAATACACTGCTATGTTCTTTTCCTTGAGCTGTCTAATATACTTTAAGCAATCCAGCGTGTTGCGGGCAAATCGACTGATGGACTTTGTAATAACTAAATCGATGTTGCCCTCCATACACTCCTCAATCATACGGTTGAACTCTTCTCGTTTTTTAGTGTTAGTACCGGAAATGCCGTCATCTGCAAAGATGCCTGCAAACTCCCATTCAGTATTTTTCTTTATAAATTCCGTATAATGTGCAACCTGTACCTCATAGCTTAAATTCTGCTCTTCAGTTTCTGTAGAAACACGGCAATAGGCAGCGACACGCAGTTTCTTTATTTTTTCTTTTGCGGCTGTACTTCCAACTCTTTTTCGTGCCGGAATTACAGTTATATTTTTTCCTGCCATATTACACCTCGCTTTCTATCAAACTATATAGGTACTCCGCTCTTGTAACGGGATCATCTGGAAGTTTACCTTCTGATTTTCTCATCTTGAATCGTTCTATAGGTGAGGGAGCAGTAAAAGCTGCAAGCTCTACAATCCGCCCTAAGTCCTTCGCACGTTTATTTCTAATCTCTTCAGCCTTATCAAATGTTTCTTTATCTATGATTGCTGGATATACGTCATTTCCGAGATAAAGGATATTTTTCAAAATACGCCCCATTACTGAATGCGTCTTCTCAATACCTGCCTGTTCACCAGCCACTGTAAGGGAAAGTCCTGATATATATTTTTCAAAGAACTCCTTTACTTGACCTGCTGCCTTCTCATCGACAGTTATGACTCCGTCTTTAACTGTATATCCGTATGGTACATATGCCATTTATCTCACCACCTTTTCTATAAGGGAAAGTCCACATTTCATTTTAAAGGTTAGTTCATCCCTTGAATTTACAATGATGTTTTCTACAAACTTTTCAAAAGCTTCATCTGTATAATTGCCATCAAAATTATCTGCTGACACATAATCAAGAAGTGCCTTTACCTCGTCTGCCTGAGAAGAGCCACTTGTAAATGACATGACTAGGTTCGTCTTCTCAGCAGTAATATTTTTTATTTCTTTATCCAGAACATTTCGTTCCTTGTTAAAAAGAGCTGGTTCAAGAAACCCTTTTGTCATAAGACCAATCAGTGTATTGCGTTCTTCGGTTAATTGCTCCATGCGTTTATCTATGGCATCAATTCTTGCAAGATCGCATTCTTCATCAATCTTGTTTATAGAATCATAAAGTGGCTTCAGTATTAGCTTTTTGCTAAATGCGAGCTTATTCATCATGGTTGAGAATGTTGCTTTTATCTCTCCATCACGCAAAAATAACATGGAGCAGCTGTCCTTGTCTTCAATGTGTCCTTTGCAGCTCCAAGCAATATAACTTCTGCCAACAGAGTAGTTTGTTCTTCTCTTGAATTTACTGCCGCACTCTCCACATAGGATTCTGCCACTTAGCACATACCTGTTTTGATAAGCTTTCTTGTTAGCAGTTTTGCTCATAGATTTTGCTCTTTGAGTTATCAGCTTTTGAGCCTTGGAAAATACTTCTCTGCTGATGATCGGTTCATGATGATCCTTGCAGTAAAACTGATCTTTCTCTCCATTGTTTATGTGTCGATTGAAGTTGCTATCCGTGTAGGTCTTTTGGAAAAGCACATCACCTTTGTATTTTTCGTTGCGGAGCATATCAATCACCGTACCCGAACTCCAATGATTGCCCCTTCTTGCAGGGATTTTGTCTCTATTTAGGCCTTTTGCGATAACACTTCCACCTTTCCCTGAAAGGCACTCTGCAAAAATACGTTTGATTATTTCAGCTTCTTCAGGAACAATAACCATCTCACCATTTATGTTTGCATAGCCATATGGCGGAGTGCCAATAATGTAACTGCCATTTTGAAATTTTTTACTGATTGACCATGTTGTGTTCTGTGAAATAGACGCGGACTCTTCAGCAGCAAAACCAGATAAAATAGAAAGCATTAATTCACTTTCCATATCACCTGTATTCAGATTTTCTTTCTCGAAATAAATATAAACACCGATATCCATTAGGTGCCTTACCAGTTCTAGGCAATCCGTGGTATTTCGTGCAAAACGACTGATGGATTTGGTGATAATAAAATCAATCCTATTACTTTCACAATCACGAATCATCCGGAGAAGTTCAGGTCGTTTTTCCTTCTTGGTGCCTGATATCCCTTCGTCATAATAAAGCCCGGCAAA
>CAZLXW010000164.1:0-2245 GCA_964563505.1 uncultured Eubacteriales bacterium
GTTGCGGTTATGCCCTTATCCAAAAAACTCGGTGAACAAGCGACTGAATTATTTACAACATTGTCAAAAACATATAATGCAGAATATGATGATCGTGGTTCGATTGGTAAACGCTACCGTCGTCAGGACGAGATTGGTACACCTTTTTGCATTACCTATGATTTTGATTCCCTTGAAGATCAAGCGGTTACCATTCGACATCGAGATACAATGGAACAAGAGCGAATTAAAATCGAAGATTTAAAGGCATATTTTGAAGAACACTTTACTTTTTAAGTGGTTTAATCTGAAAAAATCAAGGAACTAATAAGTTTGTCAAAAAAAACACTTTCATAAATTATTCTTTGTGTTATAATAAAAAGCGAGCTTATTACTATAAATGTAATGTTAATTACAAATCACAATCTTTTTAGGAGGAAACTTTAATGAGCAAATTTGTTTATATGTTCAACGAAGGCGACAAATCAATGAAAAACCTACTTGGTGGTAAAGGTGCAAACCTTTCCGAAATGACCAACTTAGGTCTTCCGATTCCACAAGGATTCACAGTGACAACGGAAGCTTGTATCAAATACTATGATGATGGTGAAATGCTATCTGATGAAGTATTAGCACAAATTGATGACGCTATCGCAGAACTCGAAAAAATCAATGGAAAGAATTTCGGAGATAACTCTTCTCCATTATTAGTATCTGTACGTTCAGGTGCAAGAGTATCTATGCCTGGTATGATGGATACAGTACTTAACTTAGGTCTTAATGATAAAGTTGTTGAAGGTTTTGCTAAAGCAACTGAAAACCCAAGATTTGCATATGACTCATACAGACGTTTTATTCAAATGTTCTCAGATGTAGTAAAAGGCTTACCTAAATCTCAATTTGAGCGAGTATTAGATGATATCAAAGAGAAAAAAGGTTTTGAAAGTGACTTGGAATTAAGCGCAGATGATTTAATAGAAGTTGTTGAAGCGTTTAAAGCACTTTACAAAAAACATGAAGGGTCTGAATTCCCACAAGAACCAAAAGCTCAATTATTAGATTCAATCAAAGCTGTATTTGGTTCATGGAATAATGAGCGTGCCGTTATCTATAGAAGAATGAATGATATCTCCGGTAAATGGGGAACAGCTGTAAACGTTCAAACAATGGTTTATGGTAATATGGGTGATACATCAGGTACTGGTGTTGCATTTACACGTAATCCATCAACGGGAGAAGCTGGTATCTATGGTGAGTACTTATTAAATGCACAAGGTGAAGACGTTGTTGCAGGTATTCGTACACCAGAACCAATTAAACGTCTCGAAGATGATATGCCTGAAGTTTATAAAGAATTCATGGATATCGCAGACCGTCTTGAAGATCATTACAAAGACATGCAAGATATGGAATTCACAATAGAAAACAAAAAACTTTACTTCTTACAAACACGTAATGGTAAGAGAACAGCTCAAGCAGCTCTTCGTATTGCTGTTGATCTTGTAAAAGAAGGTAAAGTTACAGAAGAAGAAGCGCTTCTTAAAGTTGAGCCTAAGCAATTAGACCAATTATTACATCCAATGTTTGATGTAAAAGCTCTTGCTGATGCAGAAGTTCACGGCAAAGGTTTACCAGCTTCTCCTGGAGCAGCTGCAGGTCGTGTTTACTTCAATGCAGATACTGCTGTTGAAGCAAAAAAACGTGGTGAGCGTGTTATCCTTGTTCGTTTAGAGACATCACCTGAAGATATTGAAGGTATGGACGCAGCACAAGGTATCTTAACTGTACGTGGTGGTATGACATCTCACGCAGCTGTTGTTGCTCGTGGTATGGGTACTTGCTGTGTATCTGGTTGTGCAAACGTTAAGATTGCCGCTGATGAAAAATCATTTACTTTAAATGGAAAAACAATTAACGAAGGTGAATATATTTCACTTGATGGTTCTACAGGTAAAATCTATCTTGAAGATGTTAAAACAGTGGATCCTGAGATTAGTGGAGATTTCCAAACATTTATGGCGTGGGCAGATAAAGTTCGTACATTAAAAGTACGTACCAATGCAGATAGTCCTAAAGATGTTATTAAAGCGATTGAATTCGGTGCTGAAGGTGTAGGCCTTTGTCGTACAGAGCATATGTTCTTTGAAGAAGATCGTATTCCTAAAATCCGTAAAATGATCGTTTCAAACTCTGTTGAAGAAAGAAAGGCTGCTCTTGAGCAACTTATTCCTTTCCAAAAAGCAGACTTTAAAGGTATGTATGAAGC
>CAZLXW010000165.1:0-2208 GCA_964563505.1 uncultured Eubacteriales bacterium
GCCCAAGTATTGAAGCTCCTACAAGTGCTGCCCATCCACCAACGGAATGTACTGCAGTTGATCCTGCAAAGTCATGGAATCCGATTTGTGATAACCATCCACCACCCCAGATCCAATGTCCGGATATTGGGTATATAATTAAGGAAATAAAGAAACTATATACTAAATATGAAATAAACTTTGTTCGTTCTGCCATTGCTCCTGAAACAATCGTTGCTGCTGTTGCTGCAAATACTGTTTGGAAAATTAATGCTGTATAATCACCATTAAAGAAAAAGTCCGGTGTTCCAAAGAGTCCGCCTATACTTTCTCCATACATAATGCTATATCCGAAAACCCAGAAAATAATTGATCCGACAGAAAAGTCCATCATATTTTTCATAATAATATTACCTGCATTTTTGGACCGGGTAAAACCTGTCTCAACCATTGCAAATCCAGCCTGCATAAAAAATACTAATGCTGCTGCTATTAATACCCACATTGTATCTAACGCAAATTTTAATTCCGATAATTGTAGTTCCATTAATTCCATACTATTCACTCCTTCAAATTTTTATTTAATCATTATCACTTATAGTGCTTTAACGCCCTCTTCACCGGTTCGAACTTTGATGACATTTTCAACAGGGTAGATGAAAATCTTACCATCACCTATTTCTCCTGTTTGAAGTACTTTTTTAGCGACTTCAACAACTTTTTCTACCGGCACTTCGCATACTACAGTCTCAATTCTAATTTTCGGGAGTAAGTCAATACTATATGGATTTCCTCTATAGTACTCTGTTTTACCTTTTTGTAATCCACATCCTAATACATGTGAAAATGTCATTCCCGTTATTCCTATTTCATTTAAGGCTTCTTTCAAAACTTCTGCCTTATCTGGTCGAGTGATTATATCCACCTTTGTTATCTTATCCATATACGATCCTCCTTGAGTTTTATAAAACAAAAAAAGCCCATACAATCTTACACCTTGTGGTGTAAAACTATATAGACTCCCTTGTCTAAATATTTAATACATCTTTGCATTAAAACGTTTTAATTTATGTTCCTTATTATACATATACTTTATCCACTTGTCAATAACTTTTTGAATTTTTTTTTATTCATTCTTGCATTATTTTTTAAAATATCTGTTTTATATATGCAACATCGCTTTAAATACAATGTTTTAGGTCTTATTATTCTATTTTTATGAAATAAATAATATTAAATGCTTCATAATATGTTTCTATAAAAAAAACACAATCAATAATGAATGTGTTTTGAATGAGGCACCCGGGACTCGAACCCGGGACACCTAGATTAAAAGTCTAGTGCTCTAGCCGACTGAGCTAGTGCCCCATAATGCCCAGAGGCGGAATCGAACCACCGACACGAGGATTTTCAGTCCTCTGCTCTACCGACTGAGCTATCTGGGCATATTAGTAATATGCGTTAATGAGTTGCGGGGAGAGGATTTGAACCTCTGACCTTCGGGTTATGAGCCCGACGAGCTTCCAGACTGCTCCACCCCGCGATATTAGTATTTTAAGTTGTTAGTGGAGGGAGAAGGATTCGAACCTTCGAAATCGTAGATAACAGATTTACAGTCTGCCCCCTTTGGCCACTCGGGAACCCCTCCATACGATTATTCAATAAATAATCAAAGCCGACGATCGGACTCGAACCGATAACCTGCTGATTACAAGTCAGCTGCTCTGCCAATTGAGCCACGTCGGCATATTAAGTTACTGGTTGGCAGAGCGTTACTCTGCGCGTGTGCCTTCGCTCTGCTCAGTTCACTGAAAGAATTGAGCCACGTCAGCATATCAAGTTATTGTTGGCAAAGCTACTCTGCCCGCGTGTGCGCTCGTTTTACTCGCTTCACTGAAGAATTGAGCCACGTCGGCATTCACAATTTTAGACAATTCAAATGGGCGCAACAGGGCTCGAACCTGTGACCCCCTGCTTGTAAGGCAGGTGCTCTCCCAGCTGAGCTATGCGCCCTGGGATATTATCATATAAGCAATAAACCCACTCACTATAATCATAATCACATAAAGTCTCGCAAGTAAGTTTACTTACGACCCAGAAGGGACTCGAACCCTCGACCTCCGGCGTGACAGGCCGGCGCTCTAACCAACTGAGCCACTGGGCCATACTTTTTCACTACATTCGCAAGTCATCAAACATTCCATACACAACTCTATTAAAACTCTTAAA
>CAZLXW010000166.1:0-2202 GCA_964563505.1 uncultured Eubacteriales bacterium
TTTAAGAAGTTATTGACCATCTCGTTTTTACGTGATTCCGGTTGGATAAATTCCGGATGCCGGTTAATATGATCCATCAATCGATCCGCATATTTACTTAGCTTTAAAAAATACGCTTCTTCACTTGTTTTTTGGACTTCACGTCCGCAGTCCGGACATTTACCGTCAACAAGCTGACTCTCCGTGAAAAAAGATTCACATGGTGTGCAATACAGTCCTTCGTAACTGCCTTTATAAATATCACCTTGATCATAAAGTCTCTTGAAAATCTTTTGAACGATTTTTATGTGTTCATCATCTGTCGTTCGAATGAATTTATCATAGCTGGTATTCATTAAATCCCAGATTGCTTTTACTTCGCCTGCAATCGTATCTACATGTTGCTGTGGCGTTATTCCTTCTTCTTGAGCTTGAAGTTGAATCTTTTGTCCATGCTCATCTGTTCCTGTTTGAAAAAAAACATCATATCCCAACAAACGCTTAAAACGCGCGATACTATCTGTTATAACTGCTTCATAAGTGTTTCCGATATGTGGGGTCCGTGATGTATATACGATTGCTGTCGTAATATAATATGGTTTCTTAGCCATAATAATCCTCCTTATGATTGTTAGTACGATTATACACTACTGAAAAAATGAAATCAATGAATATGCCCCTTTTCATAGCTGAGTTTAGCCATTTTCATATATTCTACCGCTTTTTCATGATGATCTAAATTCGCATAACATTTACTTAACTCTTCAAAAATCATTACCGTCAAACTATTATACATTTTTTCCTGATAATATGTAATGGACATTTCTAAATACTTAATCGCTTTATGGTAGTCTTTCAGATTAAAATAGGCACTACCGATTACCATATTATACCTAGCTTTACTATAGTCATCTAACATATCAAAATCAATGTTTTTTGCTGCTTTAATCGCTTCTTCATTATCATTTTGTGAAAAGAGCAGATAAACATCTTGAACTTCCTTACTTGCAATCAATCGACGTATTAACTCTTTGGCTTTTTTGTTAAATGTTGCGGCTTTTTTATGGTCCCCTGTCATTGTATATGCATCCACCAGCTTTACATAAAGTTCATATGCAATAAGCTCATGATTCAATAATAAATTGCTTTCAAGCTCAAGTAACTTTTCATAATAAAAAAGTGCTTTTTCATATTCACCATTCTTTATATGCATATTGGACTTCTTAAAATGGCAATTTATATATATATCTTCAATAAAATTCGAATTAAAAATAGATGGGGATTCAATACGCAAGGCCTCTAGACGTTCAAGAACCTCAAGACAATTATCTTCTTTATAATCGGCCATTAACTCTTTGGCTAGCTTAGCGATTTGTTCAGATTTTGTTTCTTCACTCATAAAATAATCAATGGTCTTGTTCAAACGATTTGCTAAATACGCCATCGTTGTAATCGATGGCTTTGCCTGATTATTTTCGATTTGACTTAACATATTTCGAGTTATAAAATTGCCCGCCAACTCTCTTTGTGTCAGTTTATTCTTTTTTCGCTCATCCCTTATTTTTTGTCCTAAGGTTCTCTCCATATGACTGACTCCTTAAGTTCTTATCGGCTAACTAGCCTAACTTAAAATATTGTATCATTAAACCTTCATAAAAACAAGATTTGTGAGCAAAGGTCTAAATATTTTATAACCCCAACTTTCCTTTTTCATTTCCGAAAAAATCATCCACTTTTCCCAATGCCTTTATAAGGACATCAAGTTCATCACTTTCTAATTGTCCCATAATTTCTTTAACCATCCGGTCATGAAATTCAATATGATGTCGAAAGGCTTTTTTCCCTTTTAAAGTCAATGAAACCAATACAACGCGTCGGTCCTTTGAGCTACGGATTCGCTGAACAAATCCTTTTTTAACAAGATGATTGATGGCAATGGTTAATGTACCAACCGTAATGGATAAGTCTTTTGCTATAGACGACATATTTCGCGATGTATTAAATCCAATCGCTTCTATGGTATGCATATCCGTGATGGTCAGCTCCTTAAAGGGTCCTTGGGCCAAGGCCTTCTCTTCAACCTTCATAATATCATTAAATAAATGAACTAATATGTGATTAAGTACTTCATATTTTTGTTCCATAACTTCACCTCGTCTTAAACCAACACATAAACATAATTAATATTTTAATTTTACACTACACGGTCTAAAATGGCAAATA
>CAZLXW010000167.1:0-2188 GCA_964563505.1 uncultured Eubacteriales bacterium
TGCTAACTTCCCATGTTTTTCCTACTCAACAATAAAACGCCATCAACAATTACAGAATTTTGATGGCGTTGAATCTTCTGTTAACTTTCCAGAAATGCCAATACCTCTGCTCTTGTTTTAGAACTGCGAGCTATTGCATCCAACAGCTCCTTGGATTCTAACGCTTTCTTTTCCTCATAGAGGCAATCAAGCTCTCCTGATATTTTGTCACATCTTTCCTTAGTTTTACGGAGTTTTTCTTCTTGTTCACGAATCTTTTCCTCGATTGTTTTAGTAGATTTCGTACGCGCCATCTTCTTCCTCCTCTTGTTCTGGTGCGGCAGCTCCCATAAGTTCTTTTCCTATGATTAATGCTCTTGCTCGTGCACTGTCTTCATCTATTCCAAATGCTCTTAAAATTGTTTTTTGTGTTGCGGTAATTGCATGGTCAAGTTTATAGTTTCCGCCAGGTTGTTTGATCAATTCAATCTTCTCTAATTCACGTAGAGCGGCAGGAACAGTCATATAGTTTGGTTTTTTTGCCATCTCTGCCATGCGCTTTCTCAACTGAGTGTATATCTTGCTTCTAATGATCAATGCCATAAATTCAACAAAAATCTTAGATTCCAGCGCATCATTACTGGACACTCGAAGTGTTTTATTGCCAAGAAAAGATTTGTCACTACAAAATAGTTTCTCGGATGCATCGCGACTTTTGTATAACAAAAGAGCATCACCGGCAGTCATTTTTTTAGATGTCACTATCGTAAAATATCCACACAATTTCAACTCTTTCTCAATCACATCTTCTCGTTCTTTATAGCCATAAAATTTTCGTTTTCCATTTTTTTCATGATATATAAGTTCGTAATAATGTTCATATTTTTTCCCAAAGTCTATATCTTTTCCTTTGCTCTTGTTCATCATTTCTTCCATGCGTTGTAGCTCATTCTCTAACTGAGCACGTTCCGCACTTTCGCGACTCACCTTATGATAAATATGAAAATATCTATCCTTTATATCATCTGCATAGAGTTTATCGCAGATTGTCATCCCATAAGTCCTAAACGCTTTGATAGCACAGGTTCTATTCGTCTCAAATTCTCCCTTATGTTCCATAATCAAACCATTTACAAAAGAAGCTTTTCCCTTAACCATAATCACAAAATCATAGTTACATTGGTCCATATAATTTAGATTATCTCTACTGAAATATCCACGATCAAGAACAAACCCAATATTCTTATACCCATACCCTTGGACTTTTTCTAAAAGATACTGTAACTGCGAAACATCAACAATACTTCCAGGATAGCTTTCGTATAACAAAGGTTCCTGATTGTTTATATCATATGCAAGAGAATAATTGATGATTGGAGCTCCGACATCTTCCTTGGGATGGCCATACTCTGCTTTTTCGATGTCTCCAGCCTTACAATTTTTATTGGTCGAGTCGTAAGATAAATATATTTGTTCCTTATGGTTTCTGTTTTCATTCCAGCTATTCAGGAAATCAACTCGGTCATTCTCTGTGATTTCAGTAAGAAATCTGGAAATGGTTGAATCGCTGTAGATTTTCTGCTCAGGTGTGAGGACTGGGTGATTATATGCATAATCAGGGTAATACTGAGCGGCATTACTTTCGCAAATAATGGAATAAGAGGCTAAATCAAGTAAAAGACCCCTTCCTCTGTCATCCCAAGTAGAAAGATGACTGAAAAGTTTGTAATCATCAATAATTTTCTTGATAACTAAAAATGCTCCAACTCGGATACAGGAACTGCGTGAAACTGTAGTGTTGCCTTCTTCCGGAAGAACAACATCCGGAAAATATTTTTCAAAGTTAGGATTGGGATACATCATCGTTGGATTGTCAGAAGACAATTTTCCAATGGTTGTACGCATGGGTACGTTGTATTTCTTCTCAGGGAGATATTTTCTGTCATAAGTGTATTCAATATAAGTTGTGGCACCGCGTTTGTTCCTGGAAATTTTACCTGTATTCTCTGGGATTTTTACTAGAAAATCGTAGTACATTTTTACACCTCCAAAGTATGATATCCTACTCAATTATTATAACAAAAATACCACGATAACGCAAGCAAAATCGTGGTAAAAACCCAGAATTTTCAAGGGTTAAGCAGACTTTTTCAGATGCTAAAAAGGATGCGATTAGCGATTGAGTGTTACAAAGTTTGGGAAGTTAGCA
>CAZLXW010000168.1:0-2154 GCA_964563505.1 uncultured Eubacteriales bacterium
AATATTATTCCCATCGTTTCTCATCGCTTTTTTGTTGGTCATGCCCTTATCTTTTATGATATAACCGCATTAAAGTCGATTGAAACAACCCTACGCCATCAAAAAAAAATTCTCGAAGATGCTCATGAAAAACTTCAACTAGAGGCTAAGCTTGTCAACTCCTTGAACACAGAAAATCTACGATTACAACAAATTCAAAGCATTCAAGATACCTTGGCTAACGATTTGCAATCAGCATTGGAAGAATTAGACACTATTCTTGGCTCTAACTATAAACACTCAGAACTATACCATCAAAAAATGACTGACTTTTCAAATACACTAAGACACATTTATGCTAAGCTACGCACCTTTGTACATAAAATTTTTACCAAGCAGGGAGAAAAAATATGATTAAAGTTTTAGTTGCAGACGACCAACAATTATTCCGTTCAATGCTTGTTGATATGTTAAAAAAAGATCTTGACATTGAGGTGGTCGCTTTTGCTGATAATGGCCAAGAAGCTATAAAACTGGCTTTAAAACACCATCCTGATGTTTTATTACTGGATATTCAGATGCCCATTATGAGTGGCGTTGATGCCTTAACTGAGCTCAAATCTCAGTTGCCAGATGCCAAGTTTATTATGCTGACAACCTTTGAAAACCCACAAAATATTTCGACGGCTTGCTCCCTGGGAGCAGACGGATATTTAGTCAAGGATATGAAGCCACAGGCACTGATTTTAGCTGTAAAATGTGTCTATTATGATATGGTTCTTTTCCATAGAAGTGCCTATAATACTATGCTGGAAACAAAGAACATTCATTTTAAAGATTCCCTTGAGTGTATGAAAATAAATGATCAATTATTTAACGGTACCGATCTTCAAATCATTCGACTCATCGTCGAAGGGAAAACAAATAGAGAAATTGCCCAAATACTAAACTATAGTCAAGGTACTATAAAAAATCGAGTTTCTAAGATTTTAAGTATGACCGGTTTGTCGGATCGTTCTAGACTTTCTGTTTTTGCCGTTACCCACCAGATTGTTTGACTGGGATATTGGCATGTATGTGAAAACCTTGCTCGCCATCAGACCCAAAGCTTACCTCCCCTTTTAGCGCTTTGATTCTTGCCTCAATTCCACTAAGCCCATAATTTGGTTTAATTGTAGCCTCCCCCTGTCCATCATCAATGACAAAGACCTGTAGTTGATGTTTTTCATAACGAATAATGATATGACTATGTTTTGCTTTACCATGTCGAATCGAATTAGTAATACTCTCTTGACACAATCGAAAAATCCCTTCTGTTTGTTCACTGGTCAGTTCATAAGTTTCCCCTTGAACCACCAATTCCATATCAATACGGTCATTTTTCAAGCATTGGATTGCTTTGATTAAAGAGGTCTCTGTCCACTTGGAATTTATCTCCAGCTTTGATGTTTTCAAATCCCTAAGACTCGTTTCAACCAATCGCTTCACTTCACGCAAACGTTCTTTTGCTAATTCACTGTCAGATATTTCCCCTTCCTCAAGTATAGCAAGTTCTGTCGTTCCTATAATAACAGTCAGACTATGTCCAAGTATGTCATGCATATCTTGTGCGATTTTTGCCTTAGCTTTGGCTGTTGCCAAGTCTCTCTCATGTCGAATCATTTGGGCCAGTTTTTCATTCGTTCTAATCAATTCTTCTGTTTGTTTTTTGAGTTCTTGCTGCTGATTATAGACTTTTGTCATTTCCTTGAAGCAGATAATACGTCGGTGCTTTCCATATGCCCTTTGTTCTACCTGAAAAATCCGGTCTTTCAATGTTAATAAACCATATTTGGAGGGACCGGCATTTTCAACATTGGATTCTGCCATCATCTTATTAATCAATGATTCTACTTGTTCTTGATGGGCTTGCCAAAGTTTCATATATACGTCATTACCACCATAGCTTCTTTTTTTACGCAAGTCAACAAAGGTAATTCCTTGTGGCAATTGGTCATAAATATAGGCATATGAAATCGGCATATAATCAAAGATACGATATTTTAAGACCGGAATCATAAACAACATAATGGCAAGCGACCCCGATATCGGTGTGAAATCAAACACGGCGAAGGGAAAAATCCACTCAAGTAAGTCTAGTTTAAACAATATATAATAGATGTTGGAAAATAAGGG
>CAZLXW010000169.1:0-2150 GCA_964563505.1 uncultured Eubacteriales bacterium
AGTGGTTTTAATACTTGAATGACCTAACAAGGTTTTGATGGTAAACAAATCGGTACCTTTGATAAGTAAATGCGTGGCAAAAGAAGTTCGAAGGGAATGAAAGGTTGCAGGTTTAATAATACCAGCCTTTTTCTTAGATGCATTGAAAGTGACTTGAGCCGTTCTTGTGTGCAAAGCTCTAGACTTGTCACGAGCTGAATAAAAAAGCCAATCGTTGGGACGATATTCCTTAAAATATTGTCGAAGAAATAAAAGTGTTTTCTCGGATAACAAAGTATAGCGATCTTTGTCACCTTTACCGGAACGAACATGGATTTGCATATTTTCAGAATGAATATCTGAGACTTTAAGCGCAAGAACTTCGCTAACTCTCAGGCCGGCAGAATAAGCCGTCATGAGAATGGCTTTATGTTTTAGATTTGTTGTTGCATCAAGAATGGCGTTAACTTCTGAAAAGGACAAAACGGAAGGTAACTTTTTTGAATTTTTAACACGAGGAATATTTTCCATGTTAAAGGGACGTTTTAGCACATGTGTAAAAAAGAGTTGTGATGAAGAATAGACGCTGTTAACGTAAGATGTAGATACTTTACGACAGACAAGTGAATGTAGATATAGTCGCAAATCTTCCTCTGTAATCTCTACAACAGGTTTATTTGTAAGATTAAGAAAACGACTAAGATACCTTGAGTACGAGCGAATTGTCCGAGGGCTATAACCGCGTAGTTCCATTTCAAAAATTAATTGTGAAACATAAGATTGATACATAAAAAGCTCCTTTCAAAACAAAAAATAGTGACATCTTAGTTTACATGAAAGGATTAGAATAAAGATACAAAGTAATTAGAGAAAAGGTAAGAAGCTATCGCGTAGCGATTTAGTTCATCACCCGTTTTACGCTATAGGGCTCGCTAACCGAGTCGGAATCGCATAAGGCGTTCGCAGGCTCACAGCCATAAGCTCATCCTGTAAGCTCCCATACAGCGTAAACCGGCGGTCCGTTATTTGACATAATTGACTATTTTACTGGAGAAGAAAAATGAATGACTTTTGGATTAATATAATTAAAGAGAATATGAATAATATTTTGGCTGGTTCAATCCCAATAATTCTTACATCAATAATTGGTGCATTACAGTCGAATAGTTCTATTTTTAAGGATAAATTAAGTACTAGGATTAAGAGAAGGGCCAATTTCTATTTTAGTTCAATTCTTTTATTTGTTGTATTTTCTATTACCTGGATACTAACTGATATAAACATGGATATATCAAAGTTTGATTTTGTGATGAATCTTCTTGTATTGATAAATGCCATTTTAATAATCGGTATTAGTCTTAAACATAAACGTACGAATAGATTTATTGGATTTATTCAAGGTTTATGGGTATATAAGATTAGAGAGGTAGCGTATTTTGTTCATATAATCATATTAGCCATTGTATTTTCTCTGCTACTAATCATCACATTGAGCGATGATAGAGGATTCGCCACTCAAAGAGATTTTATAATGATAATGGTTATGATAGTAATTCTTTGGCTTATATATCATGAAATGAATTATTTCGCACTTAATCAACTATTTTCCAGAGATAAAATTGTTAGGGTTATTGATAAGAAAGGTTATATACACAATTGTACTGATGTTATAAAGCAAAAGTATCAATATAGGTTGGTTTTGGAATATACAATGAATAAGAGAAGATATAGAATTGAATCGATTATTAATATTGAAGATGTAGATTATATAATTGCAAAGAAGTCGGAGTATATTTAAGCTTCCGTCAATTACGTCATATAACTATTATAGATATATCCGATGACTCAAAAAAATACCCCATCCAAAGACAGGGCAAGTTATCGGTTATATCGTGTTGAACGAAGTCGCGGTACTAGTGAAAAGTATGTAAGTCGATTAGCTGGAAGACAAACGATTTCTTCTAAATATTGAATAAAAACGAGGTTCAAATGAAGAATGACTTAAAGAAAGACAGAACTTCCCCCTCCCCAACAAAGAGGCCAATATTTGATGTTGTGAAATTAAGTAATCACCTAATTAAGGTTAACTTCATGATTATAAGTGAAGTATCGGCCACATTTAGGGCAGCAAAGCTTTTCTTTACCGATGAGTTTTTCTAATAAACGAACTT
>CAZLXW010000170.1:0-2067 GCA_964563505.1 uncultured Eubacteriales bacterium
TGTTATAAAGATAGCCACATAATCATAGCATCTTCTATTGGGTTAGTATAGTAACAGTGCTTCTTTCTATCTATTTATAAAGCCAAATTTTTCATAGGCTTTGATAGCGTCCAAAAAATCTCCTCTTTAAAACCTTTTAGTTTTATTGTTATTAAACTGCTATTTTGGTATAATGTTAGTATCTATCAAATATATATAGGAGGAGCCATGATTAAGGTACTAATCGTAGACGATGAATTACTTGTAAGGATTGGACTTGTCTCAACCATTGATTGGGAAAAAAACGGTTTTGAAGTTATCGGTCAAGCAAAAAACGGTAAAGAAGCCATTCAAATATTTGAAAATACCAATCCAGATATTGTTATAACCGATATTGGTATGCCTGGGATGAACGGTTTAGAGCTACTCAGTTATTTGAAGAATATCAAACCTTCACTCAAGTCTATCATTTTAACACATCATAGTGATTTTGATTTTGCTAGAGAAGCTATTCAATTGGGGGTAACTCAATACCTTCTAAAATCCGAATTAAATGAAAATAACTTACTAGCAATTCTTAAAGAACTTAGTCAAAATCTAAATCTTCCAGCATCCAATAATTATTTCTTATCAAAAACTGAAGAAAATCTATTCATCACATGTCTTGAAAATAACACAATGGACTCATGCCCTTCCTTACTTACCGAAAAATTATATCAAAGATTCCCCAATGAATACTATTCAATAGTATTTACACGTATTTTTAATATTGCCAAGGAAGACATGCCGAACATGGATGAGCACCAGGTAAAAAAAATTCTTCAAAATCTCTTATCACAAAATACAACCGGTAATGCCCTTCGTTATATTGCTTTACCTAAAAAAAATACATTAATTCTTGTTTTAAACTATCACCTTAACCAATATGAACATATGGAAAACCATCTCCTTAATGTTTCTCATCATCTAAATAAATTTCTTAATCTTAATACAACCTTTGGCATTAGTTCACCATCAATAAACTTTCAAGCACTTCCGAAACTTTTAGAAGAAGCCATAGTGGCAGAACATAGAAGTTTTTTTAGCCAACGTGGAATATTCTTTTACCAAAATTTGGATACTATTGAGACAAGTGACATTTTATTGGATATAAACGGATTAAAGAAAATGATAGCAAATGAAGCTTCTCAAAATGTCATTAATTATTTGGAACGCCTATTATCACAAATACATAGAAGGAAAGATTATGAACAGTGTCACAGTGTATTTGTGCAACTAATAGCCTTCAGCAAAGAAATTCAACAAATGTATCATTTTGATACGATTGATGATGACACGCTTAACTTCGAAATTTTTTCTACTTTTCATGAAATGAAAGATTATCTGATTCTTTATTATCAGGCTCTACAAAAAAAAGTTTCTGATATAAATGCCAACTCTCATTCGTTTATTGTAAACAAATCTTTAGAATATATTGAAAGCCATTACAATGAACCTATATCTCTAGGTAATATTGCAGAACAACTTCAAATTAGTACAAGTTATTTAAGTCATATATTTAAACAGGAGATGCTTATTAATTTCAGTACCTATCTGAACCAGTTTAGAATCGAAAAGTCCAAGAAACTACTTACGAATTCTAGTTTAAAAGTATATGAAATTGCTAGTTTAGTCGGCTTCGAAAATCCATATTACTTCAGCAAAGTATTCAAAGAATTTACAAAAATGACCTGTAAAGAATTTAGAAATCAATAGGAGTATTATGAAAGCAAAAACTATTCGTACACAATTTTTTATTTACATTGGCCTTTTTTCCACAGCCTTTCTCATTATTTTAAGCATCGGTGTTTATGCTTCTTATTTTACTGCTCTAAAAGAAAATGAAACAGAATATAGGGTTCAACTCTCGAGTAAAACCAAGCAAAATGTTGAATTCTTTTTGAATCTAGTTAACAATACATCTAGTGTTCTAAGCCGGGATGAAAAAATCATTCAAAAATTAGTTGATGTTCCAGCCACTGAAGGCGAAGAAGCTGTTGACATAAACCAAAATGAAATTAATCAGCTTTTACAAAATACGGTAACTGT
>CAZLXW010000171.1:0-2063 GCA_964563505.1 uncultured Eubacteriales bacterium
AAAAAAACGGAGGATAAGGATGAAAATCACAAAAGACCAAGTTGAACATGTGGCACACTTAGCCCGTTTAAGTCTAACTGAAGAAGAAAAAGTACAAATGACAAAAGATATGGAAATGATCTTAGAATTTGCAGATCAGATCAATGAATATACTTTTGAAGATGTGAATGCTACGGCACACGTTATTCCAATCAATAATGTTTTTCGAGACGATGAAGTATCCCCTTCAATGAATCGAGATGTGTTATTATCGAATGCTCCAAGTAAAGAAAATGGATGCTATACCGTGCCAAAAGTCGTAGAATAGGAGGCTTGAGATGAAGACAGTATTAGAGATGGCAAATCAGTTAAAGAACAAAGAAGTAAGTAGCCTCGAGTTGGTTGAATCATATTTAAAGCGTATACATGATGTAGAGCAACATGTGAATGCTTTTTTACACATGGATGAGGAGGCAATCAAAACTCAAGCAAAGTCTATTGACCAACGGCGTGCACGAGGAGAAGAACTATCAGCGTTTGCAGGTATTCCTATAAGTATCAAAGATAATATTTGTACGAAAGATATTCGAACAACATGTGCTTCAAAAATGCTGGAAAATTTTGTTCCGCCATATAATGCTACGGTCATTAATAAAATTCAGTCAAAAGACATGATTTTGTTTGGAAAATTAAATATGGACGAGTTTGCCATGGGTTCATCAACGGAAAACAGCGCTTTTAAAATAACAAGAAACCCTTGGAACTTAGACTATGTTCCCGGCGGAAGTTCTGGTGGATCCGCTGCAGCAGTTGCAGCAATGATGACACCATTAGCGCTCGGTTCAGATACAGGTGGTTCTATTCGTCAACCGGCAAGTTATTGTGGTGTCGTTGGATTAAAACCAACCTATGGACGGGTATCACGTTTTGGACTTGTTGCTTTTGCATCGTCCTTAGATCAAATCGGACCTTTGGGCCAAAATGTTGAAGATGTTGCTCTTGCCATGAATGTTATTGGAGGCCATGATGCAATGGATTCAACAAGCGCTCCTGTAGATTCCCTAGACTACACAGCAAAACTTAAGGAGTCATTAAAAGGGAAACGCATAGGTCTACCGATTGAATTTTTTGGAGACGGAATTAACGTAGAAGTTAAAGATGCAGTGTTAGCAGCAGCAAAAGAATATGAAAACCTGGGTGCAATTGTTGAAGAAGTTCGCTTTGACTTATCGAATCTTTCCCTGCCGGCCTACTATTTAATCTCCTCAGCAGAAGCATCATCCAACCTTGCCCGATATGACGGTATTAAATACGGATATCGTACACCGGAGTTTGAGAATCTTCTTGATTTATATCAAAAAACGCGAGATGAAGCCTTTGGAAAAGAAGTGAAACGACGTATCATGTTAGGAACTTACGCACTTAGTTCAGGTTACTATGATGCCTATTATAAAAAAGCACAACAAGTGCGAACATTAATTAAACAAGAGTTTGATCAACTCTTTGAAAAATATGATGTTCTCTTAACACCAACAGGACCGACTACAGCATTTAAAGTCGGAGCTAAGACAAATAATCCGGTTGAAATGTATTTGACAGATATCTGTACAGTGCCTATTAATATTGCCGGAGTACCCGCAATATCTATTAATTGTGGCTATGATCAAAAGGGTCTTCCCATCGGCCTGCAATTGATTGGTAAAGCATTTGACGAACAAACCATATTAAACTTTGCATATCAATATGAGCAACATGCCAATGTGGACAAACGAACAGTTACGATAGGATAGAGGTGGAACCATGGCTTATAAAGATTATGAAATTGTTATTGGACTCGAAGTCCATTCAGAATTAAAAACAAAGAGTAAGATATATTGTACTTGTACAACGGCGTTTGGTGGGGACCCCAATACCCATTGCTGTCCGATTTGTACAGGTATGCCGGGAACACTACCGGTACTTAACGGCATGGTGGTCGAGTATGCAATTAAGGCCGGACTGGCTACAAACTGCAAGATTCATCAGTTTTCCAAGCAAGACCGTAAAAACTATTTTTATCCGGATTTACCCAAAGCATATCAAAC
>CAZLXW010000172.1:0-1989 GCA_964563505.1 uncultured Eubacteriales bacterium
TGGCTGTAAGATTCTTAGAGTAACCCTTATGGAACCTATCTATGAGTCTCATGTGAAAACATGACGTGTGCCTTACGTTACCAAGGTCTAAAGATGCAAGTGTTGCATGAATTAGGGTGGTACCACGATGATATGACTTCGTCCCTTAGGGGGTGGAGTCTTTTTGTGATTTTAAAAGGAAAGTTCTAAAAAAGAAAGGTGATAATAATGGCAAAAGAGAAAAAAATGGTTGAAGCAATAACGTCAATGGGTGAGGACTTTGCTAAGTGGTATACGGATGTTGTTAAAAAGTCGGAGTTAGTTGATTATTCAAGTGTACGAGGATGTATGGTTATTAAGCCTTATGGATATCGTATTTGGGAATTGATTCAGCAACAACTCGATGGTCGATTTAAAGCAACAGGACATGAAAATGTCTATATGCCGATGTTTATTCCTGAAAGTCTCTTGCAGAAGGAAAAAGATCACGTCGAAGGATTTGCGCCGGAAGTCGCATGGGTTACTCATGGTGGAAATGAAAAATTACAAGAGAGACTATGCGTTCGTCCAACCTCCGAGACCTTGTTTTGTGAATTTTATTCAAAGGATATTGAATCTTATCGAGATTTACCTCGTCTTTATAATCAATGGTGTTCTGTTGTGCGGTGGGAAAAGACAACACGTCCCTTCTTACGTTCTCTAGAGTTCTTATGGCAAGAGGGGCATACTGCACATGCTACGGCTGAGGAAGCTCAAGAAGAGACCATTAAAATGTTAAATGTCTATGCGGAATTTTGTGAAAATGTATTAGCGATTCCCATGATTAAAGGACGTAAAACAGACAAAGAAAAATTTGCAGGTGCAAATGCAACATATACAATTGAAAGCTTGATGCACGATGGAAAAGGGCTTCAGTCAGGAACAACTCATAACTTCGGAGATGGATTTGCAAAAGCTTTTGGCATCCAATATACAGATGAGAACAATCAATTACAATATGTACATCAAACATCATGGGGGATGTCAACACGATTAATTGGTGGCCTTATTATGGTACATGGGGATGATAATGGATTAATTTTACCACCAAAAGTTGCGCCAATTCAAGTTGCATTAATACCAATTATGCAAAGAAAAGAAGGCGTCTTAGAAAAAGCGCGAGAGATTGATCAAATGTTAGCCAAGGATTATCGGGTAAAACTAGATGCATCCAATAAGAGTCCGGGATGGAAGTTTAGTGAATATGAAATGAAAGGTGTTCCTGTTCGTGTTGAGCTAGGCCCTAAAGATATTGAAAACAATCAAGCTGTCATTGTACGTCGAGATAACCGGGAAAAAATGTTTGTTGCATTAGACCGTTTGTCAGAAGAAGTTGGTAAGGTTTTGGAAGATGTACAAAAAAGTATGTTTGAAAAGGCAAAAGCACATCGCGATACACACACCTATACTGCAACGACCATGGATGAAATGCGAAAGATACTCGAAGAAAATCCGGGTTTTATCAAAGCCATGTGGTGTGAAGATGAAGCCTGTGAGGTTCAAATCAAGGAAGAGACTGGAGCGACATCACGATGTATGCCTTTTGAACAAGAACATATTTCGGATACATGTGTATGCTGTGGAAAACCTGCAAATACAATGGTGTATTGGGGAAAAGCATACTAAATAGATATATGTATAAAAAAGATGCTCATAGCGAGCATCTTTTTCTTAATCTTTCTGTTGGTACTATGCGTATAACTTTATTGTACTTGAATAACACCGTTAACACCGGGAACTTGTTCAATTAATACAGTTTCAATAAAGTTTTTTAAAGTCATTGTTGACATAGGACATCCGCCACATGCACCTAATAATCGCAAGGATACAATACCTGTATTATCAACACTAACAAACTCGACATCGCCACCATCACGTTGTAGGGCAGGACGTACATCTTCAAGTGCTAATTTGATTTGATCTTCCATCATATAAAAACTCCTTCGCAGTCATTGTTTTTTTTAACTATTA
>CAZLXW010000173.1:0-1969 GCA_964563505.1 uncultured Eubacteriales bacterium
AAGAAATTATGTCAAACCTTGAATATGACCGTTTATATGATGAACTTGTTGAACTGGAAAAAGAAACAGGTACTATTTTGGCAGGAAGTCCAACGCAAAAGGTCGGTTATGAGTTGCTGACACAACTACCAAAAGAAGCACATGCATTTTCGATGTTAAGCTTAGATAAAACAAAAGATCAGCAAGTGCTTATCGAGTGGCTAGGCGACCAAGAAGGAATTCTGTCCTTTAAGCTGGACGGACTTACCATTGTTTTGACATACCAAGACGGTCAACTTATTAAGGCCGTTACCCGTGGAAACGGAGTGATTGGTGAAGTAATCACCAGCAATGCTAAACAGTTTAAAAATCTTCCGCTTACGATTCCATATAAAGGTCAAGTTTTACTTCGAGGAGAAGCGGTCATTCGCTATTCGGATTTTGATGCAATTAACCAAACCCTTGATGTTGAAAACCAATATAAAAATCCGAGAAACTTGTGTAGCGGTTCCGTTCGCCAACTCAATAGTGAAATCACGGCAAGAAGACACGTCCGGTTTTATGGATTTACATTAATTCACAGTGACCACCAGGAGATCTTTACAAAAAAATCTGAGGAGCTATTATGGCTTCAAAGTCAAGGGTTTGAATGCGTCGATTATCGATTAGTCACAAAGGAAAATATTAAATCTGCTATCGAAACGTTTGCTGAAAAATTAGATTCAAATGATGTAGCATCGGATGGCCTGGTATTAACCATTAATGATAAAGCCTATAGTCAAAGTTTAGGGGTGACTTCCAAATTCCCTAAGGATACAATGGCTTATAAATGGCAAGATGAAATTAAAGATACGATTTTAGAAGACGTTTTTTGGAGTGCCTCTCGAACGGGACTAATCAATCCGGTGGCTGTATTTAAACCTGTGGATCTTGAAGGGACCCAAGTCTCTCGAGCAAGCTTACATAATATTAGTATTCTTGAAAAGTTAGAGTTAGGTATTGGAGATACGATTCAAGTCTATAAAGCGAACATGATTATCCCTCAGATTGCAGATAACTTAACGCGAAGTAATCACTTAGAGATACCAAAGGAATGTCCGATTTGCTTTGAGGATACAAGCATAACAGAAGTTAATGATATAAAAGTTCTTTATTGTATGAACCAAGAATGTCCTGCTAAAAAAGTTAAAGCCTATTCTCACTTTGTTTCTAGAAATGCCATGAATATTGACGGATTATCGGAAGCGACGATTGAGAAGCTAATTCAATTAGGTTTAATTCATGAATATTCGGATTTATTTAAACTTGAAGATGAGGATAAAAAGGAAAAAATCATTCAACTCGACGGTTTTGGTGAAAAATCCTATCAGAATCTCATTGAATCGATTCACAATGCCAGAAAAGTGAAATTAGCCAATTTTATCTATGCATTAGGTATTTTCCATGTGGGATTAAGTAATGCCAAACTCTTAGCGGTAGCCTTTGATTATGAGTTGAATCAAATTATGGAAGCATCAGTGGAAGATTTTGAAGCCATTGAAGGTTTTGGACATGTTATTGCAAAATCACTTTATGACTATTTTCATGAAGATAAGCATAGACAAGAACTCGACCATTTATTAAATGAAATCGAGCTTGAAAAAACAGAAAAAGTAGCAACAAAAGATGCGATTAGCGGAAAAACCTTTGTCATTACAGGTTCTCTAGATCATTATGAAAACCGGGAAGCATTAAAGCTAGAAATAGAACGCTTTGGTGGAAAGGTCACCGGAAGTGTTTCGAAAAACACGGATTATTTAATTAACAATGATACAAAATCCGGATCATCAAAGAATAAGAAAGCAAAATCTCTAGATGTTCCGATTATTAGTGAAGAAGAGTTTAGAGCATTCATTGAATAATCGTTAACACTGTGATACAATAAAGCATTATATTAAAAAAACGGAGGATAAGGATGAAAATCACAAAAGACCAAGTTGAACATGTGGCA
>CAZLXW010000174.1:0-1955 GCA_964563505.1 uncultured Eubacteriales bacterium
TGGATAGCAATAGCGCTCGTTATCTTTGTGTCATGGAATCCATATAAGGCAATCTTGGGTGCCTTATTATTTGGTGGGTTGAGTATTGTTGGTTTTCGACTACAGCACTTAAATGTTTCTCAGAATTTATTGGATGCACTGCCATATTTAGTAACAATTCTTGTTTTAGTCATTAGTTCATTCAAACAGTCAAAAGAAAATGCACCACCAAAGGCCTTAGGAAGCCCGTATTTTAGAGAAGAACGCTAGAAATATTCAAGGAAAATAAATTATGACTTCACAAATAGGCTAAAATGCGTTATGATTAGATGTAGAAATTAACGAAGGGATGTTTAAAATGGAAGAAAATAAAATCGAAACGGAACTTGAAACAAACGAAACAAACGAAACAAACGAAACAAACAATGTTGTTGAAGAGACAATGGATGATTACAAAGATATGATTGATTCATCAATGCTCAAATTCTCAACCGGTGATATTGTAGAAGGAGAAGTTATTGGTGTTACTGATGACGAAATTCTTATGAATTTTGGATATATTGCTGACGGAGTTATTCCGGTTAATGAAACCTTTGCTGATATTGAAAATCCATTATCAAACCAATACCAAGTTGGAGATAAAATCAAAGCAGAAGTTATCCGAAAAGATGATGGAGATGGTAATGTGTTATTATCATTGAAAAAAGCCCAACAAGAAATTATCTGGGATCAACTACAAGAAATTATGGATGCTGATCAAGAAGTTGAGGCAACAGTCGTTGAAGTGGTTAAAGGCGGACTTGTGTGTAAAGTATTACAAACAAGAGGTTTTATGCCAGGATCGATGATTTCAACATCGTATGTTCAAGACTTAAATGAATATAGTGATAAAACGTTTAAAGTCAAAGTAATGGAACTTGATCGTCAAAAGAACCGTATTATTTTATCACATAAAGAAATTGAAAAAGTTGAATTACAAAAGCAACAAGAAGAATTGTTTGCAACGATTAAAAAAGGTGATACTTTTAAAGGAACGGTTAAGAAAAACATGAATTACGGTTCTTTTGTAAACATTGGATGTGTTGATGGACTGGTTCATATTAATGAAATGAGCTGGAAAAACATTTCCCATCCGTCAGATGTTGTTAAAGAAGGCGATATTGTTAATGTGACTGTTGTTAATGTGGATTATGACAAAAAGAAAATTGGATTATCCATGAAAAATGCAGAAGACGATCCATGGAATGTATCAAATGAGAGTCTAAAAGTAGGTCAATCCTATGAAGGAAAAGTAAAACGTGTATTAGATTTTGGTGCATTTGTAGAAATCTTACCGGGTATTGAAGGTCTTGTTCATATTTCTCAAATTAGTAACGAGCATATTAATCATCCATCAGATGTTCTTAAAGAAGGTGAAACGGTAACTGTTAAAGTTCTTGGTATCGATAATAAAGAACGAAAACTACGTCTTTCAATGAAAACGGATGCTGGAGAAACTGTTCGAGAAGAATACGTTGATGTAAAAGAATATCAAACAGATGAACAAGCAACAACAAGTTTAAAAAATGTCTTTGCAGATGTTTTAAAAGATATTAAATAATTAGTACTATTCAAAGGTATATTTTATAGTGAACCAAGGGATAAGGTGATTGCAATATTGCAATCACCTTATCCGTATATCAAAATATATTGTTATGGATGACAAGCATGAAGATATTTGTTATGATGTTAAGTGAATATTGTTTTTATATCTTATTAAAACAAAAAAAGAGGAGTCGAGGAATAATTATGAAACGATTTAATCACGCCATGAAGCAATTTTTAAAAAAAATAGATAATAATGAGTTTGATTTTGATTTGTTTGATGAGATTATTGAAGTGAGTAAAATAAAAATCAATGCCTTCCATTTATATTCATTGGGTTTAAAATATTATAGTTTTTTAGAACGTGAAGATGATATGTATCAAGATGAAGA
>CAZLXW010000175.1:0-1953 GCA_964563505.1 uncultured Eubacteriales bacterium
GATTTTGCAAAAGTGAAGTTTGCCGTAGGTGAAATCATTGAATGTAAAAAACATCCCAAGGCAGATCGATTGCTTGTGTCTCGAGTGCAACTTGGAAGTGAGGTTCGACAAATCGTATCTGGTATTGCAGACTCATACTCACCGGACACACTTGTTGGCAAACAAGTGATTGTTGTCAAAAACTTGAAGCCGGTAAAACTTCGAGGCGAATTATCGGAGGGTATGATTTTGGCGGCAACAAAAGAAGATGGAAAAGTAAGTATTGTTACGGTGGATCAAGCCGTTAATAATGGAGCAGAAGTTCGATAGATTTGGATAGAAGGTGATTAAATGATTTTTGAAAGTCATGCACATTATGATAATCCACAATTTTATAAAGATAGAGAAGCTCTCTTTAAAGAGTTTCCGGAAAATAATATTCAGTATGTAATTAATGTCGGGGCGGATATGCGTTCGTCTCGATTATCCATTGAATTAGCCAAACGGTATCCTTTTTTATTTGCAACCGTTGGTGTTCATCCTCATGACGTGGGTGATATGAAAGAGGAAGATTTAGAACGTTTGATTCATTTGGCTGCTTATGATAAAGTCGTAGCCATTGGAGAAATCGGCCTCGATTATTACTATGACCATGCACCACGAAGCATTCAAAAGTTATGGTTTAGAGAACAACTGAAGCTTGCTAATGAACTCGCTTTACCGGTGGTTATTCACAGCCGAGAAGCATCTCAGGATACTTACGATATCCTTATGGAAGCCAAGCTACATGATGAGCATAACCTTGATCGACCAAAGGGTGTTATTCATTGCTATTCCGGCCATGCTGAGATGGCCTTAGACTATGTGAAGGAAGGCTTTATGATTGGTATTGGCGGTGTTATAACCTTTAAAAATGGTAAAAAATTACGTGAGGTTGTTGAAGCGATTCCGCTAGAAAGTATTGTCGTCGAAACAGACGCACCGTATCTAGCGCCGGAACCCTATCGGGGAAAACGTAATGACTCAAGATATTTAAAGTACATTATAGAAGAAATCGGAAAAATAAAAGGAAGGTCCCCTGAAGATGTGGAAGATATAACGTATCAAAATGGGAAGCGATTATTTTTTGATTAAGCGAGGTAATATTATGATGCTCTATATCAAAGCGCTTGGATTTAGTGAATATGATACAAGAGAAAAAGCAGAAAAACTTGTTCAGCAAGTGATAGACAAACCGACGACACGTTATATTTCGAATTATAAAGAGGATACCATTAAGGTCGAATATTATAAATCGTATGGAAAAGATTTCGGACTCGTTGTTCGTGGAGAACTTGATGATAAAGAAGAGTTAATCATCCATACGGTACTTCCTTATGCGAAAGGCCGTAATCTGATGGATACTCATGAGATTGATGTTACAGCCAATGATGATACAATGAGCTATAGTGGATTTTGCGAAGAAAACAAATCCGGAACACCGGTATCATTTTTCCTACAAAATCTAATTGATTATATTGAGATTCAGGATGATGACCACGTATACATTGACGGTGTTCGATTATCCTTATTTGCGGTGGAAGGAACCGTTATTTTACCGATTGAAAAAGATGAAGATGATGAAGATATGGAAGTTGCCGAACAGCTTATTCGTGAAGAACTTCTCAATCAGGCAAGAGAAGGCAATGAAGATGCACTGGATGCACTTGAAGAAGAGGCCATGGAAGCCACGCGCATATTAAGAGAACGCCTTAAGAATGAAGATTTATTGACCATTCTTGAAGGATTTTTCATACCTTTAGGTGATTCTGAAGATGTTTATTCGGTACTGGGAACCATTGAAGATGCTAAAAAGTTGGTCAATCGCATTACCAAAGAAGAGGTGTGGCGCATCCGAATACGTTGCATGAATATTATGGTTGATACCTATATTAACTCCGAAGATTTGATTGGAAAACCCATGAAAGGTATGCG
>CAZLXW010000176.1:0-1931 GCA_964563505.1 uncultured Eubacteriales bacterium
AAATTATCAAGACTTAATTTATAATTATTCTCTTTTTGTAATCATTTCAAAAATTCATCCACTTTTTTATTAAAGACTTCATGTTCCTTATTGGCAATAAAGTGATTACCCTCGATAAATTCTAGGGAGGCATTAGGAAGCGATGCATAAATTAATTCTGTATGTTCCTTTTTTATCATATCCTTTGTCCCCACGATGACTAGCGTTTCCGCTTGAATAGATGCTAGCTCACTCGTATTCACATTAGGGTCATTGACCATTAACGCAAACATTTCTGTCGTATGCTCAGCTTTTTTGCTGATTGGGGCAAATAAGTACAGCAGTTTGTATATACCCGTGATAGGAATCTGATAAAAAGCTTTTACGCCACTCGGATTAAGATTTGAACCATTGAGAATGAGGCGATTGACACACTGGGGATATTTTAGGGCAAAAAGCATGGCAATATTTCCACCATCTGAAAAACCTAAAATATGCGCTTTTTCTATCTGATAGTCTTGAAAAAAATCATATAAGTCATCGGCAAACTGGCGAATGGTAAATGGCGCTTGCCCACGAGGACTTTTTCCATGTCCACGGGTGTCAATAGCAATCACCCGATAGGTGTGTTTAAAATATTCGATCTGGTGCTTAAAATACGTTAGGTCCTCTCCATTTCCGTGGAGTAAGACAAGAGGTTGCCCCCTTCCGACATCGACATAGTTTAGATCAATCTCCATCTTCCATCTCCAAAAGTTGCTTAACTATACGGTCATGACCTTCGGGTAACTCATGGCCTAATTCATCAATCCATTGTTTTCTCACGTCAACACCTTGTTCTTTTAGATGTTGATAGAGTGCTTGACTTCGTTCAAAGCAATCCTCATCTTCTCTCCCGCAAATGATAAGGACTTTAGTCTTCAACTCTTTTACTTTTGTCGTTAATGTCTCTAGTGAATCATCAATCATCGGAATCCATGGTGACTGCAATATAATTGTATTGCAGGGAAAATCATAGTCTAAGATAGCTTTTAGAATAACATTGCATCCTGATGAAAATCCACATAATCCGGACTCTTGATAGTCAGACCATTCTACTGCATCAATTACTTTTTTTAGTTGGGTGGATCCTGTCCCTTCATCTTCCCATCGATAAATTCCACAAGAATCAATTTCCTCAGATTGGACATACTCGACTTGATATCCTAGTTTTTCTAAAAACGCCCAGTCTTCTTGACTGTCCTTGATACTTTGTTGATTGCCATGTAAGGCTAAAATCAGGCGATTCTTTTTCTTTTCATTCCATGTGGATAAAGTCTGTGTATTTTCCATTGCCATATGATAGCGCTTATCGGAGATTTGCTTAGCTGTTTTAAAACGGTCGGTGTCTCTGATGGAATCTAAGTCCTCATCTTCTAAAACTTCCGGACGATACCAAAGCTCTTTGCCGATAATCGCTTCCTCTAGATAGTGAAGCGCTTCATTCGGTTTATCATCTAATGCAGCTAGGCAATAGAGATAGTTATAATACTGAGAACTTAAGGCTTCAAAATCTTGTTTATGTAATTGCAGATAATCATAGGCCTCGTGAATTCCTTGATTATCAAGTAGCTCAAGGGTTTTGTTAAGTATTTTATTCTCTGTCATTGTAACCTCCTTTTAATCTGTTTTCAGTGTAACAATAATCAGTTCAGGTCGATTGTTGACGCGGAGTGGAATAATACTGTTTCCTAGTCCCCGGCTGACCACCATCTTTGTATTTTTTCTCTCATATAAACCTTGCGAATACTTTGGGAAAAGTCCTTGATCTGGTGCGACCAGACCTCCAATAAAGGGTAAACGTACTTGTCCCCCATGTGCATGTCCGGATAAGATTAGATCGATATCATTTTTTAAATAGGCACCAAACAATTCCGGTCGATGTGACAATAAAACCATATAGTCCTTGTCAT
>CAZLXW010000177.1:0-1928 GCA_964563505.1 uncultured Eubacteriales bacterium
AGAAACCAAGAAACTCTTTAAAATAAAGGGTTTCAGGCATTTAACAAATGCCTATCGTATTCTTATTGAAAGGAGATTATTATGGAAAAAAACAACCCTATCGTTACAATAGAAACAAATCGTGACGGCATCATAAAAGTAGAACTTTATCCTGAAATTGCACCAAATACTGTCAACAACTTTATTTCCTTAATTAAAAAAGGTTTTTATGACGGCCTGACTTTTCATCGTGTCATTCCCGGATTTATGATCCAAGGCGGTTGCCCTGACGGAACCGGTATGGGCGGTCCAGGTTATTCAATTAAAGGGGAATTTAGTGGAAATGGATTTGATAATCCGCTAAAACATACACGTGGCGTCCTTTCTATGGCTAGATCAATGAATCCAAATTCAGCCGGATCCCAATTTTTCCTTATGGTAAAAGATTCTCCACATCTTGACGGACAATATGCTGCTTTTGGAAAAGTGATTAGTGGTATAGAAATCTGTGATGCTATTGTGAGCAGTCCAAAAAACAATAACGATCAGCCACATGAACCTCAAGTTATGGTATCTGTAACCGTTGACACTCAAGGTGTCGATTACGATGAACCAGAAAAAATGTAGCATAAAAGCTCTTTAAAAAATCAAGCAGTATTCAGTTCAACTGAATACTGCTTGATTTTTACCTTCTTTTTTTCCTTTGTAAAGTCGTTGATCTGCCAGATTGATACTTGAATCAAATTCACCCATTAATGGTGCCAATCCAAAGGTCATTGTGATTTTAAGCTGCATATCTTTATAAAAAAAGGAAGTGTTGATTATACGTTCCCGCAATTCATAGATATAGGATAAAGCCTCCTCCATTGTTGCATGAGGCAAGACAATCAAAAATTCTTCACCACCCCAGCGCGCAACACGATATCCTTTCTGCAAACTATCCTTTAAAATCTTAGATAATTGTTTAAGAATTTCATCACCACAAGGATGACCATATTGATCATTAATCCGTTTAAAGTCATCAATATCGGATAATATAAGAATATGGCGACCATTAAAGTCAAGATTATTAAACGTTTTTTTCATTCCACGCCGATTAAGCAAACCTGTTAGTGCATCACATTGAACTTCTTGAGACAATTGCTTATTTACACGCTCTAAGCTTTGGTACTGTTCAACATATTCCGCTAGCTCACGTTCTTTTATATAAAGATTATATTCATTTTGTAAACGATAGATCTTTTCTTTATTGCTTTCAGCAGTGAAATATTGTTGAAGCTCTGTTCCCGTCTTATAGGCATTATATGCCAATTCAAATTCTTCAATATCTGAATAGGCTTCTGCCATGGCATAATATAATTCAACCTTATGTTTTTGTATATTATACTTCCTTGCTACATTTAGAGCCGATTCAAGAACTTGAAGGGCCTGTTCACTTTGACGCTCTTTTAACAATAATCGTCCAAGAAGATAATTACCATAGATTTGACCTTCATTATATTGAATATCGCAGGCTAAATTCAAAGCACGTTCATAAAATTCCTTAGACAAGGAACTATTATTCATGCGTTCATAAATAGATGCAATTTCAAGGTATACAAGGACCAAACCTTTTTGGTAGTCAATATCTTTAAAAACCTCTAATGATTTCAAACCATATTTTAAAGCTTTATCATATAATCGTCTAGCCATTGAGATGCGACATAAGACTAAGTTTGCATTGCCAATCAGTGTCTCATCATCGAGTAACTCTGATAATTGCAAAGCCTCAATACCATAATCCATTGCCATGTCGATCGCTCGAATATCTATGTATACCATAGCCATTTTTCGTAGCAAATCACAGCGTTTTTTCTTAGTTTCTTGCTCCATAGGATTTTTTAGTGCTTCCATATAATGATATGAGCGTCAAAAGGTTCTAGTTTTTTCCCTAGACCGCTTGAACCTTG
>CAZLXW010000178.1:0-1918 GCA_964563505.1 uncultured Eubacteriales bacterium
GAAGAAATCAATGCATTGTAAAAGTTTATAATTCCTAGTATAATAAAATGGTGTCACAACTTAAGTGGCACCATTTTTTAGAAAGGGGAACGTGTATGAAAGCTTTATTTATTGGAGGAACAGGAACCATAAGTTTATCAATTAGTGAACAACTTTTAGATTTGGGATGGGATGTATATATTTTAAACCGTGGACATAGAAAGCACGATTTAAGTGGAGAAAACTTACATTTAATTCATGGAGATATCAACGATGAAGAGCAAATTGCTGAGCTAATCAAGGACTTAGCCTTTGATGTTGTTTGTGATTTTATAGCATTCGTCCCTGAACATGTCCAACGTGATTTTCGCTTATTTGCAAATAAGACAAAGCAATATATGTTTATAAGTTCGGCATCAGCCTATCAAACACCTTTGTCAGATTTTCGAATTACAGAAGGAACACCTTTATCAAACCCAAATTGGAAATACTCAAGAGATAAAATTGCATGTGAAGAATATTTAATGAAGCAGTATCGCGATGCAGGATTTCCGATTACAATTATCCGACCAAGTCATACCTATGATCAACGTTCAATTCCTTTAGGTGTTCATGGGAAAATGGGCGGTTGGCCAGTGGTTCAACGAATCCTTGATGGAAAAGAGGTCATTATTCATGGGGATGGCACATCACTTTGGACCATGACACATTCACGTGATTTTGCAAAAGGATTCATAGGGCTTATGGCTAATATTCATGCAATTGGTGAGGCCGTTCAAATCACATCAGATGAGTCTTTAACATGGAATCAAATCTATCAAGCAATAGCGGATGCCTGTAATATGCCCTTAAAAGCGATTCATGTGGCGTCGGAATTTTTGGCTGAAACAAGTGATTACGATTTCAGAGGTGGACTTTTAGGGGATAAAGCAAATTCTGTTGTGTTTGATAATCGTAAATTAAAACGGTTAGTCCCTGAATTTGTTGCAACAACACGTTTTGATCAAGGAATTCGCGAGTGCATTGAATATCATTTGTCCTATACAGAATTTCAAAAAGAAGATCAGGAGTTTGATGATTGGTGTGACCAAGTCATTGAAGCGATTAGTCAGGCAAAAAACAGCCTAAATAAGGAGTGAAACAAAGGATATGGACGAAAAAGCACTTAGACTTGACAATCAATTGTGTTTCCCTTTATATGCAGCATCTAAAGAAATCATTAAACGTTATAAGCCTTATCTGGATGAAATTGGCTTGACCTATACTCAGTATATAACTTTACTTGTTTTATGGGAACATAATGAATTAAACATAAAGCAATTAGGTGAAAAACTTTTTTTAGATTCAGGAACATTAACGCCGGTTGTGAAGAAACTGGAAGCTCAAAAGTTGGTCAGACGAAGTCGGTTGCCGGAAGATGAACGTAATGTCATTGTGGCGTTGACAGAAAAAGGACTGGACTTAAAAGTAAAAGCGCTGAAAATTCCCTATGCAATGGCAAAAGAAATGAATATAAACGAAGAAGAAGCAAAGGTATTATATAGCGTTTTGTATAAAATTCTCGACAAAAGAGATTGAACACAAAATAAAACTGGCTTATAGCCAGTTTTATTAGAGTTTTATTTTTGTTGAGCACGAATCTTTGATTCGAATTCAACAGGATTTTCACATTCTTGTTCAAGATCTTTAACTTCTTTGTCAATGAAGTCATAGTCGATTTCAAGACCAATAGATTCTAGTTTTTTAATTACTTCTTTGTACGTCATATAATACCTCCTCGTATTTATGATGAGATAGAAACAATAGTAAGATTATTTAAATTACTATAATATAATTGTATCAAATAAAAAGAAAAATACAAGGAGAATATTATGGAAACTCTTAAAAAAAAGTATGGTTTGTTTACAGCCGTTGCAATGGTTGTCGGTGTTGTTATTGG
>CAZLXW010000179.1:0-1875 GCA_964563505.1 uncultured Eubacteriales bacterium
ATAGACACAGCTAAGAAAATCTATTCAATGGATATAGAAAGTTATATTGTATTTATTTCAAGTTATGATCAACGTCTGAGAGAACTTTTTGGAACCAAGACGCTGGCTTTTTTAGATAAGCCTGTCAATGCCAAGCAGGTGGAAGATGTTTTATTGCAGGTCGATGCATTGATAAAAAAGGACAAAGAGAATGTTTTTTTGTTTACTGCCAATAAAGTTCAACAATTTGTATATTTGAAAGACATCGTATATTTTGAAAGTAAAAATCAAAAAATTGAAATTGTTACTATTGATGATAAAATAATTATTTATGATACTTTAAAAAATATTTGGAATACATTGAAAAGCAAAGATGAATTTCTTATGCCTAACAGATCGTATATACTTAACTTAAGATATGCATATATGGATAGTGCGAATTCCTTTAACATATCAAAGATTGATATGAAAATATCTATTGGAAGAAGGGTAAAGAATACAACGACTCAAAGATATCTTGAATTTCTCAGGAGAAATAGATTATGATGAATAATTCCTTAACATTGATTAATTTTATTACATACTGTTTTTTTGGTGTTTTGTCACTCTACACAACCCATGTTTTTTTCAGAATGACATTAACATTTGAAAACTTTAATAGAAAATATATATTTTTAAGTTATTCCATATATTTTCTTGTTGCCTTATATACATATTTTTTTATTGCTATCCCGCAAATTAATTTCAGTATATCACTTGTTGGAATTATTTTAATATCCTTCCTGTATAAATCGTCAATAGTATCTAAATTTATGTATTCGCTTATATTTGTTATTATTCGAACGGTAATTGAAGTTTTGGTAGTTGATATTTATGCCATTGCAACAGGCATAAAATTGTCTGAAATACTTAAAAATAATAATATTGTGTTTTTCTTGCTTGCTTTAGCAAATTTTATCCCCTTTGTGCTTGTGAAATTGTATTCTGTATTGGGGAAAAATGGTTTTCATAAAAGTGAGAATGTTCCTATAACGGTTTTGTTGCAATTAATATGTGTTCCGGTAACAAGCATTATTATTCTATATAGCATTGTTAAGGTGATGGAACAAGATCTGCATTACGTATCTGTTAGCATCACATTATGCATTATTTTAATGAATATAATATTTTTGAATATATATGAAAAAGTCAAGATAGATGCAGAGAATAAAGTGCAAATGGTAATATTAAATAGTCAAATCCAATATTACCATACCCTTTATCATAATTTAAATAATGAGCGCAAAGAAACCTTGAAATTAAAGCATAACTTCAAAAACAGCCTAATAGGAATTAAAACTGCAGTAGCAAGAAGAGATACGGCTAGTGCTATAAAAGAGGTGGATAAGCTTTTGGAGAATAATACATATGAATATCAAGTTTTCTCAGAAATTCCGCTTATCGATGCAATCCTAAACTACAAAAATCAATATGCAAAACAAAATGATATTCATATCGAAACCGATATTGCTTTATATGATGCCATCAATATCAGTGATTCTGATTTAGCCAATATTTTAGGGAATGCCTTAGATAATGCTATAGAAGCATGTAAGAGAAATGTAGATAAAAATAAAAAAAACATACATTTACAAATAGAACAAAGGCAGGACAGCGTATATATTCGAATATCGAATCCCTATGAAAATGACATTCTTTTTAAGAACAATTTTCCTTTATCGAGTAAAAGACATAATGAATATGGCATAGGTCTTAAAACGATTGAAAAAATTGTTGCAGACAAAAATAATATAATGAATATAGGCGTTGAAGGGAATATTTTTGAATTAGAAATTATTCTATTTTCCGCAATAAAATAACAAAAACATGTCGTTCGTGTATTTTAGAACGTCGTTC
>CAZLXW010000180.1:0-1843 GCA_964563505.1 uncultured Eubacteriales bacterium
GTATCTATTCAGTCAGCCTCAAATAGCAACCTATAATCGTCGCCTTCAAGAGCTGCTTTAATTGCTTCATGTGTATTGATGCCATGTTTCTTGGCTGTTCCAAGATATGACTTAATCGTCATGAATGCGTCTGCACCTTTTAACGTTCTGAAGCAGCCACTGACTTTTGCTTTGATCTTTATCATCCGAATACTTTGCTCTGCAATGTTGTTCGTAAAGGGAACATTGAAATCATTAATAAATTGGCAGACTTCTCCCTTGTGGTCGATTAACCTATCGATGAGGGCAAGAACGGTACCTTTTTTAATTCGTCCTTTCTTTCCAGGAACTCTCTCAGGAGTTGGATTTTGCTCCTTTGCCACTGCCATTATCCGGTCGTATTCATCACTGAATTTACGGCTATGATAATAGCTGATTGAGGTTTTCCTTTTTTCCATAGCTTTGTTCTTCGCTTTGTTCATCTTCAGCAGCAGTTTTTGGAAAGCTTCCGGCCACTCTTTTTGCTCCTTATGGTGGTCAATCACCCCATTTAACTCTCGGAGCAAGTGAGCTGCACACACTGCATGTTCGAGATTATACATCCAATAGGAAGCCCAAAAGTCATGGATTATCAGCCCATCGAAATCAGGAAGAAAGCCTATGGCGTCCATACCTTCTTTGCCTCGCTTTTTGTTTATCCCGAGATAGGTATAGTCCTTATCGCAGGCACTATGGACCCAGTGAAGACTTCCTGCTGTACGCAGACCGGTTTCATCACAATGGATAACCGATTTGCTAAGCAATGCAGTTCGAATACTCTCAACCGTGTCTTCCACTTTCTTGGCAAACCTGCTGACCATGGCATTGACGGTTCCGACACTGATCGGCAACCCCAATACAGAGGACAAGATATCATGTGTCCGTTGCACGCCCACCATCCCTTCGGTGTTGAGAGCTATAGCAAGTGCCTGGACGTTGGTGCCATATTGCATGCTCGAGTTGATTGAATCCGGAAATTCACCACTGATGACTTGATGTTTCTCAAGTGGACATACATACGATTCTGTGTAATGGGGAACTATGGTTGTTTTTATTTCGACATCAATAACATTCCTGATGGCAGACCGACCGCAGCTCACACATTCATTCTCATATGGACAGCCTTTACAGGCTTTGGGTCTGTGTACTATCGGTTCATCAGAGGTTGCCATCAGCATGAGTCCATTGCCTTTATGACCTTTTTGACCACCGGGTTTTCTGCCGGAAGGTTTCCGAAGACTTTTGGGACTTGGCTTGGCAAGACCATCAGAAGATGGAGGTTTGGAACTGTTTTTGGAGTTCTTGCCTAATTGCTCTTTCAGAGCTTCAACGGTTTTTATCAGTTGAGCAATTGTGTGATTTAATTCCTCATTGGTTTGAACCTGCTTCTCAGAAGAAGCAGCCATTGCTTCCAGGGTTTTTGACATGGTATCAATGGTCTTGCTCATAGATGCAATTCGCTGTTTTTGTTCTTCGTTTTCTTTGAGTAATTCTTCGTGAGTCACAGGTTCACCTTCTCTCGTTTTCTCTACTATTATTATAGTGAAAACGTCAGTCAAAGGCGAATGTGCCACAAAAGACCTTCGTCATTATGACGTGTTGACAACTTTTGGTTTATTGGCGCAAATCATAAGCCGACCAAGTGGCACATGGAAGTTATCCACTGAAATCAAGGCCAAAGATGATTTATATGCCAATAGTACGATGATTTTGCCAGTCAATAAAAAGTAGAAACTATCAACAGGTAGCAGATGCAGTTAAAACTTTTTCAAATTCAGCAAATGTCACAAAATCAATGGAAAATGCGAACCGACTGAACAGTTAC
>CAZLXW010000181.1:0-1804 GCA_964563505.1 uncultured Eubacteriales bacterium
TAAAAAATTAGAAGATTAGATTGAGGTTATATATGGAACTGCGAGAAACAGAACGTATTGATGATTTGCATATCAAAGATTATAAAATCATACAAAATCGAGACGGTTTTTGTTTTGGCATGGATGCAGTTCTCCTTAGTGATTTTACGAGGGTCAAAGAAGCAGAAAGCCTACTTGACCTTGGAACAGGAACAGGTATTATTCCAATATTACTAGAAGCAAAGACGGCAGGACGGCACTTTTATGGCCTTGAAATTCAAGAAGATTTTGTCGATATGGCTAGTCGGAGTGTGACCATGAATGGTCAAGAAGAAAAAATATCAATTATACATGGGGATATAAAGGAAGCGGCTCAGCTGTTTCCTTTATCTTCGTTTGATGTGATTACGTCAAATCCTCCCTATATGAATTCCGGTAAAGGACTCACCAATCCTTCATCCATTAAAGCTATTGCCCGCCATGAAGTCTTATGTTCTCTAGACGATGTCATCTATAATGCGTCTAGATTATTGAATGTAGGGGGACGTTTTTATATGGTCCATCGCCCGCAACGCTTGATGGAAATTCTTGAAACCTTAAAAAAACATGGATTAGAACCCAAACAGCTACGTATGGTGCATTCTTATGTGGAAAAAGAAGCAACTATGGTTTTAATTGAAGCTATACGTGGGGGAAAACCACTTTTAAAGGTTCATCCTCCCTTGATTATTTATTCAGAGAAGAATCAGTATAGTTCTGAGATTTACCAGATATATGGGAAGGAGTTACTTGAAGATGGATGAAAATAGACATGAAAAAACACTTGGAAAATTATTTTTGATAGCAACGCCTATCGGTAATTTAGAAGATATGACCTTCCGGGCAGTCAAAACATTAGAAGCAGTCGACTATGTTCTTGCAGAGGATACGCGACATTCCATTAAACTTTTAAACCATTTTGATCTTCATAAAAAGCTCGTTTCCTACCATGAGCACAATCAATATACCAAAGCACAATCGATTATTGATGACCTCCTTAGTGGGAAGCAAGTCGGTTTAGTGACCGATGCAGGAACACCGGGAATATCCGATCCCGGATCTTATCTTGTCACCCTATGCCAAGAACATGAGATTCCTTATACCATTATTCCTGGGCCGGTTGCTTTTGTCAACGCCGTCGTTCTATCCGGACAAAATACCAATCGTATGGTTTTTGACGGTTTTTTACCAACCAAGAAAAAAGATCGAAAAAAGCGTTTGGATATGTTGGCAACAGATACACGAAGCTTGGTTTTTTATGAAGCACCACATCGGTTAAAGGTGACACTTAAAGATCTTGAAAGTGCTTTTGGGCCGGAGCGATCCATTAGTTTGGTTCGAGAAATAACAAAAATGTATGAAGAAGTTCTCAAATTCACATTGGAGGAGGCGATGGACTATTACGCCAAAACAGATCCCAAAGGAGAATATGTCCTTGTGGTTGCTGGGATGTCAGAAGAAGAACTTGAGAGTATTGAACAAGAAGAATATGCAGACATAAGCTTAGAAGACCATATGAAACAGCTTTTAGATAGCGGATGTTCAAAAAAAGAAGCCATTAAGCGTATTGCAAATGAACGACATATGAACAAACGGGATGTATATGCCTATTTTACCAATGATTAATACAAAGATTGAAAGGATGAGAAAACAATGAAAACAGTGTATATCTTAAACAGTGAATTTATGGGACAGGGTAATGATGAATTAGGTCATAAGCTTATGGGGGCTTTTTTAAAAAAAGTTTGGAGTCGTAAGAAAAAGCCCCATGCTATTATTTTTTACA
>CAZLXW010000182.1:0-1799 GCA_964563505.1 uncultured Eubacteriales bacterium
TCTTGAAGGCGACGATTATAGGTTGCTATTTGAGGCTGACTGAATAGATACAAATGGACAATGAACAAGGTGAATTAATACTAACAAAGAATAATCTTGATGATTTTGTCGAATATGCAGCTGAAGGTGGTGGAAGCTATAAATTGAGATATTATGATGGACATGACATCCAAATATTAGAAAGCAAAAATATGTCTAAGAGAATATTATTACCAAATGAATTAACAATAAATGACATCGATCTGATAAAAAATGAGATGGATAGAATTGATGGATTGCGTGATAATAATGAAAGATAAAATAATCGATTTTGTGGTAAATTCTTTAAAAGTAATGGTATGTTTTTTAATAAGTCTTGTGATATCAATATTAGTTTATGGCAAGACAGGCGAATCATTTATAAGTACTATGTTTTTAATTAATTATTTTGGGGTATTTTTAGGCATAATATTGGCAATAATTTCTTTTATTTATTCAGTAATTAGAGATGAATATGAAGCCCAGCCTAGAATTAAGGATATCTTTACTGAATTACGAGACGATACAATGTTAGTGTTTTATCTATTTGTGTTATCTTTGGCTTTGTATGTTATCGAAAGAGTGAATATAGTAATTATTTTATATGGTTGGAATTTAGCAACATTTGGTATTGAAGTGATTCGAAATTTCATGCTATTGCTCAGTTTGATGGCAATTTATGACATTATTCAATGCATGTTTATAATTATTTTCGGTACTGACAATGGGACAGATTAAACGACTCCTAACAGCGTATGGTCAACATGGACAGGAAATCGGAGGATGTCCACGTCGTCCATACGCGGAACGTTAGTGCGCCAAGCAAGCTTGGTGCTTCTTACAAAGTGAAAGTCTTTGTTGGGAAAGGATTTGCCATCCACCCATATCGAGTGTTGCATCGAAACTGGTGACAGTTAGATGAAGCGTACACAGAGAATCATATAGGCCATAAGGGAGACCATAATCCTTGAAGCATATTCAGCCCCGTTAACGCGGTTCCGTTGTAAAACGGGTTTTGCAGGTGGCGACATTTTTAACGTGATGGAAGCCAAAACTAAGGAATCAAAAAGGCAAGATTCTAAAGGCCTGTCGGGGTCCGTCGGGTAACCGACGTATCTACCGTAACGGCGATATAATCTGCTAAGCTGAGTATCAGTGAATATTATTCTATGAAGTCTTGCCCTAATGCTTTGTTTGCACCTGCTTTGAACATTCTACGTACATTAAGTGTAGAGAAATTAGGTTTGTGTTTTATGATTACTTCGATTTTATGGCAGATAATATCAATTTTTACGCTTTCAATATCTAGGAAAGCATTATCGGTGTTAATTGCATTGATTTTGAAATTTCTGATAACATTTTCAAGTTTATGGTAATCCGCATCAGATAGGGACTTGTAGTCGTAAGTGATTAGAGATGAGGATGACGTGGTAGAGTTTAGCCCATATTTTTTCATCATAGCATTTTTAGTGACTAGCCATGTATTACCGCTTTTTCTGTAATCGTTAGGGAGTAACCCGCGAGTACATGCAGCTCGAACTGTGCCGGGTTTCAGATTGAATTGCTCTTCTGCTTCAGAAGCTGTAAGAATTTCGTTGAGTATCATATGAACCTCCTAGTATGCGTGATTGTTTTATCACGTATTCGTGACCAAGATAAAGTATATCACGTTTACGTGATGAGGTCAAGGATTTTTGTTTTTTTGTACTTCCGCAGATTACATCGCATAACTATTATAGATATATCCGATGACTCAAAAAAATACCCCATCCAAAGACAGG
>CAZLXW010000183.1:0-1785 GCA_964563505.1 uncultured Eubacteriales bacterium
ATATTTTAGAACATGAAGAAGCTGGAATGATGGGACAACTAGAAGTTCAATAAATTTGTTTAGAGTTAGGAGAAGCGTATATGGATGATAAATATTTGGATTTTGATAGGAAAAGGATGAACATCTTTAGTGAGCTAGTAAAAAGATATTGGAATGGAAATTTGAATAGTGTCGTTGACTTAAATAATTTGGCGAATGATATAAAAGATAAGTATGGTTTTAACGATGCTGACATGCCCTTCATTAGAAATCACATTCGAATCGCACTAGGGCAAGACCCCAAAGGAGATGAGGAATTCGCTGACGAATTAAATCTTCTTGAAAATTTAACGGTCATTAACCAACCAGTGGTTTCTAAATTGGAAGGTCCTTGTGAGCAATGTGCAAATGAAAAGTGTATATGTCATAAAACGGAAAAATATGAAAGGCAAATGTACAAAAGGTTAAATGAAACAATAAGTTGTGGTTATAGTGAAATGACCTGTGACTTTGGAGCCTTAGCGGATAAAATCGAATTTATGCCGGTCATTGATTTATTAAAAGATAAAAAAACGCCTGTTTATGTTACTGTTGCTCCGGCTATAGTAGGCCAATTTGGTGAAGATGTAAATATGGGGAAATTAAGAAGTGCTTTTAAAATTTTAGGATTTGAAGATATGATTGAAGTGGCTTTATTTGCAGATATTCTGACGATTAAAGAAGCCTTTGAGTTTAATCATCTTGTAAAAAGTGAAGAAGATTTCTTTTTAACAAGCTGTTGCTGTCCAATCTGGTTTAATATGATTAAAAAAAGCTATCCAGATATTTATAGTCATTTATCACCATCTGTTTCTCCAATGATTGCTTCGGGTAGAGTATTAAAAGAACTATACCAAGGAGCTAAAGTGGTATTTATTGCCCCATGTGTCGCAAAAAAAGGAGAAATAAAAGAAACCGGATTAGAAGGTGCAATAGATTATGTTTTGAATTTTAGAGAACTCAAGGAAATATTCGACGCTCTCGATGTGAATCTTCATGAACTTCAAGAAGATGATAAGGACCAAGCATCATTAGGTGGTCGATTGTATGCCCGAACAGGTGGTGTAAGCTTTTCAGTTAAAACAGTTGTTAATCGATTAGAACCTTCAAGAGTTATTAAACTCAAACCTCAAAAAATAAATGGCGTTAAAGAATGTAAAAATATATTGAGTAACCTTAAACATAGAAAAAAAGGTGAGGCCAACTTTATTGAAGGTATGGGCTGTGTAGGTGGATGCGTAGGTGGACCAAGGACAAATGTTGATGTCGATACAGCAACGAAAAGAGTGAATGAATTTGGAGAAGATTCCTTTATCCTAACTCCATTTGATAATCAGAATGTAATAAAGATATTAGAGCAATTTAATATTCAATCGATGGAAGAAATTATGTACAACGATGATTTCAAGGAAATTTTATCGAGAGAATGAACAATGAAAAAGTAATGAAAAAAACTCGTCATATTTATGCCATAATTTTAAGAGATAATAAGGTATACAAACATGAAGGAGGTTTTTATATGATGTTAATTTTTGTAGTGATTATTGGAATACTGGTATTCTACTTAATGTCGAATGAAAAAAATGAGAATAATCGACTGAACTTACCCGGAAAAAAAACACCTGAAGATATACTCAAAGAAAAATATGTTAATGGTGAAATCACTGAAGAAGAATACTTAAAACGAAAAAAAGTGATAGGAGGATAAAAAAATGATGCATGGATTTGGTTGGTTAATGTTTAATCGATTTTGTCAAGGTGGATTTA
>CAZLXW010000184.1:0-1751 GCA_964563505.1 uncultured Eubacteriales bacterium
GTGTTTGGTGCAATCTGTAAAATAGCATCCACCACTTGCTGTGTTTGAATAAGCGCAAGTCGACTTCCACGGGTTCCGATTTTTAGTTCCATAGATAGAGCCCCCTTTTAATGCTATTATAACAGATTTTTTAAGATTCATATATTCTATTCTTCTAATAATGTAAATCCATCAACAATATTATTCATGTTTGTCGATGTGACTAACAAGGTTTTAGATAATTCATTAATTTCATTGGTTTCTGTAAAGATATGTTGGATACTTTTGAGAACATTTTCACTGTTCGTTTGTGATTCAAGTGCTCCGTCTTGAAGGTCATCTGCTGTTGCACTCATTTCTTGATTAATACTATCAAAATCGATTGTCTGTGATTCGATAAGTTTCGCTATTTGCGTCGTATTTTCAGATACTTCTGTAATCTGTTTCTGAATACTTTTAAATGTTTCTATGGTATCTTGTACCGACTCGCTTTCATAGACAACTTTTTTCGCAATCTGTTGAATACTTGTATCCGTATTCACCGTTTCTTTTTGTACATCCGTAATCAATTCTCCGATTGAAACTGTTGCCCGGGCACTCTCAAGTGCAAGCTGAGAGATATTCTCTGCTACAACACCAAACCCTTTACCCGCCTCGCCCGCACGTGCCGATTCAATTGTTGCATTTAAGGCCAGTAATTGTGTTTGCTTTGCGATTTTATCAATGGTACTGACGACTTCACTAATTTTTTGGGAATAGGTATTTAATGTTTGCATACTTTCGGTTGCTTTAGACATTTCTTTTTCTAACTGATCCATTGTGATGAGAACTTCATTGGATGCATCAATACTTTTTAATGCATCTTCATTGGTGTTTTTCATGTGCTCTTCAATATACGTTATAGTTTTTGCAATGGTCTCCGCCTCATCGGTTAATTTGATGAATTTATCTTTTGTAATTTCAAAAACTTGGTTTTGGCGGTTAAGATTTTCTATGATCTGCTGTACACCACCCGCAACTTCCGGTGCCTCTGATTGAATTGAACCACTCAGATCTTTGAGGGTTTTTGCCGAATCCGTCGACGTATGAGATACTGTTCCGGCACGTTTTATTGTTTGCATCTGACTACTCAAAAATTTATTGAACCACTTTGCCACCTCGCCAATTTCATCATGATGAGAAAAGGGAAGACGTAGGGAAAGGTCACCGGCTCCTTCGGCAACTTTTTGTAAAGTTGTTGTCACATTTTTTATAGGTTTTACTAACACATGACGCGTCAACAATGCAACAAAAATCGTATTCACAATCCATGGTAAAGCAATAAAGCTCATTTGAAGTGTAGGATTACTTTGCCCTGAACCAAACCATTGCACTAGAAAAAGTAAGAGATTAAAGCCTCCAATAATCATAGGAACCTTGACATTGAGGCTTGTGAATTTATATATTTCTTCAATATCACCTTCGCACATCATTCCCCAAACTTCATCACTATGAGGTGGATGTATTAAAACACCTTTTCCACCAACGAGAATATGTCTATATTCAGGATATCCCGGCCATGCTTCAAGATTGCTTCCTTGCTGTATTGTTTTTTCAACACCCTCATGTAGCCTTTCCGTTGCCGGGTCATTAAAGATGATTTCAAACTCTGTGTGTTTTTGGATCTGGACAGTTCCCCACTTTTTTGTACGAATTCCTTCTTTTAAATTATCTCCTAGAGAAAATGTATTGTCTTCAAATCGACTTCTTGAGATTGCCGTTCCAACCGGAAT
>CAZLXW010000185.1:0-928 GCA_964563505.1 uncultured Eubacteriales bacterium
TAACGGTAATGGTGATGTCGGGACGGGCTCTTCTCAGGTTGCTCAGGGAGATCACAACCATGATTCGGATTACGCTTCTGCGAGCCATTATCATGATGATGCCGTCCTGAAAAGTGTCGGCACAACTAAAGGCGACATCATCGCTTTCACGGCATCCGCTACGCCTGCACGGGTAGGTGTAGGGACAGACACATATTTGCTTGTTGCTGATTCTTCAGCGACTCCAGGAGTCAAGTGGACTAACAGGATAACCTCTTTGATTGAAGAGGTAGTTAAAACGTCCACGGGCAACCTGTCTACTGCTGAAGTATCAGGGACTATCATCAACAATTACGGACAATCTGACGATGTTGTTCTAACGCTCCCGACAGCGGCAGAGGGCATGTCTTTCATGGTCGTGCTTGGAACCACAGTTGCAAAATATTTCAGAATAAAGGCGAACACAAACGACAAGATTTATCTAGACGGCACAGCCGGAACGGACAACTACTATGTCGGAATCGCTTCTGCTAAAATTGGTGCGATGATATCCTTTGCCACGTTCCAGACGGGTGCGTCTTCCTACGATTGGGTAGCTACGACCATTAGCGGAACATGGGAGGCGCAGACCTAATGTTGCGGATGGTGTTTTTTTTGAAGGGGAGCAAAGAGTTGTCGTATTACGGAACTGCTACAGCATTGAGTGTAGCACGTTATTTGTTAGCAGGAGCGTCAGTTGGTGATTATGCCCTGTTCGGTGGTGGAACGGATGATGAGTCTATGTTTACCACCGTAGATGCTTACAACACATCCCTCACTCGTTCTACGCCGACAGCGTTGAGTGAGGGGCGATATTTTTTAGCCGGTGCATCAGTTGGTAATTATGCGTTGTTTGGTGGTGGAACGGATGATGAGTCTATGTTTACCACCGTAGATGCTTACAACACAT
>CAZLXW010000185.1:1028-1732 GCA_964563505.1 uncultured Eubacteriales bacterium
CCCTCACTCGTTCTACGCCGACAGCCTTGAGTGCGGGACGTGCTGCTTTAGCCGGTGCATCAGTTGGTGATTATGCTTTGTTTGGTGGGGGGTATACAGGTTCAGTTTCGAGTGTAGTTGACGCTTATGAATTTAGTTGAATCTAATTTAAGGAGGGACGAGCATAATGAGCAGATATAAGGTTTGGGATAAAAATGAGCCGATTTATACACCTTCGGGTGAAGAGTTCACAAAGGAACAATGGCTTGCAAGATACAAGTGGGCTAACAACCCAAGTGCAAAAATGATAATTGGTGCAGGTGTAATTAATGGAACCGTTGCAATGGAGTTCAATGCTACAGTTGAGCATTACAAGAAACGTGGTTGTGTGATTGATACAGCAACAATGACGGATGAACAGGTTCTTCAGGCCATAGAAGATTTTGAAGATACGCCACCTGTTATAGAACCTGATAGCACAGAAAGAATGGTAGCCCTTGAGGAGTACAAGGCGATGGTGGAGACTGAGGGGTATCAGGCACCAAAGATGATAGTGGAGAAAAACTTCAAAAGGGGGCTTTGGACTACTGCAATGGTGGAGATGGCTGTTACAAAGGGCAGTATCGATCTTGCTGAAAAGGCGGCCATTATAGAACCTGTTGCTAAAAAACCATAATCAAGGAGATAACAAAGTAGCCCCCGCAAGGGGGGTTTTTTATGGGGAG
>CAZLXW010000186.1:0-1715 GCA_964563505.1 uncultured Eubacteriales bacterium
TTAAAAGATCAATTGGATATTTGGAATATCCAGTTTATTGAGATGGGTTCAAAAGTTATTCGTTATCGAGAAAAGTTCATTACCGACTTAAATATAATTTATCAAAAACGGCATTATGATATATCCGGTAATCAAGAAAAAATGAATTTAGTCTATGAAAAAAACACATCAATTGAAGAGTTTGAAAAGAAAATTAGTGCATCCACACAAAGAGATATTCGATTTGGTTCAACGACAGTTGGCCCCCATCGTGATGATCTTTTGTTTGAACTTGATGGGGTTGATCTTAGAAAATATGGTTCTCAAGGTCAACAACGAACAGCTGCACTTTCTTTGAAGTTATCTGAGATTGATTTAGTTGTACAGCAGAATAATATTCGACCGATTTTATTATTAGATGATGTATTATCAGAGCTTGATGGGCATCGACAAATCTATCTAATGAACCATTTAAGTGATATACAAACATTTATTACATGTACAGGCGTCGAAGATTTTATTCGAAAAAATAATCATCATAAACGTTTTTTTCACATCAAATCAGGAGAAATTGCATAAAAAAGTATACTAAGCTATAATGCTATAATGGTAAGCATGCAATTAGGAGGTACACATGAGTAAAAATTTAGAGTACAATGAAAGCCAAATACAGGTTTTAGAAGGTTTAGAAGCTGTTCGTAAAAGGCCGGGAATGTATATTGGTAGCACATCTTCACGGGGCTTACATCATCTAGTCTACGAGATTGTCGATAACTCAGTTGATGAAGCATTGGCAGATCGATGTAGTAAGATTAAAGTAACTATTCATGAAGATAATTCAATATCTGTATTAGATAACGGATATGGAATTCCGGTAGGAATTCAAAAACAAAAGGGACTACCTGCAGTTACTGTTGTTTTCACAATACTTCATGCTGGTGGTAAATTTGGTGGAAGTGGTTATAAAGTTTCAGGAGGATTACATGGTGTAGGTGCTTCAGTTGTTAATGCGCTTTCAGAATGGTTAGAAGTTACCGTTTACCAAGATAAAAAAATTCATTTTCAACGTTTTGAACGTGGAAAAATGATTAAACCCCTTGAAGTGATTGGTGAAACAAAAAAATCAGGTACTTATGTACATTTTAAACCAGATTCGGAAATTTTTGAAGAGACAGTGTATGATTTCGATTTATTAAAAAACCGTTTACAGGAAATGGCTTTTTTAACAAAAGGATTATATATTTCACTTGAAGACAAACGTGCTGGAGAAAAACAAAAAGAAGAATTCCATTATGAAGGTGGAATTGTGGAATTTGTTGCCTATCGTAACCGGAATAAAGAAAAATCGTATCCGGAAATATTTTATTGTGAAGGTGAGCGTGACGACGTACTTGTCGAAGTTGCCATTCAACATAATGATTCTTATGTTGAGAATGTATTTACCTTTGTTAATAATATTAATACACCAGAAGGTGGAACACATTTAAGTGGATTTAGATCAAGTTTAACGAAAACACTTAATGACTATGCACGAAAAAATAAATTTTTAAAAGATAATGAACCGAATTTGGCCGGTGAAGATGTTCGAGAAGGAATTACAGCAATTGTAAGTATAAAAATTCCGGATCCACAATTTGAAGGTCAGACAAAACAAAAGTTAGGAAATAGTGAAGCACGTGGAGCTGTTGATTCGATTTTATCGGAACATTTAAATTATTTCTTAGAAGAAAATCCGT
>CAZLXW010000187.1:0-1687 GCA_964563505.1 uncultured Eubacteriales bacterium
AAAGAGTTTCTTGGTTTCTTTTATAAAAATTTCCTCTCCAATTGTGGTAAAATATAAGTACCAACCAACATCTCACACAACAAAAGGAGGGAAAATTTTTGGTTTCTAAACATCAACAATTACGCCTAGACAATCTACTATCTCAATGTCAAGATGCTCTTATTGATGATTCACCCAGATTCTTTGCTTTACTTCAAGAACATATTAATCTGAGTGACTTTATTCCACTTTCATTTTATTCTGCATTTTATAAATCCTCTGGTAGAAATCGCATATATCCTCTTGAAGGGTTCTTATCTTCTCTCATTCTTCAAAAGATTTTTTCGATTCCATCAGATTCTTTACTTCTTCTTTTTATGAATCTTTGCAAAGAACTTCGTGACTTCTGCGGTTTTGATAAGGTTCCTGATCCACCTTTGTTTACTCGCTTCAAGCAGGACTTCTTGCCCTATATTGAACTTATGTTTTCTTCTTTAGTCGAATTTACTGAACCCATTTGTCAATCCATTGACAAATCTCTCGCTGATACACTTACATTTGATACTTCTGGGATTGAATTATATGTTACTGAAAACAATCCTAAAACCCTTAATGCTCTTATTAAAAAACTTAAAGCTTACTATAAAGATAAACCTGAAATAAATCCTTATAATATGGCTTATGGCCTTATGCCACCTGTTGCTGCTTCTTGTCCTGATGCCAAACAGCAGTATATTAATGGTCATTTTTGTTACGCTGATAAATTTGGTATTCTTACAAATGGCCTAGGTATCGTTAGACACATCGTCTTTTTGGATGATGACTTCAAAGAAGCTCATCCTGAAATGCCTGTTGAAAAACGTTCCAATTCTCCGGATTTGGATAAATCTGTTGGTGATTCATCCTCCTTGAAACCTGTCTTATCCGATTTTTTTATGTTACATCCAACTTTTTCACCACATACTTTCCTTGGTGATTCTGCATTTGATACCATTGAAACTTACACTTATCTTAAGGACGAATTCCAATTCTCTAAAGCTTTAATTCCCTATAATCCAAGGAACGAAAGTTCTTTAAAGAAAGTCGGTTATAACCAATTTGGCTATCCAACATGTCCAAATGACTCTGCTTTGGCAATGAAACACTGCGGTCTTACTCGAGAAAAAGGACGGGCTGATCGCATCAAATGGATTTGTCCTAAAGTACATTATTCAAAGGGACAATATATCTGCGATTGTAGTAACCCTTGTAGTTCTGCCAAGAAAGGTCGTACCACTTACACTTATGAAAGCCTTGACTTCAGGCTTTTTCCAGGAATACAACGCGATTCTGATGAATGGGTTTCATTATATAAAACTAGAACCATCATCGAACGGTCAATCAACCACTTTAAAACCAATATGTGTGTTGCCGGCAAAAAAACCAGAAATCATCTTACAACCAAAGCAGATGTTTTTCTTGCTGGTATTGCTAGCCAACTAACTGTTATTGTTGCCGATCGGATTAATTATCCACAGTTGATTCGAAGTCTCAAACCATTAATTGCCTGACATTTTATACTATTTTCAAATTTCTTTTATTGTCTTATTAAGGTTCGCTATTTTTCATTGATGTTTATATAATTCTAGAACAATTCTAACTATTAGAAGTATTTTCTCTCCTATTTAAGGAACCTTATCCACAGCTTTTCGCAGTCGCATTTAACAAT
>CAZLXW010000188.1:0-1672 GCA_964563505.1 uncultured Eubacteriales bacterium
GATCAAATTACCGGAAATAAACTTTCTGTTGTGGAACATATTGATCATCAGCAAACCATAGCAGAGGAAGAAATCGTCGTACCTGATTCAGTTGAAAGTATTACCCTTAAAGTGGTTACAAAAGGTCTTAAACGTTTCTTTTATTACCAGTTTGATGATCAGGAACGACAGCTATTGACAGGTCTTGATCATGTGAACTATTTAAGTGATGAAGGCATTCAGAAAGGGAAACGATTTACTGGTGCCATGGTAGGTGTCTATGCATATGGAGGTAAATCGGAATTATTTGTTCCTTTTGAAAAATTTAGTTACCAATAATGATGGGAAGAAGACCTATGAGTAAAAAGCGTATAGAAGATACCATATTAGAAAGTTTTAGAAAATATAAAAACAAACCTAGTCGAATTTTGATTGGAATGTTTCACGGGAATTACTACCGATTTGCTTTATCCGGCCTTTTTTATATCATAAAACATAGTCCGGCCTGGGTGATGCCCATTGTTATTTCCAATATTGTCAACACGGTTATTTATGAGTCCGCCAATCCACAAGAGACAATCATATATAATGCACTGCTTATTGCATTTTTAGTGCTCTTGAATATTCCGATGAATTATCTGCATATTCATTTTAGCTCAACAGCAGTGCGTGCAGTAGAAGGTGGACTTCGTAGTACCTTGATTAATAAGCTACAACAGTTATCGATTCGCTTTCACAATAATACACAATCCGGACGGATCCAATCAAAAGTAATTCGTGATGTGGAAGCGGTACAAATGCTTTCATCCCAGATTTTTGTGAATCTGCTCAATATCACGCTGAATATTTCGATTGCACTGGTGATTACGGCTCTTAAGAATAGAGTGGTTTTCTTGTTTTTCTTATTAACAATACCTGTTGCTTCTTTGACGATTGTCTTTTTTAGAAAGAGAATACGACAACAGAACCATCTTTTCCGCAAGGAAGTGGAATCAACCTCTGCTCATGTTATGGATATGGAAGAGATGATTCCGGTGACCAAGGCGCACGGATTAGAAAAACTTGAGATGAGGCGAATGAAAGAAATCGTAGAAAAAATCTCTGAAGAAGGCTATCGATTAGATATTATTCAGGCGAACTTTGGTTCTGTCAGCTGGGCAATCTTTCAACTCTTTCAGATTGGTGCCTTAGTTTTCACCGGCTTTATGGTCTTACGAGGTCGAATTCCAGGTGGAGATATTGTGCTTTATCAAAGTTATTTTACCACGATTGTTGCCCAAGTTTCTTCTTTGATTATGCTCTTGCCAACTATTGCAAAAGGATTAGAATCCATTAGCAGTATTGCAGAAGTTTTAAACGATGATGATACAGAAGATAACGCAGGTAAGCTTATTGTGGAAGGTGTTAAGGGAGAGTTTGTTTTTGAAGATGTCCATTTTAAATATACATCCTCCGATGAGCATGTGCTTCGAGGCATTAATCTGAATATTAAACAAGGGGAAACCATTGCATTTGTCGGAGAATCCGGGGCCGGAAAATCAACCATTATGAATCTTCTTATAGGATTTGAGCTTCCGACACAGGGGTCCATAACAGTTGATGGGGCACCTATTGAATCGATTAATCTCAGAACCTATCGAAAGCATATAGCTGTTGTTCCCCAACAAACGATTTTATTTTCCGGAAGTATTGA
>CAZLXW010000189.1:0-1618 GCA_964563505.1 uncultured Eubacteriales bacterium
TTTCTCACGTCTTTTGGTAGTACACTTTCCTTGTATTCATCGGATTGTGCATTAAATAATTCCATGGAAGGCATGCTGACAACACGGGCGTCAATACCCTCTTTTTTCAACATCTCAGCCGCTTCAACGATTTGACCCACTTCTGATCCACTTGCCATTAGAATAACGTCCGGAGTCGCTTTTTCTGAATCGATTAAGACGTATCCACCTTTTAAGGCATCTTTTCCTGACTTTTCATAGAAACCAACATTTTGTCGTGTTAAAATAAGGGCCGTTGGTTGTTTTTTATTGGTCACTGCAAAATACCATCCCGCCGCAACTTCTTTCGCATCTGCCGGTCTAAATGTCACAAGATTCGGAATGGTTCTTAAGGATGCTAATTGTTCAATCGGTTGATGTGTTGGCCCATCTTCGCCAACCCCAATACTGTCATGGGTTAATACAAAGGTATGTGGTAATCCCATAAGGGCTGCTAATCGAATCATGGGTTTCATATAATCACTAAATACAAAGAAGGTACTTGTAAACGCAACTAAACCACCATGAACAACAAGTCCGTTCCCCATAGCTGTCATTGATAGCTCACGAACACCAAAGTGAATGTTTTTGCCCGCATAATTGTCTTTTGAAAACTCACCTTGGTCATTCATCCATGTTTTTGTCGATGGTGCAAGGTCTGCTGATCCGCCAAATAAATTCGGAATAATCTTGACAAGCTTTTGAATGACTTGACCTGACGTCGCACGGGTTGCATTGGGTTTTTCATCATAGGTCCAAAAATCTTCTGACTCTAATGCATCAACATCAATAAAACCGTTCATATCTTTTTCATATTGCGCCGCTAATTCAGGATAAGCTTTTTTGTAGTCGTCAAATAAGGCGTTCCAAGCGTCTTCTGTTTGTGCACCTTTAGCCACTAAGCTATTAATATATGTTTGGACTTCTTCAGATACATAAAATTCTTTATCCACAGGCATGCCAAGATTTTCTTTTGTTGCAATGAGATTCTCTTGTCCTAATGGCTCCCCATGGGCGCTTGCTTTTCCTTCTTTGGCCGGACATCCATAACCAATCTTTGTTTTCACAATGATTAATGAGGGTTGTTCTTTATTGGCTTTGGCTTCTTCAATGGCTTTTCCGATGGCTTCAGAATCATTCCCATCTTCGACTTCTAATACTTGCCAGTGGTATGCTTCAAAACGTTTAGCTACATCTTCTGTAAAGGCTAAATCTGTACTTCCTTCAATCGATATTTGATTTGAATCATAAAAGGCAATAAATTTATCAAGGGCTAATGTTCCGGCTAAGGAAGCTGCTTCTGCAGTAACCCCTTCCATTAAACATCCATCTCCAACAATGGCATAGGTATAGTGATCAACAATTGGGTAATTGTCTTTGTTGAATTTTGTTGCTAAGTGAGCTTCTGCCATGGCCATTCCGATACCTGTTGCAAATCCTGCACCTAGAGGTCCTGTCGTTGTCTCTACACCAACGGTATGGCCAAACTCAGGATGACCCGGTGTTAAGGAATCCCATTGTCTAAAATTCTTTAAATCCTCTATCTCTAAACCATAACCGAACAAATGTAACAAAGAATACACTAACATTGAACCGTGTC
>CAZLXW010000190.1:0-1614 GCA_964563505.1 uncultured Eubacteriales bacterium
TTTGATAGGAAAGTTCTACTTTTCTATCAAAGACATTTTAGAATCAAAAAAATAATCCAAGGCACAAAAATAAGGCCAAGGATTAAAATGGCAATGATTTATTCGTGTTTGTAAGTAACGCCACGAATACCAGTATAATTTTTTGGCGTCATTGTACCATCACAAACTTGGCAATCAGGCTCGGGTGGTACAGAAGGATCAAGACCATCAAAGATATTGTCTTGTTCTAGTTGTTGAACAATGAAACGAGGAACCCAAAGTGAGTAGTTGCATTTTTTACAGATGAATTCAATAAGATCATCATCTTTCGTGAAACCTTCTAAAATATTCATAGTGACCTCCTGTGCATTTTTAAGCACTATTATACCCAACTGGAGGGCCGATGGCAAGGTAGGGATTCTCCTTGTCAGGAATAAAAATATCCAAAAGTTTCATTGTATTGCCACAATGAGGACAGGTCAATGGATCGATACCAAAGGCCAGAAGAATACGCTCGCGCCAGTGAGAGTAGCGTTTGTAGAATTTACGGCGAGAAGTAGAGAGCATAAGAAAAAGTTTATTCGAATGTTTGTATTTTTTGGCATAAAGGCCATAATAACGGATGGTTTTAAATTGGTAATCGTGTATATGAATAATTAAGCGTTTAAAAAAATCAAAGACAGGAATAGTTTCTTCAATACGTTGGTTGTCTTCATGACGATCATAATAAAAAGTAACAAAAGAGCCATCATAGTTTAAAATGCGAGACTGAGCCATGGCAGGACGTCCGGTATAACGAATAATATATTTGATGGCTTCAAAAGGATTAGAATACTCTTTTTTTGGAGCATAAACATAAAAGCCTTTAGGATAATCCTTAAAAAGGGAGGTTTTCAGAGAGTAAAAAGAGTGTGGAAGATGCTTAGATAGAAGATCGAGTAAAGTGGCTTGCCAGCGTTTGCGAAGGGCAACAAAGCTGATATGGTTCACTTTACGCCAAACAGTTTTGTTGCCGGAAGCCCCTTCGGAAAGAAGTATGTGAATATGAGGATTCCATTTTAAATCACGTCCAAAAGTGTGAAGAGTAGAAACAAAACCGGGTTTAAATGATTCGGATTTATTTAAATCGTGAAACCAAGAAAGAATGACATCAGAGGAAGCTTCGAAAAGAATATTCAAAAGAGCCCTATCTTTACGAAAAAAAATGCGAAGTTCTTGAGGTATGGTAAAAACCACATGTCGATGTGGAGCGTTAATAAGTTTTTTGGAAATGTTGAAAGCTCGATCTTGAATATAATTGGCACCACAAGAATTGCAAAAACGACTTTTGCAAGTAAAACCCACATATTTCATTTTACCACACTTATCACAGTAATAAAGGGCGTGCCCGAGAGAAGGATCACCACAATGAATAATTTTTTGAACTTCATCAAGAACGACTGGACGGATGGGGAAACCTTGTTTAAGAAAGGCATCCCAATGATCGGCAAAAATGTCTTTGATTTTAAAAGATTGTTTGCTCATAATATCACCAATTATGTTATAGCAAAAAAAATAAAATAAATCAAGAGAAGGACAAAAGAAAAGCCAGTTGCTAAAGCAACCGACTTATAACGAGGCGAAGCCTCTTTGTTC
>CAZLXW010000191.1:0-1559 GCA_964563505.1 uncultured Eubacteriales bacterium
GTTTCACCATAGGCTGCTATATTGGCTTCATTTTCAACATAGACTTTTATCCCTAAGCTTTCTTGAAACTCATGAAAATCATATTCTTTGACACCAAGATTTGGAGCGCTATCTAATATAAGCTTTTCTTCTTCTACAAGACCCGGTAATGACAGTCCTATACCCAACACTTTTTTCTTCGGGATTTGTCGCTCTTCTAATATACTAAGAATATTTCCTTCGATGTGGTGTACCGCTTCATCAAAATTCTTGACTTTCGAATATTTAAAGAATTTGGATTCAATAATATCTCCATTAAGGTTCATCAAAATTGTTGTAACATGTTCCGGCGTCATGTTAACACCGATTGAAAATCTTGCGTTCTCATTAAAACTTAATAAGACAGGTTTTCGTCCACCTGTCGATTCAGCAACACCGGATTCATAGACAAATCCTTCTTTAATCAGTATATTAATATTTGATGTTACTGTGGGTATGCTCAACTTTAACAATCTTGATACTTCATGTTTTGTTGTTTCTCTATTGTTTCGTATTGCATTAATAACATTGACCCGATTAATCTCTTTGATTTGTTCTTGACTAAGTGTTCCAAACTTTGCCATATGATCGCTCCTATTTTATAAGATGTAAGACAATCAACAGCCTATTCGACTGTCAATTGTCTTATTCATAGTTTTGACGCTCAAACATCTCATAACATTATATCAAGCCTATAGCATTTGCACAAGCTTACGTCATATTCAATGTTGTCTTATTTTATTCAGCTGAGTAAATATAACGGTTTACAATATCTTCTAGCATCTCTTGACGGCCAGATGTATTTTGAATCTTGTCATGATCAACTGCATATGATGCTAACTCTTCAAAATCGGTCGCTCCATCAACGATTTTCTTACCAATACCTTCTGTATAGGATGAATAACGTTTAGCAACAAAATCTTCCAATACACCATCACTATGTAATTTATCTGCAACAAGAAGTCCTTTTGCAAATGTATCCATACCAACAATGTATGAAATAAATAAATCATCATATTGGAAAGATCCACGACGTACTTTCGCATCGAAGTTCAATCCACCCGGTGCAATACCACCATTCTTAATCACTTCATACATACACATTGTGGCATCATAAATATTTGTAGGGAATTGATCTGTATCCCATCCGAGTAACATGTCACCTTGGTTGGCATCGATTGAACCTAATGCACCATTAATTCGAGAGATTAACAATTCATGTTGGAAGGTATGGCCGGCTAATGTCGCATGGTTAGCTTCAATATTTAATTTAAAGTCATCAATCAAATCATATTTTCTTAAAAATCCAAGAACTGTCATCGCATCAAAATCATACTGGTGTTTTGTAGGCTCTTTTGGTTTTGGCTCAATCAAGAATTGACCTTCAAATCCAATTTTTCTAGCATAGTCTTTTGCCATTTTTAAGAATCTGGCTAAGTTGTCGTTTTCTAAAGCCACGTCTGTATTAAGAAGAGTTTCATAACCTTCACGACCGCCCCAGAATACATAGTTCTCACCATTTAATCGGTTTGTGATTTCCA
>CAZLXW010000192.1:0-1528 GCA_964563505.1 uncultured Eubacteriales bacterium
ATAAACAAAATGATTCGGAATGTCTGTAAATGCAATTGCTAGGGCTGAAAGCCATGATATGACTGCGCTATAGGGTAAAATGCGGTCAAATTTTTCTTCAATACGTTGATAAATTCTTTCATCATAATCTGATAGCTTCACTACATCTCCCCCTTATCCAAAAATAAGCCTATATGATTAGTATATCATATAGGCTAAAAAACTATAATAATTCTCAACTATTTTTTATATATTTTTCAGACCCCATTTACGCTTGCCAATAACAAGTGCAATACTTAAAAACATGATTGCAAAAATAAGTTGAATTCCCATCCCTTGTAATGGGATAACCAATCGGTCAGGACTAACTTCTGTCATCTGACCGATATACTCATTGGCACGTACATACCAATATACCGGAGAGAAGCTTGCAACTTTTAATACCGTGTCACTAAGTAGAAACTGCGGCACGAATACTCCACTCAAAAAACTGAGACCTAATGCAACCACATTGGCAACGGCATGAATTGCCGCCTTGCTTTTCACTAAGGTTCCGATAACAAAACTAATACCTAGGGCGCATAAGGTAAACACAATAGCATTTAATACAAAAAGCAACATGGGTATCGTAAACTCACGTACACCCAAAACAAACAAGGCGATTAAAAAGAAAGTTAATGCAGCAAATGCAAAGGTTACATTGGCAAAAATATGCTCACGGACAATACGTCCTTTCGGAATGGGAGAACTTGCATTTCTATTTTTCACATCCACATCATGAAGTAAAAACATGGTAAAAGAAACACCTAATATGAGAATACTAAATAATCCATAGCCCAAATAATTAAAGTACTGAACCATAAAGGCCATAACGCTTTGGTTGGATGCTGTCGTCGTAACAACCACCTCAATCTCCTCTTCTAAGTCCCCTAATACAGTATCTGCTAATTGCGTCGCATCCATAGATTCAATGCCCACATACAAGCGGGCTGTATTTAAATATTGATCGAGTGCAAGATCAATGTAATAGGTATTGCTTGCGTCCTCAATCACCGTCTTTTCCAGCATCTGATAGTCATCGTTTAAAAAATCGTCGGTAAAACCTTGAGGGATACGAAGGATATAGACAACTTCTCTGAAATATAATGCATCCTGTATGGCTTCCTTATCATCCTCTAAGTCGACAAAACGTGCAACACCACTTAAATGTTCTTTTAATCCCTCGATAAAAGGCGTATTATCCTGACTCATGATTGCCATCGGAATTTTCGACTGGCTAAAATTAGGGTCCACTTCCTGATTCATATTCGTTGCATAGAGAACACTAATGCCTAAGAAAATGGCTAAATAGATCCCTAGAGCGGGTAAATTGTGTTTAATAATCCGCATACATACTTTAAATACTGGCATATTTTCGCCTCCTTACATTCATATATGTTCCTAAAAAGAAAAGAATAATAAATCCGATCATATACATTATATTCATCCAATATCGCTCAAGTGAGTCAAACATATATAAGGCATAATAGGCATCAGCCAATAGATTAAC
>CAZLXW010000193.1:0-1523 GCA_964563505.1 uncultured Eubacteriales bacterium
TATGATGCGCTTATTAAAAATGATGGTTTTTTACCCTTGAATGATAAATCGGATAAAGAAGTTATTAATAAAAACCTTAATTTAAGCAAGAGAGCCTTTAAACGATCTGTTGGACGACTTATGAAATCAGGAAAAATCATTCAAACGGATAAAGGTATTGAGATAAAAAAATAATTAAAATAATTTGACACAGATAGCTGTACATGATATAATGAGTTTCGGATTACAGGAAGTAGAGTTTTAATCCACTCTCACCTAAGGGCAAGTACGTGCTTGGGTTAATAATCGGACTTTATCATGCCCAGCATGTTATGAGTTATGTATTATTGTGAGTGGATAGGAGACTATCCATTTTTTATTGTAACTATATATTTATTTGATTCAGGAGGTGTCGGACTATTAGCGACTATATGATTAATGAGCAAATACGAGACAAGGAAGTACGTCTTGTAGGAGCTGACGGTGAACAATTAGGAGTTGTATCCGTAAAGGAAGCACAAGCAATGGCCAGGGAACAAGGACTTGACTTAGTAAAGGTTGCACCAAAAGCGAATCCGCCGGTGTGCAAGATAATTGATTTTGGTAAGTTTAGATACGAGCAAACGAAACGTGAAAAAGAGGCTAAGAAGAAACAAAACATTATAAGTGTGAAAGAAGTGCGTTTGTCGCCGAATATTGAGGAACATGACATAAATACTAAGATGAAACAAGCAAACAAGTTTTTGACCAAAGGTGATAAAGTGAAAGTTTCCGTTCGATTTAGAGGTCGTGAATTAGCGCACACATCTGTTGGTAGAACCATTTTATTGGAATTTGCAAAAGACTTGGAAGAGCTTGCTGATATTGAAAAAAGGCCAAAGATGGAAGGAAGAAGCATGGTTATGTTTCTGACTCCCAAGAAAACAAAATAGTAGATGGTACATACACAATTTATAAGGAGGAAACATCATGCCAAAAATGAAAACACATCGCGGCGCTGCAAAGAGATTTAAAGTGACAGGTACAGGAAAATTAAAAAGAAATAAAGCGTACAAACGCCATATTTTAACCAAAAAAAGTCCTAAGACAAAGAGAAATCTTAGACAAGCAGCTATGATGGATTCATCAAATGAAAAGGTAATGAAAAAATTATTACCATATCTATAATAATCGATAGGAGGTTTAAAAATGGCAAGAGTTAAAGGTGCGATGCACACTAAAAAAAGACGTAATCGTGTATTAAAGTTAGCAAAAGGATATAGAGGCGCAAAAAGTAAACAATTTAGAACTGCAAAACAAGCAGTAATGAAATCCGGCGTATATTCATATGTAGGACGTCGTCTTAAGAAAAGAGATTTCCGTAAATTATGGATTGCTCGTATTAATGCGGCAACACGTGCAAATGGAATGAGTTATTCAACATTTATGCACGGATTAAAATTAGCAGGTATTGATATTAACCGTAAGATGTTAGCTGAGATGGCTGTTAATGATCAATCTGCATTTACTTCTTTAGTAGAGACAGCAAAAGGTAAAGTTAACGC
>CAZLXW010000194.1:0-1516 GCA_964563505.1 uncultured Eubacteriales bacterium
GAACGATGAGCACGATTTTATCTATATATATGCCTACTAATCACCCTAACTATTCCTCAAGAAACTGCCTTATAAAACATCTAAACATGACCTGATTTCATGATTTAGGTGAGTTCTATAAAATGCTCCCCTACGCATTGCTCCAACAGGTGATTTACCTCCTTCCTATAATATAGATTTCTACTATAGTTACTCGAAGGTCCTCAATTAGAAATATGAGTGAACGTAAAATGAAGAAGAAACCCACCAATTCACCGTAACCATTCGGTACATTGCCGATAGAATGATTTGTATTAGTAGGCTCATCTCCTGTATTTAACTTTGAATAAGAAAATAAGCCCACCACATTGTGATGAGCTCTCCATTTATCTATCTGAATAGTATTTTTGATTTTTGCTAGTTGGAGATTTTGGTAATGTTAATTTCAAAAGTCCCTCTTCAATCATTGGATTTAGTAGTGTTTTCCTGAAATGTTCCCTATCTTTCATCCCTACCAAATCTTGAATTTCTTGTCTACTTTTCGGTTCTTTACAAAATTCTAGAATCCTCGAAATTCTCTTGTCTTCTTGCGGGGTATCTTGCGGGGTATCTTGCGGGGTATCTTGCGGGGTCAATGGAATAATTGTCTTAAACACATCTCCCTCGATGAATTCAGGATCGGCACCAGAATAGATCTTATTGTATTTGTAAATGTTCCTAACGCCTGAACCGAGTTCATCTACCCATCCGATCTCTTTAAAGAACTTTGCAATCTTTGGATTTTTGGGATAAGGCGAAAAGTTCTCTGGGTCAATCATTCCATTGCCGTGAGGCTTATTGCCATTTTCGATATAGACTCTATCCTTCTCCACCACCAGCTTCGCAGGAAATGGATTTGAGAATTCTCTATGAATCAGCAAATTTGAAATCGCTTCTCTGAAAATCTTATCCCTTAAACTCACACGCTGATCAGCCTCGAGATAGAATTTGTCATTGAGATGTTTCGCAATAAATTGCATCAATCTTTCATAGCTTCTTAGAAGATTCACCCTAATATCATCCCGGTCATCATACCTATCAAGATTTTCCCTTCTTAAAATTGCGTCTGTTCTATAGTGTGGCAGGGCTGTTTGAATCATGAGCTCACTACCGAAAATCAAAATTCCTGCTAGGGTAATCCCTTGTTTACCTGTACTCTGGTCAGTCAAATACATACCTGCACTTTTCAAAAGATCCCAATTGTCCATCGAAACCCACGGGTGTCCCGGTCTCAAGTTTCCGACAGTTTTTCTAACTTTTGTAAACAATTCTTCTTCCAGCTCATCCATATCAGCGTAGGGAAAAATTCTGTTTTCTGTATATGTGGATTGTTTTCTTAAGTACAATCCTGATACTAAGTTTGTATCGTTAGTTATGTCAAAATCACCATCTTCATTACGATCATAGATTTTTCCATTACAACGGTGAACCTGAGAACTCTCAGGAATATTAATGTATAGAATTGTCTTACCATCCAGTTCGAAATCATCAATATTCA
>CAZLXW010000195.1:0-1462 GCA_964563505.1 uncultured Eubacteriales bacterium
CTTGCCTAAAAGAAAGGATCGATTGATGGTGGTGGAGGTACTTCCTCTGCCACCTGCTTTTTTAGGAACGGAGGTGCATTGAATGGATGAAATGTGGAAAGACATACCCGGATATGAGGGGCGCTATCTAGTAAGTAATTATGGAAGAGTTTATTCTCATTTTCATGAACGTATATTAACTCCTAAAACTTCTGGTCGCGGTTATCAAGGCATTACTTTGAGTTATAGGGGAATAAAACAACGTTTTTACATTCACAGGTTAGTTGCGGATTGTTTTTTGCCACAACCTAAAACCGACGAATATGAAGTGAATCACAAAGATCTTGATAAACAAAATAATCATGTGTCAAATCTAGAATGGTCTACTAGAGAAAAGAATTTTAAACATGCTTATAGTAATGGCAAAGTCGATTTTCGTAGGCCAATACGATGTGATAACAAAACTGGGAAACCAGGAGTTTCAAAACATACTGGAGGTTACCAAGTTTCTATTTCATATAATAAGTGTCGCAGATATCTTGGTTGGTTTAAAGATTTAGATACAGCAATTAGTGTCAGAAATAAAGAAGAGAAGAGGTTAATGGAAAATGAAGTCTATTAGTATAGATTTAGAAACTTATTCTTCAGTGAATCTGCAAAAATCAGGAATTTACAGATACTGCGAAAGCCATGATTTTGAAATACTGCTCTTTGGTTATTCTGTTGACGGTGGAGAGGTGGTGGTGGTTGACCTTGCAAAAGGTGAAAGGATTCCACAGATCATACTGGATGCCTTGACTGATGAAGAGATTACCAAGTGGGCTTTTAATGCTCAGTTTGAGCGTGTGTGTCTATCCAGATATCTTGGACACCCTTGTGGAAAATATCTAAACCCATCCGCATGGAAATGCTCAATGGTATGGTCTGCCTATATGGGGCTTCCGTTATCCTTAGTAGGTGTGGGTGCAGTCCTTGGTCTTGAAAAGCAGAAGCTGACAGAAGGTAAAGATCTTATTAGATATTTTTGTATGCCGTGTACGCCTACTAAAACAAACGGTGGTAGAACGCGTAATCTACAAGGTGACGATGAGGAGAAATGGCAGAGCTTTAAGGGCTATAACAAGCGAGATGTTGAAACGGAAATTGAGATACAAAAGAGGCTTAGCAAGTTTCCTGTCCCGGATGAAATATGGCATGAGTACCATCTTGACCAGGAAATCAATGATCGAGGCATCAAGGTAGACTTGGACTTCGTAAAACAGGCCATTACTATGGATGAGATGTCACGCACCAAGCTAATGGATCAAATGCAGGAAATAACAGAACTTGATAACCCCAACTCAGTACAGCAGATGAAAGACTGGCTGGCTGATAATGGTCTAGAAACAGATACCCTCGGTAAAAAGGCTGTGGCAGAGTTATTGAAGGACGCACCAGAGCATTTGGCTGAAGTGCTTAAACTCCGTCAGCAACTGGCAAAGTC
>CAZLXW010000196.1:0-1459 GCA_964563505.1 uncultured Eubacteriales bacterium
TTTTTAAAAAAAGTTTGGAGTCGTAAGAAAAAGCCCCATGCTATTATTTTTTACAATTCGGCGGTTAAGTTATTGGCGACAGGATCCATGTATTTAGATGCCCTACATGGATTACATGATTCAGGTGTTGACCTGATTGCATGCGGAACCTGTATTGATTTTTATGCCTTAACAGATAAGATTGATGTCGGAAGAGTCAGTGGCATGGAAGAGATTGTTGACTTGACTCAGAAGGCGGACTCTGTGGTTACTATTTAAATGACTTGATAGTAGAGTAATAGGTTTATGAAACTATCGATAAAATGCATCTTCAAAGATTTTCCGTATATGTGGCATGTCAGAAGTTTGGCTTAAAACAAGCATAAGTTTAATCCGGGCTTTTTGTCCGTTCAGGTCGCCGGCAAAAATAGCGCCAGTATCGCGTAGCATTTTCCCGCCACCTTCATATCCATAGGAGTCAAGCACACGTCCCATAGGACATCTAGAGACGATAAGAACGGGTATATTTTCTAAGATAGCGGTCTTTAGTCCGGGAACCATCTCAGGTGGTATATTACCACGGCCCATGGCTTCTATGACAATACCTTTCACGCCTTGCTTAAGGCAATAGTTTATATAACCATCATCCATACCTGCACACGTTTTTATCAATGCGACATCTTTGACGATGGCATCGGTAAGAATATGTTGTGTAGGTGTTTTTTTTCGGTAATAGATGACCTTGTTGTTATCGACAATGCCTAAAGGTCCAAAAGTCGGAGATTTAAAAGTATCTAGACTCATGGTATGTGTCTTAGTGACTTCTGAAGCGGCATTGACCTCATTATTAAGAACAACGAGAACACCTTTGTTTTTGGACTCTTCGGCAACGGCGGTACATATGGCAGAGGATAGATTACTGGGGCCATCATAACCCAGTTCGGAAGCGTTGCGCATGGAACCGACAACGACGATGGGTTTTTCCGTTTGAATGTTTAAATCCAGAAAATAAGCGGTTTCTTCTAGGGTATCTGTTCCATGAGTGATAACAACGCCACAAATATCCTCTTTTGATAAGGTGTTTTGAATGCATTTAGAAAGTTCTAGCATTAAATCCGGTGTCATATGTGGTCCCGGAATGCGTGCAAAAGGGACAATTTCTATTTCAGCAATTTGATCAATATTGGTAACCAGAGACATAATTTCTTCACTGGTCATGGCCGGAATGGCTGCGGAAAGTCGTTGGTCGACTTTCATTGAAATCGTACCACCTGTAAATATAACGCCGACTTTTTTCATGTATTTGTACCTGCCTTTATTGTTATTTTGATTATAGTATACCTATAGATTGAAGGATTTACAAGAAAAGATAAGGTTCAATCAATATCAAAGAACGTATAATTTCAATAAAAAAGAATTATATGGTATAATTATTAAGCGAAGTATCATATTTAGAACAATCAAAAAAGAACAGCTAGAG
>CAZLXW010000197.1:0-1418 GCA_964563505.1 uncultured Eubacteriales bacterium
AAAGTAATTAGAGAAAAGGCAAAAAAGCTATCGCGTAGCGATTTCGTTCAACATACGATTCAGCAACACTTCGATCGCTAACCGAGACGGAATCGCATTACCGGTTCAGCTGAAGTTTCACACGGATAAGCTCATCCTGTAAGCTCCTCGCGTCGTGAACCGAGATCCGTTAGCTGACATTATCAATTCGGGATTGGAGAGATAAATGAAACTTAAATTGGCATTTTTAAGTAAAGCAGAAATTTCATCCAAGATTCGTATAAACTTAGATATAGAAAATCTGATTAATGAAGTATTGGATTTAACTCTAGATGAAAAGATAGAAATCGATGGTACGGACATAAAGGTTGACTACAAAATTAACAGTAATATTTTATGCCTAGATATTAAAACAAAGCCAGCAACTTCCGCTAAAGAACTATCAAATGTATACAAAACAATAACTAGAGGAAATCATCGCAAGGATTTCAATATTATCTTAGTTAAGGATGAAGTATCTGAATATTATATAGAGAAGATTGTCTTATTGATGAACAGTTTTGAGAGATTACTAAGAGAGCTAATCTATCTTATAGTCATTAATGAGTACGGCACAGATTGGATCAGTAGGTTGGACGAGCAAGTTAAGAACGACCTAAAGTCTAAAGGATTAAAAGAAAGTGATATCATAGAGGAAGGCCTTAATGAACTAACGTTGAATCAAGTTGAGAATTTTTTGTTTGGTAAGTACTATGATGCAACATCCGAAGAGATATTGATTTCAATTAATGAGAAGTTATCTAGTGAGGATGTTGATATACCCGGTATAAAAAGTATGATTGAAAATCATATCCCTAAGTCATTGTGGGAGAGATTGTTTCAAGAAAATGTTGGAACATGTGAGCTTGATGATAAACTTAAAGAGGTTAGAAAATTTAGGAATAAGATAGCACATAATAAGAAATTTCATATAGATGACTATACTAATTGTAGGAAGTTGTTAAAAGGACTTAATAAGCAGTTGGCTGAGGCAATTACAAGAGTTGAAAATAATAATTATGATAATATTTTATTTTCAAGTGTTTTACATAATTTATCAGATTCTATCAATGCAATATTCACTGAATCTATGAAAAGAAATGTTCTAGTTATGAAGAAAGCAAGGCTTCAATGGCAAGAAGTTTTAAATCCAGTACATGATCAAATGGAAACATTGAGAAATGCTATGAGTAATGTGCTAAAGAATATTGAGCTTCCAAAAATCAAACCCAGTACACTAAGCTCTTTAAGTAACATAATTGATGAATCAGATATTTCTTCTGACGAAAATGATGGATATGAGGAAGAAGATGATTTAGATAATGACTAAATTTATTTTGCTTTATTGCTAACTTCCCATGTTTTTCCTACTCAACAATAAAACGCCATCAACAATTACA
>CAZLXW010000198.1:0-1415 GCA_964563505.1 uncultured Eubacteriales bacterium
GCAAATCTAGGAGGCACATAAAACTGTCGTTTGTTGTCTGCAGATAATATGGTCGCGTACCACTGGCCATATGTAGAACTTTCGTTACGTAAATCAACCGCTACATCATAGATACTTCCACTTATAACTCGCAAAAGTTTCCCTTGAGGTTGATTCACTTGAAAATGAAGCCCACGTAAAACATTTTTTTCAGATTTCGAATGATTGTCTTGAACAAAATCAATATGTATCCCCATGTCTTCAAATGCTTTTTTTGTGTAGGTTTCCATGAAAAACCCCCGTGCATCTTCATATACTTTGGGTTCAATTACATATAGTCCATCAATTGAAGTCCTTTGAAAATCAAAGTTTCCCATTATAACGCCTCCATCCTGTTCTTTAACATTATATATACTTTTATTCAGTTTATCACAAAAAAAATAAATGCTCAACAAACCTTTCTTACTATAGCTTTTTATGCTACTATAAAAAATATCAATATATCACATAAGGCGGTGTTTAATAATGAACATACATATTCGCAAAAAAACTCTAAAAATACTTTTGTTTTTAATGACAACATTATTTATTATTGCCCTCTTTCAGTATATTTCTGTCTACCGCTCTATCGATAATCCAAATGAAGCCAAACACGAATCAGCTTCGTTGAATATCTACAAGTATATTCAACATAATGAAGCAATTCAGAAATTAGAGTTAACTTTTTCCTACGATATATTGAATTCTTTTTTTCAAGATACCTCGCTTCATATGAAAACATCAAATGAACAGGTGAACGTAAGCACTTTGTTTATAAATCCTGATACGAAACAACTACTAGGGAAACTAAGCTCTAGCAAGAGATCCGAAATTGATTTTGCTGCATCCTATGAATTAGTGCTTGTAGATGATATGTTCATTTTTAATATAAATGAAATACAATTAGGTAAAAGTCCTCAATATATGAGTAATTACATTTTTAATCAATACTATAACTTTGATCAGATTATTATTCCGCTAAATACCCAATCCGAAGATTTTTTTGATGATTATTTCAACGCATTGCTCGAGAACACATCAATTAACTTAAACAAAACTGAACATGCCTTTGAATATAAATTTGATGTCGCTGAAATCACTTATCTACATCAGCTATATCCCATATACGATGAATATAGTTGGGTTGATTATCCCGTTCGAAGAAGTAGCAATCAGAAATACCTCGAATTATCCCAGCTACAACTAATGAAACCCGCATTAGACGCCTCCGATTTAATTGAGATGCTCAATCAAAATGGTTATTATGCAGAACTACTAACAAATACATCCAATGATGTTATTTTACGCATTAAGGATATGGAAAGAAACTTTACGATTGATCTCAATCTCATTTTTAATATCGATGTTTTACAAGATCATTCCCTTCAACTTAGACT
>CAZLXW010000199.1:0-1383 GCA_964563505.1 uncultured Eubacteriales bacterium
GGAGTTAGATAGTCATCATAGCTTGAATATTTGTAGCTTAGTCCGGAAGTAATACTTAGACGCTTAGGTTTTTGATGGATAAAACGTAGGCGACAAATGAGTTCTTTTCGAAGGTTAATCACTTCGCTTTGATATCTACCTGAAAATACTAAGCCATGTGTTTGGTATTTTTTTTGATAATACTTGGCATATAGAGATGAAGTTGTTCGCAATATAAGCGGCAATGAGTTCTTCGTTGTCTCTTCGATAAGAAGATGAATATGATCTTCGATTAAGCAATAAGCATATAGGTGAAAAGCATATTGACTTTGTTTTCCGGATAATATCTTTAAAAAAGTGTGATAATCAGAATCATATCGAAAAAGTGGCTGATTTTCAGGTGCTTTAAGTAATACATGATAGTATTTATTTGATGAATAATAGCTTGTTCGACGTGCCATATTGTCCTCCTGTTCGTCTTGTTTTGTTGTTGCTATGAATGTATTATACAACATGTAAAAAAATATTTGGTCAGCTGAGAGCAGACAAATGAAAATTTTGTTGCTAAAATAAAAAACCTATATTATAATTGGCATATAAATCATTGAGTTTCTCTTGATTTATATAAACTTGTAAACATGCATTTGGAGGTTGTTATGTTAAAGAGTAATAAAAATCATTTTGTGCCGGAATTTGAGAAACCTAAACACACGATGAAAAGTTTTGGCGGATATGATGACTATGATCCGATGTCTGAATTGGATCCAATCGAATTAGGGTTAGAGAGAGTAGAGTTAGTCAAACAGTGGCTGGAAAAAGAGGACCGTATTTTAGGTGCTTTATTAATTGGTTCTTATGCAAGAGGTGAGCAAAGAGAAGACTCAGACATTGATTTTATTTTTATTGTGGATGATATCGATGAATGGATTGATGAGCCACAATGGGTAAAACGATTTGGTCCTGTTATGAGTCAAACGGATGAGGTATATGAAGACGTTACAGCATTACGTGTATATTATAAGGATAATGTTGAGATTGAATTCGGATTTACAAGTAAGGCTTGGTTGGACAAGCCATTTAAGGAAGCAACAAGAGAAGCTCTAGATGGGGGATATAAACTGATTTCAAACAAAGCACATCTTTTAGATGATTTAGGTTGATTTTTGTCGTTAGATACTTTATAATGCAATTTATTGTAATTTAATATTTTCTCGTATAAATTTAGCAATATGGGCTAAACGTTTCTACAAACTACCGTAAATAGTTATAGGCTACGAGTTTTATTCTTAACGTGTATACTTTTTTACGCATTCAGAAGAAGGCTCTACTATATTTAGTAGAGCCTTCTCTATATTTTAAGGAGAATTGTATGAAATTATTGCATGAACGTATTAAACAAGATGG
>CAZLXW010000200.1:0-1357 GCA_964563505.1 uncultured Eubacteriales bacterium
TCTTCATCACTCTCGGCAACAGCTTCAAGTATCATCTCACGTACCGGTTCGATTTCCGCCATTAATTCTTCCGGTATTTCACATGATTCGACATGGTCTTTTATAAACTTACGGCCTTCCATTTTAATAATGTTTACAAATCCGACAAAATGATCTCCTTCACGTATCGGAACTTGAAAGGGCGCAATACATTTGCCAAAGGATGTCTGAAGCTGTTCAAGTATTTTGTGAAGATCTGCTTTGTCATCGTCCATGTCTGTGACAAAAATCATTCTTGGGATTTCCATCTCATCTGCATGTTCCCATGCAATCTCAGTTCCGACTTCTGTTCCAGACCTTCCGGACACAACAATAATAGCGCTGTCGGCTACCCGAGTCGCTTCCTTTGCTTCTCCGACAAAATCAAAATATCCCGGAGTATCAAGAATATTTATTTTGCAGTCTTCCCATTCGAGTGGAATACATGACGTGTTGATAGAAAAACCTCGTTTGATCTCTTCTTTGTCAAAATCACTGATGGTATTACCATCAGTTACTTTACCTTGTCGCTTTGTTACATTTGCTACATGGGCCATAGCTTCAGCAAGTGTCGTCTTACCTGCTCCACCATGTCCCAAAAGGACAATGTTACGGATTTGTTCGGATGAATAAATTTTCATAAGGATTCCCCCATTCGTAAGATTTTTGAACAAATTACTGTGCATTGTGTTTCGTTGATTTTTAACAAAATTTCTCGGTAATACTCTTAATATTCTACATAATGAATAGAATTCCTTCTTTTATATAATAGTCAAAATATTCTGATTTTCACTTTACCACACGAAATTGTTGACTTGCCTAATAAAAAAATGTAATATAGGATTAATGTTAGGCATAAGACAATGACGCAAAATGAAAGGATTATTATGTTTTCAAAAATCGGGATATTAGGATTAGGATTAATTGGCGGTTCCCTCGCACGCGCTTTAAAAAAATATAATTACCCTGCTACTATTTATGGTTATAATCGGAATCAAGAAGCATTATCTCAAGCTTTAGATAGCGGTGCAATTGATGTTGCTGTCCACGACTGGAAAGAATTTAGTGACTGTGATCTTATCGTATTATGTTGTCCGGTAAATATTAACATTCAACTCTTTGAAGCAATACAATCTTTTTTAAAGGACAATGTTATTATTAGTGATGTCGGTAGCACAAAAAATGATATCTATTCAGCATTATCCACCTATGATTTTAAGGGTTATTTTATTGGTGGCCATCCAATGGCAGGCTCAGAGCAATCAGGTTTTGAAGCAACAAAAGCAGAATTATTCGAAAATGCATATTATGTATTAACCCCCCAACCTTCTACACCACC
>CAZLXW010000201.1:0-1321 GCA_964563505.1 uncultured Eubacteriales bacterium
TGGTCTTATGTCAAGATTTCGGACACATTAAATAGAAAATATTCTGATTTAGCGATTTAACTTACAAAAGTTTCTTCGTAGTCGTATGGTGATTTCATGTTACAATGGTTATGTATTCGCACGGTGTTATAAAATGCCTCAATATATTCAAAAATTAAGTCGTGTGCATGTTTTATATTTTTTATTACATATCGATTTAACCATTCACGCTTTATTAAGGCGTGAAATGACTCAATACAAGCATTATCCCATGGCGTTCCTTTTTTGGAGTAACTTCGTATGAATTGATTTGCTGGTGTTGCTTTAAGATACTGTTTTGATACATATTGTACGCCGCGATCACTATGAATTATAATTGGTTGCTTCGTTTTTCGGGTTTTTTTAGCTTTTTCTATGGCTCGAATGACATGTTGTGTTTCTAGACTGTCGGACAAGTGCCAGCCAATGATTTTACGAGAAAAAAGATCCATGACGCTTGTTAAATATACAAAACCAGACATTGTATAAATATATGTAATATCTGTAACCCATACAGTATTTGGAGAAAGAGGTTTAAAATCTCGATTCAAAATATTTTTGAGTTTGTCATCAAAATCCGGATCAATCGTCGTACGCCGATAGGGAGATACCCATATGGCTTTTATTCCTTCTTCTCGCATATAATTTCCTACTGTTTTTTCAGCAATAGTATGGCCCTTAGCGACCAAGATTTCTGTGATTTTAGGAGCTCCATATATTTGATGAGATTCATTATAAATTTTGTTGATTTCTTCCTTTAAGACTTCTTTACGTTTTTTTTGATTAGAAGGTTTGCGCTTTCTCCAATCATAATATCCGGAAGTGGAAACGCCAAGAAGATTAAGCACACTGTGAACAGATACCTTGCGTTCCCCTAAATGTGATTCAACTTTATCTTTTGTTGCTGAATAAATAGTATCTGTCAGTCGTTCAGTATGCTTATAGCCTTTTTTAGAATATCTAAAGCGTCCTTATGATCACGTAATTCCTTTTTTAAACGAGCGATTTCTTTTTCGGAATCAGAAGAATAGTTACCAGAACCTCGATGTTGAACAATGCCTTCATTTTCTCGTGCATTAGCAACCCACTTAGAAAGTGTCGAAGCACCAATTTTGAGTTCCTTGGCGACATCTTCTTGAGATTTACCGGAAGAATAATAATAATTAACAGCATCTTGCTTAAACTCGGCACTGAATTGTTTGCGTTTATTTGACATAAAATAGAACCTCCTTAATAATAATTTATTATACATTATCTTTAAGAATTCTTCTATTTAACTTGTCCGTAATTTATTCTAACATCA
>CAZLXW010000202.1:0-1311 GCA_964563505.1 uncultured Eubacteriales bacterium
AAGATGTATATAAGATTGGAAAAATTGCATCCTTTCAAATTCAAAATTTATTAGTAGCATATAAAGAACGATTTGACAAAGATAATTTTGTAAAAAATCTGTTGTTGGATAATCTTTTACTTGTAGATATCTACAACCGTTCTAAAAAACTGCATATTGAAACTGACGTGCGCCGTGTATCAATGATTGTTGAAACGAAGTTTGAAAAAGATACCAATGCATTAGAAATTGTCCGAAGTATTTTCCCGGCAAAAACTAAAGATTTCATTACAGCGGTTGACGAGAAAAATATTATTCTTGTTAAAGAGCTTAAATCAACAGACACAATTGAAGATATTGAAAAGTTGGCACGAATGATTGTAGACACATTGAATTCAGAAGCAATGAGTTCTGTTTATGTTGCAATAGGAACCGTCGTTAATGATATTAAGGATGTTTCAAAATCTTATAAAGAAGCGAAAATGGCATTAGAAGTAGGCAAAATATTCTATACAGAAGCCCATGTTATGGCTTATGAGAATCTTGGTATTGGTCGCTTAATCTATCAATTACCGATTCCGCTTTGTAAAATGTTTATTAGCGAAATATTTGAAGGACAATCACCAGATGAATTCGATGATGAAACATTAGCAACTATTAATAAGTTTTTTGAAAACAGCTTAAATGTTTCAGAAACATCAAGACAATTATATATTCACCGAAATACACTGGTATATCGCTTAGATAAACTTCAAAAAAATACCGGCTTAGATTTGAGAACATTTGAAGATGCTATTACGTTTAAAATTGCTTTGATGGTTGTAAAATACATGCGATATATGAGCCAGTCAGACGTTTACTAACTTTAGACTTATCCGGTTGGATAAGGGAGGCTTAGAATGATACGATTAGAAAATGTTACAAAGGCATATCCCAATGGTGTAAAAGCTCTTGAGGATGTGTCGTTTACCATAGAAAAAGGAGAATTTGTTTTTATTGTCGGAGGGAGTGGTTCAGGTAAAACGTCAATTATCAAGAGCTTAATGCGTGAAATCACAATCTCATCAGGACGTATTTATGTCGAGGGTGTTGATATAACAAAATTAAGTAATCGAAAGGTTCCAAAATTACGACGGAACTTAGGCGTGGTCTTCCAAGATTTTCGCCTATTGCAAAATCTGTCTGTTTATCAAAATGTTGCTTTTGCTTTACGAGTTACAGAAACGCCTTCGCGAATAATCCGAAAAACTGTACCCACATTATTATCCATGGTCGGATTAACGCATAAAGCAAAAATGAAACCATACCAATTATCAGGTGGAGAACAGCAGA
>CAZLXW010000203.1:0-1304 GCA_964563505.1 uncultured Eubacteriales bacterium
GCTAAATCAGAATATTTTCTATTTAATGTGTCCGAAATCTTGACATAAGACCAATATCAAACAACCATCGATGATGTAGACTATATGGAAGGGATGATACCCCATCACTCCATAGCCATACTAACAAGTGAACGCGCCAAGATAAGCGATCCAAGGGTTCGCGAATTAGCCGATGAAATCATTGAAGCGCAAAAAAAAGAAATCGCCGAAATGAAAAAACTCATCGAAGATCTTGAAGATGAAGAATAAAAAATATCATATGAAAATAGTACAAATAGAAAGGGACCGCTTGGGCGGTCCTTTATTATATTTTTATCTTGACTTGATTAAAATTCTACTATAGTATAAGTAGTGAGGATATAAAAATTGATGGGAGAAAATAGGGATGCTACTCTTTATAGAGAAAGTGGCTCATTATAGGGGAGACACTTCAATAATAAACCAAGTTCAGAATATGAACAAAAAAATACATGTAAAAACATCAGGCCAAAACCGGTAAAGGTTATTGGTTTTCTATGCGTGTTTGGATGGTGTTGGTAGAATGAAGGAAATGAAAGAACTTAAAAGAACTTGAAAGAACATACACAATAAGAGAGATTTCGATTATTGGCGACATGCGTAAACAAGAGTTATGGATGTTTTGTTGTCGAATAGCGTAAACATGGACGTTAGGAGTCATTTAATCTTGTTTTTGAAAGGATGAAGTTAAGATGATAAAACCAAAGGAATATCATGTTTATAGATATTTTGTTCAAATTAATGAACAACTTTCTTTTAATGCAGAAGTTATTAGGAGAGTTGATGTGTTAAAATCTTTGAAGATTAGATGGCGAATTATATATCTGTAAATTTTCAAAAGAAAAACAGCTTAAAAGGCATCATGAAGGGAATACTGATATAGATGAGGATAAAGAGCCGGATTATCCATATGTTTATATAATAATTGATATGCAGAGCCAAATGATTTTAATTCAAAAGAACACAAATGTATTTATGGATACAATTTCATGTAAGAATAGATTGCAAGATTTATTTAGGAAGACACTTGGAAGCTTTACACATAGATTAATTATTGAAAGTATTACAGATAAAGAACAATTTTGGAAAACTGTTGATTCCGCTTCTAAAGTATATAATTTCAAATTAAAACTTAATGCACCTAACTTGTTTGGCGCAAAGGTAAAAGCTAATAAGTTTATGAAAGAACAAAAGGAAAGCTATAATCTTTCAAACCTTGAAATTAAAATGGACGTAACTGTTCAGTCGGTTCGCATTTTCCATTGATTTTGTGACATTTGCTGAAT
>CAZLXW010000204.1:0-1282 GCA_964563505.1 uncultured Eubacteriales bacterium
AATTAAATCCAACAAGTTTATACGTCAAGGCTGGGCCGTTAGAAAAAGAGGAGATACCATTTGCTATTGCTAAGTGTCAGAAATGTTCTAATTATACTATTTGGGTTAACAAAAAAATGGTTTTCCCAAAAAAATCCCTCGCACCATTACCGGCTATGAACATGCCAGAAGATGTGCTCAAAGATTATAATGAAGCTCGATCAATCTTTGAAGACTCACCAAAAGCAGCCGCCGCATTGTTAAGATTGGCGATACAAAAACTATGCAAGGATCTTGGAGGAAAAGGCAAAGACATTAACGATGATATTGGTTTTCTTGTCAAGGAGGGACTACCAGAGCGAGTTCAGAAAGCCTTAGATATCGTACGAGTAGTAGGGAATAATGCCGTCCATCCCGGCAAGATAAGCATTGATGATAATCCTGATGTTGCATTGGCATTGTTTAAAATGATCAATGTTATTGTTGACACAATGATTACCCAACCTTTAGAGATTGATGAATTATTTAGTTCACTACCTGAAGGAGCAAAAAATCAAATAAAGACAAGAGACTTAAAAGAACCTGGCAAACAATCAAAATAGATGAAGGGAGTATGATTGAATGAGCCACGAAGAATATATGGACATGATGAAAAAAATGATAGACGAGCTAAAAGCAATGAGTGAATCACTCGGTTTAGCAAATACAGGAGATGAATACAAGATAATATCTGAGCTATTTACGTACAAATTTTTGAACGATAAACTATTATTTGAATTTGAGCGAAGAGAAGATAAAGATGAAACCTTTGAGGAGTTTGTGGCCTTTGCTGGAATAGATATCCCAAGGATGAAAGAGGAGCATTTGATTGAGAACCTATACCAAAAGCAAGGGAAACCAAATTTCAATGAAATCTTAGACAGAGCTTTTACTGAAGTTAATGAGTTGAACAAGGATATATATACTATTGAAACAACTTCTGGCAAAAAGAAGCCACTATTTGAGCCATTGTCAGGGTATATTCGAGACGACGGCAAAGAACTTGATCTTGCAAAAAGGGCAATAAACATCTTAGCTGAGCATAAGTTTGAAGATATCTATGATGGTGGTTTTGACTATTTCTCAGCAGTATTTGAACACCTTATAAAAGATTATAATAAGGATTCGGGGAAATATGCCGAGTATTTTACACCATTGTCGGTAGCCGATATTATTGCTGATATAGTATATAACGACACCCCTGTAAGTAACGTTTCAGTATATGACCCTGCAGCGGGATCAGGAACTTTGTTGCTATCTTTAT
>CAZLXW010000205.1:0-1243 GCA_964563505.1 uncultured Eubacteriales bacterium
TTTTACTGATGGTTTCATAGAAGCTTTCGTAAGCTTTTATACAAATATCCATTGAATACCCTTTTCGACTCAAATATCCTAACGCTTTTTGCTTTAAAGTCATTTCATCCATTTTAAATTGTTTTAAGAAAAATTTCTTGTTTAATAGATGTATAGCACTTGCTAATTCATCTTCCCATGTCATATTTTTTTGAATTAAGGCTTTGACCTCGTCTTTTTCAAAGCCTTTTTTTTGTAAATTCATTTGAATTTCCAATCGACTTTTATATGTTTTATATCCGGAAATACGTCGACTGATTAATTGCGCATCATTAATAATGGCTTTTTCTAAAAATGGTTGCAAAATCTCATCAATGTGCTCAATAATATAACCTTCTCGAAGCAACTTATCCTGTAATTGTTTTTTAGGATAATCTTGCCTTCCAAGTAAAAACATAATTCGCTTCTTCCCTCGTTCAATAACGTGTTTGTCTAATATACTTAATGTATCATCGGATAATTCATAGCCTTCTTCAAGCATATTAAATCGCTGCTTTTTTAAGTCCCCACTATAAAGAAATAGATGGTATACACCATCTATTTCAATTTTTATCTTTTTTTCACTTCGGTCAATCTTATTTATCTGATGTGTCATTTGACTTATCATCCTTTGACTTATCGTCTTTTGACGTTGACTTGGTTTTTTTCTTAGGTTCTTCTATCTCAGGCATTTCATCCGTTGGTAAGTTATAATGTTTACGTACTAATAATTCAATTTCAGCTAATAATTCCGGATTGCTTTTTAAGTAGTCTTTTGAATTTTCACGTCCTTGTCCAATCCGAAGTTCATTATAGGAATACCATGCACCACTTTTCTTAACAATATCGACTTCAGCTGCTAAATCCAAAATATCGCCTTCACGGGAAATTCCTTGACCAAACATTATATCAAACTCCGCTTTTTTAAATGGCGGTGCAATCTTGTTTTTGACAACTTTAATTCGCGTTCTATTTCCAACCATTTCATTGTTTTGCTTTAATGTCTCAATTCTTCGAACATCTAGACGAATAGAAGCATAAAATTTAAGTGCTCGTCCCCCGGTTGTTGTCTCCGGACTTCCGAACATAACACCGACTTTTTCACGAAGCTGGTTGATAAAAATAACAATACAATGTGACTTGTTAATAATTCCTGTTAGCTTTCTAAGGGCTTGACTCATCAACCGGGCTTGAAGACCCATGTGAGAATCTCCCATCTCTCCTT
>CAZLXW010000206.1:0-1224 GCA_964563505.1 uncultured Eubacteriales bacterium
CAAGTGTTCCCGTCGCCGGTGTTACCGTAGCCGGTGTTACCGTTGCCGGTGTTCCCGTCGCCGGTGTTACCGTTGCCGGTGTTCCTGTGGCCGGTGTTCCTGTGGCCGGTGTTCCTGTAGCCGGTGTTCCTGTGGCCGGTGTTCCTGTGGCCGGTGTTCCTGTAGCCGGTGTTGCTGTAGCCGGTGTTACCGTCGCCGGTGTTACTGTGGCCGGTGTTCCCGTCGCCGGTGTTCCTGTGGCCGGTGTTGCCGTTGCCGGTGTTCCCGTCGCCATCCACCTTGATTTCCCGCACCAGCCTGATACCACGGCAGACCTTTTTCAAGTCCGCCCCCGGCTCGTAGGGAGTATCCAGTACATCATACGCCTCGAGCTCGAACAGACGCCCCTTGTTGTAGTACGCCCATACGCCGCTCGGATGCACGCAGAAATGGAAGCCGGACCTGCACATTTCCAGCGGCCCCTCATGTCTGACAATCTCACCGACGACAAACTGCACGCCCCGGCAGCACAGGTTTTCGTCCACCATTTTGTAGCCCTTGACCGGGCCGGGTATCAACTTCTCATCCACCTCTAAACCTCCTGTTCCTGTCGCCTCTGGATATGGAGGCGGTGCAGTTTTTTGATTTTCCTCGCCGTTGCGTTAGGCAGTGACAGGAACGGCAAAGGGTCAAACGGCTCGCTGCTCATCAAAGCGACGGACAGCGCAAAAACCAGATTTGCATCCGGCTCAAGGCTCGTGGGCTTGTCGAAAATGATGAGCTTCGGTGTGTGGGTGTTGAAATGGCCTGACGAGCGGTCGCAAGTGTTCCCGTCGCCGGTGTTACCGTAGCCGGTGTTACCGTTGCCGGTGTTCCTGTGGCCGGTGTTCCTGTGGCCGGTGTTCCTGTAGCCGGTGTTCTCGTCGCCGGTGTTACCGTAGCCGGTGTTACCGTTGCCGGTGTTCCTGTGGCCGGTGTTCCTGTGGCCGGTGTTCCTGTAGCCGGTGTTCCTGTGGCCGGTGTTGCTGTAGCCGGTGTTCCCGTCGCCGGTGTTACCGTAGCCGGTGTTACCGTAGCCGGTGTTACCGTTGCCGGTGTTCCCGTCGCCGGTGTTCCCGTCGCCGGTGTTACCGTTGCCGGTGTTCCCGTCGCCGGTGTTCCTGTGGCCGGTGTTGCTGTAGCCGGTGTTACCGTCGCCATCCACCTTGATTTCCCGCACCAGCCTGATACCACGGCAGACCTTTT
>CAZLXW010000207.1:0-1206 GCA_964563505.1 uncultured Eubacteriales bacterium
TCTTCAGTAATTTCATCAACGACACTTTTAACAAGAGGAATATGCTGGGATGTTTGGGTGTCTTGATCAGAGGTGCTTTTGCGAAGGCGTTTTTTCATGATTTCGGTTAGATAGCCACCTTTGAATGTTTTGGGTTCATAGGAGATGACAAAAGCTTCGGGTTCAAATGAATAGATGATATTCATAAGCTCTTTCTCCTTTTTTCGGCGTGTTAATATATCTAGGCGTTGGCGATTTCCAAGTCGTCCTTTTCCGGAAAAAACAGTAACGCCGAATCCTTTTTCCCGAAGCATATCAACCATTTCATCGTTTTCGTGGTTGATATTCACGTGGACGCTGGTGAAACCAATGGCGAGCTTTTGTTCAACATAGACACCGACAATCAGTCCCAGAGCAAAACCGAAAGAGTAAACAACCATTTCAATAATACTTTGCTCACCGGAGAGAACAATAGCTAATCCGAAAATATAGATGAGGGCCTCTAAGAAGCCGAATACAGCTGTGAATATTTTGAGGTTTTTAACCATGCTAATTGTCCGAAGTGTTAACATGGGAACATAAGCGAGTTGTATAATGATGATAAGTAGTAATTTTGACATATTGCCTCCCTAATTGTTTGTTTTGATTCTCAAATAATAGGATACCATAAAAAGACCTAGAGTAAAACCAAAAGTATATATAATCGCTAGAGGTGATGCTATGATTGAAAAAAACTTGGAAATGCGAGGAATGCGTAGGAAAGAAATTACGGACTATTTTTTAAACGTGCATAATGGGATAAACTATCAGGTTGACGTAGGCGAAGAAAGCTTTGTTTCACTAGGCTCTATCACCATACCGGCAACGGTTGTTGTCTTTAGAGGGGAAGAAGAATATGTTGAAGAAGCGATCGAAAAATTTCGCCTAAGATTCTTATCGGCCGGGGGATAATATCAATAATGTCGAAAATATCTTGACTTAAAGTTAACACGAAGTGGTATCCTTAACATGGTTTGGATTTCATTTAAACCATTTATAAAACAAAAGGAGAAAGTAGAATGAGAAATACGACAGTAAAAAACATTGTTTTATCCGGGTTAATGATGGCACTTGGTATGATTTTACCATTTATTACAGGACAGATTCCGCAAATGGGAAATATGTTTTTGCCCATGCACTTTCCGGTATTATTGTGCGGTTTGATTTGTGGGTGGAAGTATGGTGGAG
>CAZLXW010000208.1:0-1164 GCA_964563505.1 uncultured Eubacteriales bacterium
CGGAATTTATCCAACCGGAATCACGTAAAAACGAGATGGTCAATAACTTCTTAAAGCCTGGGCTTCAAGATTTGTGTGTATCGAGAACAAGCTTTAACTGGGGGGTACCTGTAACCTTTGATGAGGGACATGTTGTTTATGTATGGGTGGACGCTCTCTCAAACTATATCACCGGATTAGGATATGACCCGGATGGAGAGCATGGTGAACTTTTTCAGAAATATTGGCCGGCAGATGCACATATCATTGGAAAAGATATTTTAAGATTCCATACAATATATTGGCCGATTATGCTGATGGCACTTGATGTTGAACTTCCAAAGCAAGTCTTTGGTCATCCTTGGCTAATGATTGGTATGGATAAAATGAGTAAATCACGTGGAAATGTTATTTATACCCATGATTTAGTTGAGTATTTTGGAGTTGATGCGGTTCGCTACTATTTACTTCATGAAATGCCTTTTGCACAAGATGGAACATTAACCTATGAGCTTTTAATTCAACGGATTAATTCAGACTTAGCCAATATATTAGGAAACTTGGTGAATCGAACCGTGGCCATGGTTAATAAATATTTTGATGGTGTGATTCAAGAGCCAAACGTGAGTGAAGCGATTGATACATCCTTACGTGAGCTAGCCTTATCAACGCCAAATAAAGTTTTAGAAAAAATGGATGACCTTCGTGTTTCGGATGCCATTGATGCTATTTGGACATTATTACGTCGGTCAAATAAATATATTGATGAAACAACACCATGGATTTTAGCAAAAGACCAAGCGTCAATGCCACGTCTAGGTACAGTTTTATATAATTTACTCGAATCTATTCGTATGTCTGCAGTGATGCTACAGCCATTTATGCCAGAGACAGCAGACAAAATATTTGAGCAGTTAAACACGAAAGTCACGGATTGGGAATCCTTAAGCCAGTTTGCAGGCATGAAGCCAGGTGATAAAGTCGGTGAAGGTGTTGCCTTGTTTGCACGCTTAGATGAGGAAAAAACACTTGAGATGATTGAAGAAAAAATGCAGGTCAAGCAAAGTCAAGAAGCTGAGATAACAAAAGATGCAGAAGATGTTGAAGAAGTACCGGAAATTACCATTGACGATTTTGCAAAAGTGAAGTTTGCCGTAGGTGAAATCATTGAATGTAAAAAACATC
>CAZLXW010000209.1:0-1125 GCA_964563505.1 uncultured Eubacteriales bacterium
GTTCATAGAAAAACACCTCCTACCTGGTAGCCACGGCGGGAGGTGAAATCTGATGTTTTAACTAATCTTTTTTATAAAAATCGCATTCGTAGCCATCGGCATCAAGGAGCAACCCCTTTGCCCAGGGAGGGACTCTACTCATCTGCTGGCACACCCTATCAAGTGACATGCTATGATCCGCCTCAATAATAACTTCATCATGCACATGAGCCACAATGCGGTAAGAGCTTAGAGTCTTTATGGCATGCATCAAAATATCACGAGAGATTGCTTGGACAATGTTTTCTACAAACTTAGGCCCATAGCTTTCAAGTCGATCCCATTTTTTAGTAGCACCGACACCTTCGTAAGTGACCGATTCACCACCGAAGATATTCTCACCAATCTTTGGTTTAACATAGGCAAGCTGCCTACCAGAAGGAAGCACAATAAAGAGCATTCCACTCCTGTAATGAAACTTGATATTTTGTGTTTCTTGAGATTGCTTTTCTTTGATGCACTTCTTAGCAGCTCTATCCACATCCCACCAGAATTTTACGATGTATGGATTGGCCTTCCTCCAGGCATTAACCAAGGGTTTTAATTCTTCCTCCTCAAGGCCCATATCCAGTGCGCCCATAGCCTTTAAAGCTCCCACTGATCCACCATAACCTAGGGCCAGTTCTGCGATCTTGCCTTTCTGCCTTAAATGCCCATTCACACCATGCTTTTCTACAGGGACACCAAACATCTGTGATGCGGATGCACAATAAATGTCACCGCCGCTTGCAAATACTTCACTTCTCCAATCTTCACCCGCAAGCCATGACAGCACACGAGCCTCAATGGCAGAAAAGTCGGCAACAATAAACTTACAGCCTTTCTTTGGCACAAAAGCTGTCCGAATAAGCTGTGAAAGTGTATCTGGTATGTCTTCATAGAGCATTTCAAGGGCTTCAGAATAACCATTTTTTACGATGCCTCGTGCCTCTTTTAAATCCAGCATATGGTTTTGAGGTAGGTTCTGCAGCTGCACTATTTTTGAGCTGAAGCGTCCTGTACGATTGGCACCCAGAAAAGTAAACATGCCCCGAATCCTGCCATCACAGCAAACTGCATTTTCCATTGCAGCATATTTCTTAACAG
>CAZLXW010000210.1:0-1124 GCA_964563505.1 uncultured Eubacteriales bacterium
ATTGTTGAGATTAAAAAAAAGAAATTTCTTTTAACACATGGCCATCGTTATCATGTGAAATCCTCTTTGGCACATTTAGAAAAAATTGCTGAGGATCATGACGTCGATGTGGCATTATTTGGACACACACATATGTCCCATTTAGGATATGATAATGATATTTTAATTATGAATCCGGGAAGTATTTCTCAACCAAGAAATTCAAAATATCCAACTTATGCAATTATTGAAATTGATGGAGAAGGCCGAATTCACGGGACTCTGAACGATTATAAAAAAACTTTTTGAAAAGTGTTGACAAGCCTTTATAATGTGTGTATAATATCACTTGCGCTCGAAGTTGAGGAAAACATCAAAAATTACTGAGTAATTAGATGTCATTTAATCGAGAGTGTGACCGATGAAGATCGGGGTGTGGCTCAGCTTGGCTAGAGCGCTTGATTTGGGTTCAAGAGGCCGCAGGTTCGAATCCTGTCACCCCGACTACATATGCGGGTGTAGTTCAATGGTAGAACACCAGCCTTCCAAGCTGGATACGTGGGTTCGATTCCCATCACCCGCTTATTTTTATCCGAAGCTACATGGATAAAATTAAGTGCCTGTAGCTCAGTAGGATAGAGCACTGGCCTTCTAAGCCAGGTGTCATGGGTTCGAATCCCCTCAGGCACGTTTGTTCCAAAAATTATAATAAATCTGGTGGGTATAGCTCAGTTGGTTAGAGCGCTAGATTGTGGCTCTAGAGGCCGTGGGTTCGAACCCCATTACTCACCCTAAGTCATCTTATGACTTAAACGTAAACATTGAATATATTTAAGAAACACGTAACATTGGGCATTCGCCAAGCGGTAAGGCACAGGACTTTGACTCCTGCATTCGCTGGTTCGAATCCAGCATGCCCAGCTATGGGGCACTAGCTCAGTCGGCTAGAGCACTAGACTTTTAATCTAGGTGTCCCGGGTTCGAGTCCCGGGTGCCTCATTATAAATAGTATTCATACTATTTATGCCAAGAACAAATGCGGGTGTGGCGGAATTGGCAGACGCACTAGACTTAGGATCTAGCGCTTTACGGCGTGCAGGTTCAACTCCTGTCACCCGCATTAACAGAGTCTCAAGCTTTTGATT
>CAZLXW010000211.1:0-1104 GCA_964563505.1 uncultured Eubacteriales bacterium
ATGAATGAATTAGGTCTCGTATCAAGATATACAGTGGCTCAATTTAAGGTGCATAAAACACCGGTAAACAATGATAAAATCGATAATGAAGTTAATAGAGAGTTTAGTAATCGAGATCAATTAGATGTTGTTGTCAGTGATTTAACTTATGTACGAGTTGATGGAAAATGGAATTATATATGTATCTTGTTGGACCTGTTTAATCGTGAAATAATAGGCTATAGTGCAGGTGCTAGGAAAGATGCTAAGTTAGTGTATAAGGCGTTTACAACAGTTAAATACAAGCTTGATGACATAAATATTTTTCACACTGATCGTGGAAACGAGTTTAAGAACAACATAATTGATGGGTTGATTGATACCTTTAATATCAAACGTTCACTAAGTAAAAAGGGTTGTCCCTATGACAACGCTGTCGCTGAAGCAACTTTCAAAGTATTCAAAACTGAATTTGTATATCCGAATACATTTGAATCATTGGATCAACTAAACTTAGAATTATTTGATTACGTAAATTGGTATAACAATCTTCGTATTCACTCATCTTTAAGCTACCTTACACCCATTGAATACAAAGAAAAATTCCTTAGCGAAATTGTCCAATAAAGTGTTGACAATCCATTCTTCTCCATTTTGTATTTTATCAATTCGGATTCAGAGTTTCTTATTTTTCCTGTCAACTCTTTCTTTTTATTTACTATCACTTTATACATTTCATTAATATTCGCTAATATCTCTGAATATCCATTATTATCCCAAAAAACTTTTAAGGCTTCTGATTTGTCTCCAGCTGTATAACTTTGTAAAAAGCTGGTGATTTTATCATGAGCCAACATATTAGTTATACAAAATTTTTTTTGCTCATCTAATAACCCATTTAACTCACTAGGGACTGACTCCAAAACACCTGGTTTATAATCCCCTTTCATATTGCCCGTTATCTTCTTAGTCTTCTTCTCAAAGATTTTATCATCTTCACTAATAATCTGAACTGTTCCATGACTTTTATTAGAATTTTTATTCTTTAAAATAGGCCCACTTTCGTTTTTTACTTCTTCCTTAAGCGCCGTCGAACTAGAAAAACGACCTATTTGATCGGTAACA
>CAZLXW010000212.1:0-1097 GCA_964563505.1 uncultured Eubacteriales bacterium
TCTTTTAAGGATTCTTTTTGTTCAATGACTTTATCCTCAGTGACTTGTATCTCTTGTTGAATCTGTTTAAGAACATATTGAAGCCTTTGTTCTTCTTGTTCGCGATCTTTTGTATCAATATTCATAGAATCCTCCGGTTGCAACCTAATATGTTAATATGGTTTTACTTCATGAATCTTGCATAAAATAGACACCATCAACAACTTTGTAAATGGGTTTACCCTTAAATGGTCTCGTATTAAAAAATATACATGTCTCAACTGAATTTTGTCCTCGCAATGTATATTTTACTGCTTTTACTGCTTTTTCGTTTGGTTTTGTATCCTCAAAGTTTGCTTTATGGGCCGGCGGAAATTGCACCGCCCAATCTGTATTAAAGATAACTCCATCAACAGAACTTCCAAACGAAGAATGTGACATACGATTCATAATAACACTGGCTACACCATGATGTACTTCATAACTTGCATCTCCGGATTCTCGCATAACAAGTTTAGCAAAATTTTGTAACTCGTCATATGTATAAATTCTGTCATCAATATATTCCGAATCCACCTTCAATGTAGGATGTATCAGTCCAACAGTATAATAAGTCTGATCCCAAATCACTTCAAACCCTAAGAGCTCACTAATAAAATTAAGTGGAACCATCATTCTATCGTCAACAAGCACGGTTGGTGATTGAAGATCTTGAACATGTCCGTTAACAATAACTTCTAACTTATTTAACGGAAATTCTATTGAATATCCATAACCCGTAACCGATGCCACATAGTTGTCTGGATCCCATTCGATATCCGTGAGTCCAAACGCTTCAACAACTGAACGCAACGGAACATAGGTTTTATCCATATAGATAAATGCATCTACATCCGTTTTTAAGTATCCATTCTGAATCAAGATATCAATGGGCATTTGCCCTTCTGCTGTTGCTTCTTCTAATTCAGTAAAATAACTTTCTGAAAGTTCCGGTGGTCCAACAAATGCTGGCGTTTCAATTACACTCACTTCTTCATCTTCAGCAACTTCTTCCGTTTCAGTCGACTCTTCAGTTATGCCCTCTTCATTTATGTCTTCTTCTATAATGGCCTCGTCTA
>CAZLXW010000213.1:0-1077 GCA_964563505.1 uncultured Eubacteriales bacterium
GGTCTAAAGCTGCTGCAAGTCCTTCAACTGTTTTTACTGGTTCTTGAAGGTCTAAATTAGCTTGAAGAACACGTAATCTTTCTTCCATTTCTTGTTTCTCAGATCCATCTGGAAGATTGGCAATTATAGATTTTAAATTATTAATATCCCCTTGAGTTATAACTCTCTCTGTCGGATAATCTCTTTCAATCCATGCTCCAAAATTACCTTGTAATCTAAAGATGTAAGGGAAGCCATTATCAGACAATACTTTTGTAACATATAAAGATTGTTTATCATTTTGTCCATAAACTAAAATGTTCTTCTCTTTAGAAAGTTTATCAAGATTATCCCAAATATTCACAGCAGGAATATTAATCGCTTTAGGAATATGACTTTCTTGGTATATATTTACTGCAGATGCATCAATAATTACTGCAAACTCTTCACTAAAAGTATCTACAAAAAATTTAAATCTTCTAGCATCTGCATTTGTGTAACCTTTTTCGTCATTTACAATAATAAACTTATCATAATCTGCTTGTGCATTGAATACTGGTTCAACTGGCTTCTCAGGCTCTGGAGCTGGAGCTGGCTCTGGAACAGGCGTTGGTGCCGGTGTTGGAGTAGGTGTTGGCTCAGCAGGCTCTGCTGGTTCCTCAGGCTCTTCTCCATTAGGCTCAGGTTCAGGAGTTGGTGCTGGAGCGGGCGTAGGTGTTGGCTCAGGAGTCGGTGAAGGTTCTTCTACCTTTTGACACCCACTAAAAATCAAAAAACCTGCTAAAACTAAAATTAATAAAACTTTAAACTTATTTTTCTGCATATCTATTCCACCTTCTTTTCTTAATTGATAAGTATTATTACCTCTATTTATATAAATTAAAACTTTTTAGAAATTATTCCTCATATTATTAAAAAACTTCTTTAATAATTCTGCCGATTCCTCTTTTAAAATATTTGGAACAATATGAACAAATCCAGGAAACCCAGGAAATTGTAAAAGATTTAGCACAGTTCCTGCTGTACCAGTTTTTTCCTCATCTGCTCCGTACACAACCCTTGATATTCGAGAGTTCATTATTGCTCCAGAACACATTG
>CAZLXW010000214.1:0-1072 GCA_964563505.1 uncultured Eubacteriales bacterium
GTATTTAATATTGACACATATGTATATGATGATGAATATGTTGTTTCAACAATAATATCGGATAATTATAATGCTGGAGTCCAGTGTGCAGAAGATGTTTTAAAGAAAAAAGCGAAGTCAAATATTATTGTATTAAATCATCCTGAAATGAATTCAATTATTGATCGCGTCAAAGGATTTACAGATGTTATTAAGGAGTATGAGGACCATAACATAATATATATCGAATCAGCAGGAGCCGAATTGGAAGTTGCCATGAACGTCATGAATGATATCATCGAATTTAATTGGGAATTTGATGTTATTTTTGGGGGCAACGATCCTTCAGCATTAGGAGCATTAGCGGCGTTGCAATTAAACAACTACTCCAAAGATGTTTTGATATATGGAGTGGACGGGTCACCTGATGGAAAAACAATGATTAAGGAAAATCATATTGAGGGTTCTAGTGCCCAAAGGCCAATTGTTATTGGAAGAACTGCAGCAGAAACGGCATATCAATATTTTGCCGGAGATACTGTTGACCGGTCTATTATCATACCAGTTAGTTTGATTACTAAGGAGAATATAAATGAGTTCGATATCGCTGGATGGCAATAAATATATTTCACGACTTCATAATAAAATAACCTTTATAAAAATGAGCATGCTTGCTATTAACAGTGTTGCTATATTTTTTATTTTGACCTTAATATACAATACAACAGTGTATATATATGATTATCATATTGCAAGCAGTTTTTTGCATTCGATAGAGACCTTGCCTGAAAAGCCTGCGTTTATTTTAGGCAGTGGGATTATATTGATTTGTATATTGATTGGTTCATTTATAATTCGCGAGACGTATGGTACGAGTAGTGAAAAGATTATCTTGTTTACATTATTTATTGACTTTCTTGTTAGTATTCTTATTATAAGTATGCTGGATTTTAATTACAATGGCATATTGTTTTGGTTCTTTGCAAACGTCATTGCATATACAAAAGATATCCGAGGACGATTCAGTTTTTTTATCTTATCAATTATTACCCTATTAGTTACTGACTATGAACTTTTAGCCATTAGGTATCCG
>CAZLXW010000215.1:0-1054 GCA_964563505.1 uncultured Eubacteriales bacterium
AACCCGATATACTTTTGGTACTTAACTTAAGCTGCAATTCATCATAGGAATTGTTACTCAAATACAAACTACATAATTTCGACAACAACACGTTTATCGGATTTTGTAGCTGCAGCCTTAACAACGGTACGAATTGCCTTAGCAATTCGACCTTGTTTACCGATAACTTTTCCCATATCTTCAGGAGCAACTTTTAATTCAAGTACTGTTGATTTTTCACCTTCTACGGCTCGAACTTCAACTGCATCAGGATTATCAACAAGTGCTTTTGCAATCACTTCAACAAGTTCTTTCATAAGTTGAACCTCCTTTGCCTATTGGCAAATGACACTATTACTCAGTTACACCAGCAATTTTAAGTAATTTTTTTACTGTTTCTGATGGTTGAGCACCTGTTGAAAGCCATTTTTTAGCAATTTCTTCATCAACTTTGATTTCAGCAGGCTCTTTTGTAGGATCATAATAACCTACTTGCTCAATAAACTTACCATCTCTTGGTGATCTTGAATCAGCAACTACGATTCTATAAAAAGGAGCTTTTTTTGCACCCATTCTCTTTAATCTCATTCTTACTGCCATGTTTTTCACCTCCTATTGTTATAATGATATGATTTATTTCAATCATTTATTAAAATTTATATAAAGCAAAATTGCTTAATACCGATTATTTCATAAAGGGCATATTAAACATCCCTTTTTTACCTTTTTTGCCTTTCATCATACCGCTCATTTGTTTCATCATTTTTTTTGATTGTTCGAATTGTTTGATAAAACGATTCACGGTAGCCATCTCGTTACCTGAACCTGCGGCTATACGCTTTTTACGCGACAAGTTCATAAGATCCGGGTTACGACGCTCGGCCGGCGTCATAGATAAAATCATCGCTTCCATCTTTGCTAGTTCTTTTTCATCGACTTGAACGTTTTTCATCTGTTGTCCCATACCGGGTATCATACCCATAATATCATTCAAGGATCCCATTTTCTTTATTTGTTGCATTTGTTCTAAGAAATCATCAAAAGAAAATTCAGCTTTCTTGAACTTTCGTTCCAT
>CAZLXW010000216.1:0-1035 GCA_964563505.1 uncultured Eubacteriales bacterium
AACTTCTTTATAACTTGATGTATGATGCCACGTCAAAAACACTGATTGACTTATCCAAAGATAAACTGGGTGTTATTCCCGGATTTTCATTAGTGCTTCATACTTGGAGTCAAACTCTGATGTTCCACCTAGGTTGCATAGGCGAGCAGTAACCGTAGGTTACGACCAGCCCATATATTCACTGCATTTTTGTTGGCGGTGGTTTGTCTAAAGATCATACTCATTTTAAGTCATTCAAGAAGAAATTTTTCATTCATGTGAAAATTTTATCTGCTATTTTTAAAGGTAAATTTTTAGAAGGACTTAAGAAGCTTTATTTGTCAGGTGAATTCGAGCCCGCCTCACAAACAAGCACTCTTAGTTCTTCTGATACGTTTCAGTCTTTTCTTGACTCTTTATATGATAAAGACTGGATCGTCTTCTCTAAAAGCGTTTTTAAGTGTGCTGACCATGTGATTAAGTATCTGGGTCGTTACACACATCGTGTTGCTATTTCAGATTTCAGGATTAAAAGTATCTCTAATAATGAAGTTTCCTTTTCTTACCACGACAACAAAGATGGCGGTAAACAAAAGATAATGACACTGAGCTATCATGAGTTTATGCGACGTTTTCTTCTGCATGTATTACCACATAAATTTGTAAAGATTCGCCACTATGGTTTTCTATCGAATCGTTTTCGTTCATCAAAGGTAGCGCTTTGCCGTAAACTTATTGCTAAACAAGGCGGTCTTGTTCTTAGCGTCCCACCAAGGCTTGATAAAGTTCGTTTATTAGAAAAACTCATCGGTAAGGAAAAACTTTGCTGTCCGAAATGCGGCCGATACTTCACTTATAATCATGAAGTTAACCTTAATTAGGTGATTACTTAATTTCACAACATCAAATATTGGCCTCTTTGTTGGGGAGGGGGAAGTTCTGTCTTTCTTTAAGTAATTCTTCATTTCAACCTCGTTTTTATTCAATGTTTAGAAGAAATCGTTTGTTTTCCAGCTAATCGACTTACATACTTTTCACTAGTACCGCGACTTCGTT
>CAZLXW010000217.1:0-1018 GCA_964563505.1 uncultured Eubacteriales bacterium
GACGAGAAGCCGGTTCAAGCATTGGAAAAACAGGTAAATCATTAAAAGAGTTTGATGCGACAAAAATATATAAATGATAACCATTGAAGTATTTAAGTCTCGAAGAATCCCATCCAATATCACAATCCGGTTGAGAATAATAGCGTTTGCATTTACAGTTACGAATGCCTTTAGAAGAGCAATCACAAAGGGTTTTGCGACGCATCCTTGCAGAAGTCACAACAGGAGTACCATCACCGGCGAGGGATAAATGGTCGAGATCAATGAACCCTTTCTCATGGGAAACGTGAAGGAACTGGGTGGTGTAAAGTTTAAGAATTAAAGCAAATGGATTTTTGGGTTCTTTAATGGGATGTTTGTCAAAAAAGGCAAAGAGTCTTTCGGAAACAGTAGAAGTATCAATGGGCGTTTTTTCCCCAGCTTTCTTACCTTTTGAAACCTTTTTCTTAGGTGGTCTTTCGTGTGGAAAAGTATTATCGGATTCGGAGCCCCAGCAACGGGAAAAGAAGTCATAAAAGGTACCAATACCGGGGGAATCATCCACTGCAAACCCGCTTAAAATGGAATAAAGTGGATTAAGTCTTAAGGTGTTGCACCATTTAGAAATAGAGACTTCCCCAGTTTTAATCATTAAAAGGTAGGAACGAAGAAGACAAGAAGGTGGTCTGGGTGAAGGACCTTTAGCTGAATAAGTATCAAAAAGAACAGAATGCGTTTCGGAAAGATCAAGATGAAAAAACTGATTAATGATGTTCCATGATTCTTTAGGAATACCAAAAGGATCAGGAAAAAGATCAAGAAAACGGGATGCAAAAACATCTTGATAATCAGAATGAGAAACAAACGTTGGAAACATAAAAACACCTCCGGCAATAGAATAAAAATAATTACATTCAATTGCCTTCGGCGAAAATTTTTGGAGATTTGTCAAGGGTTTTTGATGAAAAAAGTGGAGGTTTTTTAAAAACATGGGATTCAAAGCACTGATTTTTCGGGCTTTGTAATTCCGAGAGACTAT